>NZ_JBVIFN010000002.1:0-595678 GCF_055571305.1 Cellulosimicrobium sp. NPDC030954
TCGGCGAGCACCCGGTCCGGACGCTTGCGCGGCCGACCCGGCCCGTCACGCTTCACGGCGACCTGCTCCAGCAACGGCACCAGCTGCGGGTTGTCACCGGCCTGGCCGGGCGTGAGGATCACGCTCATCGGCAGTCCGCGCCCGTCCGTGGCGAGGTGGATCTTGGACGTCAGTCCGCCGCGCGAGCGGCCGAGTGCCTCGCCCTCGAGGGCGAGATCGTTGACCCACCCTGTCTGGCAGCCCCCTTTTTGCGGGCTCCCGCCGCATGGTGGTGGGCCCGCACGTGCGTGGAGTCGACCGAGAACACCCACTCGACCTTCCCGACCGCGTCGTCCTTGACCTGCACGTGGTCCAAGATCGTGTCCCAGGTGCCGTCCTTGGTCCACTTCCGCAGCCGCTCGTGCGCCGTCTTCCATGGGCCGTACTTGGCCGGCACGTCCCGCCACGGTGCACCGGTACGCAGCCGCCACAAGATCGCGTTGATCACCTGCCGGTGATCACGCCAGCGCCCACCACGCCCGGTCGCGACCGGCAGCAGCGGCTCGATCCGCGCCCACGCCGTGTCAGTCAGCTCACCACGCCCCACACCCACAACCCGGACATTACCGGACACATGCCAAGAACATTCGCAGGACAGGGCCTAGAACCGAACCCCCACCACGGACCCGGCCGGGGTTCAGCCTCGGCGGGACGACATCGGTCGCACCCGCGTATCGGGGAGGGGCGGCGCGGTGGGCACGTCGCCGGTCACCACTAGAATGGCGACCATGTCCACCATCTCCCGTGACGAGGTCGCGCGCGTCGCCGCGCTGGCCCGCATCGATCTGCGACCTGAGGAGCTGGACCGGCTCTCCGGCGAGCTCGACGTGATCGTCGACGCCATCGCCAAGGTCAGCGAGGTCGCGACGCCCGACGTCCCCGCGACGAGCCACCCGCTCCCGATGACCAACGTCTTCCGGGACGACGTCCCCGAGCCGCCGCTGCCGGTCGAGGACGTGCTCGCCGCGGCGCCGTCGGCCGAGGACGGGCGCTTCGCCGTCCCGCAGATCCTCGGGGAGGAGTGAGATGAGCGAGGACCTGACCCGACTGTCCGCCGCCGAGCTGGCGGAGGGACTGATCGCACGCGACTTCTCGAGCGTCGACGCGACCCGGGCGCACCTGGACCGGATCGCCGCGGTCGACGGCGCGGTGAACGCGTTCCTGCACGTGAACGCCGAGGAGGCGCTGGCGACGGCGCGCTCCGTCGACGAGCGGCGTGTGGGCGGCGAGGAGCTGCACCCGCTCGCCGGCGTGCCGATCGCCGTCAAGGACGTCGTCGTGACGAAGGGCATGCCCACGACGGCCGGCTCGAAGATCCTCGAGGGGTGGGTCCCGCCGTACGACGCGACGCTCGTCGAGAAGATCCGCGCCGCCGGGCTGCCGATCCTCGGCAAGACGAACATGGACGAGTTCGCCATGGGCTCGTCGACCGAGCACTCTGCCTTCGGCAACACGCGCAACCCGTGGGACCTCGACCGCATCCCCGGCGGTTCCGGTGGCGGTTCCGCGGCGG
The DNA here is from genome assembly GCF_055571305.1 of Cellulosimicrobium sp. NPDC030954. Classification (NCBI taxonomy): domain Bacteria; kingdom Bacillati; phylum Actinomycetota; class Actinomycetes; order Micrococcales; family Promicromonosporaceae; genus Cellulosimicrobium; species Cellulosimicrobium sp. NPDC030954. Next base: position 1,553 of record NZ_JBVIFN010000002.1, read on the forward strand.
CGGTCGCCGCGTTCGAGGCGCCTCTCGCGATCGGCACGGACACGGGTGGCTCGATCCGCCAGCCCGGTGCCGTGACGGGCACCGTGGGCGTCAAGCCGACGTACGGCGGCGTCTCGCGCTACGGCCTCATCGCGATGGCGTCGTCGCTGGACCAGGCGGGCCCGGTGACGCGCACCGTGCTCGACTCCGCGCTGCTCCACGAGCTCATCGGCGGCTACGACCCGCGGGACTCGACGTCCATCCCCGGTCGTGGGCCGGCGCTCGTCGACGCGGCTGTGCAGGGCGCGACGGGCGACCTCTCGGGCCTGCGCGTCGGCGTCGTCAAGGAGCTCAACGGCGAGGGCTACCAGGAGGGCGTGAGCGCGCGGTTCGCGCAGTCGCTCGACCTCCTGCGGGGCCTGGGCGCGGAGATCGTCGAGGTCTCCTGCCCGCACTTCGAGTACGCGCTCGGCGCGTACTACCTCATCATGCCGTCGGAGGCGTCGAGCAACCTCGCCAAGTTCGACGGCATGCGCTTCGGCCTGCGCGTGGAGCCCGAGGAGGGTCCCGTGACCGCGGAGCGGGTCATGGCCGCGACGCGTGGCGCCGGGTTCGGCGACGAGGTGAAGCGCCGCATCATCCTCGGCACCTACGCCCTGTCGGCGGGCTACTACGACGCCTACTACGGCAGCGCGCAGAAGGTCCGCACGCTCATCCAGCGCGACTTCGCGGCGGCGTTCGAGCAGGCGGACGTGCTCGTCTCCCCGACGGCGCCGACCACGGCGTTCCGGTTCGGCGAGAAGCTCGACGACCCGCTCGCGATGTACCTCAACGACGTCGCGACGATCCCCGCGAACCTCGCCGGGGTCCCGGGGATGTCGGTGCCGTCGGGCCTGTCGGACGACGGCCTGCCCGTCGGGTTCCAGATCCTCGCGCCGGCCAAGGCCGACGACCGCATGTACCGGGTGGGCGCCGCGCTCGAGTCCGCGCTCCTCAGCGCGTGGGGCGGGCCGCTGCTCGACCGCGCGCCGGCGCTGCCCACGGCCACCATCGAGAAGGAAGGCCAGGTCGGATGACCGCCACGACCGTCGACCTCGTCGACTACGCCGACGCCACGCGCCGCTACGACCCCGTCATCGGGATCGAGGTGCACGTCGAGCTCGGCACGCTGACCAAGATGTTCTGCCCGGCCGAGGTAAGCTTCGGCGCCGAGCCGAACACCCAGGTCACCCCGGTGTCCCTCGGCCTGCCGGGGGCGCTGCCCGTCGTCAACGGCAAGGCCGTCGAGTACGCGATCCGCATCGGCCTCGCGCTGAACTGCCAGATCGCCGAGACCTGCCGGTTCGCACGCAAGAACTACTTCTACCCGGACGTCCCGAAGAACTTCCAGACGTCGCAGTACGACGAGCCCATCGCGTACGACGGGTGGATCGACGTCGAGCTCGAGGACGGGACCGTGTTCCGTGTCGAGATCGAGCGCGCGCACATGGAGGAGGACGCCGGCAAGAACACCCACGTGGGTGGCGCGACCGGCCGCATCCACGGCGCCGAGTACTCGCTCGTCGACTACAACCGGGCCGGCATCCCGCTGGTGGAGATCGTCACGCGGCCGATCACGGGCGCGGGCGACCGCGCGCCGGAGGTCGCGCGTGCGTACGTGCAGACGCTGCGCGACATCTTCCGGGCGCTCGACGTGTCCGAGGCCCGCATGGAGCGCGGCAACGTCCGGGCCGACGTGAACCTCTCGCTGCGTCCGACGCCCGAGTCGCCGCTCGGCACCCGCACGGAGACGAAGAACGTCAACTCGTTCCGCTCCGTCGAGCGCGCGGTCCGGTACGAGGTCTCGCGCCAGGCCGCCGTCCTTGACGCCGGCGGCACGGTGATCCAGGAGACGCGGCACTGGCACGAGGACACGGGCATCACGACGTCGGGGCGCGTCAAGTCCGACGCCGAGGACTACCGGTACTTCCCGGAGCCCGACCTGGTCCCCGTCGCGCCGCCGCGCGAGTGGGTCGAGGAGATCCGCGCCGCGCTGCCGGAGCTTCCGGTCGCGCGCCGCCGTCGTCTCCAGGGCGAGTGGGGCTACGCGGACGCCGAGATGCGGGACGTCGTCAACGCCGGCGCGATCGACCTCATCGAGGCGACGGTCGCGGCCGGGACGAGCCCGGCCGGTGCGCGCAAGTGGTGGATGGGCGAGCTCGCCCGTCGCGCGAAGCAGGACGAGGTCACGCTCGAGCAGCTTCCCGTGACGCCCGCGCAGGTCGCGGCGCTGCAGGGGCTCGTCGACGCGGGCCGGATCAACGACAAGCTCGCCCGCCAGGTCCTCGACGGCGTCCTCGCCGGCGAAGGGGACCCGGAGGCCGTCGTCACGGCGCGGGGCCTGGAGGTCGTGTCCGACGACGGCGCGCTCCTGGCCGCGATCGACGAGGCGCTGGCCGCGCAGCCGGACGTCGTCGAGAAGGTGCGGGGCGGCAACCTCGGGCCGGTCGGCGCGATCATCGGCGCGGTCATGAAGGCGACGCGCGGCCAGGCGGACGCCGGTCGTGTGCGCGAGCTCATCCTCGAGCGGATCGGCTGACGCCGTGACGCGCGGACCGGTCCTGCTCGGGGAGATGGTGCGCCTGCGCCCGATCGAGGCGCGGGACGCCGACCGCATGTGGGAGTCGCTCCAGGACCCGGAGTCCAACCGGCTCACGGGGACGACGGCGACGTTCACGCGCGACCAGATCGACGAGTGGTCGGCGACGATCAGCGACCGCGACGGCCGGTACGACTGGGCCGTCACGGCGAGCGCCGTGCGCGACGGTCAGCTCGTGAGCGACGAGATGCTCGGCGAGATCGTGCTCAACGACCTCGACGAGGACGCCCGCTCGGCGAACCTGCGCCTCTCGCTGCTCCCGAACTACCGGGGCCGCGGCTACGGTCGTGAGGCGATCTTCGAGGTGCTGCGGTTCGCGTTCGAGGGCGCGACCGACGCCGACGGGGTCCGCCACGAGGGTCCGCGCCTGCACCGTGTGAGCCTGGACGTGCTGAGCATCAACCCGCGGGCACGGATGCTCTACGAGTCGTTGGGCTTCCGCGAGGAGGGCCGGCTGCGCGACGTCTACCGCGACGGCGACGGCTGGGCGGACGCCACCGTCATGAGCATCCTCGAGGACGAGTTCCGGGCGGGGCTCGGCGCGTCCTGAGCGCGGCGGGAGCTCCCGCGTCCGACCGGCCGAAGGGCCCGGCAGCTGCTGCTGCCGGGCCCTTCGTCGTCCCTCGGGGCGAGAGCCCGTGTCGTCCCCGGAGGTGAACCGGCATCCGGGCCGTGCCGCGTGCGCGGCGCGGGGACGCCGTCCGTGCCGCCGTCGGCGCCGTCGTCCGTGCAGCCGTGGTGCGACGTGCGGTGACGCCGACGGCGGGGGACCGTGGTTGACATGGCGCAGCCGTCCGACGTACATTCATAAGACGGAAACAAACTTCCGAGATGTGGAATTGCATCGTAGGCCAGGTCAGGTCCGGCACCGCCGACCGGCCGGACGTCGAGAGGGACACGCAGCGATGACGCTGGACGAGTTCAACCGGTTGTCGCCGTCGGCGGCGCGCGAGGCGCTCCTCGCGTGCGCGCACGTCACGCGCTGGGCCGACGCCGTCGCCGACGGACGCCCGTACGCGAGCGTCGAGGACGCGGCCGACGCCGCCCTCGGGGCGGCCGACCCGTGGACGGACGACGAGGTCGACTCCGCGCTCGCCCGTCACCCTCGGATCGGGGAGCGTGCCCGGGGCAGCGCCGCGGACGCGACCATGTCGCGCGCCGAGCAGTCCGGCGTCGACACCTCCGACGACGACGTGGCGCGCCGCCTCGCGGACGGGAACCGTGCCTACGAGGAGCGGTTCGGGCACGTGTTCCTCGTCCGGGCCGCCGGGCGCAGCGCCGAGGAGATCCTCGAGCAGCTCACCGAGCGGCTCGGCAACGACGCCGAGACCGAGCGGGCGAACGCCGCCCGCAACCTGCGCGAGATCGCCGCGCTGCGGCTGAAGGGAATGCTGACCCCATGAGCACCCACGCCAGCCACATCACCACGCACGTACTCGACGCGGCCAGCGGTAGGCCCGCCGAGGGGATCGCCGTCCGCCTGGAGGCGGCTCCGGAGATCGCGGACAGGACGACGGGGCAGGGCTGGTCCCTGGTGGCGTCCTCCCGCACGAACGACGACGGTCGCGTGCCCCAGCTCGGGCCCGAGACCCTCGTCCCCGGTACGTACCGGCTCGTGTTCGACACGGGTGAGTACTTCGACCGGCGAGACACCGTGTCCTTCTACCCGGAGGTCGTCATCGTCTTCCGGGTGGCGCGCGCTGAGCAGCACTACCACGTCCCCGTCCTGCTCAGCCCGTTCGCCTACTCGACCTATCGAGGGAGCTGACATGAGCACCACCACCACGACCGCCGCGCAGCCGGCGGCCACGCAGAGCAGCGGGGCCATCGTCCTGGGCGACAACCAGTGGGGCAAGGCGGAGGTGCGCCTCGTGCGCGTCGACCGCGCCACGCCTCGCCACGAGATCACGGACCTCAACGTCTCCTCGCAGCTGCGGGGCGGCCAGGAGGCCACGCACCTGGAGGGCGACAACTCCAAGTGCGTCGCCACCGACACCCAGAAGAACACGATCTACGCGTTCGCCCGCGACGGCGTCGGCGCGATCGAGGACTTCGCGATCCGCCTCGGCCAGCACTTCGTCGAGGACTTCGAGTGGATCGAGGGTGGCCGCTGGGAGATCGAGCAGTACTCCTGGAACCGCATCGAGACCGCGGAGGGCGAGCACGACCACGCGTTCGTCCGGAACAACCAGGAGACGCGCACGACGGTCGTCCAGCGCGACGGCGACGAGGTTTTCGTCGTCTCGGGTCTCACGGACCTCGTCGTGCTCAAGTCGACGGGCTCGGAGTTCCACGGGTTCCCGCGCGACCGCTACACGACGCTCGTGGAGACGAACGACCGCATCCTCGCGACGTCGGTCACCTCGCGCTGGCGCTACACGACGACGGACGTCGACTTCGACGCCGTGTACGCGAAGGTCCGCGCCATCCAGCTCGAGGCGTTCGCGACGACCCACTCGCTCGCGCTGCAGCAGACGCTGTTCGCGATGGGCAAGGCGGTCCTGGAGGCCGTCCCGGAGATCGCCGAGATCAAGTTCTCGATGCCGAACAAGCACCACTTCCTCGTGGACCTGGCGCCGTTCGGCCTCGACAACCCGAACGAGGTCTTCTTCGCGGCCGACCGTCCATACGGCCTCATCGAGGCGACGGTGCAGCGCGAGGGCGAGCCGGCCGAGCCGCGCGCCTGGGCGTCCGTCACCGGGTTCTGCTGAGCCGACCATGACGGACGGACGCGCCCTGCCCGGCCGCGGAGCCCCCGCGGTCCGGCAGGGCGCGCCCGCACCGTCGTGGCCGGGCGCGGCGCCACCCGGCCGCTCCGGCCCGGGCGTCGCCTCAGGGCGCTGCGGTGATGAGCTCGCGCGTGAGCTCGCTCGCGACGCGGTGCAGCACCGGCACGGCGCGCTCCCCGAACTCGTACGTCACGCGGGCCGCGGGGCCGGAGACGGACAGGGCGGTGGGGGTCGGGGCGTCGGGCACCGCGACGGCGAAGCAGCGCACGCCGAGCTCCTGCTCGCCGTCGTCGATCGCGTAGCCGCGGTCGCGCGTCGCCGCGAGCTCGGTGAGGAGCGCGTCGACGTCGGTGATCGACTGGTCCGTCGCGGGCGGCATGCCGACCCGGCCCATGATCTCCCGCACCGTCTGGTCGGGGAGCTGGGCGAGCACGGCCTTGCCGACGCCCGTGCAGTGCGTGTACACGCGCCGGCCGACCTCGGTGAACATCCGCATCGAGTGGCTCGACGAGGCCTGGGCGACGTAGACGGCCATGTCGCGGTCGATCATCGCGAGGTTCGCCGACTCCCCGAGGTCGTGCGCGAGCCGCTCGAGGTAGGGGCGGGCGCCGGCGCCGAGCTGGCGCCCCGCCGACTCGCCGAGGCGGATGAGCCGCGGGCCGAGCGTGTAGCGGCGCGACGGCGTCTGGCGCACGTAGCCCTGGGCGAGCAGCGTCCGCAGCAGCCGGTGGATCGTCGGCAGGGGCAGCCCGGCGTGCTGCGCGAGCTCGCTGAGCCCGGACTCGCCGCCGAAGTCGGCGAGCAGCTCGAGCAGCTCGATCGCCCGGTCCACGGACTGCACGCCCCCGGCCGGCTTCGCCGGCCGGGCGCTCGGCGCGGTCTCCGTCGGCTCCGTCGCCGCCGAGGTCTCGGCCATCTCACCATCTCCTGTCCACCAGGTGCCGCCCGACGGCGGGCGCACCTCGCCTGAGCAGTGCGGGACCGTCCCGCTCCCTTCCGCATCACGGAAGACACGCATCAGCATACGAGAAGAAGGAACGAACATGACGTCCGAGACGAAGGCCCCGGAGACGCCGGCCTCGACGGCGAAGGCCGCGGCGACCAGCCCGAGCTACTCCATCACGCTGCGTGTCGAGGCCCCGAGCGGGCACCGCACCGCGAGCGACCTCGTCGCCGCCGTGAGCGCGACGGGCGCCGCGATCACGGGCGTCGACGTCTCGGAGTCGGGCGCCGACCGCCTCGTCGTCGACATCACGGCCGACACCGTCGACGCCGCGCACGTGGAGCAGATCCGGGACGCGCTGGGCGCGCTCGACGGCCTCACCGTGCGGCACGTGAGCGACGCGACGTTCCTCATGCACCTCGGCGGCAAGCTCGAGGTCAACCCCAAGGTGCCGCTGCGCCACCGCGCCGACCTGGCCCGCGCCTACACGCCGGGCGTGGCGCGCGTGTGCCTCGCCATCGCGGAGCGCCCCGAGGACGCGCGTCGTCTGACGGTCAAGCGCAACACCGTCGCCGTCGTCACGGACGGCACGGCCGTCCTCGGCCTGGGCGACATCGGTCCCGCCGCGGCGCTCCCGGTCATGGAGGGCAAGGCCGCGCTCTTCAAGCAGTTCGCGGGCGTCGACGCCTGGCCGGTCTGCCTCGACACGACCGACACCGAGGAGATCATCCGCACCGTCAAGGCGATCGCGCCCGTGTACGGCGGGATCAACCTCGAGGACATCTCCGCGCCGCGCTGCTTCGAGATCGAGCGCCGCCTGCGCGAGGAGCTGGACATCCCCGTGTTCCACGACGACCAGCACGGCACCGCGATCGTCGTGCTCGCCGCGCTGACGAACGCGCTGCGCGTCGTGGGCAAGCAGATCGAGGACGTGCGCGTCGTCGTCTCGGGCGTCGGTGCCGCGGGCAACGCGATCATCTCGCTGCTCCAGGGCCAGGGCGCGCGCCGCATCGTCGCGTTCGACCGCCACGGGGCGATCCACCCGGGCGCGAACCTCACCGACGAGCACCGCCGTCGTCTGGCCGAGACGACCAACGCCGAGGGCTTCACGGGCACGCTGCGCGAGGGCCTCGCGGGGGCCGACGTGTTCATCGGCGTGTCCGGCCCGAACATCCTCACGGGCGACGACGTCGCGACGATGGCCGACGACGCGATCGTCTTCGCGCTCGCGAACCCGACGCCCGAGGTCGACCCCATCGCCGCCGCGCAGCACGCGACCGTCGTCGCGACGGGCCGCAGCGACTACCCGAACCAGATCAACAACGTGCTCGCCTTCCCGGGCCTGTTCCGCGGGCTGCTGGACGTCGGCGCGAGCGAGATCTCGGACGAGATGCTGCGCGCCGCGGCCGTCGCCATCGCGGACGCCGTCGCGCCCGAGGAGCTCAGCGCGAGCTACATCGTGCCGAGCGTGTTCGAGCCCGCCGTCTCCAAGGCCGTCGCGCGCGCCGTCGCCGAGGTCGCGGAGCGCGCCCGTGCGGAGCAGGCTCAGGAGAGCACCACGTCGGGTCACCACGCCGGGACGGCGCCCCGGGCCTGACGCACCGTCGTCAGCCCTGAACGCCCGCAGAAAGGACACCACCATGACCACCACCACGGCCGTCGCCGTCCACGGACCCGCCGTCGAACGGTCCGACGAGATCCTCACGCCCGACGCGCTCGACTTCGTCGCCGACCTGCAGCGGCGCTTCGGTGCCCGCCGCGACGAGCTCCTCGCCGCGCGCGCCGCGCGCCGCGACGAGGTCTCCCGCACAGGACGCCTCGACTTCCTGCCCGAGACCGCCGACGTGCGCGCAGGCGACTGGACCGTCGCGGGTGCGCCCGCCGACCTGGTCGACCGCCGCGTCGAGATCACCGGCCCGCCCACGCCGAAGATGGCGATCAACGCCCTCAACTCGGGAGCGAAGGTCTGGCTCGCCGACCTCGAGGACGCGTCGACGCCGCACTGGGCGAACGTCGTCGGGGGCCAGGTCGCTCTGCACGACGCCACGCGCCGCACGCTCGCGTTCACGTCGCCGGAGGGCAAGCAGTACGCGCTGCGTCCCGAGGCCGACGGCGACCCGCTCGCCGTCATGGTCGTGCGACCACGCGGGTGGCACTTCGACGAGGTGCACCTCACGGTGGACGGGACGCCCGCCGTCGGCGCGCTCGTCGACTTCGGCCTGCACTTCTTCCACAACGCCGCGGAGCTCCTCGCGCGCGGTTCGGGCCCCTACTACTACCTGCCCAAGATGGAGTCGCACCTCGAGGCGCGGCTGTGGGACGAGGTCTTCACGCACGCCGAGGAGTCCCTGGGCGTCCCGCACGGGACGATCCGCGCGACCGTCCTCATCGAGACCATCCCGGCCGCGTTCGAGATGGACGAGATCCTCTACGAGCTGCGCGACCACGCGTCGGGGCTCAATGCCGGGCGCTGGGACTACCTGTTCTCGGTCATCAAGTACTTCCGCGACTCCGGTCCGTCGTTCACGCTGCCCGACCGCGGCGCCATCACCATGACCGCGCCCTTCATGCGGGCGTACACGGAGCTGCTCGTCCAGACGTGCCACAGGCGCGGCGCCTTCGCGATGGGCGGCATGGCCGCGGTCATCCCGAACCGTCGCGAGCCCGAGGTCACGGCCCAGGCCTTCGACAAGGTGCGCGCCGACAAGCAGCGTGAGGCGGGCGACGGGTTCGACGGGTCGTGGGTCGCGCACCCCGACCTCGTGCCCGTGTGCCGCGAGGTGTTCGACGGCGTGCTGGGCGAGCGGCCCAACCAGCTCGACCGGCAGCGCCCTGAGGTCCACGTCACGGCCGAGCAGCTCCTCGACGTCTCGACCGCAGGGGGTGACATCACGGAGGCCGGGCTGCGCAACAACCTCTACGTGTCGGTCGCGTACGTCGCGGCGTGGCTCGCGGGCAACGGCGCGGTCGCGATCCACAACCTCATGGAGGACGCCGCGACCGCGGAGATCTCGCGCTCGCAGGTGTGGCAGTGGGTGCGCTCGGGCGCGTCGTTCACCGCGGGGGAGGGCGCGGGCACGACGATCACCGCCGACCTGGTCCGCACGCTCCTGCGCGAGGAGACCGCCCGGCTGCGCGACGACGTCGGGCACGAGGCGTACGACGCCGGCCCGTACGACCGGGCCGCCGCGCTCGTCGCGGACATCGCGCTCAACGAGCACTACGTCGACTTCCTCACGCTGCCCGCGTACGAGGACGTCGTCGCGCACGAGCAGGACGCCTCCTGATGCCGGCGGGGTTCCCGGAGGGATCGGGCTCGGCATCAGGGAAGGGCTTCAGCGAGCAGGGGACCGCCGCGCTGCACGCGACGCTCGACGGTCTGCTCGGGCCGTGGGACGCGGAGCTCGAGGCGCGGTACCCGGGCGACGACGGCTCGCGCCAGCCCGTGCATACCGTCTACGTGCCGGGCGACCGGTACACCGCGGGTCTCGTGCCCGAGTGGGCGGCCCGGGCGCGAGAGGCCGTCGACGCGGCGGGCGGTGCTGTCGATGGGGTACGTCGCCTCGTCGACCTGCTCGGGATCGGTGCGGGCTCCGGGGACGGCCTCGCCGACGCCGTCGCCGAGCGCGTGCGCGCCAAGCTCGCGGTCGAGGCGATCGAGGACCTGCGGATCGACTTCGAGGACGGGTTCGGGGACCGCGGGGACGCGGCCGAGGACGCCGCGGTCACGGCGGCCGCGCGCGAGCTCGCGCGGGCCGAGGCACAGGGCACGGCGACGCCGTTCTCCGGCATCCGGATCAAGTGCCTCGAGGCCGCCACGCGCCGGCGCGGGGTGCGCACGCTCGCGCTGTTCGTGGCCGAGCTCGTCGCGGCCCGCGCCGCGCAGGGACACGCGGGCCTGCCCGACGGCTTCGTCGTCACGCTCGCCAAGGTCACCGCGCCGCAGCAGGTCGAGGCGATGGCGGTCGCGTGCGAGCGTGTCGAGGCGGCGAACGGCCTGGAGCCGGGCAGCCTGCGGTTCGAGGTGCAGGTCGAGACGCCGCAGGCGCTGCTCGCGGCGGACGGCACCGCGACCGTCGCGCGGCTCGTGCACGCCGCACCCGGCCGCGTCACCGCGCTGCACTACGGCACGTACGACTACTCGGCGTCCCTCGGCATCGCGGCGGCGTACCAGTCGATGGAGCACCCCGCGGCCGACCACGCGAAGTCCGCCATGCAGCTCGCGGTCGCGGGCACGGGGGTGCGGCTCTCGGACGGCTCGACGAACGTGCTCCCGGTCGGCGACCCGCAGGCCGTCGACGCGGCGTGGCTCCTGCACGGACGGCTCGTGCGTCGCTCGCTCGAGCGCGGCTACTACCAGGGCTGGGACCTGCACCCCGCGCAGCTCCCGAGCCGGTTCGCGGCGACGTACGCGTTCTACCGCGAGGGCGCGGCCTCGGCGCTCGCGCGCCTCGCCGCGTACGTCGGGTTCGTGCCCGACGCCGGCGGCGTGCTCGACGAGCCCGCTACGGCCAAGGCGATGGCCTGGTTCCTCGGGCGCGGCGTCGACTGCGGCGCGCTCACCGAGGCCGAGGTCCGCGCCGCGACCGGTCTCGACCGCGCCGGGCTCGACGCCGTCCGCGTCTCGGGCCACGCCCCGCAGTTCGTCGCGGGTTGACCCACGCCCGCGCACCTTCCCGTCCACCCGCCGCCCCCGTCCAGCCCGCCGCGACCGACCGCCGTCGGCCCGGGCCATCATCTCGAGGAGTGAACCCATGACCCAGACCACCCCCTACTACACCCCGCAGGGTGGCCTGCCCGGCCAGACCGAGCTGCTCACCGACCGCGCGATCGTCACCGAGGCCTACACGGTGATCCCGCGCGGCGTGCTGCGCGACATCGTCACGAGCAACCTGCCCGGCTGGGAGAAGACCCGGCTGTGGGTGCTCGCCCGGCCGATCGAGGGGTTCGCGACGACGTTCGCGCAGTACGTCATGGAGGTCTCGCCCGGCGGCGGGTCGGACCAGGGCGAGGACGAGGAGACGGTGCAGTCCGTCGTCTTCGTCACCGAGGGCACGCTCGTGCTCACGCTCGCGGGCGTCGAGCACGTGCTGGAGCCGGGCGGGTACGCGTACCTCGCGGCGGGGGAGCGGTGGGCGCTGCACAACCGGTCGGACGCCAAGGCGGCGTTCCAGTGGATCCGCAAGGTCTACGAGCCGATCCCGGGCCACACCGCGACGTCGTTCGTCACGCGCGAGCAGGACGTCGAGCCGCGCGCGATGCCGGACACCGACGGGGTGTGGGTCACGACACGGTTCGTCGACCCCGACGACCTCGCGCACGACATGCACGTCAACATCGTGACGTTCCAGCCCGGCGGGTCCATCCCGTTCGCGGAGACGCACATCATGGAGCACGGGCTCTACGTGCTCGAGGGCAAGGCGGTCTACCGCCTCAACGGCGACTGGGTCGAGGTCCAGGAGGGCGACTTCATGTGGCTCCGCGCGTTCTGCCCGCAGGCCTGCTACGCGGGCGGCCCCAAGCCGTTCCGTTACCTGCTCTACAAGGACGTGAACCGGCAGGTCAAGCTCGACCGCCGGCGCTGACGCGACCTGACGAAGCACGACGAGGGCCCGGTTCCGCACGCGGAGCCGGGCCCTCGACGCGCTTCAGGGATTTCACCCGGCGCGGCGGCAAGATCATCCGGCTCCGAACGGTTCTCGGCCCGCCGGCGGTGCCACAGTGAGGTGTACAGCAACGGATCACGTGAACCAATGGAGTGTTCATGGCACCGCGCTACAACTCCCCGCCCAACTGGCCGCCGCCCCCTCCAGGGTGGTCACCGCCGCCAGGCTGGTCGCCTGACCCCGCATGGGGACCCGCGCCGCAGGGGTGGCGGTTCTGGGTCGATGACGCCGGGGCCGGTTCTTCCGATTCCCGAGAGTCGCTTGCCGAGGTCGGTGTCGGCGAGGAGAGCGTTGGCGCAGCACAGAGGAAGTCCTGGATTGCGCGGCACAAGCTCCTGACGGGAGCAGGCGGTGTGGTCCTGCTCATCGTCGCCATCGCGGCGCTGGTCGGCGGGAATGGCGGCGCAGGCGAAGATCCCGTCGTCGTCGCGACGACGCAAGATGCCGATACGGGCGAGAAGTCGGCTGACGAGATCGCTGCGGAGGAGCAAGCAGAGGCGGATCGCCTCGCCGAGGAGGAAGCTGCGGCGGCGGCGGAAGCCGAGGAGGAGCGGCTGGCGGAGGAGCAGCGACTCGCTGACGAGGCTGCTGCTGCAGAGGCGGCCGCTGCCGAAGCGGCGAGGATCGGGTCGGTCGCGCAGCAGAATGCGTACCGGTCGGCCGTGAGCTACCTCGACCTGACGGGGTTCTCGCGTTCGGGCCTCATCGGGCAGCTCGAGTTCGAGGGTTTCAGCACGGCCGACGCCGAGTTCGCCATCGCTCGACTCGAGGCCGAGGGCGGCGTTGACTGGAACGCGGAGGCCGCCGAGAGCGCGGCGAGCTACCTCGACTTGACGTCGTTCTCGCGAGCCGGTCTCGTCGACCAGTTGCTCTTCGAAGGATTCACGCCGGAGCAAGCCGAGTACGGAGTGGGTACCACGGGACTGTGACTCAGGCCCGGTCCCGACCGGTCGCCGTCATGCGTCGTGGAGGACCAGGCCGCACGTCGATTCCGCCTGTCGACGAACGTCCCTGTAGCGACGAGGTTTGCGCCTCCGTCGAGCCTCGCGTTCTGCGCCTCCACGAAGGCCACGCCCGCCCACTCCTCGAAGAGCACCGCGACCGGCCCTTGACCTCCTGACCGAGCGGCAGCGCGTCTCGCCTTCGCCATCCCGATGATGCACGACGTCTGAACGTCGCCGAGCGCGACTCGAGCGCGCACGCCGGAAACGGGAGCCGTCGCACGACCCGCCTTCGTGGGTCGTGTGAGAGCGGACGAGAGCAGCGCGCGAGCCCAAGTTCGTCGCCCTCTCTTGCCACCGTCGTCGCCAGGGTCTGCACCCGAGGCCTGGGAGAGGTTCAGCCTTGCGCGCCCTCGTGAGACTCCGCTGACGGGCTTCCCATCGCACCAGCTACGGGAAGGCGCCGACGGCCTGGACGTCGCACCGAGGCCTCTTCGACGGTTGACGCTCTGCATGAACGGTGTCTACACTTCCATACAGCAGAAGAAAAGTTCCGCAGAATGGAATCGCAACGCAGCGAGACGCGGACGGATCCAGGGAGACGACGATGAGCCCCGCACCGACGTACACCGTCAACTGCTCGATCCTGCTCACGGACCTGCCGCTGCTCGAGCGGCCGGCAGCCGCGGCGGCCGCGGGCTTCCGCGGGGTCGAGTTCTGGTGGCCGTTCGCGTCGCCCACGCCGGCGCAGGACGAGGTGGACGCGTTCGTCGGCGCGATCGAGGCGGCGGGCGTCCAGCTCACCGGGCTCAACTTCGACGCCGGCAACATGCCCGGCGGCGACCGCGGCCTCGTGTCGTGGCCCGCGCGGTCGGCCGACCTGCGTGCGAACCTCGACGTCGTCACCGCGATCGGCGAGCGCACCGGCTGCCGCGCGTTCAACGCGCTCTACGGCAACCGCCAGGAGGGCGAGTCGCCCGAGGCGCAGGACGCGCTCGGCGCCGAGAACCTCGCGCTCGCGGCCCGCGCCGTCGGGCGCATCGGCGGCACGGTGCTCGTCGAGCCCGTGAGCGGCGCGCCGGCGTACCCGCTGAAGACGGCCGCCGACGCCGTGCGCGTCCTCGACCGGGTCGCGGCCGACCACGGCGAGACGAACCTCGGCCTCCTGTTCGACGTCTACCACCTGGCCGTCAACGGCGACGACGTCGACGCGGCCCTGTCGACCCACCGAGGCCGCATCGCGCACGTGCAGGTCGCGGACGCGCCCGGGCGCGGCGAGCCCGGCACGGGCGACCTGCCGATCGACCGCTGGACCAAGGACCTGCGCGCCGGCGGCTACGACGGCTGGATCGGTCTCGAGTACAAGACCGACGCCGCCGACCCGTTCGCGTGGCTCCCCGCCGCCGAGCGCTGACGCGACCCCCGGCCGTCCGTCGGCCGCCTCGACCCCCGACCTGAACCACCCAGAGGAGCACACCATGGCCTCCATCGCCTTCATCGGACTCGGCATCATGGGCAGCCCCATGGCCGTCCACCTGCAGAACGCCGGTCACGACGTCGCGGGCTACAACCGCAACCCCGAGAAGACCGCGCCGCTCGTCGAGGCGGGCGGGCGCGCGGCCGGGTCGGTCGCCGACGCGGTCTCCGGCGCCGACGTCGTCGCGATCATGGTCCCGGACTCGCCCGACGTGGAGGCGGTCCTCACGGGCGACGACGGCGTCCTCGCGAACGCGAAGCCGGGCGCGCTCGTCGTCGACTTCTCCTCGATCCGTCCCGACGTCACGGTCGCGCTCGCGCAGCAGGCGAAGGACGCGGGGCTGCGGATCGTCGACGCCCCCGTCTCGGGCGGCGAGCCCGGCGCGATCAACGCGGCGCTGTCGATCATGGTCGGCGGCACGCCCGAGGACTTCGAGGCGGCCAAGCCGTTCCTCGACGTCGTCGGCAAGACGGTCGTGCACGTGGGCCCGAACGGCTCCGGACAGACCGTCAAGGCCGCGAACCAGCTCATCGTCGCCGCGAACATCCAGGCGCTCGCCGAGGCGGTCGTGTTCCTCGAGGCGTACGGCGTCGACACCGACGCCGCGATCGAGGTGCTCGGAGGCGGGCTCGCCGGCTCGGCCGTGCTGAACCAGAAGGCGCGCAAGATGCTCGACCGCGACTTCGGTCCCGGGTTCCGCATCGAGCTGCACCACAAGGACCTCGGCATCGTCACCGCCGCGGCCCGCGAGGCGGGGGTCGTCGCGCCGCTCGGCGGCCTCGTCGCCCAGCTCATGGCCTCCGCCCGCGCCAACGGCGACGGCGGCCTCGACCACTCCGGCCTGTTCCGCGGCGTCGAGCGCCTGTCCGGCCGCGACGGCTCCTGACCTTCCCCCTGACGACGACGTCACCTCCAGCAAGGAGAGAAACCATGCCTCGTATGCGTGCGGTGGACGCCGCCGTGGCGATCCTCGAGATCGAGGGAGCCACCCAGGCCTTCGGCCTGCCCGGCGCCGCCATCAACCCCTTCTACTCCGCGATGCGCGCCCACGGCGGCATCGGGCACGTGCTCGCGCGTCACGTCGAGGGCGCGTCGCACATGGCCGACGGCTACTCCCGGGCGAAGCCGGGCAACATCGGCATCTGCGTCGGCACGTCCGGCCCCGCGGGCACCGACATGATCACCGGGCTCTACGCCGCGTGGGCCGACTCGGTCCCGATCCTGTGCATCACGGGCCAGGCGCCGGTCGCCAAGCTCGACAAGGAGGACTTCCAGGCCGTCGACATCGCGAGCATCGCCGCTCCGGTGACCAAGATGGCCAAGACCGTCCTCGAGGCCGGCCAGGTGCCGCAGGTGTTCCAGCAGGCGTTCCACCTCATGCGCTCGGGCCGCCCGGGCCCCGTGCTCATCGACCTGCCGATCGACGTGCAGCTCGCGGAGATCGAGTTCGACCCGGCCACCTACCAGCCGCTGCCCGTGCACCGCCCGACGGCGACGCGCGCGCAGGCCGAGAAGGCGATCGACCTGCTCCTCGCGGCCGAGCGTCCGCTGCTGATCGCGGGCGGCGGCATCGTCAACGCGGGGGGCGAGGACCTGCTCGTCGAGCTCGCCGAGACCCTGGGCGTCCCGGTGATCCCGACGCTCATGGGCTGGGGCGTCATCCCTGACGACCACGCGCTCATGGCCGGCATGGCGGGGCTGCAGACGTCGCACCGCTACGGCAACGCGAACCTGCTCGCCTCGGACTTCGTGCTCGGGATCGGCAACCGCTGGGCCAACCGTCACACGGGCGGGCTCGACACCTACCGCGCGGGCCGGACCTTCGTCCACGTCGACATCGAGCCGACGCAGATCGGTCGCGTGTTCGCGCCCGACTACGGCATCGTGTCCGACGCGAAGGCGGCCCTCGAGCTGTTCGTCGAGGTCGCGCGCGAGCGCCGCGACGCCGGACGGGCGCGCGACTACTCCGGCTGGGCCGCCGAGTGCGCCGAGCGCAAGCGCACGCTGCAGCGCAAGACGCACTTCACCGAGATCCCCATCAAGCCGCAGCGCGTGTACGAGGAGATGAACAAGGCGTTCGGGCCCGAGACCCGCTACGTCACGACGATCGGCCTCTCGCAGATCGCCGGCGCGCAGTTCCTCCACGTCTACAAGCCGCGGCACTGGATCAACGCCGGCCAGGCGGGCCCGCTCGGCTGGACCGGACCGGCGGCGCTCGGCGTCGCGAAGGCCGTGCCGGACGAGCCGGTCGTCGCGCTCTCGGGCGACTACGACTTCCAGTTCATGATCGAGGAGCTCGCGGTCGGCGCGCAGTTCAACCTGCCGTACGTGCACGTCGTCGTGAACAACTCCTACCTCGGCCTCATCCGGCAGTCGCAGCGCGCGTTCGACATGGACTACCACGTGCAGCTCTCGTTCGAGAACGTCAACTCGCCCGAGGTGAACGGCTACGGCGTCGACCACGTCAAGGTCGCCGAGGGCCTCGGCTGCAAGGCGATCCGCGTGACCGACCCCGCCGAGCTGGGCGACGCGTTCGCCAAGGCGCAGGCCCTGGCGGCCGAGTTCCGCGTGCCGGTCGTGGTCGAGGTGATCCTCGAGCGCGTGACCAACATCGCGATGGGGGTCGAGCTCACGGGCGTGAACGAGTTCGAGGACCTCGCGATCTCGGCCGACGACGCGCCGACCGCCGTCGCGCTGCTCGACTGAGCGTGACGCACCGTGGGGAGCACGAACGGGTGCCCGGACAGGAGGAGGCCGCGATGAGCGCGACGACGGAGCGCGACTACGACCTCGTCGTGCGCGGCGAGCGGGTGCTCGTGGCTGGCGGCGAGCACCCGCGCGAGGTCGGGATCAGCGGGGGAGTGGTCCGCGCGATCGAGCCGCTCGGCGCCGGGCTCGACGGCGCGCGCGTCGTCGAGCTGGCGCCGCACCAGGTGCTGGTCCCCGGGCTCGTCGACACGCACGTGCACGTCAACGAGCCCGGGCGCACCGAGTGGGAGGGGTTCGCGTCCGCGACGCGGGCCGCCGCCGCGGGCGGGGTGACGACGATCGTCGACATGCCGCTCAACTCGATCCCCCCGACGGTCGACGTCGCGGCGCTGGAGACCAAGCAGAAGGTCGCGCGGGACCAGGCGTTCGTCGACGTCGGGTTCTGGGGCGGTGCCGTGCCCGGCAACGCCGACGAGCTGCGTCCGCTGTGGGACGCCGGCGTGTTCGGCTTCAAGTGCTTCCTGCTGCACTCGGGCGTCGAGGAGTTCGGGTACCTCGAGCCCGACGAGCTGGAGGCGGACCTGCGCGTCCTCGGGGACTTCGACGGGCTGATGCTCGTGCACGCCGAGGACTCGCGCGCCATCGAGCACGCGCCCACGCCGCACGGCGACCACTACGACACGTTCCTCGCGTCCCGCCCGCGCGGCGCGGAGAACGTCGCGATCGCCGCCGTGATCGAGGCAGCCCGCTGGACGGGCGCGCGCGCCCACGTGCTCCACCTGTCGAGCTCCGACGCGCTGCCGATGATCCGCAGCGCGAAGCGCGAGGGCGTACGGATCACGGTCGAGACCTGCCCGCACTACCTGGCGCTCGCGGCCGAGGAGATCCCCGACGGCGCGACGCAGTTCAAGTGCTGCCCGCCCATCCGGGAGATCGACAACCGCGAGCTGCTCTGGGAGGGGCTGGTCGACGGCACGATCGACTGCGTCGTCTCGGACCACTCGCCGAGCACCCTCGACCTCAAGGACCTCGACACGGGCGACTTCGGGACGGCGTGGGGCGGCGTCTCGTCGCTCCAGCTCGGCCTCGCGATCGTGTGGACGGAGGCCCGGACGCGGGGCGTGCCGTTCGCGCGCGTCGTGGAGTGGATGTCGTCACGCCCGGCCGGCATCGCCGGGCTCCGGCGCAAGGGCTCGATCACGCTCGGCTTCGACGCCGACCTCGCGATCGTCGAGCCGGACACGGCGTTCGTCGTCGACCCGAGGGCCCTGCACCACAAGAACCCCATCACGCCGTACGCCGACCGCGTGCTCTCGGGCGCCGTCGTCGCGACGTACCTGCGCGGCGAGGAGATCACGTTCGACCGCCCCACCGGTCGCCTCCTCGCCCGCGGCGAGGCGTGAGGGGCTGAAGACTCCCGTGCCCGGCCGCGGGGGCCGGGCACGGGGAACCACCGAACCCGACCGACGACGACGGGGCGGCACCGCTGGTGGGTGCCGCCCCGTCGTCGCGCGGGTCGGGTCAGGACTCCGCGAGGAGCTCGTCGAGCTGCTCGTAGCCCTCGCGGACCCCGACCTCCATGCCGCTGGCGACGAAGCCGTCGCGGCCCTCGAACGAGTCGACGAGCGACGTCGCGGTGAGCCGGCTGCGACCGCCGGGCAGGTCCTCGAACACGAGGCGGTCCAGGGAGACGCCGTCGGGGAAGCCCTCGAACGTGAACGTCTGGACGATGAGCTCGTCCGGGCGCACCTCGTGGACGCTGCCGAAGAACGCGTACTCGTTGCCGTCGGGGTCCACCTGGACGTACCGGTACGCGCCGCCCGTGCGCACGTCCCAGAGCTCGTTGCGCTGGGTGAGGTAGCGCGGGCCGTTCCAGCGCGCGAACAGCTCGGGGTCGACGTGCGCGCGGAAGACCTTCGCCGCGGGGGCGTCGAACTCGCGCACGATGCGGACCGTCGGGAGGTCCTCCGGGACGACGATCTCGGTCTCGTGGGTGCCGGTGGTGGTCATGATGATGCTCCTGTCGTCGGGTCGTTCGGGGGCGCGGCCGGCTCGTCGGGCAGGTCGCGCAGGACGTCGTCGAGGCGGCGGTAGCGGTCCTCCGCCTCGCGCCGGTAGCGCTCGATCCACTTCGTCATGAGGTCGAAGACCTCCGCCTCGAGGTGCACGGGGGCGCGCCGGGCGTCCGTCGTGCGGGTCACCAGGCCGGAGTCCTCGAGCACCCGCAGGTGCTTGGACACGGCCTGGACGGACATGTCGTACGGCCGGGCGAGCTCGCCCACGCTGGCGTCGCCGGACGCGAGCCGGGCCACCATGTCGCGGCGCGTGGGGTCGGCGAGCGCCGAGAACACGCGCGAGAGCGGGTCGGCCGTCACGGGACCTCCTCGTGTGGGGCGCCGGGTCGGCGTCCGGTTAGTCAACTGTTCGGTTGACGATGACGTTACGCTCGCGACCGGTGTCCGTCAACCCTCTGGTTGAGAAAGGTCTCAGCGCTGCCGGGCGCGCTCGAAGTCGTCGAGCGAGACCCGCCGCTCCACGGCGTGGTCGACGATCCGCTCGGGGTACCCCGCGGGCTGCTCCCGCAGCGTCCACGGCTCGTGGACCGCCCGGCCCTCGACGCCGCGCAGCTCCGGCACCCAGCGGCGCACGTACGTGCCGTCCGGGTCGAACGTCCTGCCCTGCGTCACCGGGTTGAAGATGCGGAAGTACGGCGCGGCGTCGCGCCCGGTGCCGGCGACCCACTGCCAGTTGAGCTGGTTCTGCGAGACGTCGCCGTCCGCCAGGTGCGCCAGGAAGTGCGCCGCGCCGCGCTGCCACCGCACGTGCAGGTCCTTGACGAGGAACGACGCGACGACCATCCGTACGCGGTTGTGCATCCATCCCTCGCCGAGGAGCTGACGCATGCCGGCGTCGACGAGCGGGTAGCCGGTGCGCCC
Organism: Cellulosimicrobium sp. NPDC030954; assembly: GCF_055571305.1. Lineage (NCBI taxonomy): Bacteria > Bacillati > Actinomycetota > Actinomycetes > Micrococcales > Promicromonosporaceae > Cellulosimicrobium > Cellulosimicrobium sp. NPDC030954. The sequence continues at coordinate 21,571 of NZ_JBVIFN010000002.1, forward strand.
GGCCGTCCAGGCCGCGAGGTACCGGTCCTCGTCCGCGCCGGTCGCCCACGCGTCGTCGGGCACGACCGTGCGCAGCGACCGCCGCGCCGCCCCCGGGTGGTGGAACAGGACGTCCGCGTGGAACTCGCGCCACGCGAGCTCGGACCGGTAGGCGAGCGCGTCGTCGGACGGTGCGAGCCCGTCGTGCAGGGCGCTCCGCACGTCCGCGAGAAGGGTCCGCGGGTGGAGCTCGCCCCACTTGAGCGGCACGGACATGCCCGACGTCGCGGCTCGGTCGGGGCGGTCGCGCTCGGTCGCGTAGCCCGCGAGGTGGTCGGCGAGGAACGCGCGCCACCGGCGGCGCGCGGCCGCCTCGCCCGCGGTGGGGAGACGGGCGTCCGTCCCGGGGTCGTCCGGGACGCCGTCCGACCGCACGTCCGCCCACGGCACGTCACGCGGACGGGGTGCCGGCTCGCGCCACCCGTGCGCGACCCACGCGTCGCGGAAGGGCGTGAAGACCTGGAAGGGTGTCCCGGTGCGGGTTACCACACGCCCGGGCGCGACGGCGTAGGGCGAGCCGGTCCGCACGAGGCGCGCCCCGGCGTCGGGCAGCGACCGTTCGACCGCCGCGTCCCGCGCGACGCCGAACGGCTCGTACGACGCCGCGACGTGCACCTCCTCGGCGCCCACCTCGCGCGCGAGCGTGGGGACGACGCTGCGTGGGTCTCCGTGCCGCACGACGAGCCGCCCGCCCGTCGCACCGTCGAGCGCGGCGAGGCTCCGCGCGAGGTAGGCGCGACGTGGGTCGCCCGCCGCACCCCAGAGGCGAGGGTCGAGCACGTAGAGCGCGACGACGTCGTCGCCGGCCTCCCGGGCCGCTTCCACCGCCGCGACGAGGGCCGGGTTGTCGGCGAGGCGGAGGTCGCGGCGGCACCACCAGATCGTCGGCATCCGGCCACGCTAACGGTCGCCCGTCGCGCACGCCGGTGGGAGCATCGAACGCATGACGACGCAGGGTGGCGGCGGCGAACGCGAGTTCGAGGTCGAGCCGGACCCGGGCGCACCGCCCGGCCCGGGCGGGGTCGCGCGCCCGGCGGGCTCGTCGGCCGGTCCTGCGTCTGACTCGGTGCCTGGCTCAGCGTCTGACTCGGTGCCCGCGGCGGGTGCGATCGAGGGGGACCACGCGTTCTTCGGCCACCCGCGCGGGCTGCTGACGCTCTTCACCACGGAGCTGTGGGAGCGGTTCAGCTACTACGGGATGCGCGCGATCCTGCTGTTCTACCTCACGGACTCCGTGGCGAACGGCGGGCTGGGCATCGGCGAGACGACCGGGCTCGCGCTCGTCTCGATCTACGGCACGAGCGTCTACCTGCTCTCGGTCGTCGGCGGATGGCTCGCCGACCGGGTGATCGGCTCGCGGCGCTCGGTCCTGTACGGCGGGATCATCATCGCCGCGGGTCACGTCAGCCTGACGGTCCCTGGGCTGACGTTCTCGATGCTCGGCATCGCGATGGTCGCGCTCGGGACCGGCCTGCTCAAGCCCAACGTGTCCTCGATGGTCGGCGAGCTCTACGCGCGCGACGACCCGCGACGCGACTCGGGCTTCTCCATCTTCTACATGGGCATCAACTTGGGGTCGTTCGTCGCGCCGTTCCTCGTCGGGGCGGCGCGTGCCTGGGGTGGGTACCACGCCGGGTTCGCCGTCGCGGCGGTCGGCATGGCCGTCGCGCTCGTGTTCTTCGTCGCAGGCCGGCGCTACCTGGGCGAGGCCGGCGCGCACGTGCCCAACCCGGTCCGCCCGGAGGAGCGGGCGAAGATCGCGCGCATCTTCCTGCTCATCGCCGCGGGCGTCGTGCTCGTCGGGCTGATCGCCGCGCTCGTCGCCGGCGGCTTCGACATCTCGACCTTCATCGACACGATGTCCTACCTGGCGTTCCTCGCGCCGATCGCGTACTTCGTCGTCATGTACCGCTCGCCGCGCGTGACCGACGCCGAGCGGCCGCGCGTCATCGCCTACATCCCGCTGTTCGTGGCGGCGATGCTCTTCTGGATGATCTTCGAGCAGGCCGCCACGACGCTCTCCGCGTTCGCGAAGGACCGGACCGACCTCACGTTCTTCGGGGTCGGCATCAGCCCCGAGTTCTTCCAGTCGGTCAACCCGCTGTCGATCATCGTCCTGGCGCCCGTGTTCGCGTGGATCTGGCTCAAGACGGGCGACCGGCCGACGACGGCCAACAAGTTCGCGATCGGCCTCACGCTCGCGTCGGTGTCGTTCCTCTTCCTCGCCGTCGCGTCCGCGGTCGTCGGTGACGGCAAGGCGCCGTCGTGGGTGCTGGTGCTCGTCTACGTGATCCAGACGCTCGGCGAGCTGTGCCTGTCTCCCGTCGGCCTCGCGGCGACGACGCTGCTCGCGCCGAAGGCGTTCCGCTCCCAGGCGATGGCGCTCTGGTTCCTCGCCCCCGCCGCGGACAGGCCATCACGGCGCAGGTCGTGCAGGTCACCGAGGGCGCGTCGGACACCGCGTACTTCGGGGGCATCGGCGCCGTGACGCTCGTGTTCGCGCTCGCGCTGTTCGCGCTCGCCCCGTGGGTCACGCGGCACGTCCGCCACGCCGACGAGCTCGAGGGCGCGCACACGGGCGGCGCCTGACCGGGGGTGCCGCGTGCGCACCGTGCCGGTGGCCGCGCGAGGTCGCGCCGTTGCGACCTCGCGCGGGTCCCGGCCGGGCGGGCCGCGGTCAGCGCAGCCAGGGCGCCCGGCGGACGAGGGGCAGCGCGGCCCAGCGGCGTCCCAGCCCCCAGGTGTCGCCCGCGAGCGTCGTCGCGAGGACGACGAGGAGCAGCACCACGAGGACGTGCTGGTCGACGACGGGGTTGTTCGACCCGGCCGCGAACGGCCACTGCGACAGCCAGAGCATGCCGAAGAGCAGCGCGCCGCTCACCGCGGCCACGCGCAGGCCGATCCCGAGCAGGAGGGCGAGGCCGACGCCGAGCAGCCCGAGCATGAAGAGCCAGTCGGTGACCGGGCCCGCCATCGTGGTGAACGTGCCCGCGAGCGGGCCCTGGACCCCGTGCTCGAGGTACCCCTGGGTCGGGGCCGCGCCCGCGAGCCACGCGCGCTCGCGCGGCGTCGCGTACCCGAGGCCGAGGAGCTTGTCGGCGAACGGCCAGAGGAAGACGACGGCGCCGCCGAGCCGGGCGAGCGCGAGGGCGTGCCGCGCGGAGGAGCGGGTGACGACGTCGTCCTGGGTGACGGGACCGGTCGTCGGGGCGACGCCGACGCTCCCGGCGGGCTCGGAGGCGCTGCCGGGCGGTGAGGTCGTGCGCGTGGTGGACGTGGACATGAGGTGCCCCCTCGGGAACGGGATCTGAAGATCGGGTCGGTGCCGGGACCTGACCTGCTGCACCACGTGGTGCCGCTCTCCGTCGAGGCGTCGCGGAGGTCCAGGCCGTGACGTGCCCGTCCACGGTGGCAGGGGTACCCGCGGTGATTCAACCCTTACGTAACGTTTAGGTGGACATCCCTCGGTGGGTAGGGACTCCACGTACGTAGCCCGACGACCACGAGACGGACGACCGGTTCGTCCGGTCGCCGACGGGCGTAATGTGACCCGGCGGCCGGAGGATCGGCCGCGGCCACCCGTCGAAGGAGCTGAACCGACATGAGCCGCCCCCTGCGCTCCCGGACGTCCACCCACGGCCGCAACATGGCCGGCGCCCGCGCCCTCTGGCGTGCGACCGGCATGGGCTCGGAGGACTTCGGCAAGCCGATCATCGCGATCGCGAACTCGTACACGCAGTTCGTCCCCGGCCACGTCCACCTCAAGGACATGGGCGACCTCGTCGCGTCGGCGATCCGCGAGGCGGGCGGCGTCTCCAAGGAGTTCAACACGATCGCCGTCGACGACGGCATCGCGATGGGCCACGGCGGCATGCTCTACTCGCTGCCGAGCCGCGACCTCATCGCCGACTCGGTCGAGTACATGGTCAACGCGCACTGCGCCGACGCGCTCGTGTGCATCTCGAACTGCGACAAGATCACGCCCGGGATGCTCAACGCCGCGCTGCGGCTCGACATCCCCGTGATCTTCGTGTCCGGCGGTCCCATGGAGGCGGGCAAGGCGGTCGTCGCCGACGGCGTCGCCAAGACCCCCCTCAACCTCGTCAACGCGATCAACTACTCGGCGGACGACGACGTGTCCGACGCCGCGCTCGCGCAGGTCGAGGAGAACGCGTGCCCCACGTGCGGGTCGTGCTCGGGCATGTTCACCGCCAACTCGATGAACTGCCTCACCGAGGCGCTCGGCCTGTCGCTCCCCGGCAACGGCTCGACCCTCGCGACGCACGCCGCGCGCAAGGAGCTGTTCCTCGAGGCCGGCCGCACGATCGTCGACCTCGCCAAGCGTTACTACGAGGACGAGGACGACTCGGTCGCGCCGCGCTCGATCGCGACCAAGGCCGCGTTCTCCAACGCCATGGCGCTCGACGTCGCCATGGGCGGCTCGACCAACACGGTGCTGCACATCCTCGCCGCGGCGCAGGAGGCCGAGGTCGACTTCGACCTCACCGACATCGAGCGGATCAGCCGCCAGGTGCCGTGCCTGTCCAAGGTCGCGCCGAACCACCCGAACTTCCACATGGAGGACGTGCACCGCGCCGGCGGCATCCCCGCCCTCCTCGGCGAGCTGGACCGCGCGGGCCTGCTCGACCACGACGTCACGAGCGTCCACACCCCGACGCTGCGGGAGTGGCTCGACGACTGGGACGTCCGCGGCGGCAAGGCGACCGAGCGGGCGATCGAGCTGTTCCACGCGGCGCCCGGGGGAGTGCGCACCACGCAGGCGTTCTCGACCTCGAACCGCTGGGAGTCGCTCGACACCGACGCGGCGGACGGCTGCATCCGCGACCTCGAGCACGCGTACACCGTCGAGGGCGGCCTCGCCGTGCTGCGCGGCAACCTCGCCGAGGACGGCGCCGTGTTCAAGACCGCCGGGGTCGACCCGGACGTCTTCCACTTCGTCGGCAAGGCGCTCGTCTGCGAGTCGCAGGACGAGGCGGTCGAGAAGATCCTCACCAAGCAGGTCGAGCCGGGGCACGTCGTCGTCGTGCGCTACGAGGGCCCCGCGGGCGGCCCGGGCATGCAGGAGATGCTCTACCCGACCTCGTTCATCAAGGGCCGGGGTCTCGGCAAGGTGACCGCGCTCATCACCGACGGCCGGTTCTCCGGCGGGTCGTCGGGCATCTCCGTCGGCCACGTCTCGCCCGAGGCCGCCGCGGGCGGCGTCATCGGCCTCGTCGAGGACGGCGACGAGATCGAGATCGACGTCGACACGCGCCTCATCCGCCTCAACGTCCCGGACGAGGTGATCGCCGAGCGCCGCGCCAAGATGGAGGCGCGCGAGAACCCGTGGCAGCCTGTCGACCGCGACCGCTACGTCTCGCCCGCGCTCCAGGCGTACGCCGCGATGGCGACCTCCGCCGACCGCGGCGCCGTCCGCGACGTGTCGCTCATCAAGCGCAGCCGCTGATCCGGCAGACGACGGGCCCGCACCTCGCGAGGTGCGGGCCCGTCGTCGTGCCAGGGCGTGCGCCCGTGGAGGGTGTCAGCACTCCTCCTCGGACTGCTCCGTGACGACCCACCGCGTCCCCGCGGGCGCCATCACGGCGCTGCCGCAGTCGCCGCCGGCGTAGACGACGGACAGCACCGTCGCGTCGGCGCGCTCCTCGCGGACCGCGATCTCGACGTCCGGGACGTCGCCGACGGCCGCGTACAGTCCCGCGGTCGTCGTGGTCATCGACGCGCAGTCCGTGATGCCCGGCCACCCCTGCAACGTCATCTCGGCGACCATCCGCTCGACGAGCTCCGGGGCGAGGTAGCCGCACGCGACCTCGACGTCCGGCACTCGGCTCGCGGCGAGCCAGGCACGGAACGACTCCTCGGGCGTCTCGCTGCGCTCCTCCGCGGGCTGCTCCTCGGGTGCGGTCCCGGTCTCGTCCTCGGTCGCGACGTCGTCGGGGGTCGCGGTCGGGGAGCTCGACGGCGACGCCGACACCGGCGACGTCGCGTCACCCGGGTCCGTGCCCGACGGCCCCGGGGAGGTGCACGCGGTGGTCACGACCAGGGCGAGGGCGGAGACGAGGGCAGCGGGGGCGAGGGATCGTGTGCGCACGGGCCCATGATGCCGTGCGGTCCCTGGCCGGGTCGGCGTGTCTCGGGACGTCCGGCGCGCCGTCCGGCGAGGGCGTTCCTAGAGTGGGGGCATGACTGGGCAGACCCCGCGCACCGACGCCGGACCCGACCTCAAGCCTCGTTCCCGCCAGGTCACCGACGGTCTGGAGGCGACGGCGTCGCGCGGGATGCTGCGCGCCGTCGGGATGGGCGACGAGGACTTCGCCAAGCCGCAGATCGGCATCGCGAGCTCGTGGAACGAGATCACGCCGTGCAACCTGTCGCTCGACCGGCTGGCGCAGGGCGCGAAGGAGGGCGTGCACGCGGGCGGCGGGTACCCGCTGCAGTTCGGGACGATCTCCGTGTCCGACGGCATCTCCATGGGCCACGAGGGGATGCACTTCTCGCTCGTGAGCCGCGACATCATCGCGGACTCGGTCGAGACGGTCGTGCAGGCGGAGCGCCTCGACGGGACGGTGCTGCTCGCGGGGTGCGACAAGTCGCTGCCGGGGATGCTCATGGCGGCCGCGCGGCTGGACCTCGCGAGCGTGTTCCTCTACGCCGGGTCGATCATGCCGGGCTGGGTCAAGCTCTCCGACGGCACGGAGAAGGACGTCACGCTCATCGACGCGTTCGAGGCCGTCGGGGCGTGCGCGCGCGGGCTCATGAGCCGCGAGGACGTGGACCGCATCGAGCGGGCGATCTGCCCCGGCGAGGGCGCGTGCGGCGGCATGTACACGGCGAACACGATGGCGTCGGTCGCCGAGGCGATGGGCATGTCGCTGCCCGGCTCGGCGGCGCCGCCGTCGGCGGACCGGCGCCGCGACGCGTTCGCGCACCGCTCGGGCGAGGCCGTCGTCAACCTGCTGCGGCTCGGGATCACCGCACGCGACATCATGACCAAGGAGGCGTTCGAGAACGCGATCGCCGTCGTCATGGCGTTCGGCGGGTCGACCAACGCGGTGCTGCACCTGTTGGCGATCGCGCACGAGGCCGAGGTCGACCTCACGCTCGCCGACTTCGACCGGGTCGCGAGCCGCGTGCCGCACCTCGGCGACCTCAAGCCGTTCGGGCGCTACGTGATGAACGACGTCGACCGCATCGGCGGCGTGCCCGTCGTGATGAAGGCCCTGCTCGACGCGGGGCTGCTGCACGGCGACGCGCTCACGGTCACGGGGCGCACCGTGGCGGAGAACCTCGCCGACATCGACCCGCCGGACCCGGACGGCAAGATCCTGCGGGCCCTCGACAACCCGATCCATCACACCGGCGGCATCACGATCCTGCACGGGTCGCTCGCGCCGGAGGGCGCCGTCGTGAAGTCCGCCGGGTTCGACGAGGACGTGTTCGAGGGCACGGCCCGCGTCTTCGAGCGCGAGCGCGCGGCGCTCGACGCCCTGGAGGACGGCACGATCACCGACGGGGACGTCGTCGTCATCCGGTACGAGGGGCCCAAGGGCGGCCCGGGGATGCGCGAGATGCTCGCCATCACGGGTGCGATCAAGGGCGCGGGGCTCGGCAAGACCGTCCTGCTGCTCACCGACGGCCGCTTCTCCGGCGGGACGACCGGCCTGTGCGTCGGGCACGTCGCGCCGGAGGCGGTCGACGGCGGACCCATCGCGTTCGTGCGCGACGGCGACCCGATCCGGCTCGACGTGGCGAACAAGACGCTCGACCTGCTCGTCGACGCGGACACGCTCGCCGCGCGCCGCGACGGGTGGGCGCCGCTGCCGCCGACGTTCACGCGCGGCGTGCTCGCCAAGTACGCCAAGCTCGTCCAGTCCGCGTCCCGCGGCGCGATCCTCGAGTAGAGGCCGCCGGGCGTCTCCGGTCGATGAGACCGTGTTGCGCCCGGCGGGCGTGACGCACGATCCTCTGTGCGCGGGGCGGTGACGTGCCGGCCCGCATCGCTGCGCAGGGGGCCGGTGGAAGATGTGGGCAGGGCGTGTCGTCAGGAGCTGGGTTGCCGGGTGCATCGTCGTGGGGATCCTCGCCGGATGTTCGGGCGTCTCCGCCCTGAGGGACCATGAGGTCGAGCCCGAGGACGCCCACCTCGGCGACGCGGTCGTCGCGTTCTTCCTGTCACCGCAGTCCGTCACCTTCTCCCACGGGTCGACCGGCTATCTCGTCCTCGTCGACGCGGACGGGCACTACCGCGTTCTGCTGACGGAGCCGATGGACGTCGGGCGGCCGGTGTGGACGGACGACGGGTTGTTCTTCGCCGACTCGGGTCACGACTACCTGCTCAGCGACGACGGGTTGAGTGTCGTCGAGAGCGTGAAGCCCGACTATCAGAACGCGCTGCTCGAGATCGACGGTTCGATGGTCGGCGTCTACAACCACGGTTTCGTGGGGGAGTCCGGCTACCGGGACGTTCTCGTCGCCCACACGGCAGGGCGGTCCACGGCCACTCCGCTCGAGGGGGACTTCGGCGTCGTCGCGGACTGCGCGGGCGTGCTCGTGGGATGGACTGAGATCGCCGGGACGATCCCGGAGGACGCCGGGCTGCCCGAGCTTCCGGAGACGAGCGAGACGGTCCGGTCGGTGCTCTCCCGCCTGTGGCCGGGAGACCAGACGGTGCTGGGGACCCACGAGGAAGAAGGCTCTGCCGGCACCGGCGTCGTGGCGGCTCCCTGCCTCGACGGTGTCGTCCACGTGCTGGGGAGTCGCCGGGTCGGCGCGGCGGACAGCACCGGCGGTTACGGGATGGCGCCCGTTCTCCTGTCCTGGGACACGGAGACCGGTGAACGGATCAGCCGTGACCTCGTGGACCACGACGGCGGCCGCCTCGACCTGTCGACCGACGAGATCTCGAGCGCCCAGTACGGCAGCGCGTCCGTGGCGGACGGTCGGCTGCGCTGGCTGGCGCCGAGCGGAGGTGTGTTCTCGACAGAGCTCGCGACGGGTGTGACGACGGAGCTCTTCGACACGGGTATCTCCCTCTGGGACGGACGGAGCGCGAGCACGCTCTTCACCGACGACGACCTCTACGTCCTGGCGAGTCCTACCGACGCCCGGGGCCCGCTCGAGCTCCAGCGGTTCGCCCTTGCCGACGGAGCGTCGGACCAGGTCGTCTCCGTCGACGGCATCACCTCGGTGCTGTCCGTCCACCTCGTGCTCCGCGGCGTCGCCGTCGCACCCGAGGTTCGGGGGGTCCGATGAACCTGCAGGTGGCGAGCGCCGATACGGGCCGACGCCCTGGCACCCGACGGTCGGCCATGCTCGTCGCTGCGTCGGCGGCACTCGTCGGGGCGGTGGTCGTCGGTGGCCGTGCCGACGCCGCGTGCGTGATCCTCGTGGTGGCAGCAGTGGTGGCCGTCGTCGAGCGTCCGGTGCCGAGGGTGCAGGACGCCGGCGGGCGCGCCGTGTCGGGGGCGCGGAGCGTCGCCGTCCTCACCCTGTGCCTGCTCGCCGCGCTGTGGTCGATGCGCGTGGTCGCCCTGGTGCTCGAGGCAACAGGCCTCGACAGCGCGGCGTCAGTCGGGTTGTGGCCGGTGCCGCTCGCGGTCGCGGTCGCGCTGTACACGCTCGTGAGCAGGTACGCGAGGATCGGGCTCGTCGACGACTGGTTCTCGCGCGGGACGGTCGCGCGGCCCGGGGTCCTCCTCACACTGGCGGTGGTTCCCCTCTCCGGGCTCGCGCTCGTGTTGTGGGCGTGGGCGGCGGGCGAGGACGGGAGCGGCCACGAGGCCCACCTCAGTCTTGTGCGTGACGCCTCACCGGTCGTCCTCGTCGCGGGCGCGCTCGGGTTCGCGGTCGTCAACGCCGCGGCGGAGGAGCTCGCGTACAACGGCGTGCTGCAGCGTGCGCTCGGCCTCGAGGCAACGTCGGTCTGGGCGGTGCTGACCGCGGCGACGGCCTTCGGCGCGTCGCACTGGTTCGGCTTCCCCAGCGGGTGGTGGGGAGTCGCTCTCGCCGGGGTGTACGGCGCGATGCTCAGCGTCCTTCGGCAGGTCAGCGGCGGTCTGCTCCTCCCGTGGATCGCCCATGTGCTCGCCGACCTGACGATCGTCGCGATCCTCGTCGCGATCCTCTAGAAGCCACGGCGCGGGAGCGGGCCGGTTGGCCTGGCGTGCTGCGCCTGGACGCGTCAGCATGGGGTGCGTGACCGGCCGCCGGACCACGTGGCGTCCAGCCGCCGCCACGAGATCACGGCAGGGGTGTCGACCCGAAGGAGCGGACGGATGGCCACGACGGACGACCGCATCACCGCGCGGCAGTTCCACGACAGCGACGGCGTCGAGGACTGGCGGTTCATCCTCGGGACGGTGCAGACGCTGTTCCGCACCGGGTCGTTCACCGCGGGGGTGGAGCTGGTCGACGCGATCGGCGAGCTCGCCGAGGCGGCGAACCACCACCCGGACGTGGACCTGCGCTACGGGACCGTGACGGTCCGGCTGTCCTCGCACGACGTCGGCGGCGTCAGCACGCGCGACGTCGCGCTCGCGCGACAGGTCTCGGCCGCGGCGCGCGAGCTCGACCTGGTCGCGGACCCGACGGCGGTGCAGGACCTCGAGATCGCGATCGACACCCTGGTCGGCTCGGCGGTCCAGCCGTTCTGGCGCGCGGTCCTCGGGTTCGACGAGGGCTCCCCGGAGCTGCCCGCGCCCGACCTCCACGACCCGACGGCCCACGGCCCCGCGTTCTGGTTCCAGCAGATGGACGCGCCGCGCGAGCAGCGCAACCGCATCCACGTGGACGTGACCGTGCCGCACGACGTCGCCGAGGCGCGCGTCACCGCGGCCATCGCCGCGGGCGGGCACCTCGTGTCCGACCGTCGCGCGCCCGCGTTCTGGGTCCTCGCCGACGCCGAGGGCAACGAGGCGTGCGTCTGCACCTGGCAGGCGCGCGACTGACCGTCCACCTGTGCCGCCGCACCGGTGAGACGCCCGCGACCGGCGCCGGGCGCGCCTGCGACCCTGGTCCCATGAGAACCGGTCCCGTGAGCTCCCCGCGTCGTCCGAGGCCCGTCCCAGTCGTCGTGCCGCTCCTCGTCGCCGCAGCCTGCGTCGTCGTGCTCGGCGCGTGCTCGGCCGGTGACGAGCCGGGTCCGCGACCGACGACGTCGGCCGCGACCCCGACCCCGTCGGCCGAGCCCGACGACGCGACGAGCGCGGCCGACGCGCCGACGGAGGCGACCGACGACGTGGACGACCCGCTCGCGGACCGGCCGTCGGAGCCGCCCGCGCAGGCGGTCGACGCCGGCACGGTCGCCGCCGGTGCGCCCGCCGTCGTGAGCGGTACGGGGAGCGCGGCGGTGTCGTTCCTGCGTGACGGCGAGTTCGCCGTCGTGGTGCACCTCGACTGCGGAGAGTGCGCCGACACCCGGGCGTTCATGGCGCCGACGGGCGTCACCCCGTACCCCGGCACCCTCGGCGAGGCGGCCGGCTCCTACCTCATGGACGTGTTCGAGGACTCCGCGCCGCAGCAGTCGATCTGGCTCGAGACGCCGGGGGACTGGTCGGTGCGGCTCGAGAGCTGGAACGACCTGCCGCCCGTGACGGGAGCGCAGTCGGGCACCGGCTCGACCGTCCTGCGGCTGGACGGCACCGCGGCGAGCGCCGAGGTCGCGTGGACGCCGGCCGGGCCGGAGGACTCCTTCCAGGGCCGGTACTTCGGCGTCACGCGCGAGGCGTCGCGCGTGTTCGGCGACACCGAGGCGTTCACCGAGACGTTCGACCTGGTGCTGCCCGGCGTCCTGGCCGTGAAGACCGCGGGCACGTGGAGCGTGACGCCCCAGGGCTGACGCCCGGCGCGCCGCGGCCCGGCCTCGCCGCGTCAGGCGCGCGCGACGACGAGCTCGTCGTAGCCCGGCACGAGCACGCGCCGCTTGGCGCGGCGGGACACCACGCGCAGGGGCGCGCCGTCGTCGAACAGGGCGTGCAGCAGCGCGGCGATCTCGGCGCGCGCCAGCGCGGCGCCGAGGCACAGGTGGCGCCCGGCACCGAACCAGAGCTGGCGCGTCTCGCGCACGTACGGCCGGTCGGCGCGGAAGGGGCCCGCGGCGACGTTCGCGGCCCACGTGAGGATCATGACGCGCTCGCCGGCGCGCAGGGTGCGCCCCGCGACCTCGACGTCCGCGGAGACCCCGCGCCCGATGACCGACGCCGGGCTGGTCACGCGCAGGCCCTCGCGCACGGCGTTCTCCACGGCGTCGGGCTCGCCCGCGGCGCGCTCGACGGGGTGCGCGCGCTCGTCGGCCATGAGCCGCAGCAGGCGGTGCTGCTCGCCCGTGTCGACGAGGAGCGCGGTCGTGCGGGCCATCGCGGACGCCGACGTCTCCGTGCCCGCGACCATGAGCAGGCTCGCGAGCCCCGTGGTCTCCTCCAGCCCCAGGCCGAGCTCGCGGCACCGGCCGAGCAGGCGGTCGGCGGGGGCGTGGCGCCAGCCGTCGGGCACGCCCCGGGTCAGCTCGGCGACGATCGCCTGCGCCGCGGTGACCTGCTCCGGCGAGAGGTACGTCGAGCCCGCGCTGCCGAGCGCGATCGACGCGAGGCGCTCGCCCGTCGCGAAGGCCGCGAGCGCGTCGTCGTCGCCGGGGACGACGGCGGCGGCGCCGTCGGGGGCGGCCGCGCCGCCGAGCGTCGGGATGCCGAGCAGGGAGATCATCATCCGCCCCACGAGCACGCGCGCGAGCCGGCCGACGTCGACCGTGCTGCCCGCCGCGAGGGTCCGTCTCGCGTCGTCGAGGGCGACGGACCACGCGCCGTCGACGAGCGCCCCGGCGCTCGCCTCGGTGAACAGCTCGCGCGAGCGCGTGCGCAGGTCGTGGTGGCCCGGTCCGTCGAAGAGGTCGAGCACCCAGTCGCCGAGGATCTGCGCCCACAGGTGCCCGACCCCGCCCTCGCCGACGATCGTGAAGTGCCGGTGGTCGGTGAGGATGCGGCGCCCGACCGTCGGGTCCGCGGTCACCCAGCCGAGCCCCGGGACCTTGCGCAGGCCACCGCCCGTGCGCGCACCCGCGAGCGCTCCGCCCGCGAGCAGGACGCCGGCCATCGCGGGCCGCGCGGCGGCGAGCACCTGCAGCTCGCGCCGGGTCGTGGGCAGGGCGCGGCGTCGTTCGCGGGTGGTCACCGGCGCGGTCGTAGTCGCAGTCACCGGGTCAGTGTGGCGCACGCGCGGCGGCTCCGGGCGGGCACGCCGCGATCTGGGGATGGGCAGTTCACCCCATCGGATCCTGTGGACGACCGCCGTCGGAGCGGGTCTGCTTGGCTACTGTGTCGCGCGTGCCAGACAACCTTGCCGGGACGGTGTCCCGCCCGCCCCTCGCTCCGCCAACGGCGGTGCTCGCCGCGGTCGGGGTCCACCTGCCCGAGCGCACGGTCGACGTGCGCGAGGCGGAGCGCGCCCTCGCGGCGCGCAACCCGGGCGCGGCGCCGCGCGTGCCGATGGTCTCGCGCCTCACGGGCGTGCGGCAGGTCCACGTGCTCCCGGACGACTGGGACGCGTCCGACCTCGCGGTGGCGGCCGCGGAGAAGCTGCTCGCGACCGAGGGGCTGGCGACCGACGACGTCGACCTGCTGCTCTTCGCGTCGGCGAGCCAGGACATGGTCGAGCCCGCGACGAGCCACATCGTCGCCGCGAAGCTCGGCGTCCGGGCGCCGGTGATGGACGTCAAGAACGCGTGCAACTCGGTGCTCAACGCGATCGAGGTCGCGGAGGCGCTCATCGGGACCGGCCGGTACACGACCGTCCTCATCGCGTCGGGCGAGGCGCCGTCGCGCGCGGTGCGCTGGGACGTCCCGGACCGCGCCACGTACCTGCTCTCCGCGCCGGGCTACACGATGTCCGACGCCGGGGCGGCGGTCCTCGTGCGCCGCGCCACCGCCGTCGAGGCCGAGGCGCGCGACGCGGACGGCGTGCCCGCCCCGCGCGGCATCCTCGCGAGCGCGTTCGGCGCGGAGTCGACGCACTGGGACGTCGGCATGCTCCCGGGCGGCGGCACCGCGCACCCGCGCGACCTCGAGCGGACCTACTTCGAGATCGACGGCTCGCGCCTGCGCGACGCGTTCCTCGCGCTGGGCCCGGGTGTCGTCCTGGACGCGCTGGGCCGTGCGGGCCTCGGGTGGGACGACGTCGCGCTCGTCGCGGTCCACCAGGTCGCCGTCGCGTACCTCGACGACGTGCACGCCGCGCTCGGCCTCCCGACGGGCCGCACGCTCGTCACCGTCGCCGACCACGGCAACGTCGCCTCCGTGACGCTCCCGTTGCAGCTCGCCACGGCGCTGGAGACCGGCCGGGTCGGGCCGGGGGACGTCGTCGTGCTCGTCGGGCTCGCCGGCGGCATCAGCATCGGCGCGACGGTGGTGCGGCTGTGACCGCGCGCCGGTTCACGCGGCACGTCGCGAGCCCGCAGCGGCTCGCGGTCGTCGTGCCCGCGCGCGACGAGGCGCACGGGATCGTCGCGACGCTCGAGGCGCTGCGCGACCAGCAGGACACCGACTTCGACCTCGTCGTCGTCGACAACGGGTCGTCGGACGGGACGGGCGACCTCGTCCGCGCGACCGCCGCGGCGTGGGGCATGACGCGCTGGCGCGTGGTCGACGAGCCGCAGAAGGGCACGGGCGCCGCGGCCGACACGGGGATGCGGGCGGCGATCGAGCAGGGGGCGACGCACCTCGCCCGCACGGACGCCGACTGCCTCCCGCTGCCGGACTGGACCCGGCGCGTGCGGGCGGCGTTCGCGAGCGGGCACGACCTCGTCGCGGGCCGGCTCGTGGCCCGGACGGACGACCGGCCGGTCTCGCGCGTCCAGCAGGGGGTGCTGTCGGCGGCGGTGAGCGTCGCGAGCACGTTCGGGCGCTTCCGGCCCGGCAACCAGGACCCGTCCTACCTCGGCCCGTACGTCATGGCGCCGGGCTGCAACATGGCGATCACGGCCGAGCTCTACGAGGCCGCGGGCGGGTTCCCGCGCACCGCGATCGAGGACGTCCACGAGGACCGGGCGCTCGTCAACGCGGTGCGGCGCCTGACCCGGAGGTACGGCGCGCACCGCGAGGTCGTCGTGCTCGCGTCGGCGCGCCGCGCGCACGCGTGGGGCCTCGTGCGGACGCTCGGCTGGTACGCCGACCACCGCTACCGGCCCGACGTCGTGGACATCCGGTGACCGGGACGACGCTCGCCCCCGCGCCCGCCGGGCTCGCCGCGGCGATGCGCTGGGAGGAGCGCGTCCAGCGCGGGGCGCACCCGCTCGTCTACCCGGCGATCCGGGCGCTGCGCCACCGCGGTCCGGTCGTGCGCGTCCCCGGCATCGGGGTGGTCGTGTCCGACGCCGCGACCGCGCGAGCCGTGCTGCTCGACACCGAGCGCTTCACCAAGGTGGGCCCGGGGTCGCCGTCGGACCTCTGGACGCCCGTGCTCGGCCCGTCCGTGCTGCTCAACATGGAGGGCGCGGACCACGCGCGCCTGCGCCGCGCGCTCTCGGGGCTCTTCACCCCGCGCGCGGTGCGCGAGCTCGTCGCGGTGAGCGTCCCCGACGTCCTCGCGGGCCTCGCCCCGCGCCTGCTCGCGGGCGAGCGCGTCGACCTCGTCGGGGAGACCGCGACCATGGCGGGCACCGTCATCTGCGCCATGACCGGGCTGCCGCCCACCGACGCCGCCGTGCGCGAGGCGATGACGGCCGCGCAGTCCGTGGTCGGGCTCGTGCGGCTGCACCGGCGCAGCCTCACGCCGGCGCAGGTGCGGCACGCGCGAGCCGTCCTCGCGCGGCTCTCCGCCCCGGCGCGCGACGCGTACCGGGACGGCGACCCCGCGACCGTGCCGGGCCGCATGCGCGAGCTCGGGCTCTCGGAGGACGAGGCGATGGGCGCGGTCGGCGCGTTCGTCCTCACCGGGACGGAGACGATCCAGTCGTTTGTGCCGCGCCTCGTCGCGCTCACGGCGGACACGGGCTGGCTCGACCGGCTCCTGGCCGCGCAGCCCGGTCCCGAGGGCGCGGCGCTGCGCGGGCGCGTCGTCGAGGAGGCGCTGCGGGTCACGGCGCCCACGCCCGCGATGCTGCGCGCGGTGCGGACCGACGCGACCGTGGGCGACGTCCGCGTCCGCGCGGGGGACCGGGTCGTGATCGCGACGATCTCCTGCTGCAAGGACGCGGGCCCCTTCGACCCGGACGCACCCGTCGACCCGGCCGTGCGGCACCTGTGGTTCGGCGCCGGCCCGCACTTCTGCCTCGGCATGCCGCTCGCCATGGCCCAGGTCGACGCGGTGCTGGACGCCCTGCGTCCCGTCGCCGCAGTGGGGCGAGGCCTCGAGGTCACCGAGCGTGCCGTCGCTCGCGGGGTGCTCATCCCCGCGTACCGCTCGCTCGTCGTGCGGGCGGCCGGCGGCGGGGTGGGCGCGTCGGGCGGGTCCGCGTGCCCGGGCGCCGGATCGGCCGTGCCGTCGGCAGGGGAGGCGGCGTGACCGCGGCCGACGACGCGGCCCGCCACCTGCTGGGCCCGATCCTCGAGCGGGGCGCCCCCGGGCACGCGTCCGCGGACGCCGTCGCGCTCCGGCGCTGGACGCGGCCCGGTCGTCGGGGCGCGCGCGTGCGCGAGGAGGTCACGTACGCCGACCTCGCGCGCCGCGTGGAGGCGACCGCGACGGCGCTCGCGGCGGACGGGCTCGTGCCCGGCGACCGGGCGCTGTTCTCGGTGCGTCCCCGGCCGGAGGGCGTCGTGCTCGCGTTCGGGGTCGTCCGTGCGGGCGGCACGATCGTGTTCGTCGACCCCGGCTCGACGCCCGAGCTGTTCACGGCGCGCGTGGGCGCGGCCGGGCCGTCGCTCGCGACCACCGAGTCGCTGCTGTACGCGGTGTCCCGGGGGCCGCTGCGCCGTGTGGCCCGCTCGCGCGGCCTGCTGCTGCCGGACTACGCGAGCCTGCCGCTGCGGCACGTGCACGCGGGGCCGTGGCTCCCCGGGGTGCCGCGCGGCTCGCGTGCGGCGCGCCGCCTCGCCGCCAGCCCGGTCGACCGTGCGGCGCTCCCGATGCTCGACCCGGACCGCGAGGCGCTGACCGTCTTCACGTCCGGCACGACGGCGCAGCCCAAGGCCGTCGTGCACACGGCCGGTTCGCTGCTCGCCGGGTGCGACCTGCTGCGCGACGTGTTCGCGCTCGCGCCGGGCGACGTCGTGCACACCGACCAGATGCTGCTCGGCGTTCCGGCGCTCCTCGCGGGCGCGACGTGGTCCGTGCCCGCCGACCCGCCGAGCCGCGACATCGCGACGTTCGGACGCCAGCTCGACGGCGCCGCGGGCACCTACCTCGTGCCCGCGGACGTCACGGCGCTGCTCGACGCCGTCGAGGACGGGACGGTGCCCGCGCGCGGCCCGCGCGTCGCGCTCGTCGGCGGAGCCCCCGTGACGCGCGCCCTGCTGGCGCGCGCGACGCGCGTCCTGCCCGGCACGCGCTGGGTCGCGGTGTACGGGATGACGGAGATCCTGCCCGTCTCGGTGGTCGAGGCCCGGGAGAAGCTCGCGCACGCGGGGGACGGCGACCTCGTCGGCGTGCCGCTGCCCGGCACGGTCGCGCGGCTCGACCCGGTGGAGGACGACGGGCCGGACGACCCGGCGGACGGTCCCGCCGACGGCGGCGCGGACGTCGTCGGCGAGCTCGTGCTGTCCGGCCCGTCGCTCATGGCGGGCTACCTGCACGACCTCGACGCCCCGGTGCGCGGCAGGGGCGCGCGGGTCGCGGAGCACCGCACCGGCGACCTCGCGCGGCTCGACGACGCGGGGAGGATCGTGCTCGTCGGCCGCACGCGCGACATGATCATCCGCGGGACGACCAACATCTACCCGGGCCTGTTCGAGCCGCGCGTCGCGGCGCTCGACGGCGTCGGCGAGGCGCTCCTCGTCGGCGTGCCCCAGGTGGACGGGGACGAGCGCGTCGCGCTCGTGGTCACGTCGGCGGGCACCTCGGCGGGTTCGGTGACCGACGGCGCGCCGACCCGCGGTGCGCGGCCCGACGGCGACGTCGACCTCGACCCGGACCACCCGCTCGTCGCGCGGGTGCGGGCTGCGCTGCCGGGCGCGCTCGACCACGACGCGCTGCCCGACGTCGTGCTGCACGCCGATCGCGTCCCGCTCGCCGGGCGCTCGCGCAAGCCGGACCGGGCGGCGCTCGCGCGCGCCGCCGCGCCGTTCGTGCCCGTCGAGCCGGCCGCCGCCGGCCGCGACGCGCGCGGTGCCGTCGCGTGAGGGTCGTCGTCACCGGGGCGTCGGGGTTCGTCGGGGGAGCGGTCGCGCGCGGCCTCGTCGCCGACGGCCACGACGTCTGGACGTCCTCCCGCCGCGACCCCGGCGTCCCGGGCGCCCGGCACGTCGCGTGGGACCTCACCGCCGGTCCGCTCGCGGACCCGCCCGCGGTGGACGCCGTCGTGCACGCGGGCGCCGCCGTGTCCGACTGGTGCGCGCTCGACGACGCGCGCGCGACCAACGTCGGCGGGACGCTCGCGGTGCGCGACACGTTCCCGGGCGCGCGGTTCGTGCACGTGTCGTCCGGCAGCGTGTACGACCCGTTCCGCCCGAGCATCCGCGCACGCGAGCAGGAGGCGCCCGTCGCCCGGTACCTCGACGCCTACGGGACCACCAAGGCGGAGGCCGAGCGCGCGCTCGCCCGCGACGCCGCGCACCACCCCGACCGGGGCGCCGTCGTCGTGCTGCGCCCGCACGCCGTCTACGGCCCCGGGGACACGACGCTGCTCCCGCGGGTCGAGGCCGCCGTGCGCCGCGGGCGCCTCGTCCTGCCCGGTGGAGGGCGCGTGCTCCAGTCGCTCACGCACGTGGACACGCTGCTCGCCGCGGTGCGCGCCGCCGTCGCGCTGCCCGACGACGCGGCCCGCGCGCCCGGGCGCGGGGAAGGACCGAACCGCGGGCTGCTCGTCGCGAACGTCGCCGACGCCGAGCCGGTCGTGCTGCGCGACGCGCTCATCGAGGCGCTGCGCCGCCGCGGCACCGACGTCCGGGTCGTCGCCGTCCCGGTCCCCCCAGCATGGGCGCTGGCGGGCGCGGTCGAGACGGTCGCACGGCGGCTGCGGCGTCCCGAGCCGCCGCGCCTCACGCGGTACGCCCTGAGCCACCTCGCGATGGAACGCACCTACGACCTCACGGTCCTGCGCGACGTGCTCGGGGTCGAGCCGGCTCCCACGAGATTCGTCGGGGCCGAGTGGTGGTAGCGGCGAAAGCCCTGGGTGTCGTGACGCCGACCCGCTAGGTTTCCCGGGTGGAAGCCGGGACCGACCTCGCGCGGCGCTACTACGACGAGGTCGTCGGGCCGATCGTGCTCGGCCGCTGGCCCGGTCTGCCGCACGCGGCGGGACGCCTCGGGAGCGGGTCCGACGTGCTGGGGCTCGACGACGCGACGTCGCGCGACCACGACTGGGGCCTGCGTCTGACGCTGCTGGTCGACGAGCCGATGGTCGACGAGGTCGACGCGCTGCTCGATGCGGCGCTCCCTGGCACGTTCGCCGGTTACCCGACCCGGTTCCCGACCACGTGGAGCCCGCACGGTCCGCACCAGGTCGAGGTCGCGTCGCCGTCGGGCTTCACCACGTCCCGCCTGGGACTCGATGCGACGCGCCCGCTCAGCCTGGACGACTGGCTCGCGCTCACCGGTCAGGCGGTGCTCGAGGTCACCGCGGGTCCCGTCTTCGCGGACACCGACGGTCGGGTCACCGCGGCACGCGACCGCCTCGCCTGGTACCCGACCGACCTGTGGCGGTACGCGGTCGCCGTCGACTGGGCGCGGATGGGGCAGGAGCTGCCGTTCGTCGGCCGGACGGCGGAGCGCGGCGACGACCTCGGGTCGCGCGTCGTCGCCGCCCGGCTCGTGCGCGTCGCGATGCACCTCGGGTTCCTGCTCGAGCGGCGCTGGCCGCCGTACGGGAAGTGGTTCGGGACGGCGTTCGCCACGCTCCCGCGCGCCGCCGCCGCCGCGCCCGACCTCGCCGCCGCCCTCGCGGCGGACGACTGGAGATCCCGCGAGGTGGCGCTGTGCCGGGGTCTGGAGACCCTGCACGACCTCCAGGGCGCGGTGGGCCTCCCGACCGTGACCGACGTCGTCGTCCCGTTCTTCGACCGGCCGTACCGGGGGCTCGGGCCGGTGGCCGACGTGGTGACGGCAGCGATCCAGGACCCGGTGGTGCGGGCGCTGCCACCGGGCGTCGGGACGGTCGAGCAGTGGGTCGACGACGTCGACGTCCTCACGGACCCCGGCCGTCGCGTCGCCGCGGCGCGCGGTGTCGGGCAGGCTGGGACGACGACCCCGTGACCCGAGAGGAAGTCGTGCGATGACCTCGTCCGCCCCCACCCCGGACCCCCTGCCCCGCGGCGGGTGGCCCGGCGCCGAGACGCCTGATGACGCGCCCTGGTGGACGCGCTCGGTCGTGTACCAGGTGTACCCGCGTTCGTTCCAGGACACCGACGGCGACGGCGTCGGCGACCTCCCCGGGATCACCCGGCGCCTCGACCACCTGGAGCGGCTGGGGGTGGACGTCGTCTGGCTGTCCCCGGTGTACCGGTCGCCGCAGGCGGACAACGGGTACGACATCAGCGACTACGAGGACGTCGACCCGCTGTTCGGGTCGCTCGCGGACCTCGACGCGCTGATCGAGGGGCTGCACGCGCGCGGCATGAAGCTCGTCATGGACCTCGTCGTGAACCACACGAGCGACGAGCACCCGTGGTTCGTCGAGTCGCGCTCATCCGCGCAGAGCCCGCGGCGCGACTGGTACTGGTGGCGCCCCGCGCGCGCCGGCATGGAGCCGGGAGCACCGGGCGCCGAGCCGACCAACTGGCGCTCGTTCTTCGGCGGGAGCGCGTGGCGGTTCGACGAGGCGACGAGGGAGTACTACCTGCACCTGTTCGACACCAAGCAGCCGGACCTCAACTGGGAGAACCCGGAGGTCCGCCACGCGGTCTACGCGATGATGCGGCGGTGGCTGGACCGCGGCGTCGACGGGTTCCGCATGGACGTCATCAACCTCGTCTCCAAGGACGTCGCCCCCGACGGATCGCTGCCCGACGGCGAGGTGCACTGGGGGACGTTCGGCGACGGGAGCCCGCACTACACGGACGGGCCGCGCGTGCACGAGTTCCTCGCCGAGATGCACCGCGAGGTGTTCGCCCCGTACCTCGCGCAGGGCCGCGAGATCCTCACGGTGGGGGAGACTCCGGGCGTCACCGTCGAGCACGGCGTCCGGTACACCGCCCCCGACCGTCGCGAGGTCGACATGGTGTTCCAGTTCGAGCACATGGGCATCGACCACGGGGCGACGCGCTACGACCCGGTCAGGTGGGACCTCGCCGACCTCAAGGCGACGCTCGGCCGGTGGCAGGCCGGCCTCGCCGACCGCGGCTGGAACGCCCTCTACTGGGACAACCACGACCAGCCGCGCGTCGTCTCGCGCTTCGGCGACGACTCGCCCGCGCACCGCGTCGCGTCGGCCAAGGCGCTCGCGCTCCTGCTGCACCTGCACCGCGGCACGCCGTACGTCTACCAGGGCGAGGAGCTCGGCATGACGAACGCGCCGTTCACGCGCGTCGACCAGTACCAGGACGTCGAGTCGCTCGGGTACTTCCGCGAGCTCACCGGCCGCACGGGCGGCCCGCGGCTGCGCACCGACGGCGAGATGCTCGCCGTGCTCGCGCACGCGAGCCGCGACCACGCCCGCACCCCCGTGCAGTGGGACGCGAGCCCGAACGCCGGGTTCACGACCGGGACGCCGTGGCTCGAGGTCAACCCGAACCACACGGCGATCAACGCGGAGGCCGCGTGGGCCGACGAGGACTCGGTCCTGCACTTCTACCGGCGGCTCGTCGCCCTGCGTCGCGACGAGCCGGTCGTCGCGCTCGGCGACTTCCGCATGCTCCTCCCGGAGCACGAGGCGGTCTACGCGTTCACGCGCGGCCTCGACACGACGCGGACGGACGGGACCGTCGTGCGCGACGAGCTGCTCGTCCTCGTGAACGTGGGCGGGCAGCCCCAGGACCTGCCGGACGACGTCCTCGCCGGCTGGGAGGACGCGTCGACCCTGGTGGCCACGCACCCGGGCGGGCCCGACGCCGGAGGTCGGCCGGGCGCCGTCGGGCACCTGCTGCCGTGGGAGGGGCGGGTGCTCCGCCGGGTGGGCGAGGTCGCCGCACGTCCCAGTGCGTGAGACGGCCGCCTCGACACGTGACATCCCTGGGACATGGGCGTACAGTCCCAGACGTGCAGACGATCCTCCTTGTAGTACTTCCTGAGCGCGCCGGCTGAGGCCACGCCACCAGGCTTCGTCAGCGCGCTCACCCCTCGTCCAGCCCGGCATCCCGGGTCCGAGGGGTTTTTTGTTGCCACCACAACGCCATCAGCACGGCAGACAGACCGCGGCAGGCCCACCCGGCCACCGCGAGCGCCGCACCCGCGAGACCCGCGAGGACCGGCACCCGCACACCGCGACCAGCACGACCGCACCACCACGGTCGGCTCCGGTTCCCGGCGGCGCGCCCCACGGGGCGCCCGCCGGGCCGAGGCCACGACACGCAGGAGACACCATGGCCCAGGGTCCTACCCCGGCACCTCCGCGACCGGGCGCCCCGACGCCCGCCGCCGCGGCGCCGAAGCCCGCCCCGACACCCGCGTCGGTCGCCCCGCGCGGCGACGTCCGGCGCGCCGCCACGGCTCGACCGGCCGGCAGCACGCAGGGCACCTCGACCGGTGAGGAGATGACCGGCGCGCAGTCGATCGTCCGCTCCCTCGAGGAGGTCGGCGCCGAGGTCGTCTTCGGCATCCCGGGTGGCGCGATCCTCCCGACGTACGACCCGCTCATGGACTCGCAGCGGCTGCGCCACATCCTCGTCCGCCACGAGCAGGGCGGCGGCCACGCCGCGCAGGGCTACGCCCACGCGACCGGGAAGGTCGGCGTCACGATGGCGACCTCGGGCCCGGGCGCGACCAATCTCGTCACCCCCATCGCCGACGCGAACATGGACTCGATCCCGCTCGTCGCGATCACCGGCCAGGTCGCCGAGTCGCTGATCGGCACAGACGGCTTCCAGGAGGCCGACATCGTGGGCATCACCATGCCCATCACCAAGCACTCGTACCTGATCACCGACGCGGCCGACATCCCGCGCACCATCGCGGAGGCGTTCCACATCGCCTCGACGGGCCGCCCCGGCCCGGTGCTCGTGGACATCGCGAAGTCGGCGATGCAGTCGCGCACGACGTTCTCGTGGCCCCAGGACGTGCAGCTCCCGGGCTACCACCCGGTGACGAAGCCGCACAGCAAGCAGATCAAGGAGGCCGCGCGCCTGCTCGCGTCGGCCCGGCGCCCGGTGCTCTACGTGGGCGGCGGCGTGGTCCGGGCGAACGCGTCGGCCGAGCTGCGCCGCCTCGTCGACCTGTCGGGCGCACCGGTCGTCACGACGCTCATGGCGCGCGGCGCCGTGCCCGACACTCACCCCCAGAACCTCGGGATGCCCGGCATGCACGGCACCGTCCCCGCCGTGGCGGCGCTGCAGAAGGCCGACCTCGTCGTGTCCCTCGGCGCGCGCTTCGACGACCGCGTCACGGGCAAGCTCTCGAGCTTCGCGCCGCACGCGCAGATCGTGCACGCGGACATCGACCCCGCGGAGATCGGCAAGAACCGCGACGTGGACGTGCCGATCGTCGGCGACCTCAAGGAGGTCATCGCCGACCTGCTCCCGGAGCTCGAGCGCGAGCACGAGGCCAAGGGGAAGCCGGACGTCGAGGCGTGGTGGCGCCAGATCGACGACTGGCGCGAGACCTACCCGCTCGGGTACACCGAGCCCGACGACGGTCACCTCGCCCCGCAGCACGTCATCTCGCGTCTCGGCGAGATCTCCGGGCCCGAGTCGGTCTACGTCGCGGGCGTCGGCCAGCACCAGATGTGGGCCGCGCAGTTCATCCGGTACGAGCATCCGCGGACCTGGATCAACTCCGGCGGCCTCGGCACCATGGGCTTCTCGATCCCCGCGGCGATGGGCGCGAAGGTCGGCCGCCCGGACGCGACGGTCTGGGCGATCGACGGCGACGGCTGCTTCCAGATGACCAACCAGGAGCTCGCCACCTGCACGATCAACGAGATCCCCATCAAGGTCGCGCTGATCAACAACAGCTCGCTCGGCATGGTGCGCCAGTGGCAGACCCTGTTCTACGACAAGCGCTACTCCAACACCGACCTGCACACGGGCCAGGGCACGGCGCGCGTCCCCGACTTCGTCAAGCTCGCGGACGCGTACGGGTGCGAGGGCATCCGCGTCGAGTCGATGGGCGAGGTCGACGCCGCGATCAAGCGCGCGATGGAGATCGACGACCGACCCGTGGTCATCGACTTCAACGTCTCGCGCGACGCGATGGTGTGGCCGATGGTCGCCGCCGGCGTGAGCAACGACGACATCCAGTACGCGCGGGGCATCTCGCCCGCGTGGGACCGAGAGGACTGACCCGCCATGTCCCGCCACACCCTCTCCGTGCTCGTCGAGAACAAGCCCGGCGTGCTCACGCGCGTCGCGGGCCTGTTCGCCCGTCGCGCCTTCAACATCCACTCGCTCGCGGTCGGCCCGACCGAGCACGAGGAGATCTCGCGCATCACCGTCGTCGTCGACGTCGAGGAGCGCCCGCTCGAGCAGGTGACGAAGCAGCTCAACAAGCTGGTCAACGTCATCAAGATCGTCGAGCTCGACGCGGCCGCGTCCGTGCAGCGCGAGCTCCTGCTCGTCAAGGTCCGCGCCGACGGCGCGAACCGCACCGGCGTGCTCGAGGTCGTCAACCTGTTCCGCGCGAAGGTCGTCGACGTCGTGCCCGACGCCGTGACCATCGAGGCGACGGGCACCGGCGAGAAGCTGAACGCCCTGCTCGGCGCGCTCGAGCCGTACGGCGTGCGCGAGATCGTGAAGTCGGGGACCGTCGCCGTCGGGCGCGGCTCCCGCTCGATCACCGACCGCGCGCTGGAACGCGTGGTCCGCTCCGCCTGACGATCGCCTACCCTCGCACCAAGACCCGCACGGGCGTCGGTGCGCACCGATCGTCGTTCCACCGCGAGACATCGCAACAGACCCCCTGCACCGCAACGAAGAACCGAGGAGATCCATCGTGGCTGAGCTGTTCTACGACGACGACGCCGACCTGTCCATCATCCAGGCCAAGAAGGTCGCGATCGTCGGCTACGGGAGCCAGGGCCACGCGCACGCCCAGAACCTGCGCGACTCCGGCGTCGAGGTCGTCGTCGCGCTCCGCGAGGGCTCGAAGTCGACCGCCAAGGCCCAGGACGAGGGCTTCGAGGTGAAGTCCGTCGCCGACGCCGCGGCGTGGGCCGACCTGATCATGATCCTCGCGCCGGACCAGCACCAGCGCTCGATCTACAACGACGAGATCAAGCCGAACCTCGCCGCCGGCAAGACGCTCGCCTTCGCGCACGGCTTCAACATCCGGTTCGGCTACATCGAGGCCCCCGACGGCGTCGACGTCATCCTCATCGCGCCCAAGGCGCCGGGCCACACCGTGCGCCGCGAGTTCGTCGCGGGCCGCGGCATCCCCGACATCATCGCCGTCGAGAAGGACGCGTCGGGCCAGGCGTGGGACGTCGCGCTGTCGTACGCGAAGGCGATCGGCGGCACGCGTGCCGGCGTCATCAAGACGACGTTCACCGAGGAGACCGAGACCGACCTGTTCGGCGAGCAGGCCGTCCTCTGCGGCGGCGTGTCGCAGCTCGTCCAGTACGGGTTCGAGACCCTCACCGAGGCCGGCTACCAGCCGGAGATCGCCTACTTCGAGGTGCTGCACGAGCTGAAGCTCATCGTGGACCTCATGTGGGAGGGCGGCATCGCCAAGCAGCGCTGGTCCGTCTCCGACACCGCCGAGTACGGCGACTACGTCTCCGGCCCGCGCGTGATCGACCCGCACGTCAAGGAGAACATGCAGGGCGTCCTCGCGGACATCCAGTCCGGCGCGTTCGCCAAGCGGTTCATCGACGACCAGGACGCCGGCGCGCCGGAGTTCAAGGAGCTGCGCGAGAAGGCCGCGCAGCACCCGATCGAGAAGGTCGGCAAGGAGCTGCGCTCGCTGTTCGCGTGGAAGCAGCAGGACGCCGACTACACCGAGGGCAGCGCCGCACGCTGACGCAGGCAGGGCGACGAAGGAGCTCTTGCCGGAGTCGGCGGGAGGTGTCTGCCCGACCGTGAGAACCGAGGGCAGCGCCGCACGCTGACGCAGGCAGGGCGACGAAGGAGCTCTTGCCGGAGTCGGCGGGAGGTGTCTGCCCGACCGGGAACGTCAAGGGCAGCGCCGCACGCTGAGCCTGACGTCCGTCGCTCACCTCGAGGAGGGGCGGCGTCGTGCGCGATCTACCATCTGGCCTCGTGCCTCGGCCTTCGCCGGGCCCGCCACGATCGCGCACGACGCCGCCCTTCTTCGTGCTGTCGGGCGGCCACGGTCCTCGGGCCGGCACGATCACGACGGCCAATCACCTGGACGTGTGTCATCAGCACGTCGGCGGAGGGACGTCGACCTGTTGGAACCGACGAGGAGGTTGCCATGACCGCAGTCTCGTTCGCGCCGCGTGACGAGGATCTGGACCCGTACCTGGCTCCGCGCTGGGAGACGTCGGCCCTGCTGGTGATCGACACGCAGGTCGACTTCGCCGAGGGTGGCAGCACGCCGGTCGCGGGGACACGCGCGGTCGTTCCCGCGCTCGTCGCGCTCGTCGAGGCGTACCGGCGGGCCGGGCTGCCGGTCGTCCACGTCGTGCGCCTCTACGACGGGGACGACGTGGACCTGGTGCGGCGCCGGGCGATCGCCGACGGTGCGCGCGTCGTGTGGCCGGGGTCGCCAGGCTCCGCGATCCTCCCCGAGCTCGTGCCTGCGGGTGCGCCGTCGCTCGACCCCGACGTGCTGCTGGCCGGGCGGCCGCAGGTCCTCGGCCCCGACGAGGTCGTCGTGTGGAAGCCCCGGTGGAGCGCGTTCCACCGCACCCCGCTCGAGGGCCTCCTGCGCGAGCGCGGCGTCGACACGGTCGTCGTGGCGGGATGCAACTTCCCGAACTGCCCCCGCGCGACGCTCACCGACGCGAGCGAGCGCGACCTGCGCGCCGTCGTCGTGCCCGATGCCGTCTCGGGCACGACCGAGGAGGGCCTCGCTCAGGTCGCGGGCCTGGGTGTCGTGCTCCGCTCGTCGTCGGCCGTCGTCGCGGCGGTGGCCGGGTCCGTCGGCGCGCGCGACACGAGGGGGACGAAACGCGAGAGACCGGGCACATCGCCCCTCGGTGCGCCACGATAGGGGCATGACCCGACAGGCGGACGAGGGGGAACCGGTGACGGACGACGTGGTGCTGGACGAGAGGGCGGCGGAGATCGTCGCGTTCTGGGAGCTGGCGCGGCCGAGCGCCGGGATGGCGCGGGTGGGCGTGGTCACCGGCACCACGGTCCCCGAGACGGTGCCGCCGCCCGCGTGGTCGTTCGGCGACAACCCCGCGCTGGCCGACGGCCTGCTCGCGGCGGTGCTGAGCGGGGAGAAGACGGCGACGTCGTCCGCCCTGTGGGAGTACGAGGACTCGGGGGAGCCCGTCCCGCGCGTCGGCGAGCTGTCGATCCTGCTCGACGGGGAAGGCCACCCGCGGGCGCTCGTCCGCACGACGTCGGTCGAGATCGTCGCGTTCGAGGACGTCGACGCGGACTTCGCCCTGGCGGAGGGGGAGGACGACGGCTCGCTCGAGTCGTGGCGCGACGGTCACGAGACGTACTTCCGCCGCGTGCTGGAGCGCGAGTTCGCTCCTGACATGCCGCTCGTGTGCGAGCGGTTCGAGCTGCGCTACCCGCACTGAGGCGGGGATGAGCGGTGACCGGCCGTGCCACGGTCGGCCGGCCACCGCTCGCGGGGCAGGTGAAGAGGACTACCCCGGGATCGACGACGTGCCGACCGGGTGGTCCGGTCGACCCGCTGCGGCGAGCAGGAGCGTGCGCACGTCCTGCGCGACGACGGAGCGCGCCCCGCGCAGGACCGCGAGCTCGGGCACGGCGCTCGCGACGACCGCTCCCGTCCGCTGGTCGGTGCCGCGGAGCGCGGCGGCCGTGGCCTCGGCGAGCGCCGCGCCGCACGCGACGCCCGTCGGCCCGCCGAGCACGACGGCGTCGGGCTCGAGGATCGCGACGACGGGCTGGAGCACGATCGCGACGCGGCGGGCGAGGTCCTGCACGAGCTCGCGGACGGCGGCCGTGTCGTGATGCTCGCGGACCGCGGCGACCGCCGCGGCGTACGGGGTGGTCGCCGTGACCCCGGGGACGCCCGCCCGGGCGCAGAGCTCGACGAGCCGCAGGCCCCCGACGAGGTCCTGCACGTTGACGGAGTCGTCGATGTCCGTGGCGGGGACGGGGAGGTAGCCGATCTCGCCGGCACCGCCCGAGGTGCCGTGGTGGACGCGGCCGTCGAGCCACGCCCCCATGCCGATGCCCTCGCCGAGCCACAGCAGGGCGAAGCTCTGCTCGTCCCGGCCGGCGTCGCGCTCGGCGATCGCGGCGAGGTTCACGTCGTTCTCGACGCGCACGTCGATGCCGAGCGCGTCCTCGAGATGTCCCCGCAGCCCTTCGCGCGGCCAGCCGGGCAGCTCGCCGACGAGGGCGATGTCGCCCGTGCGCGGCGCGACGGCCGCCTGGACGCCGACGACGGCGGTCGCCACGCGTGCGACCGGGATGCCCGCGTCCGCGCACGCCTCGTCGCGCGCCGTGCGGACGTCGGTCGCGGCCGCGCGGTCCGGGCCCGCGGTGACGGTGGTCTCGCCGAGCGTCCGGCCGAGCGCGTCGACCACACTGGCCCGCACGCCGTCGGGCACGACGTCGAGCGCCAGCCCGACGAGGACGTCGGTGCGTGCGGCGTACTGTGTCGCCTGCGGCCCGCGCGCCCCCTGCACGGAGCCGGTCGGCTCGATGAGACCGGACTGCTCGAGCCGTGCGACGATCTGCGAGGCCGTCGGTCGGGACACGCCCGTGCTGTCGCCGATCTGGGACCGGGTGAGCGGTCCGGCGTCGAGCAGGAGCTCGAGCGCCGCGCGATCGTTGATCGTGCGGAGCAGCCCCGGCGTGCCGGGGATCCTCGACGAGGTGGGCGCGGTCATGGCGTTCCTTCGAGCGGGTTTTAGGAAAGTTTCCTAATAGTGCACGGTCCCGCCCTGTCGTGCAACTCGGACGCCGGCGAGGCGCAGTCCGAGACGTGAGACCCCCGTCCCGAGGGGTGGCGCGGCGGCGTACGCTCACCGCATGACGCGCACCATTGATCTGGCAGTCGTGGCCGGGGACGGCATCGGTACCGAGGTCGTCGAGCAGGGTCTCGCCGTGCTCGAGGCCGCCGTGTCCGGCTCGGACGTGAAGGTCTCCACGACGCCGTTCGACCTGGGTGCGCGCCGCTGGCACGCGACGGGCGAGACGCTCACCGACGCGGACCTCGAGGCGATCCGCGGCCACGACGCGATCCTCCTGGGCGCGATCGGCGACCCCAGCGTCCCGTCGGGCGTGCTCGAGCGCGGTCTGCTGCTCAAGCTCCGCTTCGCGCTCGACCACTACGTGAACCTGCGCCCGGGCAAGCTGTACCCGGGCGTCACCTCGCCCCTCGCCGACCCGGGCGAGATCGACTTCGTCGTGGTGCGCGAGGGCACCGAGGGCCCGTACGTCGGCAACGGCGGCTCGCTGCGCACCGGCACGCCCCACGAGATCGCGACCGAGGTCTCCCTCAACACCGCGTTCGGCGTCGAGCGCGTCGTGCGCGACGCGTTCGCCCGTGCGCAGGCGCGCCCGCGCAAGCACCTCACGCTCGTGCACAAGCACAACGTCCTCGTGCACGCGGGCCACCTGTGGCGCCGGACGGTCGAGGCCGTCAACGCCGAGTTCCCCGACGTCACGACGGACTACCTGCACGTCGACGCGGCGACCATCTTCCTCACGACGAAGCCGTCGCGGTTCGACGTCATCGTCACGGACAACCTCTTCGGCGACATCCTCACGGACCAGGCCGCCGCGATCACGGGCGGGATCGGCCTCGCCGCGTCCGCGAACATCAACCCCGACCGCACGGCGCCGTCGATGTTCGAGCCCGTGCACGGCTCGGCCCCGGACATCGCCGGGCAGGGCAAGGCCGACCCGACGGCGACCGTCCTGTCCGTCGCCCTCCTCCTCGACCACCTGGGCCTCGCCGCCGAGGCGAAGCGCGTCGAGGCGGCCGTCGCGGCCGACCTCGCCGAGCGGGGGAGCCGAGTACGCTCGACGGCCGAGGTGGGCCGCGAGCTCGCCGCTCGCGTCGCCGGCTGACACGCCGCCCGGGTCCGCACGGACCCGGGCACCGGTTCGCCCGCAGTCCCCGCACCTCGGTCGTCATCGCCCCAGGACCGGATCCCTCCCGTTCTGACCCGGTGACGCCCCTGCCGCCGTCGTGCCCTCGCGGGGATCGCCGCACGAGCCGTACGGTCGTGGAAAACTAGGCGGAGACCACCCGGGTCGCCAGGTGAAAGGCCTCATGATGAGCACCCTTGCAGCGCAGCACCAGCCGTCGTCCTCGGAGGAGGACCTCGTCGCCCTGTTCGACGTCCGCCCGACCGACGCCCCGACGCCGCCCGCCGAGCGCGAGACCGCGATCGCGGCCCCGAAGTTCGGCACGGTCTTCACGGACCACATGGCGCGGATCAGCTGGAACTCGACCGACGGCTGGGTCGACCGCCGCATCGAGAAGTACGGCCCCCTCCTGCTGGACCCGGCGACCGCCGTCCTGCACTACGCGCAGGAGATCTTCGAGGGCATGAAGGCGTACCGCCACGCCGACGGGTCGGTGTGGACGTTCCGCCCCGAGGCCAACGCGGCGCGCTTCGCCCGCTCGGCCCACCGCCTCGCCCTCCCCGCGCTGTCCGTCGACGACTTCGTCGGCTCGATCACGGCGCTCGTGCGCACGGACGTCGACTGGGTGCCCAGCGGCGACGAGGCGAGCCTCTACCTGCGCCCGTTCATGTACGCGTCGGAGGCGTTCCTCGGCGTGCGTCCCTCGCTCGAGGCCGAGTACCTGGTGATCGCCTCCCCGGTCGGTCCCTACTTCTCGGGCGGCGTGAAGCCCGTGTCGATCTGGGTCGACCGCGAGTACAGCCGCGCGGGCGCCGGGGGCACCGGCGACGCGAAGTGCGGCGGCAACTACGCCTCCAGCCTGCTCCCGCAGGTGGTCGCGCAGCAGCACGGGTGCGAGCAGGTGTGCTTCCTCGACTCCGGGACGCGCACGTTCCTCGAGGAGCTCGGCGGCATGAACGTGTTCGTCGTCAAGGCGGACGGCTCGGTCGAGACGCCCGAGCTCAGCGGCTCGATCCTCGAGGGCGTCACGCGCTCGTCGATCATCCGCCTCCTCACCGACCGCGGGCACGACGTGGTCGAGCGCAGGATCCCCCTCACCGACGTCCTCGCCGGGATCCGGGACGGCTCCGTGACCGAGGTGTTCGCGTGCGGCACGGCCGCCGTCATCACCCCGATCGGACGCCTCGCGGGGTCCGACTTCGACCACACCATTGGTGGGGGTGAGGCCGGGACGCTCACGATGGCGATCCGGACCGAGCTCACCGACATCCAGACCGGGCGCGCCGCCGACCGCCACGGCTGGCTGCGCCGCCTCGCCTGAGCCCCGTCGTCGTGCGGGCCGGTCAGCGTGGACGCGCCGGCCGGTGGGTCAGAGGGCGGTCGCCGGCCGCACGACGATCGTCCGCCCGGCGACGCCCGCGAGCAACGACCAGACCGCGATGCCGATCAGCAGGTTGATGAGCCCGGACAGTGCCGCCGCCGTGACGTCGCTCGACCAGGCGAACGGGAGCACGGCGATCACCACGACGACCAGCGCCATGATCCAGCCGAAGAACGCGCGCGGGCGCGGCGTGCTGAGGATGAGCAGGTGCAGCACGCCTGCGGCGAGGACCGCGAGGATCGCCCCGTCGATCGCCCAGGCCGCCTGGCGCGACCCTGTGCCGAACAGGTCCGGCGGCGGCACCAGCGTGATCGAGAAGATCCGCTCGAAGATGATCACGCCGAGCAGCCCGATGAGCGCGGCGACGAGCGCCGTCGCCGCAGCGCCCGCCCAGAACCGGCCGGCCTCGACCGCGAGGCGCGGGTCGGCCGGATTGACGGGCGGCCTCTGCTCGGGGAAGCCGGCCTGCGGGTCCGTCGGGGGGATCGCGGGTGGCTGGGCGTGCTGCTGCGGCACGGGCGGCTGCCCGTAGCGGCGCGTCGGGGGGTTCTGCGGGTCGTAGCCGCCCGGCGTCGGGTCGCTCATCGTCACTCCTCGGTCGGTCGCCGCCGCGCCCGAGGGCGGTGGGCGGCTCGGTGGATGGACGCTCGTGTCCATCCTCGCGGAACCTGTGGCACCATGTGCCCTGTGACACACCTCGTCTCCCAGCTCATTATCGAGTAGCGCGCCCGGTAGCACCCACCGGACGCGCAGACCTCCCGCACCCTCGGGGGGTTTTTTTGTTGCTGGGCACCACCCCCGCCCGGCGGCACGGATGCCGGGCCTCCCGCCTCACGAGGGCCCGCCCGGCGTCCCGGGAGACGGACCAGAGGGACGGACGCCCCGGCGTCCGCGACACGACGAACGGCAGGAAGAGGCACCATGACCTCGGCGACGACCCCCGTGACCGGTACCCGCGAGCCCCGGGTCTTCCACGTCTACGACACGACCCTGCGCGACGGCGCGCAGCAGGAGGGCATGAACCTCTCCGTCGCCGACAAGCTCGCCATCGCGCCGCTGCTCGACGAGCTCGGGGTCGGGTTCATCGAGGGCGGCTGGCCCGGTGCGGTCCCCAAGGACACGGAGTTCTTCCGCCGCGCGGCCAAGGAGCTCGACCTGCGCCACGCCGTGCTCGCGGCGTTCGGCTCGACCCGCAAGGCCGGGCTGCGCGCGTGGGACGACCCGCAGGTCCGGGCGCTCGTCGACTCCGAGGCGCCCGTCGTGACGCTCGTCGCCAAGTCGGACGTGCGGCACGTCGAGCGCGCGCTGCGCACGACGCCCGACGAAGGCCTCGCGATGATCACCGACACCGTGTCGTTCCTCGTGGGCGAGGGCCGGCGGGTCGTCGTCGATGCGGAGCACTTCTTCGACGGCTACCGGTACGACCCGGCGTTCACACGGTCCGCCGTGCAGGCCGCGTTCGAGGCCGGGGCCGAGGTCGTGGCGCTGTGCGACACCAACGGCGGGATGCTGCCGACCTGGGTCGTCGAGGTCGTCGAGGAGCTGCGCGACGCCGTCGGGCTCCCGCACGGGCGCGTCGCGCTCCCGGGCGACGCGCTGCTCGGCATGCACGCGCACAACGACTCCGGGTGCGCGGTGGCGAACACCCTCGCGGCCGTCGAGGCGGGTGCGGCCCACGTGCAGGGGACGGTCAACGGGTACGGGGAGCGCACGGGCAACGTCGACCTCCTCACGGTCGTCGCGAACCTCGAGCTCAAGCACGGGCTGCGGACCCTGACCGGGGAGGGCCTGGAGGAGGCCACGCGCATCTCGCACGCGATCAGCGAGATCACCAACATCTCGCCGTACGCGCGTCAGCCGTACGTCGGCGCGAGCGCGTTCGCGCACAAGGCCGGCCTCCACGCGAGCGCGATCAAGGTCGACCCCGACCTCTACCAGCACATCGACCCGACGGCGGTCGGCAACGACATCCGCATGCTCGTCTCCGACATGGCCGGCCGCGCGTCGATCGAGCTCAAGGGCCGCGAGCTCGGGTTCGACCTGTCGGGGCAGGGCGAGCTCCTCACGCGCGTGACCAACCGGGTCAAGGACGACGAGGCCAACGGGTACACCTACGAGGCCGCGGACGCCTCGTTCGAGCTGCTGCTCCGCGAGGAGATCACGGGCGAGCGTCCCCCGTACTTCCGCGTCGAGAGCTGGCGCACGATCGTCGAGCGGGCCGGGTCGCGCGGTACCGAGGCCACGGCCGAGGCGACCGTCAAGCTCCACGCCGGGGGAGAGCGCATCGTCACGACCGGCGAGGGCAACGGGCCCGTCAACGCGCTCGACCACGCGCTGCGGCTCGCGCTCGGTCGCGTCTACCCCGAGATCGACGTGTTCGAGCTCATCGACTTCAAGGTCCGCATCCTCGACACCGAGCAGGGGACCGACGCGATCACGCGCGTGCTCATCGAGACGACCGACGGCTCGACGTCGTGGTCGACGGTCGGCGTCGGACCGAACCTCATCGAGGCGGCCTGGGAGGCGCTGACCGACTCCGCGATCTACGGGCTGGTCCACGCGGGGGTCGACCCTCGCTGAGCCGTCGCCGGACGGTCGTGACCGACGTCTCCCGCCGAGCCGCCGCCCCGCGGGCTTAGGGTGGACGGGTGCGTGGTGAGTACAAGGTCCCTGGTGGCAAGCTCGTGGCGGTCGACGTCGAGGTGGAGGCCGGGCGGCTCGCCCGCGTCGCGGTGAGCGGCGACTTCTTCCTCGAGCCGGACGACGCGCTCGAGGACATCGACGGCGCGCTGACGGGCATGCCGGAGACGGCGACGGTCGCGCAGCTCGCGAGCGCCGTCCAGGGCGCGCTCGGCGAGGACGTCACGATGATCGGCTTCTCGCCGGAGGCGGTGGCCATCGCCGTCCGGCGAGCCCTCGGGCACGCGACGGGCTGGGGCGACCACACGTTCGAGATCGTGCACGAGGGTCCGGAGGAGCCGGCGATGCACCTCGCGCTCGACCAGGTCCTCACCGAGGAGCTCGACGCCGGCCGCCGCGGCCCGACGCTGCGGATCTGGGAGTGGGCGTCGCCCGCCGTGATCATCGGATCGTTCCAGTCGCTGCGCAACGAGGTGGACCCGGAGGGCGCGGAGCGCCACGGCGTGACCGTCGTGCGCCGCATCTCCGGCGGGGGCGCGATGTTCGTCGAGCCGGGGAACACCATCACCTACTCGCTCTACGTCCCGGGCTCCCTCGTCGAGGGCCTGAGCTTCGAGCGCTCGTACGCGTTCCTCGACGACTGGGTGCTCGGTGCGCTCGCGGACGTCGGCGTCGAGGCGACGTACAAGCCGCTCAACGACATCGCGTCGCCCGCGGGCAAGATCGCGGGCGCAGCGCAGAAGCGGCTGCGCGGGGGAGCGGTGCTCCACCACGTGACGATGGCGTACGACATCGACGCGGACAAGATGACCGAGGTGCTGCGGATCGGTCGCGAGAAGCTCTCGGACAAGGGCACGACGAGCGCGAACAAGCGCGTCGACCCGGTGCGCTCGCAGACGGGCATGGCGCGCGAGGACGTCATCGAGGCGTTCAAGGCGCACTTCCGGTCGCGCTACCGCACGGTCGAGGGCAAGGTCACGCCCGAGGAGCGCGAGCGCGCCCAGGAGCTCGCGCGGACGAAGTTCTCGACGCCGGAGTGGACCGCGCGCGTCCCGTGACGCCGTCACCCGTGAGGTAGAGCCGCCGGTCGCGAGGTAGGGCTCCCCGGGTTCTACGTCGCGACGGCGGGTTCTACCTCGGCGTGGGACGCGGGCCGAAGACGGCGGTGCCGACGCGGACGATCGTCGCGCCTTCCGCGACGGCGAGCTCGAGGTCGCCGCTCATGCCCATGGAGAGCTCGCGCGCGTCGGCGGTGCCCGGGGCGCCCGAGCCCACGACGGCGTCGCGCACCGCGCGCAGGCGCGCGAAGCCCGCGCGCACCACCGTCTCGTCCGGCGAGTTCGCGCCGATCGTCATGAAGCCCCGCAGACGCAGACCCTCGAGCGCGGCGACGGCGGTCGCGAGGGCGACGGCGTCGTCGGGCCGGACGCCCGACTTGGACTCCTCGCCCGAGACGTTCACCTGGACGAGCACGTCGAGCACGCGGCCGTCGCGCGCGCAGCGTGCCGCGAGCGCCTCGGCGAGCGCGAGCGAGTCCACGCTCTCGACGCCCGTCGCCGTCGCGAGGACCTGGTTGACCTTGTTGCGCTGGAGGTGCCCGATCATGTGGACCTCGACACGCCCCGCCGCCACGAGGTCGGCGAGGTCTGGCGCCTTGGCGACCAGCTCCTGCACGCGGTTCTCGCCGACCAGGTCCGCGCCCGCCTCGACGACCGCGCGCACGGCGTCCGCGGGCTGCGTCTTGGTCGCCACGAGCAGCCGCACGTCCGACGTCGCGCGCCCGGCCGTGCGGGCGGCGTCGTCGACCCGGGTCCGCACCCGGGCGAGGTTCTGCGCGATCTGCGCGGGCAGCACGGACGAGGGGTCGGGGAGGGGCATGCGGTCAGTCTAGGTAGTCGCTCGCGCGTTGGGTTGCGGGACATGCTCGGTTTCGCCCTGTTCGCTGGCGCCTACAGCGATAGTGAATATCGGTAGCTGCCGAGGGGTCGCAACGTCAGCACACAGGGCGCCGGCGAGCACGTTGCAGACGTTCTCCCATGTTCCGTCGTGCGTCCAGACGGTGAAGTAGTGGGACGGGGTGCTGGTCGATCCGTAGACGTCGCGAAGTGTTGGCCAGGCGGCGCCGGAGCGAGCCTTGGCGAAGATCGCGTCGACGCTTCTCCGTACGCGGTCCCCTCGGCCCCTGGGCAGGAGGGGAGCGACGGAGTCCCATTCCTCGTCCGACAGATCCTGAGGCAGCACGCCGATCCCGCGTGCTCTGTGCCACGCCGCGGCGGCGCACGGCGCTCCGCCGCGGCGGGCTTCACGGTCCTCCACGACCGTCACGGTGACGTCCAGCTGGTTCAGCGCGACCCGGCGGAGTTCCGGCCGTGTGATGTCGCGGAGTGACGCGATCGTCCACTCGAGACCCGCACGACGTGACACGTGCGGGAGAGGCTCGTCGGAGCGACGGCCGTCCAGCATCTTGCAGACCGAACGCCAGACGTGGTTGTCCACGAGGTCCGCATCGAGGGTCGCGCACGTGCACGGGGAGCGATCGACCCGGTAGCGACCCCGACAGCGGTACCCGCGGTAGCCCCAGGAGAGCGTGCTGGAGTCGGCGCCCGTGTAGGTCTCGCCGCAGGGAGACGTCATCCTCCCGGAGAGTGGGTACACCGACCGCTCGCGCGCTGGTGAAGTTCGGCGAAAACGCACGACGAGTGCGTCCGCATCGTCCTCGCTGACGATCCTCGGAAGCGAGATCGTGACGCTCGCGCCCCAGAGCGGGTTGCCGTCCGGGGACCGGAGGGCATGCCGCCCGCGGAAGTGGATGGCGGCATCGATGACTGCGGAGGAGAGGACCCTGCTCCGTAGGTTGCCCTCGGTCCAGGGACGACCCGAACGGGTCGGTCGCCCCTCGGCGTTGAGCCGCGCCGCAGCCGCGGCGAACGACATGCCGTCGCGCAGGAGGAGGTCGACCACCTCGGTGATCGTGCGTGCTTCCGAGAGGTCGATCTCCAGGTGCGACGCATAGTGCTTCTCCCGGGCGACGCGGTACCCGAACGGCGGTCTTCCACCGATGTGAGGGGCACCGGTTGCCTGGGCCTTTGCTTGAATCCCGCCTTGTGTCCGACGGCGTAGGTCGTCGACCTCGGCAACTGCGTGCGCAGCGAGGAGTTCGACGGCCGGGCGCCCCAACCGGTACAGATCATCGACCCGCAGCGCCGAGACCGCTGTCGGGACCCCAGCGCCTGCCAGTCCCTCCACGGCGTCCCACACGCCTCGCCCAGAACCGAGTCGGTCGATGCTCTCGATCACCACCATGTCGAACTCGCGTCGTCCAGCGGCGGCCATGAGTGCCGAGAAGGCAGGCCGCCGGGATGGCTGGACGAGTCGTGAGACGCCGAGGTCCACGAACGATCGGAGATAGTGCCACGAGCCGTCCTCTGCGAAGGCACGGATGGCGTTCTCCTGGCGAACGAGTTCGAACCGATCTCCCTGCTGTGTTCGACTGACCCGTTGATACCCGACGGCGCGCGAGCCCACCGACATGTTGGACCGAGCTTCCACGGAGCACCCCTGCTGCTTGTGTCACGGCCGACCACCGGCACGCTGCTGGTCGGGAGCGTAGCTGTCGGGTCCGACAACCTCTGTGCCCTGCAGAGATTCGGTGCTACCGCGCGATCGGGGCCGTCGCGCCCGCCGTGAGGCGCAGGAGGTCCGACGGTGCGAGGCCGACGTCGAGGCCGCGGCGGCCGCCCGAGACGTAGACGGCGTCGAACGCGAGCGCGGAGTCGTCGAGGAACGTGCGGTGACGCTGCTTCTGGCCGAGCGGCGAGATGCCGCCGACGACGTAGCCCGTCGCGCGCTCCGCCGCGGCGGGCTCGGCCATGGCCGCCTTCTTGCCGCCCGCCGCCTTGGCGAGGGCCTTGAGGTCGAGCTGGCGGTCGACGGGCACGACGCCCACGACGAGCGCGGCGCCGTCGACGACGGCGAGCAGGGTCTTGAACACCTGCTCCGCGGGCACCCCGATCGCCGCCGCGGCCTCCAGGCCGTAGGACAGGTCGCTCGACGGGTCGTGCTCGTACGGGTGCAGCGTGTGGGCGACGCCCTCGCGCTCGAGGAGCGCGACCGCGGGCGTGCCGGCGTGCGCGGACGACTTCGACTTCTTGGCCACGGGCCGATTCTGCCGCAGAGCCGCGCTACACGTTGACGTCGAGCAGCGACCCGATCGCGTAGGTCACGCCCATCGCGACCGCGCCGCCGACGACGGTCCGGACCGTCGCGCGCCGGGTCGGTGCGTTCCCGAGGCGGGCCGAGCCCCAGCCCGTGAGCACGAGCGCGAGCACGACGGCGACGAACGTCAGCGGGATGCGCACGGTCTCCGGCGCGAGGAGGATCGCCGCGAACGGCAGCAGGCCGCCCACCGTGAACGACACGATGGAGGCGACCGCGGCCTCCCACGGGCTCGTGAGCTCGTCGGGGTCGATGTGGAGCTCGGCGTCGGCGTGCGCGGCGAGCGGGTCGCGCTCGGTGAGCTGGACGGCGACCTGGCGCGCGAGGTCCGGCGTCAGCCCCTTCGCCTCGTAGATCCCCGTGAGCTCCTCGAGCTCGGCGTCCGGCATCTCGGCGAGCTCGCGCCGCTCGGTCGCGAGCAGCGCCCGCTCGGTGTCGCGCTGCGTGCTCACCGAGACGTACTCGCCCGCAGCCATGGACAGCGCGCCCGCGAGGAGCGCCGCCCCGCCTGCCGTCGCGATGACGGGGATCGACGTGCTCGTCGCTGCGACGCCCACGACGACGCCCGCCGTCGAGACGATGCCGTCGTTGGCGCCCAGGACCCCGGCACGCAGCCGGTTGAGACGTGACCCGGTGCTCTCCGGGTGGTGGGGCTCGCCGGGGTGCTGGCCGTTGCGCGGTGCGTCGCTCATGGGTTCCACCGTAGGGGCCTGCCGGCGCGGCGCGACCCGGACCGCGCGGGCTCCTGCACGACCGGCCGACGTCGCAATGAGCGTGCGCCGCCAGTACGCGGTGAGGTCTGATCGGGGCATGGTGATCGAGCTGGAGACCCCGGAGGTCGACGAGCTGGGCGAGGCCCTGGACGCGCTGCGGACGTGGCAGGACGACGCGGCGCCGCTGCAGCTGCATCCCGGCGACGTGGGCTGGTTCTGGCGGTTCGGCGCGACGGCGACCGCCGCCGCGGTCCGGACGTGGCGCCGCGACGGACGGGTCGTCGCCGTCGGGCTGCTCGACGGCCCCGACCTGCTCCGCCTGGGGATCGCACCGGACCTGCAGCGCGACGACGAGCTCGCGCGGCGCCTCGCCGAGGACGCCGGGCGACCCGAGCGCGGAGTGCTCGGGGAGGGCGGTGCGTCGGTCGAGGCGCCGGTGGGTGCCCTCGTGGACGAGCACCTGGCCGCGGCGGGGTGGCGCGTCGACGAGCGGTGGGCGCTCCTGCGCCGCGACCTGGCCGCCCCGGTCGAGGACCCGGGCGTCCGGGTGCGTGAAGTCGGGCCGTCGGAGGCGGCCGCGTGGGCCGAGGCGCTGCGCTCGTCGTTCGGCGGGACGCGGGCCGCGCCGGAGCGCTGGCACGCCCTGGCGACCGGGCTCCCGTACGCCGACGCGCGCTGCCTCGTCGTGCAGGACGGCCCACCCGTCGTCGGCGACCCGGCCGACATCGCCACCGGGTCCGCGGCGGCGGTGATCGCCGTGTGGTCGGCCGGCCCGGGCCGACCCGGGCTGATCGAGCCCATGGGCGTGCACGCCGAGCACCGGGGCCGCGGTCTCGGCCGCGCGGTCACTCTCGCCGGGCTGGCGGCGCTCCGCGCGCTGGGCGCCTCGAGCGCGCTCGTCGCGACGCCGGCGTCCAACGTCGGAGGCGTCGCCACCTACGTCTCGGCGGGCTTCACCCACCTGCCCGAGCGGTTCGACCGGCGGCGCGAGGCGCGGTGACCGCTCCGCCCGCGACGCCCGCCGTGAGACCGTCGGCGCAGGTCGTACCCCGTCCCCTACGCTGCTCGGCGTGACGCAGGGGAACTTCACGGACGACCGACCGACCACACGCGCGGAGCGCTACGAGCACGGGCGGGGGGTGTTCGGCTCGGTCAACGCGACCGCGGGCGCCGTCCTCGCCGACGCGCTCGCGGACGTCTCGCCCGAGCTGGAGCACCAGATCTCGGCCTGGGCCTACGGCGAGATCTACGCGCGACCGCAGCTGGAGCCGCGCGACCGGCAGCTCGTCACGCTCGGGATGCTCAGCGCCCTCGGCGGGTGCGAGCCCCAGCTCGAGATCCACGTCCGCACCGCGCTCGACGTCGGTCTCACGCCGGCCGAGATCGTCGAGGCGCTGCTGCAGTCCGCCGTCTACTGCGGGTTCCCGCGGGCGCTCAACGCGACGGCCGTGGCCAAGCAGGTCTTCGCCGAGCGCGGGCTGCTGCCGGTCGACTGAGCGGCCAGGGCGGCGGCGCCCCGACCCCCGCGACCGGCTGGTGGTACCCGGCCCCGTGGCGCCCGGCCGGTGGTGGTGCGCGACCCCGTGGCGCCCGGCCGCGGCGCTCGTCGGGGCGCCGGTCTACAGCGGCCCGACGGCCAGCACGGTCACGACCGGCTCGCCCGCCTCGTCGCTCGCCGCGAGGTCGACGCTCGCCGTGATCGCCCAGTCGTGGTCCCCGGCGGGGTCGTCGAGCACCTGCCGCACGAGCCACGTGCCCGCGGGGACGACCCCGCCGGGGGCGTGCTCCGCCGTCGGGCCCTCGTGGCCCGCGGGCAGCTCCGCGCCCGCCTCGACGACCCGGAAGAGTGCCGCCGACCGGGCGCCGGGGCCGATCCCGACCGCGTCGTCGCCCTGGTCCTCGAAGAGCGGGTCGAGCGCGTCGCCCCACGCGTCCGCGTCCCAGCCGGCGCCGCCGTCGAGCGCGCCGAGCGCGCGGTAGTCCTCGCGGGACGCGAGCTCGACGCGGCGGAACAGCGCGTTGCGCACGAGCCGCCGGAACGAGCGCGGGTTGCCCGTGACCGGCCGGGTCGGTGCCTCGGCGCCGGCCCCGGAGAGCGGGCCGTCGCCGACCTCGGTGTCCGCGTCGTCGTCGACCGGGTGCGCCAGGCGCTCCCACTCGTCGAGCAGCGACGAGTCGACGCCGCGCACCAGCTCGCCGAGCCACTCGACGATCTCCTGCACCTCCTCGGTGCGGTGCTCCTCCGGGACCACCTGCCGCAGCGCGCGGTAGGCGTCCGCGAGGTAGCGCAGCACGACGCCCTCCGTGCGCTCGAGACCGTAGACGGACACGAACTCCGCGAACGTCATCGCGCGCTCGACCATGTCGCGGACCACGGACTTGGGGGAGAGCTCGGCGTCGGCGACCCACGGGTTGGACCGCTTGTACATCGCGAACGCGGGCGCCAGCAGCTCCTCGAGCGGCTTGGGCCACGTGATCTCCTCGAGCAGCGCCATGCGCTCCTCGTACTCGTACCCCTCGGCCTTCATCGCGGCCACGGCCTCACCCTTGGCGGCGTTCTGCTGCGCGTAGAGCACCTGGCGCGGGTCGTCGAGCGTGGCCTCGATGACGGAGACGACGTCGAGCGCGTGGGTCGCGCCCTCGACGTCGAGCAGGTCCAGGGCCGCGAGCGCGAACGGCGACAGCGGCTGGTTGAGCGCGAACTCGCGCGGCAGGTCGCCGACGAGGCGCACGCTCGGACGGTACCCCTCCGGGCGCGACGGGTCCTCGACGCGGACCCGCTCGACGATCCCCGCCACGCGCAGCGAGCGGTAGATGCGCAGCGTCTGGCGCACGTGCTCGCGGCGCTGGGTGTCCGTGTCGTGGTTCGCGAGCAGCAGGTGCCGCATCGCCTCGACGGGGTCGCGGCGCGGGTCGGCGGGGTCGACGTGCCCACGGCCGTGCTGGGCCGTGCGCGCGAGGACGTTGAGGACCATCGCGTGCGTGACGGTGAAGTGGCTGGTCAGGGGCTCGGGCTCGGCGTCGCGCAGGCGCTCGAACGTCGCGTCGGTCCAGTTGACCGAGCCCTGCGGCGCCTTCTTGCGGACGATCTTCTTGAGCTTCTTCGGGTCGTCGCCCGCCTTGGCGAGCATCTTGCGGTTCTCGATGACGTGGTCGGGCGCCATGACGAGCACCTCGCCCACGGTGTCGTACCCGGCGCGGCCCGCGCGTCCGGCGATCTGGTGGAACTCGCGCGCGGTGAGGTGGCGCATACGCTCGCCGTCGAACTTCACGAGGCTCGTGAGCAGCACGGTGCGGATCGGCACGTTGATACCGACGCCGAGCGTGTCCGTGCCGCACACCACCTTGAGCAGCCCCGCCTGCGTGAGGCGCTCGACGACGCGCCGGTACTTGGGCAGCATGCCCGCGTGGTGCACGCCGACGCCGTGCCGCAGGAACTTGCTCAGCGTCTTGCCGAACCCGGTCCCGAAGCGGAAGTCGCCCAGCTCGGCGGCGATCGCCTCCTTCTCGGACTTCGTCGCGACGTTCATCGACAACAGCGACTGCGCGCGCTCGACAGCGTCCTTCTGCGTGAAGTGCACGACGTACACGGGCGCGCGGCGCGTGCTGACGAGCTCCTCGATGACCTCGGTGAGCGGCTCGACGACGTAGCTGAAGTGCAGCGGGACCGGCCGCTCGGCCGTGGTGACCTCGGCGACGGGGCGCCCGGTGCGCTCCTCGAGCTCCTCGACGAACCGCGTGGTGTCGCCGAGCGTCGCCGACATGAGCAGGAACTGGGTGTGCGGCAGCTCGAGCAGGGGCACCTGCCACGCCCAGCCGCGCTGCGGGTCGGCGTAGAAGTGGAACTCGTCCATGACGACCTGGGAGATCGCGTCCTCGTCGACAGGTCCGGCAGCGGCGCCGTCGCCGCCGCCGCGGCGCAGCGCGATGTTCGCGAGGATCTCCGCCGTGCAGCAGATGATCGGGGCGTCGGGGTTCACGGCGGAGTCGCCCGTCGTCATGCCGACGTTCTTGGACCCGAACGCCGCGACGAGCGCGAAGAACTTCTCGCTCACGAGCGCCTTGAGCGGCGCGGTGTAGTACGTGCGGCCGCCGCGACCCGAGCGGTGCGCGGCGAGCGCGGCGAACTGCGCGCCCATCGCGACGAGGGACTTCCCCGAGCCGGTGGGCGTCGAGAGGATGACGTGCGAGCCGGTGACCAGCTCGATGAGCGCCTCGCTCTGGTGCGGGTAGAGCTCGAGACCCTGCTCCGTCGCCCAGGTGGTGAACCCCTCGTAGAGCGCGTCCGGGTCGGGAGCCTTGCCCGTCGGTGCGGGCACGTGCGCGAGGAGAGCCGGGGTGCGGCCGGTCGTGGTGGTCACGGGACGAGTCTGTCAGGTGTGGAGCGCCGGGGTCGTCGGCAGCCGGTCGCGCCGGCCGCGGGGCCGGTGCGGATCTGGCGCCGCCGAACCCGGGGTCGTTCCCCGGTTCCGGGCCGGACCGGGGGACAATCCCGGGCTCGGGAGATCGGGAGATCGGGGCACAAGGGGTTGATAGCGCTGTCAACGTGTGCGAGGGTATGCCGCGGGAACGGCGTCGTGGCCGGGCCTGGACTCCGAGTCATCGACGACCACCGACCCCACGTCGCCGTGGGACCAAGGGGAGCACCACATGCGGATAGACAGCGCTGTCAACGCTGATCGCGATCCATTCCCGGCCCGTACCGGACCGTCCCGCTCTCGTCCGCCGCGTCCCGGCGGACACCGACGTCGCGCGGGCGCCGTCGTCGCCCTCGCCACCGCCGCGAGCCTCGCGCTCCCGCTGGCCGCGTACGCCGCGCCCGGGATCGGGGCGTCGCCCGCGACCGCCGCCGGGACGGAGGCAGCGACGGGGTCCGATGCCGCCGCTGCCGCCGTCGACGGTCCGTTGGTCGACTACGTCAACCCGTTCATCGGGACCAAGGACGACGGCAACACGTACCCGGGCGCCGCCGTGCCGTTCGGCATGGTGCAGCTCTCGCCAGACAACGGCCACAACGTCGGGTACGACTACGACCGCACGTCGGTCCGCGGCTTCTCGCTCGTCCACCTGTCCGGCGTCGGCTGCGGCCTCGGCGGTCCGCTCCCGACCCTGCCGACGACGGGCGCGATCACCTCGACCGACTACGGCCAGTACGCGCTCGGCTTCTCGCACGACGACGAGGAGGCCTCGCCGGGGTACTACCGCGTGGGTCTCCAGGCGCCGGCGGGCACGATCGAGGCCGAGCTCACCGCGACCGAGCGCACGGGCGTCCAGCGGTACACGTTCCCCGCG
The DNA here is from genome assembly GCF_055571305.1 of Cellulosimicrobium sp. NPDC030954. Taxonomy (NCBI): domain Bacteria; kingdom Bacillati; phylum Actinomycetota; class Actinomycetes; order Micrococcales; family Promicromonosporaceae; genus Cellulosimicrobium; species Cellulosimicrobium sp. NPDC030954. Next base: position 66,252 of record NZ_JBVIFN010000002.1, read on the forward strand.
ACGGCGCAGGCCAACGTCCTGCTCAACGCCGGCCAGGCGCTCAACCGGGTGACGGAGTCCGACGTGCGCGTCGTGGACGACCGCACGGTCGAGACGCGCATCACCGTCCGCGGCTTCTGCCAGGACACCGAGCCGCAGACGATCTGGACCCGCACGACCTTCGACCGGCCGTTCGTCGCGCACGGCACGTGGGACGGCCAGGTCGTCACCGCGGGCTCGGACGCCGCGTCCGGCGGCGAGGGCCGTCGCGGCGCGTACGTCACGTTCGACACGACCGGCGGCGACCTCGACGTCGAGGCCGTCACCGCGATGAGCTACGTGGGCGCCGACGGCGCCGCGGCGAACCTCGCCGCGGAGGCCGGCACGTTCGACGCCGTGCACGACGCCGCGCGCTCGGCCTGGGAGGAGCGGCTCGGCCTCGTGCGGGTCGCGCAGGGCGACCCGGACGACCTGCGCACCTTCTACTCCTCGCTCTACCGCAGCTTCCTCGCGCCGAACGTCGGCTCCGACGTCGACGGGCGCTACCGCGGGTGGGACCAGGAGGTCCACGCCGCGGAACCGGACTTCACCTACTACCAGAACTACTCGCTCTGGGACACGTACCGCACCCAGCAGCAGCTCCTGTACCTGCTCGCGCCCGACGAGTCGGCCGACATGGCGCTCTCGCTCGTGCGCCAGGGCCAGCAGGGCGGGTGGCTCCCGCGCTGGGGCTACGGCACGGTCGAGACGAACATCATGACCGGCGACCCGGCGACGCCGTTCCTCGTCAGCGCCTGGCGGCAGGGCCTGCTCGCGGGCCACGAGGAGGAGGCGTACGCGGTCCTGAGGGAGAACGCCGACGGCGTCCCGCCCGCCGACTCGCCCTTCAACGGGCGCGCGGCGAACGTCGAGTACCTGCGCGACGGGTTCGTCCCGCACGAGCCGGCGCGCTCGGGCAAGCCCGGCGACTACGATCTCCAGCACGGCGCCTCGGCGACCATGGAGTACGCCCTCGCCGACGCGATGCTCTCGACGATGGCGCGCGGCCTCGGCCACGACGAGGACGCCGACCGGTACGCCGCCCGCGGCCAGAGCTACCGCAACGTGTTCGACCCGCGCACGGGCAACTTCCGGGCACGTAACGCGGACGGCTTCTTCGTGGGCGACGCGGACCCCGCGCACTCCGACGGGTTCCACGAGGGCACGGCGGTGCAGTACCAGTGGCTCGTGCCTCAGGACGTGCCGGGCCTGTTCGACCTCATGGGCGGCACCGACGCCGCGGTCGACCGCCTCGACGCGTTCTTCGCGTACGACGAGCTCGTCGCCGACCCCGCGCACGTCGCGAGCGAGGTGTGGGTCAACGGCACGTACGACTACTACGGCTGGGAGACCTACAACCCGAACAACGAGCCCAACCTCCACGCGCCGTACGTCTACCTGTGGACCGGGCAGCCCTGGAAGACGACGGACGTCGTGCGCGCCGCGTCGACCCTCTTCACCGACGGCCCCGACGGCGTCACGGGCAACGACGACCTCGGCACGATGTCCGCGTGGCACGTGCTGTCGTCGATCGGCGTGTACCCGATCGTGCCGGGCGCCGATCTGTGGGGCCTGACGACGCCGCTCTTCGACGACGTGACGATCACGCTCGACCCGGAGGTCTTCGGTCGCGACGCGCTGCGCCTCACGGCGGACGGCGTCGCGCCCGACACGCATTACACGCAGTCCGTGTCGCTCGGCGGCGAGCCGCTCGATCGCGCCTGGGTCACGGGCGACGAGCTCACCGCGGCCGGCACGCTCGACGTGACCGTCGGCACCGAGCCGTCCGCGTGGGCGACCGACCCCGCGGCCTCGCCGGGCGCCGTCGTGCCCGCGGACGGCACGGTGGAGCGCCTGTTCGTCGGCGCGTCGCCGCGGCAGCCGGTCCTCGCCCCGGGTGGGCAGACCGAGGTCGCGGTCCAGGTCGTCGCCCAGGGCGCGGGGACGTCCAGCGGGACGCTCGAGGTGACGTCCGACGGTGCGGTCACCGCGACGACCGACCTCGCCGACTGGACCGCCGAGTCCGACGGCCTGCCGGCCACGGTCGAGGGCACGGTCACGCTCGCCGCGCCCGCGGACGCCGAGCCGGGGCTCCACACCGTGCGGCTCGTCGTGCGCGACGCCGCGGGCACCGAGGCGGTCCGCGAGGTGCAGGTCGTGGTGTCCGGCGAGTCGTGGATCGCGGACGCGTTCGACAACGTCGGCATCGGCGACGCCGGCGCGGCCAACGCGAACCTCGACGGCTCGGGCGCCTACCTCCTGCGCGACCTGCTCGCCGACCTCGGGGCTGTCCAGGGCCTGGAGCTCACCGTGCCGGGCACGGACCTCACCTACACGCTCGGGGCCCCGCCGGCGGGTGCGCCCGACAACGTCGCCGCGAGCGGCGAGGTCCTCGAGGTGCCCGAGCACCTGCGCTCGGCCCGCCATCTCTCGGTGGTCGGGACGAGCACGCACGGCACGCACGGGGGAGGCCTCGTGCTCGGGTTCGCGGACGGCACGTCGCAGACCGTCGACGTGCGGCTCAGCGACTGGTGCACGGGCTCGCCCGAGCCCGGCAACATCACGGTCGCGAAGGCCGGGGCGCGCGGCGACCGCGAGAACGTGCAGAAGATCGGCTGCGGCCTCTACGCCACCGCGCCCGTCGCGATCCCCGAGGGCAAGGTCCTGACGTCGGTCACGCTGCCGAGCGACGAGCGGTTCCACGTGTTCGCGATCGCGACCGATGCGACGGGGGACGTCCCCGCGCCGCAGGTCGAGGTCACGGCGCAGGCCCGCTGCCTCGGCGGCAAGGCGTTCGTCGCGGTGCGTGCGCTCAACACGGGCGAGCAGCCCGCCGCGATCGAGCTCGCGACCCCGTACGGCTCCCAGCTCTTCGGCGACGTCGCTCCCGGGGCGAACGCGTACCAGTCGTTCGCCACCCGCGCCGCCGCCGTCGAGGCGGGCGAGGTCACGGTGACCGTGACGACGCCCGACGGCGAGCCCCAGCAGGTCACGGCCGCGTACGACGCCGCCGCCTGCTCCTGATCGACGGTGGCCGCGGGGCCGTACGGTCCCGCGCCACCGTCCTCCACGCACGTCCCGCCCCTTCGTCCTGTGAGGACCCCATGTCTCGAACACGTCCTGCGCGCACCACGGTGCGGCGCTCCGTCGCGGCGCTCTCCGCCACGGCGGTCCTGGCCGCCGGCCTCTCGATCGCCCCCGCCGTCGGGCTCGCGGGCCCGGCGCTCGCGGCCGCACCCGACCTCGTCGAGGACCCCGTCTCCTTCGTCGACCCGTTCGTCGGGACCGGCCAGGCGACGGGCGTCGTCGGGGAGATCAACAACTTCCCCGGGCCGTCGATGCCGTTCGGCATGATGCAGCTCTCGCCCGACACCCAGGTCTCCGTGGGCAACGGCGACAAGGCGTACGCCGGCTACCGCTACTCGCACCAGGCGATCCGCGGCTTCTCCATGACGCACGCGGCCGCCGGGTGCTGGATCTTCGGCGACGTCCCGATCCTCCCCGTGACGGGAGACGTCGGGCAGTACCCGTGGGACCGCAAGGAGGCGTTCAGCCACGACGCGGAGAGCGCGGAGGTCGGCCGGTACGCGGTCACGCTCCAGTCGTCGGGGATCGAGGCGGAGCTGTCGGCCGCGACCCGCTCGGGCGGGCTGACGTTCGACTACCCCGAGGGCGGTGCCGCGTCGCAGGTGATCGTCAACGCCGCGGGCTCGCTCGCGAGCGTGCGCAACGCGACGGTCGAGGTCGAGGACGCGCGCACGGTCACCGGCTCGGTGACGAGCGGCGGGTTCTGCGGCAAGAACAACACGCACACGACGTACTTCGCGATCGAGCTCGACCAGGACGCGCAGGCGTTCGGCACGTGGCAGGGCTCGACCGTCTCGCCCGGCGACCCGTCGGCCGACGGCAACGGCGCGGGCGCGTGGCTCACCTTCGCGCCCGGCGCGACGGTGCACGCGAAGGTCGGCATGTCCTACGTGAGCGTCGAGGGCGCGCGCGCCAACCTCGCGGCCGAGATCCCGGGCTTCGACTTCGACGCCGTCCGGGACGCCAACCGCGCCGCCTGGTCCGACCTGCTCGGCAAGGTCCGCGTCGCGGGGCAGGACGCCGACGACCTCACCATGTTCTACACGTCGCTCTACCACTCGCTGCTGCACCCGAACACGTTCACCGACGTGGACGGCCGGTACGCCGGGTTCGACGGGGAGATCCACCAGGCCCCCGAGGGGCACGAGCGGTACGCGAACTTCTCCGACTGGGACACGTACCGGTCGCTCGGCGCGCTCCAGGCGCTGCTGGCGCCCGACCAGGCGTCGGACATGGCGCAGTCGCTCGTCGAGGTCGCCGACCAGTCCGGCTGGCTGCCGCGCTGGCCCGTCGCGAACCAGCACACGGGCCAGATGACCGGTGATTCCTCGGTGCCGCTCATCGCGAGCATGTACGCGTTCGGGGCGCGCGACTTCGACGCGGAGTCGGCGCTCGCGCACATGGTCAAGGGTGCGACGAGCGCCGCCCCGACCGCGAACGGCTACGTGCAGCGGCGCGGGATCGAGACGTACCTCGAGCGCGGCTACGCGCCGCAGACCGAGGAGTTCCGGGGCGACCACCGCGTCGTCGGCGCGTCGATCACGCTCGAGTGGTCGATCGCCGACTTCGCGATCGGGCAGCTCGCGGCCGCGCTCGGCCAGGACGACGTCGCCACCGAGTACGCCGCCCGCGGCCAGTGGTGGCAGAACGTCCACGACCCCGTGACCCGCACGGCGGGCGCCCGGAACGACGACGGCACGTTCGTGCGGTCGCAGGGCGGCGGCGGGTTCGGGCAGGAGGGCTTCGACGAGGGCAACGCCGAGCAGTACACGTGGCTCGTGCCGCAGAACGTCGCGGGGCTCACCGACGCGCTCGGCGGGCGTGAGGCCGTCGCGGAGCGGCTCGATGCCTTCACGGTGCAGCACAACGCCGGCCCGAACGAGCCGTACCTGTGGATCGGCAACGAGCCGAACTTCGGCGTCCCGTGGCTGTACGACTACGTGGGCCAGCCGTGGCGCACGAGCGAGCTCGTGGACGAGCTCACGTCCACGCTGTTCCGGCCCGAGCCGAACGGCAAGCCCGGCAACGACGACCTCGGCGCCCAGGCCGGCTGGTACGTGTGGGCCGCGATGGGCCTGTACCCGACCACGCCGGGCACGGACGTGCTCGCGCTCAACGCGCCGCGCTTCGACCGCGTCGTGGTCGACCTCGGCGAGGGCGACACCCTCGACCTGCGCGCCCCCGGCGCCTCGACCGGCGCCCGCTACATCAGCGGCGTCACGGTCGACGGCGCGGCGTGGGGCGGGACCTCCCTGCCGCGCCACGTCGCGCACGACGGCGGCGTCGTCGAGCTCGCGATGTCGGTCGAGCGCGACACGACGTGGGGGACCGCGGTCGAGGACGCCCCGCCGTCGTGGCGCGACGGCGAGTCCGCCGTGGTCGCCGCCGCGGACCCGGGCCTCGTGACGGTCGCACCCGGCGGGACCGCCGACGCGTCGGTGGCCGTGCAGCTCTTCGGCGCCGACGCCGCCGACGTGCGCGTCGCGGTCGACGCTCCTGACGGCATCGGGGTCGGTGAGCCCGCGCTCGTCGACGACGGCTCGGGCCACCTCACCGGGACGGTCCCCGTCCAGGTGGGTGCCGGCGTCGCGTCCGGCTACCACGACGCGCGCCTCGTGCTCTCGGCCGGGGACGACGACGTCGAGGTGCCCCTCACCGTCCTCGTCGCCGCGCCCGGGTCGCTCGTCGCGGCCTACGACACGGTCGGCACCGCGCCCGAGTCGAACCGCGGCGTCGGGAACTTCGACGCGGCCGGCAACTCGTTCTCGCGCGAGGCGCTCGCCGACGCGGGTCTCACGCCCGGGTCGGCGCACGACGTCGACGGCCTGGCGTTCACGTGGCCGTCCTCACCCGTGGGGCGCCCGGACTCGGTCACGCTCACCGGCGAGACCGTGCGGCTCGACGCGCCGACGAGCCGGCTCGCGTTCGTGGGCGCCGCGACCGACGGGACCCATCGCGGGACCGCGGTCGTGACGTTCGACGACGGCAGCACCGCGACCACGACGATCGGCTTCGGCGACTGGGTGCTGCCGAGCGCGGACGGCTCGCCGGTCGAGGGCAACTCGGTCGTCGCGCAGATGAACCGGCGCAACGGCGACAAGGACAGCGCGTTCGTGTTCGCCACCGCCCCGTACACCGCGCCCGAGGGCCGGCGCGTGGTCGCGGTGACGTTCCCCGACGTCGACGACCTGCACGTCTTCGCGATCGCGACCGACCCTGCCACGGACGTGCACCTCGTCGACGTGACGGTCTCCCCGCGCTGCCTCGCAGGGACCCCGTACGTGGCGGTGCGGGCGGCGAACGCCTCCGCCGGGGCCGTCGACGTCGACCTCACCACGGGCGTGGGCTCGCGGTCCTTCACGGCCGTCGCCCCCGGCGCGAACGCCTACCAGTCGTTCGCCGCTCGCGGCGCGACCGGGGACGTCGACGTCACCGTCACGGCCACGGGGGAGGAGGGGACGCAGACGGTCACCCAGACCGTCGTCGTCCCGCGCTGCGCCTGACCGACGGCGGGCACGCACCGAGCGCTCGGTGCGTGCCCGCCCTCGCGCTCGACCGCAGTACCCGCACGACCGCAGTACCCGCAGGACCGCAGTACCCGCAGGACCGCAGTACCCGCAGGACCGCACGACCGGTCTCACCGACCGCACCGACGCACGACCGACATCGACGAGAGGGACGACCCATGACCGGTACGACGACGTACCCGGCCTCGCGAGCCCGCGACCGCCGGACCACCGCGCCGCTCGCCCTGCTGGCAGCGCTCACGACGCTCGCGCTCGTGCTCGCCGCGGCACTCCAGGCGCCCGCGGCGCGCGCCGCGGAGGCGTTCACGCCGACCGAGGTGGTCGGCGCCGGCACGACCTGGCGCTACCTGGACGACAACACCGACCCCGCTGCGGGGAACGCGGACCGGACCGTGTGGGCCGACCCGGCGTTCGACGACGCCGCGTGGAAGACCGGCCGGCCGGGCTTCGGCGCGGTCAACGGGACCGCGAGCGGCATCGGCGGCGGCCACACCATCACGACCCTGCTCGACTACTGGATCACGCAGACGCCCAAGGTCGTCGTGCCCGCCTACTTCTTCCGCACGACCGTGACCCTCGACGAGGCGACGCTCGGCGAGATCACCGGCCTGCGCGGGACGCTCGTCTACGACGACTCCGCCACCGTGTACGTCAACGGCGAGCGCGTCGCCGGGTGGGGCGACTCGATGATCACGCGGAACCTGCAGTACCAGGACAAGGCCGGCGCGACCGCACCGCTGCGCGAGACGCTCGTCATCCCCGCCGACGTGCTCGTCCCGGGCGAGAACACGATCGCGGTCGAGATCCACCAGTGCAACGAGACGAGCTCGGACGTCTACTTCTCCCTCGCGCTCTCCACCACCGACGACCCGTCGATGCCGTTCCCGCAGGACGTCCTCGACCGGACCTACGCGTCCGACGCGACGCCGTCGGCCCCGACCGGGCAGGACTGGTTCACCTGGATGCTGCGTGGGTTCGCCGACCTGCGCGCGAACCACCCGGAGATCCTCTCGCCCAACGAGCCCGGCCAGCCCACGAGCGCCAACGACCTCGGCTCGCTCGCGCGCAACAACGCCTACGTCGCCGGGGACCTGCAGGTGCAGCGCGCCCTGACCGACGGGCGCGGCTCCGCCTACGAGACCATGGCGGACGCGCTCGGCAGCGAGCTCGGGCCGATCTACCGCGCCGCGCTCGCCGACGGCCGGCTCCCCAAGACGAAGGCCCTGCTGTCCGGGCGCGTCGAGAAGTCGGTCGGCAACCACGAGCCCGCCAAGGCCGCGTACGACTACAAGCGCCCGTTCGTCCGCCTCGGCTTCACGTCCGCCGGCGGTCACGTCAACGCGTTCGAGACCTCCGGCAGCTACGAGGGGCTGCGCAACAACGGCTCGTTCCCCAGCGGGCACACCAACCACGGCTACGCGCAGGGCACCGTGCTCGCGACGCTCCTGCCGGAGCTCGCGCCGCAGATCCTCGCGCGCGCGTCCGAGTACGGCGACAACCGCCTCGTGACCGGCTTCCACTACCCGCTCGACGTCATGGGCGGCCGCATGACCGGGCAGAACATCGCGCAGCTCCGGTGGTCCGACCCCGCGTTCCGCGTGCTCCTCGAGCAGGCGCGGACCGAGCTCGTCACCGTGCTGGAGCGGGAGTGCGGCGACGAGATCGCCGTGTGCGCGCAGGACCAGGTGCCCTACCTCACCACGGACCAGGCCCTCGCGGTCTACGACCAGCGCCTCACGTACGGGTTCCCGCGCGTCGGGGAGGCGGGCCGGGAGGTCCAGGTGCCCGCCGGCGCCGAGGACCTGCTGCGCACGGCGTTCCCCGACCTCACGGGCGACCAGCGCCGGCTCGTCCTCGCGGCGACCGCGCTCGACTCGGGCTACGCGCTCGACGTCGCGGGCGAGGCCGAGTGGCAGCGCCTCGACCTCGCGGCCGCCATGGCGGCGGACGTCGTCGTGAACGCCGACGGCACGCTCACCGTGGACGGTGAGGTCGTCGGCGAGCCGACGGCGCCGCTCGTCGACGTCGAGGCGTCCGCCCGCTGCCTCGCCGGGGCGCCGTACGTCGCGGTCCGCGCCCGCAACGTGTCCGACGGCGTGCTCGACGTCGCGCTCGTGACCGGCGCGGGGGAGAAGGCCTTCGCCGCGGTGGCCGCCGGCGCGAACGCGTACCAGTCGTTCGCGGTGCGTGGCGTGGAGACGGGCGCGGACGTGCCCGTGACCGTCACGGCGACCGGCGCGGGCGGCGCGACCCAGGAGGTCGCGCGGGACGTCGTCGTCCCGGCCTGCGGCTGACGGACCGACCCGGGAGGCAGCCTGCGACACAGCGGGAAAAGCCTCCCGGGTCGCCTTTCGGGTCAGGCTGGTCCGGTTGAAACTTCTGGCGCCCCGTCGAGGTCTCGGGCACGCTGGTGCCCCCAGCGACGACGGAGGCGCAGTGACCGAGGAGTACCAGGGCAGGCCGGCGACGCACGCGGAGACGCCGCAGGAGTGGCGCGCGTGGCTCGCCGCGCACCACGACGACCCCGAGCCGGGGGTGTGGCTGCTCACCTGGCGCCGCGAGAGCGGCCGCGCGACCTACGGGTACGAGCCGTGGATCGAGGAGGCGCTGTCCTACGGCTGGATCGACGGCCAGGCCGCGACGGTCGACGCCGACCGGCACGCGCTCTGGTTCACGCGCCGCCGCCGCGGCAGCCGGTGGACCCGGCTGAGCAAGGAGCGCGTCGCGCGCGTCGAGGCGGACGGGCGCATGACCGACGCCGGACGCGCCGTCGTGGAGGCGGCGAAAGCCGACGGGTCCTGGACGCGGCACGACGACGCCGAAGCTCTCGTGGTGCCCGACGACCTCGCCGCCGCGCTCGCCGAGCGACCCGGTGCCCGCGAGCGCTTCGACGCGTTCACGCCGGGCGTCCGGCGCTCGATCCTCGGCTGGATCGTCGAGGCGAAGCGGCCCGAGACCCGCGCACGCCGGATCGCGGAGACCGTCGAGCAGGCCGAGCAGGGCGTCGCGGCGCACCAGCCCCGACGCTAGCCCCGACACCGGCCCGGGCGCTCAGCGCACGACGCCCAGGGCGGCGGCCGTGGCGTCGTCGGCCGGGAAGAACGACTCGATCGCGATCTCGTCGAGCGTGACGTCCCGCGGGGAGCCGAACACCGTCATCGTGTAGAGGAACGCGAGCTCGCCGTGCGGGGTCGACAGGCGCAGCGGCACGACGGCGTCGCTCGCGGGGGAGCGGTCGTCGCGCCGGTGCTCCTCGGGCGGCAGGTAGCCCTCCACCTCGGCGAGCAGGTCGACGAGCGCCGGGTCGCCCGTGCGGTCGAGCTGGCGGCGCACACGTCGTCGGACGTGCGCACCCCACTCCGCGAGGTTCGCGATCCGCGCGGCGAGGCCGTCGGGGTGCAGGGTCAGGCGCAGCACGTTGACGGGCGGCTCGCGCAGCCGGTCGGGCACGCCGTCGAGGAACGTGCTCGCGGCGGCGTTGGCGGCCAGCAGGTTCCAGCGCCCGTCGACGGCCATCGCGGGGAACGGCTCGTGTCCGGCGAGCACGAGGCCGACGGCCCGGCGGGCGGCCGCGAGCGTCGCGGTCGACAGCGGCGTCTCCCGGTGCCGCGGCGCGTAGCCCGCCGCGAGGTAGACGTCGTTGCGCGAGCGCAGCGGGACGTCGAGCTCGTCGCACAGACGGTCGATCATGTCCCGGCTGGGCTGCGCCCGGCCGGTCTCCACGAAGCTGATGTGGCGCGGCGAGACGTCGGCGCCCAGCGCGAGGTCGAGCTGCGAGCGCCGACGTCGCACGCGCCACTCGCGCAGCATCGATCCGGCGGGTACGTCCACGGGAGGCATGGACCCACCCTGCCGTCCCTCGGGGGGCCGGCCAACTACCTCCGAGGTCATCGACACCGTGTCGTGGTCCGGCCGATGGTGGTGCTCCGGCCACCCGCCGGACCGCCACGGCGCCGCGGACCAGGCGCCGGCAGAGGAGGGACCATGACCGAGACGACGACGCGGACCGCGACGGCGGTCGAGCGCTACCTGGAGTTCTGGAACACGGCGGACGCGGCCGGGCGCGACCGGCTCGCGTGCGAGACGTTCTCCCGCGACGTCGAGCACGTCGCTCCCGTGACGCGTGCCGAGGGGTGCGACGCGGTGCTCGCGTTCGCGACGGAGCTGCTCACGCACGTCGCGGGGTACCGGTTCGAGGCACGCTCGGAGCCGGACCTGCACGACGACCGGCTGCGCCTGCGGTGGCGCGCGGTCGCCCCCGACGGGTCGGAGCTCGCGACCGGCACCGACGTCCTGCACGTCCGGCCGGACGGGCTCGTGTCGTCGGTGACGACGTTCCTGGACCGCGCGCCCGACGGCGTCGCCGCGCACCACCACTGACCCGCTGAGCGCGCGAGACGGTCGCTGTCGCATCGAGACGACGGCGACCGTCTCGTGCACTCAGCGGCTCGGGCGTCAGGAGAGGTCCCAGAGCAGCCGGTAGTAGGCGATGCGCTCGGGGTCGGGGTCGATCCCGTAGCCCGCGTACACGTCGTCGACGTACCCGGGGCCGTAGTTCCACTCCGTGCTCCAGGCCGCGACGGCGAGGTCGGCCCAGCGGTCCGCGACCCCGAGCGAGCCGAGGTCGACGTGCGCGGCGAACGCGCCGTCGTCGTGCAGGAGCGTGTTGGGCACGCACGCGTCGCCGTGGCACACGACGAGCCGGTCGACGGCGGGGGGCGCTCCGAGCCGGGCGCGTGCCGCCGCGACGCCCAGGTCGCGGTGCTCCGGGAACCACCCGTCCGGGCCGTCGCCGCGGGCCAGGCGCGCGTCGGCGTTCGCTACGCGGTCCTCGACGGCCCAGGTGAACGGGCACGAGGCGACGGGCAGCGCGTCGTGCAGCGCGCGCAGCCCCCGCCCGATCGCGACCGCGGCGGTCGCCGGGTCGGCGACCCAGCGCGGCTCGACCGCCGATCGGCCCGGGACGGCGCGCGTGACGAGCCAGGCGCCGTCGTCGTCGGATCCCTGGGCGAGGACGTGCGGGACCGGGGCACGGTCGCCGACCCACGCGAGGCGCTCTGCTTCGCCCGGAAGGTCGATCTCGGGCGTCCCGGCGGGGACCCACTTGGCGAACCGGGTGCCGTCGGCACCGTCGAGCCGGAAGGTCAGGCCGCCGAGCGCGTTGCGCCACACGGGAGCGACGGCGTCACCGCCCGCGAGCACGCGGACGGCGTCGGGCACGACGACCGGGCCGGTCGGGACGGCGGCGAGCGGGGGGCGGGTCATGCGCGCGATCCTCGCACGACGCCGCGACGCATCAGGAACGGGCCGCCGCCCTCCCTCCGGACGGGGGCGCGGCACTCGACGGCGGGAGCACCCTGCCGGTGCCGCGACGACGGAGGGAACGACGATGACGACCGTCCTGACGACACTGCCGACCTGGCCGCGCGTGCGCCGCGGCGCGAACGGTCACCCGGTCCAGACGCTCCAGCACCTGCTGCGCCACCGCGGGCACGAGATCGCCGTCGACGGGCTGCTCGGGCCGCGGACGGAGGGCGCGGTCCGCGCCTTCCAGGACGGGGTCGGGATCGACGTCGACGGCGTCGCGGGCCCCGCGACGTGGGCCGCGCTCGTCGTGGTCGTGCGCCGGGGGAGCGTCGGCGAGGCCGTGCGCGCGGTGCAGCGCGAGGCCGTCGCGCGCGACCTGTCCGGCGGGCCCGAGCCGGTGCTCGACATCGACGGGCAGTTCGGCCCCCGCACCGAGACCTGGGTGCGCGGCTTCCAGGACGCGCTGCACGCGGGCTTCCCCGAGGTCGCCGTCGACGGTGTCGTCGGGCCCGTGACCTGGCGCTGCCTCGTCAGCGGGATGCTGTCGCACTGACCTCGGGCGCCGGTGCGGGCTCGGGCTCGGCCTGGGCGCGGTCGAGGAGCGCCTCGCACGCGGCGAGCAGACGCTCGCGCAGCACCGCGCCGCGCTCGGCGAACTCGCGCTGGTGGCGCACGTACTCGGCCTTGCCCTCGGGCGTCTCGATCGCGACGGGGTCGAGCCCGTACGACGACACGTCGTAGGGCGACGCCTGCATGTCGACGACGCGGACGTCGCGCGCGAGCTCGAAGCAGTCGAGCACGAGGTCGCCCGGGACGGCGGGGGTGAGCTTGAGGGCCCACTTGTAGAGGTCCATGGTCGCGTGAAGGCATCCGGGCTGCTCCAGTGCGGGCTGGGTCTCGCGCGTCGGCTGCAGGCGGTTGAGCGGCGTGGCCTCCGGCGTGAAGAAGCGGAACGCGTCGAAGTGCGAGCACTGCACCGGGTGGGACTCGACGACGCGGTCGGTGCCGTCGTGTCCCAGGCGCAGGGGGAGCGGGTGGCGGTGGTCGCGGCCGGTGGCCCGGTCGCGGTAGACCATCGCCCACTCGTGCAGCCCGAAGCACCCGAACCGGCCGGGCCGCGAGGCCGTGGCGGAGAGCAGGCCGTGCAGGTAGCGCACGGTGTCGCCGCGGTCGGCGAGGAACGCGTCGGCGTCGAGCGTCAGGCCCGCGGGCGTCTCGCGGTACCACCGCCACCCGGCGCGCGCCGTGTACGGGTCGGCGGCCTCCTCGTCGGGCCGTGGTGCCGTCTCGGCGCTGGGCACGTGGACCGCCGGCCGGGCGAGCACGACGCCGGGGCCCGGGTGCCAGCGGCGGAGCTGCGCCGGGCGCGTGGGGTAGTACGTGAAGAGGAAGTCCTCGATCGCGTGCTTCTCGCCGAGCGGCTTGCGCTCGCGCCACCCCGCCGTGAACGCGTCGGCGCGCTCCGCGTGGGCGCGCTCGCACGCCGTCCACTCCTCGGCCGCGAGCACGACGGGTCGGACGACGGTGGTCGTCGAGGCGGTCGCGGTGGCGGTCGGGGGCACGGTCCCAGGGTACGAGAGCGCCGGGCGGCACCGACGAGCCGGCAGCCGGGACGCGTTTCACCCGGGCGGGCATTTTCCCGATGTGGGCAGGACCGGGAAGAATGCTCGTGAACGTGCTGTGAAGACCCGGCGCGTCCGTGCGGCCGACCACCGTCGACCGCCACCCGAACGACCGATACGCGCGGCGAGGCCGCGGAGGAGCACCATGTCGCAGCCGCCCACGGCACCGCAGGACCCGTACCAGTTCGACCCCTACCGGCCGCACGGCGCGGACCCCGCGCCGCAGGCGCCGTCGCACGACGCCTGGGCGCCGCAGGGCGAGCCGCAGACGCAGCCGTACGGCTCGGCCGACGGCGGGTACGGAGCTCCGGGCTACGGTGCGGCACCGGACCAGGCGCCGTACGGGGCCGCGCAGGCGCCCGCGTACGGCACGGACCAGCAGCAGGCGTACGGCCAGCAGCCGGGGTACGGCCAGCCCTACGGCGACCCCGCGCAGCAGCCGTACCCGCAGCCCTACCCGGACCCGGCGCAGCAGGCGTACGGCAGCCCGTACGGCAACGGCTACTCCGCGTACACCGCGCCCGCGCCGTCCACGAGCACGATCGCGATCGTCGGGTTCGTCCTCGCGATCCTGGGCTTTCTCGGCAGCTGGATCCCGTTCGTCAACGTCTTCGCCGCGCTGCTCGGCATCACGGGCGTCGTGCTCGGGTTCGTCGGGCTGTCCCAGGTGAAGCAGGGCAGGTCGGGCAAGGGCTTCTCGATCACGGCGATCGTCCTCGGCGTGCTGTCCGTCCTGGCGACGATCCTCATGTGGGTGGTCTTCGTCGTCGCGGCGAACGAGGCCTCGACGCAGTACGAGCAGACGCTCTCCGAGATCCAGGAGGACTCCGACCGCGCGTTCGGCGAGGCGACGGACGAGGTCCTCGCCAACGACCTCGGCGTCGAGTTCGGGACGTTCGAGGGCACGGCCGACGAGTACGGCTGGGTCGAGTCCGCGCTGCCGGTGACGTTCACGAACACCTCCGACGAGCCGCTCACGTTCGACATCGACGTGGACGCGGTCGCCGCCGACGGCACCGTGATCGAGACCGACTGGGCCTACTCCGAGACCCTGGAGCCGGGCGCCTCGGAGACCGTCGAGATCTTCGACCTCATCGACGCCGAGAACCTCGAGGCCATGAAGACGGCCACGTTCGAGATCACGCAGGCGAGCGCGTACTGAGCCACCCTGCGGTCCCGGTCCGGCACGGTGCCGGACCGGCTTGGCACGAGAGCGGAGAACGACGTGACCTACCCGACGTGGGGAGACCAGGGAGCGCAGCACCCGAGCTCCTTCGCCCCGCCGCCCCCGAGCGCACCCGGCGCGGGCCCAGGAGCGCCGGGACACGGCGGGCCGGCCCCGACGTGGCCGGCCCAGGCCGCGCACCCGTCCGCTCCCTACGGTGCCGGGTTCGCGCCGAGCAGCGGGCCCCCGCCGAGGCCGCCGGCCGGTAACGGAGCCGCGGTCGCAGCGCTCGTCGTCGGGATCGTCGCGCTGCTCCTGTGCCTCGTGCCCGTGGTCAACGTCGTGGCCGGGATCCTCGCCCTCGTCGCCATCGGACTGGGCATCGCCGGGCTCGTCCGGGCGGGTCGGGTGCCCCGAGGGACCGGCACGGCGATCACAGGGCTGTGCCTCGGTCTCGTCGCGGGACTGGGGTCGATCGTGTCGACCGTCGCCTACGCCGCGATGGAGCCCGCCGAGGTCACCTGGGTCGACACCGCCGAGACCGCGACGGCTCCGGAGCCCGACGACATGACGTCCGACGACGTGGAGGCGCCGGGCGACGAACCAGTGGCGACGGAGCCGCTCCCGGTCGAGGAGCCGGTGACTCCGGCGCTGCCGGCGGTCGGCACGCCGGTGCGTGACGGGGACTTCGAGTTCGTCGTCGGCGGGATGGAGTGCGGGGTCATGCGCGTGGGTGACGACTACTTCTCCGAGACGCCGCAGGGGCAGTTCTGCATCGTGTCCCTGACCGTCACGAACGTGGGCGACTCCGCGCAGACGTTCTTCGGGAGCAACCAGTACACGGTGAACGCGGCCGGCCAGGAGTACTCGGCGGACGACGTCGCGGGGCTCTACCTCGGCGACGACGTCCAGTCGTGGATCGAGCCTGTGAACCCGGGCAACTCGATCTCGCCGCGCGTCGTCTTCGACGTGCCCCTCGACGGTGCGCCGGTCAGCATCGAGCTCCACGACTCCGCCTTCTCCGGCGGGGTGCTCGCAGCGCTCGGCTGACGACCCTGCCCGCTCCGCGACACGACGACCCGTACACCCCGAAGAAGGGCTCACCGTGAGCAGCGACCCTGACGAGCGCCGCGCGCCGGCCTGGGGGACCGCGCCCGAGGCCGGACCCGCCCCGACGAGCGCGTCGACCGGTGCTGCTGCATCAGGCCCGGCCGACCCGGGTGGCGAACCGCACGCCGGGACGGCCGGCGGGTCGGTGGAGCCCGCTGCGGGCTCCGGCCACCGGAGGCGCTGGTCGTGGACGACGGCCGCGCTCGTGGCCGCGACCCTCGGCGTCCTCCTCGTCGTCGCCGTGCTCGCCACCGAGGCGGTGACGGCGCGGCGCGGCTGGGCGCACGTCGGGGGTCTCTACGCGGTCGCGGGCGCCGCGGTGGTCGCGGTGGGCGCGGTCGTGTGGCGGCGCGGCACGCGCGGCGTGGCGGGTGCCACGCGCGCGCTGGTCGCGCTCCTGGCGGGCACCGTGGTGCTCACCGCGTGGGTCACGGTCGACGTCATGACGGCCGGCGGGCCCGGGTACGGTCCCGGCAGCTCGCTGCGCGGGTATCCGTTCGGCGGCGGCTACGACGAGGGGCCGGAGATCGGCGCCGCCTCGGACCGGGTCTGGTACGGGGAGTCCGTGCGCTACGCGGACGGCCTGGTCGTCGCGGTGTCCGCCCCGCAGCCGTACACGCCGACCGAGGACGTCCTGGAGCGGGAGGACGACTACCCGGACTCGGTGCGCCTCCGCGTGCGCGTCACCAACGGCACGGGGCAGGAGGTCGACCCCGACGGGCTC
Organism: Cellulosimicrobium sp. NPDC030954; assembly: GCF_055571305.1. Lineage (NCBI taxonomy): Bacteria > Bacillati > Actinomycetota > Actinomycetes > Micrococcales > Promicromonosporaceae > Cellulosimicrobium > Cellulosimicrobium sp. NPDC030954. Next base: position 82,812 of record NZ_JBVIFN010000002.1, read on the forward strand.
GAGCTGCAGCCCGTGTCGGGCGGTCTCGTCGCTCGCAAGGTCTACGACTACGCACCCGACGTGCTGCTCGACGACCCGGACACGATCGCCCGGGGGACGAGCGCCGAGTGGGACCTCGTCTACAACGTGTACGACCCGGAGGACGTCGTCGTCGGGGTCGAGCCGACCTGGGGTAACTACGCGGTGGCCGTGTTCTCCTGGTGACCCCGGACGCGCCGGGTGTCGCTGCGTGCGTCACTCCGTGCGGTCGAGGTACTCCCGAGCGAGGCGCTTCGGGGCACGCGACAGCCAGGCGTCCTGGAGCAGCTCCTCGAGCTCCGGCACTGCCAGCAGGTCGAGCCGCGCGAGCACGATCGGGTACCCGTCGAAGTGGCTCGTCGTGAGGAAGACCGCGGGGTCGTCGCCGAGCAGCGCGGCCTTCTCGCCCTCGTCGGCCACGCGGAACGCGATGGGTGGCTCAGCGGGCGCCGTGTCACCGAGCTCGTCGAGGTCCCTCGCGCGCAGCGGCCGCTCCCAGACGAACAGCTTGCCGTGCACGGTCCACTGGCGCGGACCCTTGAGGTCCGTGTCCGGTAGCACCGCCACGATCCGCTCGACGTCCTCCCACGAGGCCATGCCTCCACGGTAGGCCGCTCGTCGACGACGGACCAGACGGGGCCCGGCCCGGCCCGACGCGCGGGTCAGTAGGGCGCGACCTTCCCGAGCGGCGGGAAGATCTCGTCGAGCTCCACCAGGTCTTCGGCCGTCGGGGTCCAGGCCCCGGCCGCGGCGTTCTGCCGCACCTGCTCGGGCTTCGTCGCACCGGCGATGACGCTCGACACCTGCGGGCGCGACAGGAGCCACCCGAACGCGACCTGGACCTCGGTGATGCCGCGCACCTGGCAGAACGCGCCGAGGCGCGCGAGCGCCTCCCAGGGTGCCGACTCCAGGAGGTGCGGCTTCGTCCGGACGAGGCGGCCGTCGTCGGGCCGCGCGCCGTGCGCGTACTTGCCCGTGAGGAGGCCGTTCGCGAGCGGGAAGTAGGGGAGCACCCCGAGCCCGTACGCGGCCGCGGCGGGCAGCACCTCGAGCTCGGCCGCGCGGTCGACGAGGTTGTACTGGTTCTGCGCGGACACGAAGCGCACGGTCCCCGCGCTGCGGGCGGTGAACTCCGCCTCGGCGATCTGCCACCCCGCCCGGTTGGAGTGCCCGACGTAGAGCACCTTGCCCGCGCGCACGAGGTCGTCGAGCGCGGCGAGCGTCTCCTCGATCGGCGTCCGCGGGTCGGGCGTGTGGAACTGGTAGAGGTCGATCCGGTCGGTGCCCAGGCGGCGCAGCGAGTCCTCCACGGCGCGCACGACGTAGCGTCGCGACCCGCGGGCGTCGAAGTCGTCGCCCGCCGTGCCACGCATGGACATGCCGAACTTCGTCGCGACCACGACGTCGTCGCGGCGCGACCCGAGCGCCTGGCCGAGCAGCTCCTCGCTCAGCCCGGGTCGGCCCCCGTACGTGTCGGCCGTGTCGAAGAACGTCACCCCCGCGTCGAGCGCGGCGTCCACGACGGCGCGGGTCCCCTCGAGCGTCTCGGTCGCCGTCGTCGGACGGCCGAAGTTGTTGCAGCCCAGCCCGACGGCGGAGACGGCCAGTCCGGACCGGCCGAGGCGGCGCAGGGCGGGGCGGGGTGCGGTTCCGTCGTCAGCAGTCGTCATGCGGCGACCTTACGACGAGCCGCGGGCGGCCGTGACCGCGGACGCGCGCGTCGCGACCGCCGCGAAGAGCCGTTCGAGCGGTCCGCGACCGAGCGCCCAGCGCCACAGCGTCGCGGCCGCGAGCGTGGCGAGGGCGAGTGCAAGGAGGGGGCCGTTCGTCGTCTGCTCGTAGGCCGCGTCCCCCCACGCCCACAGCACGACGATCTGCGCGGAGTACACCGTGAGCGCCATCGCGCCGACCGCGGCGACGGGCGCCAGCACCCAGCGCCCGACCCGGCCCGCGAACAGGCACAGGCCCAGCACTGCGACGGCGAACCCGCCGGACCCCACGACCTCCGGGAGGGTATCCGTGTGCGGGCCGGCGAGCCACAGGTACGCGCTCGTCGGCCAGGGGTCGGACCAGTCCAGCGGTTCGGGCCGGAACGTGCTCGACCACGCCGCGGCGGCGTCCTCGACCGCCTGCGCCCCGCCGAGCGGACCGGTCATGGACGCGGAGAGGCCGTACCCGATCCCTGCCGCGAGCAGACCGCCGCCCACGAGCCCGACCCGCGTGGCGGTCGACGACAGGTCCGAGCGCCCGATCGCGATCCCGACGAGCACGTACGCCATCCACACGACGGCGGGGTAGTGCCCGGAGACGAGGAAGTCCGTGAACGCACCCGAGCCGTCGTCGGACAGGTGCAGCCCGGCGCGTGCGAGCACCTCGGGGAGCCAGTACGCGAGCAGCGGTCCGACCACCGCGACCGCCCCGGCGAGCACGAGCAGGTCGCGGCGGCGCCAGCGCAGGAACGGCAGGGCGAGCACGAAGTACGCGGCGTAGAAGCCGAGGATGAGCAGCACGCGCGTCCCGAGCAGGTCGAGCAGGCCCACGAGCCCGAGGAGCAGCACGGCGCGCACGAGGATGCGCGTGCGGGTCTGCAGCGCAGGCAGCCCGTCGAGCGGCGTCCGCCCGCCCGAGACGATCGCGAGCGACACCCCAGCGACGAGCGCGAAGAGGATCGACGACCGCCCGTGCGACAGGGAGAGCCAGCCGGAGGCCTCGCCGAAGTCGTCGGAGGTGTACCCGACGTGGGCCGCGAACATCCCGAGGACCGCGATGCCGCGCGCGACGTCGACCCCCGTCACCCGGCCCGGGCCCCCGAGCAGGAGGGCGGCGTGCCGCCGCGCGAACCCGGGGGAGGAGCGAGCGGGGTCGCCAGGGGCGGGGGTCATGCCGGTCGCGGCCGTCATGGGGGGATTGTCCGTGCGCGGGCGCGCTCCCACCCGGCCGCCACGCCGGAGCGGACGGCGGTGCGATCCCCGCGCGGACCGCGCGCCCAGAGTGTGAGAACGGGGTCGAGAACGATCCATGTCCGGCCTACGGTGCGGGTATGACGCACACCCCCCACGGCGCCGACGCGGCCGCCGAGCACCACGCCGACGCCCCCACCGGGGCCGGCAGCGACCCCGCGCAGGAGTCCGAGTCGTACACGCACGGGCACCACGAGTCCGTGCTGCGCTCGCACCGGTGGCGCACCGCCGAGAACTCGGCCGGGTTCCTCCTGCCGCACCTGCGCGCGGGCATGAGCGTCCTCGACGTCGGCTGCGGCCCGGCGACGGTCACCGTCGACCTCGCCGACCGCGTGGCCGGGGGACGCGTCGTCGGGGTCGACGCGTCCGAGGCCGTCCTCGAGAGCGCGCGCGAGCTCGCCGCCCAGCGCGGCACCGCGAACATCACCTTCCAGCACGCGAACGCGTACGAGCTGCCGTTCGCGGACGGCACGTTCGACGTCGTCTACGCGCACCAGCTCCTGCAGCACCTGTCCGACCCGGTCGGCGCGCTGCGCGAGATGAAGCGCGTCGCGAAGCCCGGCGGGCTCGTCGCCGTGCGCGACGCCGACTACGCCGCCATGACCTGGTACCCCGAGTCCCCGGGACTGACCGAGTGGAACACGCTCTACCACGAGGTCACGCACGCGTACGGGTTCGAGGCCGACGCCGGCCGTCGCCTGTTCTCCTGGGTCCAGGACGCCGGGTTCGACCTCGACGGCATCGTGCCCAGCGCGAGCACCTGGTGCTACGCGACCCCCGCCGACCGCACGTGGTGGGGCGGGCTCTGGGCCGAGCGCTGCGTCGCGTCGAACTTCGCGGTGCAGGCGAAGGAGTCGGCGCTCGCGGACGACGTCGCGCTCGAGCAGCTCGCGCAGGACTGGCTGCGCTGGGCCGAGGAGCCCGCGGGCTGGTTCGCGGTCCTCAACGGCGAGGTCCTCGCCCGCGTGTGATCGCGGTCGCGACCCGGTCCCGCGCGGTCGGGCGGGCGCAGGCCGGATAGCCTGAGCCCGTGCGCATCGCGAGATTCACCACCGGAGACGACCCCCGCTACGCCCTCGTCCAGCAGGAGGGGGACCGCACGTACCTCGCGGTCCTCACGGGCGACCCCCTCTACATGCCCGTCACGCCGACGGGCGAGCGCATCGAGCTGGGCGACGGCGTCCGGCTGCTGGCGCCGGTGATCCCGCGCTCCAAGGTCGTGGCCGTGGGCCGCAACTACGCGGACCACGCGAAGGAGATGGGCAACGACGTCCCGACGAGCCCGCTGCTCTTCCTCAAGCCGAACACGTCGGTCGTCGGCCCGGACGACCCGATCGTCCTGCCCGACTTCTCGCAGGAGGTCTCCTACGAGGCGGAGCTCGCGATCGTCATCGGTCGGCTCGCCAAGGACGTGTCGCCCGAGGCCGCGCCCGGCTACGTGCTCGGCTACACGGTCGCGAACGACGTCACCGCGCGCGACGCGCAGCGCACCGACGGGCAGTGGGCCCGCGCCAAGGGCTTCGACTCGTCGTGCCCGCTCGGCCCCTGGATCGACACCGACCTGAACCCCGAGGACGTCGGCGTGCGCAGCCGCGTCAACGGCGAGGTCAAGCAGGACGGCCGCACGAGCGACATGATCTTCGACATCCCCTTCCTGGTGTCGTACATCTCCGAGGCGATGACCCTCCTCCCCGGTGACGTCATCCTCACCGGCACGCCCGCCGGCGTCGGCCTGGTCGACGTGGGCGACCGCGTCGAGTGCGAGGTCGAAGGGCTCGGCGTCCTGAGCAACCCGGTCGTCCGGCGCCACTGACGGTGGGACGCGCCCCGGGTCGTACCGTCGCGCGCGGGGCGGGCCGGGGCGCCGTCGTGCCGTGCGGCGTCCCGGACTGACTGAGACGACGGCGCGGGTGACGTCGGACGCCCGGGCGGCGGACGGCGTCGGGCAACTACGCTGGGCACCGTGATCCCCGCACCTGGCTCCTCGCCCGTCCGCGTCCGCTTCTGCCCGTCCCCGACCGGGACGCCGCACGTCGGGCTCATCCGCACCGCGCTGTTCAACTGGGCGTACGCGCGGCACACCGGCGGCACGTTCGTGTTCCGCATCGAGGACACCGACGCCGCGCGCGACAGCGAGGAGAGCTACCAGCAGCTCCTCGACGCGCTGCGCTGGCTCGGGCTCGACTGGGACGAGGGCGTCGAGGTCGGTGGCCCGCACGAGCCGTACCGGCAGTCGCAGCGCGCGGACATCTACCAGGACGTCATCGCGCGGCTCGTCGAGGGCGGGTACGTGTACGAGTCGTTCTCGACCCCGGAGGAGTCCGACGCGCGCAACGCCGCCGCGGGCGTCAAGACGAAGGGGTACGACAACTTCGACCGCACCCTCACGGACGAGCAGAAGGCCGCGTTCCGCGCCGAGGGACGCGAGCCGGTGCTGCGCCTGCGCATGCCCGACGAGGACATCACCTTCATCGACCTGGTCCGCGGCGAGATCACGTTCAAGGTCGGCTCGGTCCCGGACTACGCGCTCGTGCGCGGCAACGGCCAGCCGCTCTACACGCTCGTCAACCCGGTCGACGACGCGCTCATGGGCATCACGCACGTGCTGCGCGGCGAGGACCTGCTGTCGTCCACGCCGCGGCAGATCGCGCTGTACCGGGCGCTGCTCGAGATCGGTGTGGCCGAGGTGATGCCGGAGTTCGGCCACCTCCCGTACGTCATGGGCGAGGGCAACAAGAAGCTCTCCAAGCGCGACCCCGAGTCCAACCTGTTCCTGCACCGCGAGCGCGGCTTCACGCCCGAGGGCCTGCTCAACTACCTCGCGCTGCTCGGCTGGTCCATCTCTCCGGACCACGACATCTTCACCGTCACCGAGCTGGTCGAGGCGTTCGACGTGCACGACGTGCTGCCCAACCCGGCGCGCTTCGACCTCAAGAAGGCCGAGGCGATCAACGCGACGCACGTGCGCCTGCTCGCCCCCGAGGACTTCCGCGACCGCCTCGTCCCGTACCTGCACGCGGGCGGCCTGGTCCCCGCGGACTCGTTCGCGGACCTGTCCCCGCGCAACCAGGAGATCCTCACGGCGGCCGCGCCGCTCGTCCAGGAGCGCATGGTGCTGCTCGGCGAGTCGGTCGGCATGCTCGGCTTCCTCTTCACGGCCGACGATGCGCTCACGGTCGAGGACGACGCGCGCGGCGCCCTGCGCGACGACGCGAAGGACATCCTCGCCGCCGCGATCACCGCGCTCGACGTGCTGCAGGACGGCGAGTTCGTCACCGCCGCGATCGAGGAGCGCCTGCGCGACGCGATCGTCGAGGGCATGGGCGTCAAGCCGCGGTTCGCGTTCACGCCGCTGCGCGTCGCGCTCACGGGCCGCCGCGTCTCCCCCCCGCTGTTCGAGTCCATGGAGCTGCTCGGCAAGGGCTCCACGCTGGAGCGGCTCGTGCGCCTGCGGGACGCGCTGTGACGGTCCTCGGCCACTCGGCGGCCTCCGCGCCGCTTGAGGGCGTCCTGTTCGACGTCGACGACACGCTCGTCGACACGCGCGCCGCGTTCGCCGCGTCGATCGCCGCCGCGTCGCGCGTCTGGCTCCCGCACCTGCCCGAGGAGCGGTACGACGAGGTCCTCGCGCTGTGGCGTTCGGACCCGAACGGGCACTACCGCGCGTACACGCGCGGCGAGGTGGACTTCGACGCGCAGCGCATGGCGCGCGCGAACGAGCTCCAGGCGACGTTCGGCGGCGAGCTGCTCGACGACGCCGCGTACGTGGACTGGAAGGACCTCTTCTGGGGCACGTTCGAGGCGTCCTGGGCGGCGTTCGACGACTCGCGCCCGGTCGTGGACGCGCTCGTCGCCGCCGGGGTACGGGTCGGGTCGCTGTCGAACGCGCGCGTCGAGCTGCAGACCCGCAAGCTCGCCGCCGCGGGCCTGCCCGACGTCCCGCTGCTCGTCGGCGTGGACACGCTCGGGTTCGGCAAGCCCGACCCGCGCGTGTTCGCCGAGGCGTGCCGCCGGCTCGGGACCGACCCGGCCCGCACGGCGTACGTGGGTGACGAGCTCGACGTCGACGCGCGCGCCGCGCTCGCGGCCGGCCTCGTCGGCGTCTGGCTCGACCGGCCCGGCACGCGCCGCGGCGGCCCGCACCCGGAGGACCCGACGTCGGCCCGCGCGTCGGGCGTGCACGTGGTCCACGCCCTGGCCGACCTGCCCGCGACCCTCGGAATCGCCGTCCACGCCCGCGCCGAGGCCCCCACGCCGAGGTAGAGCCCTGGTCTGCCGAGGTAGAGCCCTGGTCAATGACCAGGGCTCTACCTCGCGTTACCAGGGCTCTACCTCGCGCCACCACGGTTCTTTCTCGCGTGACCAGGGTTCTCCGCCGGCGGGGACCTGTCAGGTGAGGAGCAGCACGCCGACGAGGGCCGTCGTCGTGGCGAGGAGCGCCGACAGCCCGCCCAGGACGAGCGCGCGCCGCCCGGTGCGCAGCAGGTACGGGACGTCCACGCCCAGCCCGAGCGCGAACATCGCAGCGACGAACGCGAGCGTCGTCGCGGTCGCGAGCATGGCGAGCAGGGGCTCCGGCACGACGCCCAGGCTGCGCAGCGCCACCGCGGCCACGAACCCGACGACGAACCACGGCACCGGCGCGACCCGCGGCGGGGCCGCGTCCGTCGTCGTGCCCGCGGCCCCGGGGTCGCCCGCGCCGGCGGAGCCGACCCGGGCGAGGGCCGCGCGCCGGGCCCCGCGGGCCACGACGACGCCCGCGACCGTGACGAGCGGGGCGAGGAGGGCGACGCGCGCGAGCTTGGCGACCGTGGCGGTCGCGAGGGCGGGGTCCGAGATCGTCCCGGCAGCCGTGACGACCTGGGCGACCTCCTGCACGCTCGCGCCGATCCAGAGCCCGGCCTGGCCGTCGGCGAGGCCGACCAGCGACGCCAGCCAGGGCAGCGCGACGATCGCGAGCGTGCCGTAGACGGTGACGAGCGCGAGCGAGGCCGCGACGCCGTCGTCGTCCTCGCGGACCTGACCGGGGGTGCGCCCGGGGCCGGCGACGACGCCCTGCATCGCCGAGATCGCCGCGGCCCCGCACACCGAGAATCCGGTCGCGACGAGCAGCGTGGTGACGCGCGGCACGCGGAGTACGCGACCGAGCGCGAGCGTGCCCGTGAAGGTGACGAGGAGGGTCGTCGTGACGACGACGAGCCCGCGCCAGCCCAATGCGAGGACCTCGGGCACCGAGAGCTGGAACCCGAGCAGCACGACGCCCGTGCGCAGGACGACGCGGGACGTCCACGCGACCCCGGGCCGGGTCGCCGCGACCGCGACCGCCCCGCGCCGGGTCCTGCCCGCCCGGCCCAGGACCGGCGCGACGAGCGCGCCGAGCACGAGCGCGACGACGAGCGGCGACACCGTCGGGACGAGCCGCGACCCGAGCAGCACGAGGACCGTCGCCCCGGCGACCAGCACGAGCCCGGGCAGCGCACGAGAGCCCGCGGTGCGGCGGGACGTGCTCGCCGTCGCGACGGGTGGTGCGGTGCGGGTCGTGCGGGGTGCGGGAGGGGCCATGCTCACGAGCCTGCTGCGTGCGGCGACGCCGCGGAAGAGCGACCTGCCTCGCAACCCATAGAGTGGTCCTATGGCCCAGACCTCCCGCGACCGGACCTCGCTCTCCGCGCTCGAGCTGCTCGTCGCGACCGACTCGCACGGCTCGATCAGCGCCGCGGCGCGGGCGCTCGGGGTCGCCCAGCCGACGGCGTCGGCGGGCCTGCGCGCGCTGGAGCGCCGCCTCGGGCTCGAGCTCCTCGAGCGCACGACGCGCGGCTCCCGGCTCACGGAGACGGGCCGCGCGACCGCCGCGTGGGCGCGCGAGGTGATCGAGGCGTCGGACCGCTTCGAGACGTCGGTCGCCGCGCTGCGCGACGCCCCGGCCGCCCGGGTGCGCGTCGCGGCGAGCCTCACGGTCGCCGAGTACCTGGCGCCCCGCTGGCTCGCGCGCCTGGCGCTCGAGGGGTCCGGCCCCGGCGGGGGCGCGCCGGACGTCGAGCTCGTCGTGCGCAACTCGCGCGAGGTGACCGACCTCGTCCTCGACGGCGCCGTGGAGCTGGGCTTCGTCGAGAGCGCGACCCTGCGTCGGGGGCTGCGCAGCCGCACCGTCGCGCACGACCGGCTCGTCGTGGTCGTCGGGCCGGCGCACCGGTGGGCGCGGCGGAGCGCGCTGCGGGTCGACGAGCTGCTCACGGGCGGCCTGGTCGTGCGCGAGCGCGGCTCCGGGACGCGCGAGACGCTCGAGCGCGGGCTCGCGGCGGTCGGCGAGCGCCTGCCCGACCACCTGCCCTACCTCGGCTCGACGGCGGCGCTCAAGACCGCCGTGCAGCACGGCGGTGCCGTCGCGGTCCTGTCGAGCCTCGCCGTCGCCGACGACGTCGCGCGCGGCGCGCTGGTCCGGGTCGCCGTCCCGGGGCTCGAGCTCGAGCGTCGCCTGCGCATGGTGTGGAAGGACGGCACCGCGCTCTCGTCGGCCGCGCGCCGCATCGCCGCTGCGGCCGCCGTCTCGTCGGGCTGACCTGGTCCCGCGCGGGGTGCGACGTGGTGCGTCAGCGCACCGACGCGTCCCAGCGCCAGCGCGTGCGCTGCTGCCGGCCGGGCAGCTCGCCGCGCCCGGTCGCCCACAGGAGCAGGAGGTCCGGGTCCTCGTCCGGTCCCGGGTCGACGTCCGGGAAGAGGCGCGCGAGGACCCGCGGCGCGAGGCCCGCGGGGAACGGCACGTGCTCGCCCGCGAGCCCGAGCACGACGTCGTGGCCGTGCACGAGGACCTCGACGACCCCCATCGCCGCGAACCCCGCGGCGTCGGAGGTGCCGTAGGGGTGATAGGCGCGCGCTGCCGCCGCTCGGGTCTCGGCGAGCGTCGCGAGGAGCTCGCCGCCGCCGAGCAGCGCCTCGGCCAGTCCCGCCGTCCCGGCCGCTCGGTCGACGTGCGCGATCTCGTCCTCCCCGCGCGGCCCGACGAGCGGCACGTACGCGAGGCGCGGGAGCGCGGCGAGCTGGAGGGCGTAGGCGAGCAGGTCGTCCACGACGTGCTCCGCCGTCGTCCAGCACGACCACCGCACCGGGCCGGCCTGCGCGTCGAACGCCGAGGCGGGGTGCCGGACGAGGTGGTCCGCGAGCCAGCGCGCCGCCGTCCGGACGTCGTCGCCGGTGACGGCGTCGGGGACGCGGTCGTCGGCGTGGCCCGGGCGCGTGCTCACGCGCTGCCCGGGGCGGCGAGCATGTCGGCCCGCCAGCACTCGGCGAGGTACGGGAGGTCCACCTGGGCGCGCCCTGCGAGGTCCGGGTGGGTCGTGACGAGGTCGTCGATCTCGCCGAGCAGCTCCTCGCGACGCGCGTCGGGGAGCGTCAGCAGGTAGCTGCGCGACGCGGCGAGCGGGCGGAGGGACGACGTCGGGACGCGGTCGGCCCACGGCACCGTGCGGTGCTCGGGCGGGGTGAAGAGCTGCCCGGCGAGCACGGGCTCGCGGTAGCTGTGCTCGAGGGTGTCGCCGCGGTGGATCACCTCCGTGAACCGGCCGACCCAGTCGACCGCGTTGTCCCGCACGTTCCAGACGATCCCGAGACGGCCGCCGGGTCGCAGCACGCGCGCGATCTCGGGCTGAGCGGCGGGGGAGAACCAGTGCCACGCCTGCGCGACGAGCACGGCGTCGACGCTCGCGTCGGGGAGAGGGATCGCCTCGGCCGAGCCGGGCAGGGCCCGCGCGTCCGGGACGGACTCCGCCAGGCGGGCGCGCATCGCGTCCGAGGGCTCGACGGCGACGACGTCCAGCCCGCGAGCGACCAGCCGCTCGGTGAGCTTCCCCGTGCCCGCGGCGAGGTCGAGGACGCGCCGCGCCCCGTCGGGCAGGAGCCAGTCGACGGCCTCGTCCGGGTAGGAGGGCCGCGTGGACGCGTACTGGGCGGCCCCCTGCTCGAACGACGCGGCGCGGTCTGCGCGCGAGCCGGGGTCGGGGGAGTCTCCTGTGCTCATGCACCGACGGTGCCAGACGGCGACGCCGCACGTCGACCCGGGACGCCCGTGCGTGCCGGCCCCCCGTGGTTCGGGCCGCATTTGGTCCGCGTCGTCATGTCCGGTAATGTTCTCGGCCGGTGGGACCTCCACAAGAGGGAGCCAGGGGACGAGTCTCGACTCGTCGCGACGGCTCCTCGACGGTGGCTGGTTACCCCCTTGGGGTATGGTGTAATTGGCAGCACGAGTGATTCTGGTTCACTTAGTCTAGGTTCGAGTCCTGGTACCCCAGCGAAGAGCTCCGGCTCAGATCGAGCGGTCAAGACCGCGCGAAACATGAGGTAGAGTTCTCGACGGAGAAACGGACCGGAAACGGCCCGAAGATCCACAGGCCCCCATCGTCTAGCGGCCTAGGACGTCGCCCTCTCACGGCGGTAACACGGGTTCAAATCCCGTTGGGGGTACAGAGAAAGGCCCGGTCACCATCACGGTGACCGGGCCTTTGTCATGCTCGGAGAAGCGTGAGCAGCGCTCGACGCGACGTGTCGTGGTGCTAGCACGCGCCGTGTGACGAAGGTCGCGGCCCTCGGTGGGGACGGGTGATCGCCGTGCTGGGCACGAAGGAACCGTCAGCCCGCGCTCGTGAGCTCGTCGAGGTGTCGTCAGGGTGCGCCGTCGCGACCCGGGCCGGGCTCGTAGGGCTTCGGGATCGGCGTCGGCGTGGGGCGCGGGTGGATGACCGGCACGTAGGTCGCCCGGTGCTCCCCGGAGACCGCCCAGCCGGGCTCGTCGTCGTGAGGCTCCGTGGGGTGCTCGCCGCCGAGCCACCCGTCCCTGCGTCCCGTGGCGCCCTGCGCCGCCTCCGACGGCCCCGCGACCGGGATGGGCTGCGTCGGCCCGCTCGACTCGCCGGCCGCGCGCCCGGGGACCACGACCACGTGCTGGTCGGCGGGTGGGGGCGCGGGGACGGGCGGCAGGGTCTGGGCCGGGCTGCGGCCGTCCCACGCGGGGGCGGGCTCGACGGGCGCCGGCTCGGCCGGCTGGGGAGGGCGCGGGCCCGGCGGCGGGATCGACGCGGGGGCGGCTCCCTGGGTGCCGCCCTGTGTCGCGCCGGGGCCGTTCGGTCCCGTGCCGGGGCGGCTCCCGGGCGTGAAGAGCGTGTCGCACAGGAGGCGGTACGTCGCGTCAGGGTGGGAGACCCAGTCGATCTGGCGCAGCGCCTGGTCCTGCCCGGCGGACTCCAGGAGGAACTGCCCGTAGCCGAAGACGCGCCCGACGGGCGAGCGCCCGTAGTTCATGTCGGTGACCTTGGTGAGCGGCATCATCGCGACCTTGTGCGTGATGAGGCCGTACAGCAGGAGCAGGCGCTTGTCGGTGGCGACGAACCACTCGTTGCGCCACTCGAAGACCTTCCACACCAGGCGCCCGGCGAGGATCAGCCACAGCCACCACAGGAACAGCACGCCGTCGCCGACGGCTGGTCCCGCCTGCACGACGAGCCACGCGACGAGGAACGCGCCCGCGACGGTGGTCACGACCGGCTCGAGCAGCATCCCCCAGTGGTGGCGCGTGGCCACCACGACCCGCTCGCCGCTCAGCACGTAGCGGTCGAGGATCCTGCTCCGGGGACGGCCGCGGGCCACGGTCAGTCCAGGAGCGAGTTGAAGAACTGGCCGATGGAGCTGAAGGCACCGAGGATGACGTCCCAGATGCCCTCGACGATGTCGGCGGCGCGGTCGGGGCTCCTGATGACCGCGTAGACGGCGAAGATCACGAGGACCCAGATCAGGGTCATCTTCACCTTCGGATGCATCGGGACTCCTCGTGTCTCGGGTTCGGACGGTCAGGTGCGCCCCCTGCCGCCGCCGCGCCGTCCGGCGCCGGGGCACGCACAGCATGGCAGCAGCCGGTGACATTTTGACAGGGCACGTCCCGTTTGCGGCCCGCGGCGCGCCGACGACGCCCGACACCGCGCCCGGTGCGAGCCCTTCGGCGCAGCGGCTACTCGCCTGCGCGGCGCAGCACCTCGGTGAGGCGGTTCGCGGCGGCGACGACGGAGCCGGAGTGCAGGCGGCCGGGCTGGCGGCTCAGGCGCTCGACCGGGCCGGAGATGGAGACCGCCGCGACGACCCGACCCGACGGCCCGCGCACGGGCGCGGACACCGAGGCGACGCCGAGCTCGCGCTCGGAGACGGACTGGGCCCAGCCGCGGCGTCGGACGCCCGAGAGGATCGTGGCGGTGAAGACGGCCTCGCGCAGGCCGCGGTGCAGGCGGTCGGGCTCCTCCCACGCGAGCAGGATCTGCGCCGCGGAGCCCGCGTTCATCGTGAGCGTCGCGCCGACCGGGATCGAGTCGCGCAGGCCCACCGGACGTTCGGCGGCCGCGACGCAGATGCGGTGGTCGCCCTGGCGGCGGTAGAGCTGGGCGCTCTCGCCCGTGTGGTCGCGCAGCGCGGTGAGCACGGGGTTCGCGGCGGCGAGCAGACGGTCCTCGCCGGCCGCCGTCGCGAGCTCGTTGAGCCGCGGGCCGAGGACGAAACGGCCCTGCATGTCACGCGCGACCATGCGGTGGTGCTCGAGCGCGACCGCGAGGCGGTGCGCCGTCGGGCGGGCCAGGCCGGTGGCCGTGACGAGCTGGGCGAGGGTGGCCGGTCCGGACTCCAGGGCTCCCAGGACGGAGGCCGCCTTGTCCAGCACTCCGACTCCGCTAGTATTGTCCATAGGTCGATATTGACGTCTCACGCACTGAGATGCAAGTCCGGCGCGGATGTTCCACCCGCTGGACGTTCTCCCCGGCAGGCTGCCGGACGGCGGACGATCGACCCAGGCGGTTCTCCATACCCCCCAGGAGCACCGTGACAGACGACGAGGAGATGAGCTACATGGCCGGCACGCTGGCGGAGAAGGTCTGGGACGCGCACCTGGTGCGACGAGGCACCGACGGGTCGCCCGACCTCCTCTACATCGACCTCCACCTCGTGCACGAGGTCACCAGCCCCCAGGCGTTCGAGGGGCTGCGCCTCGCGGGCCGCCAGGTCCGCCGTCCCGACCTCACGATCGCGACCGAGGACCACAACACCCCCACGCTCGACATCGACCTGCCGATCGCGGACCTCACCAGCCGCACGCAGATCGACACGCTGCGCAACAACGCGCGCGAGTTCGGCGTCCGCATCCACTCGCTCGGCGACGCCGACCAGGGCATCGTGCACCAGGTCGGGCCGCAGCTCGGCCTCACCATGCCGGGCCTGACGGTCGTCTGCGGCGACTCGCACACCTCGACGCACGGCGCGTTCGGCGCGCTCGCGTTCGGCATCGGCACCTCCGAGGTCGAGCACGTCATGGCGACCCAGACGCTCCCGCTCGCGCCCTTCAAGACGATGGCGATCAACGTCGACGGCGCGCTGCCCCCGGGCGCGACGAGCAAGGACATCATCCTCGCGATCATCGCGAAGATCGGCACCGGCGGTGGCCAGGGCTACGTCCTGGAGTACCGCGGCGAGGCCATCCGCAACCTCTCCATGGAGGCGCGGATGACGATCTGCAACATGTCGATCGAGGCGGGCGCGCGCGCCGGCATGATCGCCCCGGACGACACGACGTTCGAGTACCTCAAGGGCCGCCCGCACGCGCCCGAGGGCGCCGACTGGGACGCGGCCGTGGAGTACTGGCGCACGCTGCGCTCCGACGACGACGCCGTCTTCGACACCGAGGTCACGCTCCGCGCGTCCGACCTCGAGCCCTTCGTCACGTGGGGCACCAACCCGGGCCAGGGCCTGCCGATCTCCGCGACCGTCCCCGTCCCCGAGGAGATCGCGGACGAGAACGAGCGCGTCGCCGCCGAGCGAGCGATCGAGTACATGGGCCTCACGCCCGGGCAGCCGCTGCGCGAGGTGTCCGTGGACACCGTGTTCATCGGGTCGTGCACCAACGGCCGCATCGAGGACCTGCGCTCCGTCGCCAAGGTCGTCCAGGGCAAGCAGAAGGCCGACGGCGTGCGCGTCCTCGTCGTCCCGGCCTCCGCGCGCGTGCGCCTCCAGGCCGAGGCCGAGGGCCTCGACAAGATCTTCCTCGACTTCGGCGCCGAGTGGCGCAACGCGGGCTGCTCGATGTGCCTCGGCATGAACCCGGACCAGCTCCAGCCGGGCGAGCGCGCCGCGTCGACGTCGAACCGCAACTTCGAGGGCCGCCAGGGCAAGGGCGGACGCACGCACCTCGTGTCGCCGCTCGTCGCCGCCGCCACCGCGCTCCGCGGGACGCTCTCCTCGCTGAGCGACCTCGACCTGCCCGAGGGCACCGACATCACGTCCTTCGACGGCACGCCGCTCGCGCCGCTCGACCCGCGCGTGCTCGTGCAGGTCTGAGCCACCCGCACCGCGCCGCCCACTCGTCGCCCGAAGACTCGAAGAGGTTCCTGCCATGGAGAAGTTCACGACCCACACCGGCGTCGGCGTCCCGCTGCGCCGCAGCAACGTCGACACCGACCAGATCATCCCCGCCGTCTACCTCAAGCGCGTGACGCGCACGGGGTTCGAGGACGCGCTGTTCGCCGCCTGGCGCGGTGACCCCACGTTCGTCCTCAACCAGGACGCCTACCGGGCGGGCTCCGTCCTCGTCGCCGGCCCCGACTTCGGCACCGGCTCGTCGCGCGAGCACGCCGTGTGGGCGCTCAAGGACTACGGCTTCCGCGTCGTCCTCGCGTCGCGCTTCGCCGACATCTTCCGCGGCAACTCCGGCAAGCAGGGCCTCGTCGCCGGCATCGTCGCGCAGGAGGACATCGAGCTCCTCTGGAAGATCCTCGAGACCAACCCGGGCACCGAGGTGACCGTGGACCTGGTCAACCGCACCGCGTCCGCGCAGGACGTCACCGTGCCGTTCCAGATCGACGACTACACGCGCTGGCGCCTCATGGAGGGCCTCGACGACATCGGCCTGACCCTCCAGCACGAGGACGAGATCTCCGCGTTCGAGGCGACGCGGGCGTCGTGGCGGCCCAAGACGCTGCCCGCGAAGACGCTGCCCAAGGTCGAGATCGAGGCTGCTCGGCCGGTCTGACCTTCCTGGCTCGGGGGCGGGCTCTGGGGAGGTGACGACGGGTCTACCATCCGCGGGGCTCGTTCCTCGCCCCGCTCCCGGTCTTCGGTCGAGATCCTCCTGCGTTCGCAAGCTCACTCCGGAGTCTCCCTCGATCCAGGCCCACCACGACCCGTCGTCACCTCCCCAGACCCCGCCCGTGGTCGTGTCGCCGACACGTCACTCGCGCGGACCGATCGGGGACGACGGCGACTCGCACCGTCGGCGCCTCGCCTCCTCAGGGGCGGGGTGGGCCCTGGTGGATGGCGTCGAGGAGGGACTCCGGGGTCGCGGTCTCGGGGTTCCAGCGGGACTCGACCCACCAGGTGGCGCCCGCGTCGGCGAGGCCGGCGAGCTGGTCGGCCGCCGCGGAGCGGTCCGCCGGGAGCTCGCCCTGGACGACGACGTCGAACGGGCGGCCCGCGTCGAGGCCGAGCTCCGCACGGCGCGTGGTGAGCCAGGCGGCCAGGGCGGAGACGTCGTCGGGCGTGGGCACGTCGAAGCCGCGCTCGCCGCGGAGCTGGAGCACGATCCCGTCGGCGCGCAAGGTGCGGTCGAGCGAGCGCACCGGCGGGCGCTCGGCGTCCCACACCCCGACCGGCCAGACCGGCACGTGGTGCCCGACCACCGGGCGTTCCACGGGACGCGGGAGGAAGAGCATCTCGCCCGCGTGCACGTGCGTGCCGTCGAAGGCGAACTTCTCCCCGGACCAGGCGCGGTCGAGGTAGGCGAGCGCGTCGTCGAGCAGCTCCGCGCGCTCGCGCAGGGACTGGGGCTGGCCCGGGACGGCGGAGAAGCCGCCGTCGTCGAGCACGCCCACGCCGACGGGCAGGACCAGGCGCCCGCCCGACAGGTGGTCCACGGTGAGCGCCTGCCGCACGACCTCCCACGGCCTGCGGCGCGGGAGCGCGAAGACCATCGCCCCGAGCGCGATGCGCTCGGTGCGGACCGCCGCCGCGGCGAGGACCGACCACGGGTCGAACGTGTCGACCGGCATCGACAGCAGGCTCAGCCCGTCCCACGAGAAGAACCCGTCCCAGCCGGACTCCTCGGCGCCGACCGCCATGTCCAGCACCTGGGCCGCGGAGCCGAAGCTCCCGACCACCCCGACCTTGATCCCCGACCCTGTCTCCGTCGTCGCTGCGCTCATCCCGAGGACGCTACGCCCCGCCACCCACACCCGAGCCCGTCGAGTGCTGGGCAGGTGTCGCCGCCGGGCGCCAGCGACGACGAGTCCCCAGCGCTCAGGGGAGCGGGGTGACGTCGAGGCGGACGATGCGGCGGCGGGCGACGTCGGTCACGGTGAGACGGCGGTCGTCGACGTCGACGTGGTCGCCCACCGTCGCCAGCCGGCCGAGCTGCGCGACGACGTACCCGGCGACCGTCTCGTACGGGCCGTCGGGCAGCTCGACGCCGGTGCGCCGCGCGAACTCCTCGATCGTCTGCCCGGCGTCGACGCTCGTCGCGGCGCCGTGCTCGCGCGCCGGGGAGGGCTCGTCGGGGTCGTACTCGTCGCGGATGTCGCCCACGAGCTCCTCGACGAGGTCCTCGAGCGTGACGATCCCGTCGGTCCCGCCGTACTCGTCCACGACGACGGCGATGTGCACACCCTCGCGGCGCATCTGCGACATCGCGGGGAGGACGGTGTTCGTCGCGGGCAGGGCGAGGATCGGGCGGACGACGTCGCGCACCGCCAGGGCGCGCCCCGTCGCGGGGTCGGTCGCCGGGTGGTCGGGGCAGTCGCGCCCGAGGAGGTCACGCACGTGGAGGAACCCGACGACGTCGTCGAAGTCGTCGCCGGTCACGGGGTAGCGCGAGTACGGGCCCGCCGCGACGGTCTCCGCGGCGTCGGCGAGCGTCGTGTCGGCGCGCAGGAACGCGACCTCGCCGCGCGGCGTCATGGCCTCGGCGAGCGACCGGTCGCCCGCCTGGAACACGTCGTCGAGGATGCGGCGCTCGTCCTCGGGCAGCGACTCGTGCGCGAGCACGATCTCGCGCAGCTCCTCCTCGCTCATCTCCTCGCTGCGTGCGGACGGGTCGCCCCCGAGCAGGCGCACGACGCCGTCCGTCGAGCGCGAGAGCAGCCAGATGACGGGGCGCATGAGCGTCGCGAACCGGTCGAGCGGCGGTGCGACGACGAGCGCCACCCCGGCCGAGCGCTGGAGCGCGATGCGCTTGGGCACGAGCTCCCCGAGCACGAGCGAGAGGTACGCGATGACGAGCGTCAGCCCGACGAGCGCGACCGTGTCCGCGAGCCCGCTCGACAGCCCGAGGCCCTCGAGCGACGGCGCGAGGTCGGGAGCGAGCGTCGACGCGCCGTACGCCGCGGAGAAGAACCCCGCGACGGTGACGCCGATCTGCACGGCGGCGAGGAACCGGTTGGGGTCGCGCGCGACGGCCGCGACCCGCGCGCCGCGCGCGGACTGCTTCTCGAGCCGCGCGACCTGGCTCTCGCGCAGGGAGACGAGCGCGATCTCGGTGCCGGCGAACACACCGCCGACGAGGATGAAGAGCAGGACGAGTCCGATGTTGGCCCAGGTGCCGGAGTCCATGCTCCATCCAAGCAGGCCGCCCGGCCTGCCGGCGGGATCAGCGGTCGGCGGGGTTCCGACCGTCCGTCGGCTCGGGGTCGGTCGGCTCGGGATCGGCCGGGTCTGCGTCGGTCGGGTCTGCGTCGGCCGGGGCGGAGCCCTGCGGCTCGGCCGCCGATGCGGCGGCCCCGGCCGCCGTCCCGGCCGTCGTGCCGTGGGTCGCGTCGGTCGTCGCCTCGCCGGCGGCCGGCTCGCCGTGCTTGCGGCGGGGGACGACGTGCGCGACGAGGACCACGACGCCACCCACGAGGATGCCGACGACGGCCGAGCAGGCCGTGTTGACGAGCCAGCCCAGGAACCCGCCCACGCCCGCGACGCCGGTGACGGCGTGCTCGAGGTGGTGCACGACGTCGTACGGGCCGTGCCAGCCGAGGTCGTACGCGCCCTGCAGCAGGATGTGGCCGCCGACCCAGAGCATCGCGATGATGCCGACGAACGAGATGACGGACATGACCTTGGGCATCGCGCCGACGAGCCCGCGACCGAACGACTGGACCCACGGCGTGTCGCGCTGCGCGAGGTGCAGGCCGATGTCGTCCATCTTCACGATGAGCGCCACGACCCCGTACACGAGCACCGTGATGAGCAGCGCGACGATCACGAGGATGACCAGGCGGGACCAGAAGGCCTCCGAGGCGACCTCGTTGAGCGCGATGACCATGATCTCCGCGCTGAGGATGAAGTCGGTGCGCACCGCGCTCGAGACCACCGAGTCCTCGTCGACGGCCTTCTTCTCAGCCTTCGTCTCGACCTCGGCGTGGTGCCTGCCCGAGACGAGCTCCCAGACCTTCTCAGCACCCTCGAACGCGAGGTAGGTCCCGCCGAGCATGAGCAGCGGCGTGAGCAGCTGGGGCAGGAACTGGCTCAGCAGCAGGATCGCCGGGAGGATGAAGAGCAGCTTGTTGCGCAGCGACCCGACCGCGATGCGCTTGACGACGGGCAGCTCGCGCTTGGCGGCCAGCCCCTCGACGTAGCGCGGCGTGACGGCGGTGTCGTCGATGACGACGCCGGTCGCCTTGGCGCTGGCGCGCCCGGCGGCGGCGCCGACGTCGTCGATCGACGCGGCGGCGAGCTTGGCGAACGCCGCGATGTCGTCCAGGAGGGCAGCGAGTCCGAAGGCCATGGGGAGGTGCTCCGTGCGCCGGCCCGCGTCGCCGCGCACGGGCCCGCTGGTCGAGTGGACGCGGCGGCAGCATCGTAGCGAGTGTCGGCCCCGTGACGTCGTGCTCGCCCACACCACCCGTGCTCAGCGCGGCGCGGCGCGCGTCACGACGTTCACGACGTGCGGCGCGCGCACGACGACGCGCACGACCTCGCGCCCGGCGGTCGCCCGCGCAACGCCGGTCGTCGCGAGCGCGAGGTCGTGCAGCGCGCGCTCGCCGACGTCCGCGGGCACCCGCACCCGGTCGCGGACCTTCCCGTCGACCTGGACGACCGCCTCGACCTCGTCCGCGACGAGCAGCGCCGGGTCGACGACGGGCCAGGTCGCGTCGGCGACCGAGGGGTCGCGGCCCAGCCGGTGCCAGGCCTCCTCGGCGGTGTGCGGGGCGAACAGGCCGAGCAGCACCGCCACCGCCTCGACGGCCTCGCGCACCGCGGCCCCGTGCGGCGCGTCGGGCTCGCCCGGCGCCGGGCCCGCGTCGGACGCCCGCCGCGCCGCGGTGACGAGCTCCATGACGCGCGCGACCACCACGTTGAACCGGCTCCGGTCGAGCAGGTCCTCCGCCTCGCGCACGGTCGCGTGGGTCGCGCGGCGCAGGTCGTGCGCGCGCGACCCGGGCGCGACCTCGACGAGCGCGGCGTCGTGCGCCGCCGCGCACGACCGTGCACCCGGCCCGACGACGGAACCTCGGGCCGGCCCCGCGACCGGTCCGACCGCGTCGGCCAGCCGCAGCACGCGCGCGCAGAACCGCCGCATGGCGCCGGGGTCGACGTCCGCCCAGTCCACGTCGTCCTCCGGCGGCCCGGCGAACACCATCGCGAGGCGGACCGCGTCGGCGCCGTGCCGGTCGAGCTGCTCGCCCAGGTCGACGCCGTTGCCGAGCGACTTGCTCATCGCGCGACCACCGTTGAGGACCTGCCCCTGGTTGAGCAGCGTCGCGAACGGCTCGACGACGTCCACCCAGCCCTCGTCGTGCAGGAACTTCGTGACGAACCTGCTGTACAGCAGGTGCAGGATCGCGTGCTCGACGCCGCCCACGTACTGCGCGGCAGGCATCCACCGCCGCGCGTCCTCGGGTCGGAACGGGACGTCGTCGGGCGGGCCCTCGGCGCCCAGCGAGCAGTACCGCAGGAAGTACCAGGACGAGTCCACGAACGTGTCGAGCGTGTCCGGGTCGCGCTCCGCGTCCGCGCCGCAGCGCGGGCACGGCACGCGCCGCCACGCGTCGGCGGCGGGCGACGCGAGCGGTGAGCGCCCGCGGGGGAGCAGGTCGTCGCCGGCCAGGTCCGGCAGCCGCACGGGCAGCTCGTCGTCCGGGACGGGCACGACGCCGCACGCCGGGCAGTGCACGACCGGCACCGGTGCGCCCCAGTAGCGCTGGCGCGAGACCAGCCAGTCCCGCAGCCGGTACGACGTCGTCCGCTCGCCCGCGCCGCCGGCCTCCAGCCGGGCGACCGCGTCGTCGACGTCGGGCCAGACCTCGCCGGACCCGGCGGGCAGGCCGTGGGCGGCGGCGAAGCGCGCGTCGCGGTCGTCGTGCGCGGGCACGCCCATGACCGCGCCCGTCCCGTAGCCGGGCAGCACGTGGTCCGCCGCCCAGACGGGCAGCCGCTCGCCCGTCACCGGGTGGCGCACCCACGCGCCCAGGAACGTCCCGGCGCTCGGGCGCTGCGCGTTCGTGCGCTCGATCTCCCCGGACGCCAGCGCGGCCTCCCGGTGCCGGGCGAGCGCGTCCGCGTGCTCCGGCGTGCACAGCGACGCCGCGAGCGGCCCGTCCGGCGCGACGGCGACGAACGTCGCGCCGGGCAGGGTGTCGGGGCGCGTCGTGAACACCTCGACGTGCTCCGGGGTCGCGCCCGCGCCGGGCGACGCGCTCGCGGCCGGGCGCGGACCGCCGTCGGGCACGACCGCGAAGCGCACGCGTGCGCCCGTGCTGCGCCCGACCCAGTTCCGCTGCATCGTCAGGACCCGCGGGGGCCACGCTCCCTCGAGCGCGTCCATGTCGTCGAGCAGGCGGTCGGCGTACGCGGTGACGCGCACGAACCACTGCGTGAGCTCGCGCTGCACGACCGTCGCCCCGCACCGCTCGCACCGCCCGCCCACGACTTGCTCGTTCGCGAGCACGGTCTGGTCGGCCGGGCACCAGTTCACCGGGGCGGTCGCGCGGTAGGCGAGGTCGCGCTCCAGCAGCCGCAGGAACAGCCACTGCGTCCAGCGGAAGTACTCGGGGCGGTGGGTCTCCAGGCGGCGCGACCAGTCGAACGACACCCCGTACCGGTGCGCCGTCGCGGCCTGCGTCGCGATGTTCGTCTCGGTGAAGACGGCGGGGTTCTCGCCCCGGCGGATCGCCGCGTTCTCGGCGGGGAGCCCGAACGAGTCCCAGCCGATCGGGTTGAGCACGTCGAACCCGCGCAGGCGCCAGTACCGCGCGACGACGTCCTCCAGCGCGAACACCTCGGCGTGACCCATGTGCAGGTCGCCGGAGGGGTACGGGAACATCGTCAGCAGGTAGCGGCGCGGGCGCGCGCCGTCGTCGCGCGCGCGGAACGTATGGTGCTCGGCCCAGTACCGCTGCCAGCGGTCCTCGATCTCGCGCGTCGACGGGGGAGACGGGGGTACGGCGGGGTGGGGTGGGTGTGCGGCGTCCACGGGGAGGCTCCTCGAGAAGGTGGGCTTCGTCGTCGGGCACTCGCCCGGTCCGTGGGGACGCGCGGGCATCGCCGCGCTGAGCGTGCCCGCCCGGCGGGCTCAGCGCGGCCGGCGAAGAAGGAGCCGCAGGTGTCGCATCCCGGACATCGTGACCCGCCCGACGGCGCCCGGTCAACCCTCCCGGGCCCGCAGGTGTGGCGGACGTCGCCCGCGCACGTACCCCGGGCCCGATCCCGCGCCAGTAGGCTGGACGCCATGGCATCCCACTACGACGTCGTCGTCCTCGGTGCAGGTCCCGGTGGTTACGTGGCCGCGATCCGTGCAGCCCAGCTGGGCCTGTCGGTCGCGGTCGTGGAGGAGAAGTACTGGGGTGGGGTGTGCCTCAACGTGGGCTGCATCCCGTCCAAGGCGCTCCTGCGCAACGCCGAGCTCGCGCACATCTTCCAGCACGACGCGAAGACCTTCGGCATCTCCGGTCAGGTCAGCTTCGACTTCGGCGCGGCGTTCGACCGCTCGCGCACCGTCGCGGAGGGGCGCGTCAAGGGCGTGCACTTCCTCATGAAGAAGAACAAGATCACCGAGTACGACGGCCGCGGTACCTTCCGCGACGCGCACACGCTCGACGTAAAGCTCGCCGACGGCTCCACCGACCAGGTGACGTTCGACAACGTCATCATCGCGACCGGCTCGAAGGTGCGGCTGCTCCCGGGCGTCGAGCTGTCCGAGAACGTCGTCACGTACGAGAAGCAGATCCTCACGCGCGACCTGCCCCGCTCCATCGCCATCGTCGGCGCCGGCGCGATCGGCATGGAGTTCGCCTACGTCCTCAAGAACTACGGCGTGGACGTCACGATCATCGAGTTCCTCGACCGCGCGCTGCCCAACGAGGACGCCGACGTGTCGAAGGAGATCGCCAAGCAGTACAAGAAGCTCGGCGTCAACCTGCTCACGTCGACCGCCGTCCAGACCGTCAAGGACAACGGCGCCGACGGCGTCACCGTCAGCTACAAGGGCGTCAAGGACGACAAGCCGGGCGAGCTCGTCGTCGACAAGGTCTTCATGGCCGTCGGCTTCGCGCCCAACGTCGAGGGCTTCGGCCTCGAGAACACCGGCGTCCAGCTCACCGAGCGCGGCGCCATCGCGATCGACGACGTCATGCGCACCAACGTCGAGCACGTCTACGCCATCGGCGACGTCACCGCGAAGCTCATGCTCGCGCACGTCGCGGAGGCCCAGGGCGTCGTCGCGGCCGAGACCATCGGCGGCGCCGAGACCCTCACGCTCGGCGACTACCGCATGATGCCGCGCGCGACGTTCTGCCAGCCGCAGGTCGCGAGCTTCGGCCTCACCGAGCAGCAGGCCCGCGACGAGGGCTACCAGGTCAAGGTCGCGACCTTCCCGTTCATGGCGAACGGCAAGGCGCACGGCCTCGGCGACCCGGTCGGCTTCGTCAAGCTCATCTCCGACGAGACCTACGGCGAGCTCCTCGGCGGTCACCTCATCGGCCCCGACGTCTCCGAGATGCTGCCCGAGCTCACGCTCGCGCAGAAGTGGGACCTCACGGTCAACGAGGTCGCGCGCAACGTGCACACCCACCCGACGCTGTCCGAGGCTGTCCAGGAGTCGATCCACGGCCTCGCGGGGCACATGATCAACTTCTAGAAATCGGGACGAATCGGTCACCGATCGATCGCCTGGTCAGAGGCCCGGATCTGCGAGTTTCCGCAGGTCCGGGCCTCTTTTCTGTCGTGGTGAGGCCTGGACACCTAGAGACAGAGGGACCCCTTTCGTGCCACGAGATGTGGCACGGGGGTGGCGCGAACCAGGAGGATCGAGATGGCCACGAAGGGTGCGGCGCGACAGCGTCGCGAGGCATGGGGCATGCTCCGTCAGCTGCCGTCGAAGCGGTGGCAGGCGCGGTACAGGGGCCCCGACGGGAACGTGTACTCCGCGCGCACGGAGGCCGGGCAGCCGCTGACCTTCCTCACGAAGACCGACGCGCGGGGGTTCCTCAACCAGACGCACGCGGCGATCGCGCGCGGCGAGTGGGAGTCGCCCGAGGACGGGGTCCGACGGCGGGAGGCCGAGGCCGCGGCCGCCGCGCTTCGAGACGTCACGTTCTGTGAGTATGCGCTGGCCTGGCTGGAGCGGGTCCAGCACGAGCCGGGCAAGGGCGGGCGGCCCCGGCGGCCCGGCACCCTGATCACCTACCGCGGGCGGGTGCACAACTACCTGCTGGAACCGCTCGGCGACGTGCGGGTGCGCGACATCGACACCGCCGTCGTCCGGGAGCTGACGGCGCAGATCGTCGCACGGCCATCGGTGCTCAAGCCGGGCGCGACGCACAACGGTGTCGCCGGCGACGTCGTCGACATGCTCAAGATGATCCTGCGCGCCGCCATGCGCGACGGACTCCTCGAGACGATGCCCGACGTGCCCACGCCGTCGCGCCGCTCCGTGCGGCACGACGACGCGCACGCGCCCGAGGACGACGTCGCCACGCCCCAGCAGGTCGACGCGCTCTACGCGGCCGTGCAGCCGCGCTGGCGCATCGCCGTCCTGCTCGCCGCGTGGTGTCAGCTGCGCCGCGGCGAGGTGCTCGGACTGCAGCGGCGCGACGTCGTCTGGAACCCCGGGCGGACTGCCGCCACGCTGTACGTGCGACGGCAGAAGAGCGGCACGACCGGTGCGCTGGCCGACCCCAAGTCCGAGAAGGGCGTCCGGTCGATGGCGGTGCCGCCGCTGATGGTGGAGCGGTTGCGCGAGCACCTGGACGCGTACGTCGGGGAGAAGCCGACCGCGCCCGTCGTCCCGCTCACGGACGGGGGTGGCCGGCACCTGTCGTCGACGACGTGGAACAACGCCTGGGCCGAGGCGCGGACCGGGGTGGAGGAGCTGCCCGCGGGGTACAGGTTCCACGACCTGCGGCACACCGGGCTGACGCGGTTCGCGCAGGAGGGCGCGACGCTCGCCGAGCTCATGCGGCGCGGCGGACACTCGGACGTCAACGTCGTGCTCCGCTACCAGAAGGCCACCATGGCGCGGGACATCGACCTCGCCGCGCGGATGAGCGCCACCGTGCTGTCGGAGCTCGAGTCCGGCCGTGGGGACGCGTGAACACCTGTGTCGTGAGGGCGGCACGAGGGTGCCGCCGGGAAGGAGCAGGGTCATGGGAACCGTCACGGTCCAGGAACGACCAGGAGGGCGCGGGCGGCTCGTCGATCTCGCGGCGGCCGCCGACGAGCTCAGCGTCTCGGTGAAGACCGTCCGCCGGCGCATCGCCGACGGCACGGTCACCGGGTATCGCGTGGGCCGGCTCATCCGCGTCGACCTCGACGAGCTGCGCGAGCGGTTGGCCGTCGCCATCCCGACCGTGCCCAGAAGGTTCGGGGCTTGACCCGAGCCGGTGGCAGACGAAGCCCACGGTGCTGCGGAGTCCGCAGGCCGTGGGCTCCGCCGCGGAGCGCCGGAGCCGGCCACCTCCACGGTGGTGGGGAGTCACCACCACCGTTGACTTCCCCACGAAGATCCCGTGCCGTCGACGGTCCGGTGGTGAGGAGTCCTCACCACCGTGGGCTTCCCCGCGACGCGCCGGCACTCCGGTCGTGATGACTCATCACCACCGGAGGGACCGCCGCAAGCGGCTCCGCGCGACCGGTGGCACGACCACCCTCCCGATGAGAGGTGCATGCCGTCCGACGTCGGGCGGTCCGACGTCCGCACCGACACCCACGCGTAGAGCTCGCGGCTGCGGGAGGAGTCCATGCCGTCGATGGTGGCCCGGGTGCGTTACCGGAAACGTACGGGGTGGGTACCCCGTACGCACCCCGTACGCACCCTCCGTGCTGGTGTCATCGCAGGTCAGGGTGCGTACGGGGGAAAAGCCTGAGGGGCTCTCCGAACGGGGCCTGACGCTGTTCTCGACGGGCCCTGATCGCAGTGGCCTGATCAGACCGCTCGTTCCTCACCGTATACAGGTCTACCCTTGCTGTAGACAGTAAGGAGGTGGTCCGGGTGTCGGTCCTGACGCTCAAGTCGGCACGCGCGGCGGGGCTGCGCAAGGACGAGGTCTACCGCATGGCCCGGTCCGGGGAGCTGGAGCGGATCGGGCGCGGGGTCTACATCCGGCCCGGTGAGCTCGATCCCGCCGTGGCGTCCTTGGCGGGTGCGACGGCGGTCAAGCAGGCCGCGACGATGTGTCTGACGAGCGCGCTGGTCTACCACGGGCTGAGCGACGAGATCCCGCTCGCGACCGACATCGCGCTGCCGCGCGGCACCAGGTTTCCTGCGGGCTTCGAGCACGTGGTGTGGCATGCCTTCGGGCAGGCGACGTTCGACGTGGGCCGAACCGTCATGTCCGAGCACCCGGAACTGCGGGTGTACTCGGCCGAGCGGACCATCGTGGACGCGTACCGGATCGCGCATCTCGAAGGAATCGACCAGGCCAACGAGGCGCTGCGTCGCTGGGTACGACGCTCGGGGAGCTCACCTGCTGAGCTGCTCCGCACCGCAGGGCACTTCCCGCGAACCGTCACCGTGATCCGCGATGCGCTCCAGGTGCTGCTGTGAGTCCGAACCCGACACGCGACACCCCGGTGGGCCGGGCGTACAACGACCTGCGCAACCTCGCCAAGGCTCAGGGCCGCGATCCGGCGGAGTATCTGGCGCTGTATGCGCTCGAGGGCTTTCTGACACGCCTTGCCGCTTCCGACCTCCGCGATGACTTTGTGCTCAAGGGTGGCGTGCTGCTCGCGGCCTTCGCCGCGCGTCGCCCTACCCGGGACATCGATCTGGCCGCGTCGGGATTCCCGAACGACGTCGACGACGTCGAGCGCCGGGTCCGGACGATCCTGGCGGTCGACGTCGTCGACGGTCTGGAGTTCGACCTCGGCGCGGTACGCAGCGAGACCATCCGCGACGAGGCGGACTACACCGGCGTCCGCGTCCACCTGCTCGCAGTGGTGTCGAAGGCGCGCGTCCCGATCCACGTCGACGTCAACTTCGGTGATCCGATCTGGCCGGCACCGCAGGCGACGACATTGCCTCTGCTCCTCGGTGGTGAGGTCGAGCTGAACGGCTACCCGGCGCACATGGTCCTCGCGGAGAAGATCGTCACCGCGATCGATCGAGGGGCGGCCAACACGCGATGGCGGGACTTCGTCGACATTACCTCGATCACTCGCACCCAGACCATCGACGGAGCTGAGCTTGCCGCCTCGATCCGTGTCGTGGCGAATCACCGGAACGTGGGAATCCGGGGCCTCGACGAGTCGCTCGCCGGCATGGGCGAGGTCGCACAGCCCCGGTGGAGCGCCTGGCGACGGAAGCAGCGTCTGGCAAGCAGCACGCCGGAGCGCTTTCACGACTTGCTCGACGAGGTCATGACGTTCGCCGCACCTGTCTTGGACGGCTCGGCCGGTGGTCTCACATGGCAGTCGTCCGCGCGCGTATGGGCGCGCGAACCGTCCATGGGCGGCACGCTCAGCAACGACCCACGTGGATAGAAACCTGGCAGTGTCCGGTCGAGCGCGCGGGGGTTGTATCCACGCGTCGGTCTTCAGCCGTTGCCTCTCGAGCCGAACCTGAGATTCCCGCAGGTCGGCCTCGGAGCCTCATCCCCAGAAGATCGGGTCCTCGTGGCTGCCGATGTGGTCGAGCAGGCCCTGCACGTTCTTCGTCGGTCGCTTGCGCTTGTACTCGTGGAACTTCAGGTTCCGGTCGCGCCAGTAGATGCTCCACTGGCCAGTCGTGGTGGTGTAGCGCAGCCGGGCGACGGGGAAGCGTGTCCAGTCGCCCTGGCCGTCCCACGGTGGGCGGGTCTCGATGATCGTCACATGCCGGTCGGCGATCTCGGCCTCGACGCGCACCTGGTCCCACAGATGTTCGGGAACCTGCGCCCGGCACCATCGTCCGATGCGCAGCAGGTCGGCCTCGGGCATCGTCATGGTGGTCATTCTGGACGACGACGCCCGCGGGCACGCGCAAGAACCGCCCGCCTCACGACATGATGTCGACGACGGACCATGTCGGGAGGAGCGATCGTGCCATCCGCCAGTGACGGGCCGCCGACACCGGAACGTCGGCGTCTCGCGCGCATGCCGCTCTGGGCGACGGTTACGGCGCTGGCCATCGTCGCGCTCACCATCGTCGCCGCCATCGTCGCCGCCGTCGTCGCCGCCGTCGTGCGGCCGGAGGCGCCCGGACTGCAGCAGGCGTGCCCGGCGATCGGCTACTCAAGCCTCCTCACGGTGACGCTCGAGGGAGACACGTCCGAGGTGGCCGTCCTCCAGGTGCGCGACGACGACCAGTGGCAGCCGCCATACCCGCCGGACGCGGAGGTGCCTGCGATCCCGACGACGCACGACGGAGACACGTGGACCTTCACGCTGTTCTCCTCGCCGCGCTCGGTGATGCTCCGTGCGCTGGACGACGACGGGGACGTGCTTGAGCGGACGGAGGTCGACGTCGGGTGGGAGCGCGTGGGCGGGACGGCCGAGTGCGGCGGCCCGATGGAGGCGCACGTCGACTGGACGATGTGACCGTGGGCCGCGCCAGCGGTGCAGCTGACGCACCGCCGAACCGGTCAGGCCGTCTCCGTGTGGGTCCCGACGTTGATGACCCGGCCGTCGCGCCCGCGGTAGAAGAACCGCGTCACGCCCCACGGTTCGCGGGTCAGGGGATGCACGATCTCGACGCCCGTCGCACGGGCGCGCTCGAGCGCCGCGTCCACGTCGTCGACGACGACCGAGACGTCGGGGTTCACCGTCGCCGAGGCGTCGCGTGACATCAGGCTCAGCTGGTGGCCGCCGCCGTCGGCCAGGGTGACGATCCACCCGTGGTCCATGACGACCTCGAGCCCCAGCACCTCCTGGTGCTCGCGCACCGCCTGCCGCACGTCCGGGACCGTCAGGATCGGCACCACTCGCTCCACGCGCACGGGTCCAGGGAAGCACGGATACCCAGTCGTCGGCGCCTCGGGAGGCCCCGTGCGACCGCGCGCCCGGTGGTGCGGGGAGAATGGCTCCGTGGACACGAGCGAGTTCGTCGTCGAGACGCCCGATGGCGACGTCGGGTTCGCCGGTGCCGGACCGGCCGCAGAATTCCTGCTCGGCGCCGGCTTCGCGAACGCTGAACGGGAGCCGCGCTGGCACTTGCGCTGGTGCCTGGACCGCATGGCGGTCGGCGAGTCGATGGACGTCGGCCACGCCCGCGTCGTCCGCGAGACGGCGCCCTGACGCCGTCCCGGTACGGCTACGAGAGCGTGCGGGTCACGTGCTCGAGCCGGCGGCTCACGCTGGCCGGCTCCTCCACCGTGAAGCCGTCGGTGCACCCGTAGGCTCTTCGCGATGCCACTGATCACCCTCGCCGACGCCGTCCTGCCGCTCATCCGGACCACCAGCCGTGAGCTGTGGCGATACTCGAACGCCATGCGCCACGGGGCACAGATGCGCGACGGCGTCGCGATCCTCGAGCTCGCCGTGAACGACCCGGCGACTTTGCCTGCCAGCTTGGAGATTCTCGCCCCGACACCGGAGGAGACCTACCGGGTCGTCCACAAGGCGCTGGCCAGCGGGATCCGCATCATCGCCCGCGCCGACGACTCCTCGGGCGTCATCGGTGACGCGATCCGTGGCCTCATCGCCATCCACCCCGTCGCTGCCGCCGCAGCGCACATACCGCCGCTCAAGCTCGCGGAGTGGATGTGGAAGTTCCACTTCGACGAGGACGTCGACTACTTCGAGCTCGACCCCGTCGCCTACGCCCCGGCCCTCGGGGAGGCGGGCCTGACCCGGTTGCGCGAGCACGTCGAGGATCTTCGTCACCAGGTGGCCGCCCAAGCAGGCGACCACGGGTACAGCCACGAGGCGTTCCTGCTCCGGTGGTTCGATCAGCGTCTGGCGGTGCTCGACGGCGACGTCGACGCGATCATCCGCACGCACCTCCGCGAGGCGAAGGTCGCGGCGTGGTTCACCGATACGGCGAGGGCGCTCGCCGAGATCGAGCGGTACGACCTGGCGATCGAGTGGGCGCGCAAGGCCATGGAGTTCGACCGTGGCCACCAGGCGCGACGGGGCGCCGACTACTGGTGGGGTCTGGTCGGCGAGCACGCCCCGGACGACCTCTCGGACGCCGCGTGGACGCTGTTCCGCCGGTGGCCGGGATCCGACACCGCCGCCCGGGTCGACAAGGCCGTCGGCGCGGCGGCGCGCGAGGAGATCGTCGCGGCGTTGGAGACCGCACCGTCGGCGCTGGTCTACTACCTCGTCGACACCGTCGGCGACGTCGAAGGCGCGTGGGACGCCGCGCACCGGCTCGGGCTGGACGACCGGCACGCATGGGACCGTCTCGCCGCCGCGTACGAGACGATCGACCCGGCCGCCGCGATCGAGGTCCACCTGCGGTCCGTCGCCGCGAACCTGGTCGAGGCGAACACCCGCGCCTATCGGCCCGCGGCCCGCGAGCTCGCCCGGCTGCGCCGCATCGCGGTCAAGGCCGGGCCAGGAGCCGTCAGCCTCGTCGACGCGGCGATCGCCGACCTTCGCGAGAGATACCGTCGGCGTCCCAGCCTGCTCGACGCCTTCGACAGGGCCCACCTGCCGTAGCGGCGAGCTCAGCCGAGCAGGTCGGCCGGGGTGAGGGTCGTGATCCCCTCGAAGCTGCCTCCGGAGCGGGACACGGCGATCAGCGGGGTGTCCCGGTCGGCCCCGGGGACAACGCTGCGCTGGTTGACCAGCCCGGTGGCGTCATGGATGTCGAAGGGTGCGCTCTCGCGCCACTTGATCGAGCCGACGAAGGTGACGGTCTTCGCAGGACGCCGGTCGGCGCCGACGAGGTCGACCTCGACATCGCCCTTGCGGTTCCACCAGCCGCCGACGACGGCGGACGCGGGCACGACGTCGTCGTCGAGCGCGCGCTCCCACAGGAGTCGCCTGATGACGGGCTCGACGGCGCGCCCGCGCCACGTCGACCACCCGCGCTCGATGCGCCGCGTCACGATGTCCCCACGGCCTGCATCGATGAGGTCCGCGGCGTCGTGCAGGAACGCGAGCCAGAAGCGCATGTACGGGTCGTCGATCCGGTACTGCTTGTGGTGGGCAGGCTTGGTCGAGAGGGGCTCGTCGACGGCGACGACGCGACGCTCGACCAGCTGGTCGAGCGAACGCGCGAGCGAAGCGCGTTGGTCGACCTGGGCGGCCTGGCCGATCGCCGTGAACGTGCGGGCGTCCGTGCCGATCGCACGCAGTACGTCCTTCGCCTGGGTCTCGGAGGGGAACTCGGAGGAAAGGACCCGTTCGCCCGAGACGACGAGCGTGCTGATCGAGGTGGACAGGCCGTCGGCGAGGTAGTCGGCGACCGACTGCCCACGTCTCCACGCCGTGACGAGCGGGGGCAGGCCGCCTGTCACCAGGTAGGCGTCGATCGCTGGCGCTGCGTCCAGGCCCGTCATGGTCGCCACGTCCTGCGGGGTGAGCGGGTGGATCTCCCTGTCGACGCTGCGGCCGTAGAACGGGCGCCCGTGGCTGGTGAGCCGTTCCATCTCTGACTGATTCGACCCGACGAGGACGAGGAGCACGGGCAGCGCCGAGAGCCGGGTGTCCCACACACCCTGGAGCGCGCCCTCGAATCCTGGGTCGCCGGTCAGGTAGGAGACCTCGTCCAGCACGATGATCGACACGCGGTCCGTCGGCAGCGCGAGTGCCAGGACGGTCAGGGCGTCCTGCCAGGAACCGGAGACGGCGTATCCGGCGGCGTCTGCACCGGGCAGGCCGGAGGCGGCGACGGTCTCGAGAAGTCGGCGCTGTTCGAGCTCGGGGCGCGAGCCGTCCGCCAGGAAGTACAGCGACGGCAATCCTGCGCGCGCGACGAACTCGGTGACGAGGCGGGACTTGCCGACCCTGCGACGACCACGCAGGGCGATCGCCCTTCCCGGCCTGTCGGAGGTCGGATTGCGCACCTGCTCCAGGACGTAGTCGAGGTCGGCGAGCTCGCGCTTCCGACCGACGAAGCCGGTCACCATGGTTTCCTCCGATGTAGGTCGCATCAAATGTTACCTACATCTGATGTTACGTACACGACGTGACGGCGCCCGTCCGGGCCGGGAGGGTGCGACCGTTACGCGAGCGTGCGTGTCACGTGCTCGAGCCAGCGACTCACGGTGGCCAGCTCGTCGGGGGTGAAGCCGTCGGTGAGGCGGTCGTTGAGCTCGGCGAGCGCGGTGCGGACGTCGGCGAGGGCCGCGGTGCCGGTGGGCGTGAGGTCCAGGCGGACGGTGCGTCGGTCGTCGGGGTCGGTACGACGTCGCACGAGGTCGGCGCGCTCCATGCGGGCAAGCAGGCCGCTGGTGCCGGCGGGGGAGGCCTGCAGGGCGGTCGTGACCTCGCCGATCGTCGCGCCGGGGTGGTCGGCGAGGTGCAGCAGGACGCCGGCGGCGGGGGCGCCGAATCCCTGGCCGCCGTTCCCGGTGCCGTGCGCGCTGCCGCGTCGCGCGATCCAGCGCCGCATCTGACGCTCCGCGGCGGTGGTGAGGAACACCAGCCGCGGCGGGCGGCGCGTCATCGTCGCGGCTTCCTGGCAGGGAAGCGGACGTTGCCGTCCTCCTGTGCCGGGGCGGCCCCGGCGCGGGCGTCGAGCCAGGCGAGGAGCTCGGGCCAGAGCGTGTCGCGCAGGCCGCGGCGGAAGAAGCCCAGGTGCCCGATCTGATCGACGCCGCCGTCGGCAGGGCTCCACGTGCGCCGCTCGACGCGGGCGGCCGTCAGGCGGTCGGCGATCGCGTCGATCTGCGCGGGCGTGGCCCACGGGTCGTCGGTGAACCCGACGGCGAGGACGTCGCCGGTAACGCGCGCGGCGTCCGCGGTGGCGGTCATGGTCGGGTCGTCGAAGAAGTAGTGCGGCAGGGTCGACCAGCGGCTCCACTCGAGCATCGCGGCGGCGGGCATGTCCTCCCCGAGGCCCGTGCGGCGGCCGGGGACGTAGCCGAGCATCCGGGCCGTCGCGGGGCCGAGCACCCGCAGGATCAGTCGGACGCGCGCCCGCTCGGCGCGGTCGGGGATCGTGGTCGTCGCGGCGACGTGGGACGCGACCGTGACGAACCCGGCCAGGCCTCGGGAGCCCCGTCCGAGCGCGAGCGCGTGCCCGCCGATGCTGTGCCCGACGGCGAGCTGCGGCACGTCGCCGAACCGCGGGCGGGCCCACGCGGCGACCGCGGGGACGTCGTCGGCCATCCAGTCCCGCATGCGCAGGCCGCGATGCTCGCGCGGGCTGCCGGACCGGCCCGTGCCGCGGTAGTCGTACGTGACGGCCACGTACCCGCTGGCGGCGAGGAACTCCGCGAACCCCGTGTACAGGCGCTCGGGCACCGCCGTCGCGGGGTGGATCACCACGACGCCGCGCGGCGACTCGTCGGCCGGCTTGCGCACCGTGCCGACGACCCAGCCGCCCGCCGGGATCTGGATCCGCAGATCCTCGGACTCGACCGTCGTCGTGTCGTCACTTCGCATGCGAAATACCTTAGCGGCCCGCGCGACGGGGCCCGTGGTCGAGCGGCCCTGAGGACGGGTCGTGTGTGGCACTCTGCGGTCGTGAATCAGCCGAGCCGGCCGCGACGAGGCTTCTGGTACCAGGTGTGGCGACCTTTCCGAGCCCTCGGGCGAGGGTTTGCCCGAGTCCTGGAATTCTTCGACCTCATCAGCGTCGTCGTGAACGCCGGACGAGCCATCGTCTGGCTCGTCCGTGGCGTGGGAAGCATCGCGGCGCGCGTCTTCGACTGGTGACGGCCTGCCCGCGGACCGAACTTCGCCCGCTTGCATTGATGACGACGGCGAAGAGCCCAGCGACGATGTCGCCATGAACGCTGTGCTCTACTCGGTCGCCGACACGACCCCGCGCTATGACCATGGACCGCGTACCTTCGGCGACGCCATGAAGGGACTTCGGTTTCGACGAGCCATGGCTACGTTCCTGGTTGGTCGACGCGATCGACGGGCTTGACGACGGCGCGGGGTGGGGTAGCCACCAGTTCTGGACGCCCCCGTACCGCGGCTACATCGCAGTGGGAGAGCCGCGCGACGAGAGCGGGACGAAGTGGAGTGTCGGCGTGTACGTGCGGCGCCGGAGCCTCCAGTACCCCGACGGCGGCAAGTGGCCGACGGTCTACTACCCGACGGCCTTCATGGCGTGATCCGAATGGCGACCTGTGGCCCTCGGCCACGACCTGTTGCGGACGCGCAACGCGGGCGTTCACACGTCTGGCACCCGAGGCTGACAGAGTCCGCTGAAGGCCCGCGAGGTGGCGCGGTTGCGGCATCATTCCGTCCATGACGAGCGCCGGTGGCGAACTGCCCAACGATCGCGTGACGACCGAGCTTCGCCGCTTGGCATCCACGCTGCGCAGCGACTTGGCCACCAGCGCTGAGGTGTCTCGGCCCACCGTCGACGGTGACGTCGTCGAGGGCTTCTCCGTGCGACCTGCGACTGACGGCGCGCTGGAAGTCTGGCTGATGCACGACGCGGACGGCATCATCGTCGGGCTTGAGGGATGCCCGGGGTGGCAGCTGCCGCGGACGCTGTCGAGCGTGGACGTGGTCCGAGCGATCGTCGATGCGGTGGTGGCAGGAAAGGCCGAGGTCGGAACTGGGCGGAAGGTGCGCTCGTACCGGGTCGCGCTGCCTGATGGGACGGTCATGGCGGACAGCGCGAAGGGCGTGCTTGCTTCGCTTCTCGAGTTGCCGTGGAAGCCCCGCATACATTGGGCCAGCGCGAAGGCGTACACCAACTGACGTCGGCGACCGACCGCTCCCGATCGGCGCTGTGATTCCGGCGCTGATCGTTTGTGGAGTCCGCCGCACACCTCCCAGGTGTGACGGTCTCGCTACGAGTGATCTCGGCAGGGCAGGGGTACGCGTACCTGCTGCGGTCAGTCGTGACCGGCGACGGGAACGCGGCGCAGGCGTCGGCGTTCACGAGGTACTTCACAGAGGCGGGCACGCCGCCCGGGGTGTGGATGGGCCGCGGGGTCGAGCACCTCGGTGAGGGCGCACTGGAACCGGGGATGACGGTGACGCCGTCGCAGCTGCAGGCGCTGCTGGGCCACGGCGCGGACCCGGTGACAGGCGAGCCGCTGGGCCGGCCGTTCCGCGAGTATCCGACGGCGAAGGAGCGAGCGGCGGGTCGGATCCACGGCGTGGATCGGTCGCTGCCGGCTGCGGCGTTCGATGCCGAGGTGGCGCGGATCCGGGCGCAGGAGGCGGCGCGCGGGAGCCAGACGGCGACGGCGGGGTTCGACCTGACGTTCTCGGTGCCGAAGTCGGTGTCGGTGCTGTGGGGTTTGGCGGATGCGACGACCCAGGAGCTGATCGTCGCTGCGCACCACGACGCCGTCGGGCAGGTGCTGGACTTCCTCGAGCGGGAGGTTGCCGCCACGCGCACGGGGCATGGGGGAGTGGCGCAGGTCCCGGTGGTCGGGGTGGCGGCGACGGCGTACGACCATTGGGACTCGCGGGCGAACGATCCGCAGCTACACACCCACCTGGTGATCTCGAACAAGGTCAAGGCCGCCCACGACGGCCAGTGGCGCACCCTGGACTCGCGCGCCCTGCACCACGCCGTCGTCGCGCTGTCCGAGCACTACAACGCTGTCCTGGCCGACCGCCTCACCAACACGTTCGGCATCGGCTGGGAGCGACGCGAGCGCGGCGCGGACAGGTCGCCACAGTGGGAGATCGGCGGCGTCCCGGACGAGCTGCTGGCGGAGTTCTCCTCCCGCAGCCGGGACATCGAGGTCGTCAAGGACCGTCTCATCGAGGAGTTCGTCGTGTCGCACGGGCGCCGGCCGTCCGCGAGGCAGGTCGTCAAGCTACGCGCGCAGGCCACGCTCGAGACGCGCCCCGAGAAGACCATCCACTCCCTAGCGGAGCTGACCGCGGACTGGCGGCGTCGAGCCCAGCCCGTGCTCGGCAGCGAGGCGGCGGCCTGGGCGCGGCGCGTGGCGCTCGGCGGGTCCGTACGGGTGCTCAGCGCGGGCGCCGTTCCACCGGACCTGGTCGACGGCGTCGCCGCCCAGGTTGTCGACGCCGTCTCGCAGAAGCGCGCCACCTGGACGCACTGGAACCTGTGGGCGGAGGCGTCGCGACAGACGATGGGATGGCGGATGGCGACCGCCGCCGACCGTGAGCAGGTCGTGGCGCTCGTGGTGGACGCCGCGACGCGACGCTCGGTACAGCTCACGCCCGGAGAGCTGGCCAGCACTCCCGCGGCGATGCGCCGAGCCGACGGGTCGAGCACCCTGCGCCCGCAGCACAGCGAGAAGTTCACCAGCCACGAGCTGTTGGCCATGGAGGACCGGCTCCTGCTCCTCGCGGACGACGCTGGAGGGCCGGTTGTCGACCGAACGACGGCGTCGCGCGTCGTTGCTGGACGCACGCCCGACGGCGTGACACTCGACCCCGAGCAGGCTCGCGCCGTCGCGCAGCTCCTCACGTCCGGTCGGCGGCTGGATGTGCTCGTCGGCCCGGCCGGCACGGGCAAGACGACGGCGATGTGCGCCCTGGGGGCGGGGTGGATCGCGGCGCACGGTCACGGGAGTGTGGTCGGGATGGCGCCGTCGGCCGCAGCGGCCCAGGTCTTGTCCGACGATCTCGGCATCCGCTGCGACAACACGGCCAAGTGGATCCACGACCGCCGCTCCGGGCGCGCGGACTTCGCGCCGGGGCAGCTGGTGATCGTCGACGAGGCCACGCTCGCCTCCACCCGGGCCTTGGACACGATCACGGCCCGTGCCGCGCGGGTTGGCGCCAAGGTCGTCCTCGTCGGCGACCCGGCCCAGCTGCAGTCCGTGGGCGCCGGCGGCGCGTTCGCCATGCTGGTTTCGGCGCGCGGCGAGGGCGTGCCGCGGCTGACCGAGGTGCACCGGTTCTCGCATGACTGGGAGAAGATCGCCTCGCTGCGCCTGCGGGGCGGCGACCCGACGGTCATCGACCAGTACGAGTCACGCGGGCGTCTCCGTGAGGGCGGCACCGACGAGATGGTTGACGCCGCCTACACCGCCTGGCGCCGCGACGCCGAGGCCGGCAGGGCGAGCATCCTTGTGACCGAGTCGGCCGAGGCCGTCCGACAGCTCAACGACCGTGCCCGCGCCGAACGCATTCGCTCCGGCCTGACCTCGGCTGGTCGCGACGTCGTCCTGCACGACGACGCGCGCGCGTCTGCGGGCGACGTGATCGTCACGCGTCGCAACGACCGCCGGCTTCGCACCGGTCCAACGGGCTGGGTGCGCAACGGCGACCGCTGGACGGTGACCCACGTGCGCCTCGACGGCGTGCTGGAGGTCCGCCCCGAGGGCCGACTGCGGGGGAGCGTCGTGCTGCCTGCGGGCTACGTCGCCGAGCACGTCGACCTCGGCTACTCCGTCACCGCCCACCGCGCCCAAGGGCTGACGGTCGACACCGCGCACGTCGTCGTCTCGCCGTCGAGCACCCGCGAGAACCTCTACGTCTCGATGACGCGAGGTCGCCAGGCGAACACCGCCTACGTGGCGCTCGACCGGCCCGACCCGCTGCATACGACCCCGCCCGACCCGGACGTCACCGCGCGCACTGTCCTCTTCGGAGTCCTGCACCACACCGGCGCCGAGATCTCGGCGCACCAGGCGACCGAGGCCGAGCAGAACCGGTGGGCCGGCATCGCCCAGCTCGCCGCCGAGTACGAGGCCATCGCCACCGACGCGCAACGTGATCGCTGGAGTCGACTCGTGCACGGCGCTCTCTGCAGCGCCGGCGGCCTCGGGCGCGACGACGCCGATCGAGCGGTCCAGTCGGAGGCCTTCGGGGTCCTCGCGGCGGGACTGCGGCGTGCGGAGGCGTATGGGTACGACGTCGACGCGCTGATGCCGCGCCTCGTCGCTCGGCGCAGCCTTCTTGATGCCGACGACGTTGCCGCGGTCCTGACCGCGCGCCTGGCCCGCGTGACAGCTCGACCTCTGCGTGGGGTGCAGCCCGACCTTGTCGGTGGGCGCATCGCCGCCGCCCGCGGACCGTTGCCGGACGAGGCGGTCCGCGCCCTGGACGAGCGTCGCGCGCTCATCGAGACTCACCTGCGGGAGAGCCGGCGACAAGGTGTCCGGAGGCGCCGTCCTGCCAGGAGCGGCCCACACCGGCCGCGACCGGCGGATGACGACGGCCTTAGCCGGTGAACGAGGGTGAAGAAACGCGCTGGTGCCGCGAGCCCGGGCCGGCCGTGGTGCGGTACGTGAGTGGCGGGTCAGCCCCCGCACCTACGATCCGAGAGGTCGAAAGTCGGCGCAAGTTCTGTATCAGTGTGCGCCGACCCTGGCGATCCTCAAGGTCGCCTTGGCGGACGTCGACATGGACGCGACCGGGGCGAGCGACGCCCAGGCGCAAGGAACCCACGTGCCTGCGACCGGCCGGGCTGCGCCATCGCAGGCACGCCGGACGCGGCCTGAACGTGGGCGTGACACGGCAGAAAACGCCCAGCGGAGGCTCGCTCGCGCGAGGCACGACTCGCTGCCGACGGAACGCCGGTGATTGGAGTCGTTACTTGGGCTCCGCGTGTCTAGGACGCAAAGAGTCGCTCCCGCTCCGCCTCGACGACCTCTCGCGCAAGTTCGGCCTCGGTGATGTCGAACGCCTCTTCGGCGCTGTGGGCGGTCGCGCTGACGCGGGCGAAGTCGTCGAAGAGGGTCTTCTTGCTGGCGAGAATCTCGGTAACCCGCTGGTCGACGCCTTCCTCGGAGAGCAGGCGGTGGACCTGGACGGTGTCGAGTTGGCCCATGCGGTGGGCGCGAGCGATGGCCTGCCATTCGGTCGTCGGCTTGAGTTGGGGTTCGCAGATGACGATGACGGACGCCGCCTGGATGTTGAGTCCGACGCCGCCCGCGACGATCTGGGAGACGAGCACCGCACCGTAGCTTGCCTTCGAAAAGTCGTCGACCATGCGCTGGCGTGCGACGGCGGCGACGGAGCCGGTCAGTGGTCCGAAGACGCGACCGGGAAGGGCGCGGGCAACTTGGTCGAGCACTTCTCGGAAGTGGGAGAAGACGATGACGCGTCGTCCGTTCGCCTCGGCCTCGTCGACGATGGAGCGGAGCCGTTCGACCTTCATGGACTGCTGGCCGTGGATCATGGCGGCTTGCCGCATGGCCATAAAGTTGCCCGCCTGGACGGCGGCGCGGTAGGCGGCGGAGTCGGCCGAGGACATCGGCATGACTTCGTCTACCTCGACGAGTTCGGGGAGTTCCTGGAGCACGTCCTCTTGGTTCCGTCGCAAGTATGCCGGTGCGACCTGCTTGCGGAAGGTCCGCGGGGACAGGCCGTTGGTCGAGACGACGAGCGAGGGCTGGACGTACTTCACGAGAGCGGCGAACTCGTCGAGTCGGTTCTCGAGAGGTGTGCCGGTCAGCAGCACGGCACGGTCGCTGCGATTTAGGAGTGCTGCCGTATTCCGGGATCGCTGGGCGTTGGGGTTCTTGATGTAGTGCGCTTCGTCGACGATGACGGCGCCGACGTGGCCTACGGCGGGATGGTGCTGCTGGAACCAGTTGAGGGTTTCGAAGGTGGTGACGGCGACGCCGCCGAACCGGATCCAGGAGCGCGCCGACTGCTCGCGGCTCTTGCCGTGGATCCGGTGGGCGCGCAGCTTCGACTTCGAGTGGATCTCGCGGATCCAGTTGGTGACGACGGCTGCGGGACACACGACGACGAAGTGGTTGTACCCGTGTGCGCCGCGCAGGTGCGCGAGCACGGCGATCGCCTCGACCGTCTTTCCCAAGCCCATCTCGTCGCCGATGATCACCTTGCGCTGGACGAGCGCGAAGCGCGCACCGAAGCTCTGATATCCGCGCAGGGTGCCGACTGTGAGGTGCTCGGCGTTGAGCGCGAGCGCGCGGACGGCCTCGACGATCTCTTCGGGCAGGTCGCCGTGGGCCTTGCCTTCGTCCTCGGTCAGGAACCCGAGCTCTTGGAGCATGCCGTAGTAGTCGGCGGGTCGGGCGAGGAAGTCGTCCCAAGGGTCCTCGGGGACGGCGCCGCCGCCGGGCCTCCCGGCCGCGAGTGCCGTCCCGCGGGCGACTACAGCATTGACGCCGACGAGGAGCTCGGCAGTGTCGAGCGCGGTCCCAGAAGCGACGATCAGATGTGTCGTGCCGCCGTCGACGGCAGCGACGAGGTCGCGGAGCTCGCCGGCGCGTTCCAGATCCGAGGTGGCGTTGCGGAGCGTCCGCGCGGCGTCCCACGCGCCGAGGGCTTTGAGGAATGCCGTCGCCTCACGGGTTCGCTTCTTGATGTCGATGCGGACGGGCATCTCATCGAACGTGGTCTGTTCGATGGTGACTGCGGCGCCTCGGATGCGTCGCGCGGACGCCTCGCCGATCCCGGGCAGAGTCTCCAGCCTCCGCGCGGCCAGTTTGACCTCCTTGACCGTGGTGAGGCCCGAGTCTATGAGCGGCTTGGTGACGAGCCGCTCTGCGGTAGCCTCGCGCAGCCGGTCGACGTGCATGGTGGCGAGCATGGCGTCGGTTTCTGCACGGCGGAGCGTGTCGCCGGCCTGCGCCGCCGCCTTGCGGTAGGTCTCCTCGCCCTTGAGCGCATTGTCGATGGCAGCGATGGCATCGCGAAGCGGTCCGATCGGCGTCGCGCGGATGAGGTCCAGGCGTCCGAGGGTCTTCAGGTGGGGTCGTAGCCCGACGACATCGGACAGGGAATCGGCAGTGCCGAGGGCAGCGACGCCGTTCTCGGTGGGGCGAAGACTGTAGATGAGTCCATCGAGGCCCCGGTTCGTCGCCCAGGCCTCAAACTGGGTGAGGTACTCCGCCGCAAGAGAGCCCGCATTCTTGCCCTCCCGGGACGTGAAGAACCGCCGCATGCCGAGGAGGGAGCGAGCATCGGTGATCGCCTTCGGGACCTGGTCGGCGAGCGGTGCGAGGTCGCGCTCGTCGAGGCCCCGGATCCGTGGAAGTTGTGTTGCCGCGGCGAGATCGCGGATCGCGTGGGCGGCGCCCCGCCCGAGCGGGACGACATTCCACGTGACGCGGCCGTTGCGCTTGACGGAGATCGTCCGCGTCAGCGTGCGCAGCGCGACACCACCGGCTTTCTCGACCTCCGCGCGCTCGGCCTGCATCTGGGTGGTCGCGATGTGCCAGCCGTAGGTGCGCTCGATCGTCGCGGTGAGCCTCTGACGGTCGTCCTTGCTCATCCTGCCCTCGTGGTGGTGGGTGATTGCTGGGAACATTAGCCAGGACAACAGACACCTGCGTGCCACATTCGCCGGTTTCACCCGGTGTCTGCAACCGGAGTGTCCGACGGTGCGGCTACCGTGCGGGACGTGCGTAGAAGGAGGTCACGCGGGTGCTGCTCGAGGAACTGAAGCCGGGGCTGCGCATCGATGGGCTGATCCCCGGCGAGGTCATCACGGTGATCTTTGCCCAGCAGCACGGCGTGGCCGCTGTCGAGCTCACCTTCAAGAAGACCGATGGCGGTCTTGGGCAGCAGGTCGTGTTCCGCAAGGACGAGGCCAAGTTGTCGATCGCTCGCACCGGCTCGCGTGCGTTTGACGCGAACGCGACGGACTTCAAGATGGTTGCCGAGGCGCAGCGCATCCGCCTTGCGGGCCTGTTTGACCCGATGCTCGCCGTCGCCACCAGTGACGTCCAGCCGCTCCCGCACCAGATCCGGGCCGTCTACGGTGAGTTGCTCCCACGCACCCCGCTGCGGTTCCTTCTCGCGGACGATCCGGGTGCGGGCAAGACGATTATGGCTGGCCTGTACATCAAGGAGCTGATCCTGCGCGACGACGTCAAGCAGGCCTTGATTGTCGCCCCGGGAGGTTTGGTCGAGCAGTGGCAGGACGAGCTCTACTTCAAGTTCGGTCTCCGGTTCGACATCCTGACGAACGCGCTCATCGACGCGGACATCAACATCAACCCGTTCGAGAAGCACCCGCTCCTGATCGTGCGGATGGACCAGCTCTCTCGTAACGAGGCGCTCCAGGCGCAGCTCAAGGAGACGGAGTGGGATTTGATCGTCGTCGACGAGGCGCACCGCATGGGCGCGCACTACTTCGGCGGCAAGCTGGAGAAGACGAAGCGGTTCCAGCTCGGTGAGGTACTGGGCACGATCACCCGGCACCTGCTGTTGATGACGGCGACGCCGCACTCGGGCAAGGAGGAGGACTTCCAGCTCTTCTTGACCCTGCTGGACAAGGACCGGTTCGAAGGCAAGGTCAAGAAGACCGCTGACACTACCGGGATCATGCGTCGCATGGTCAAGGAAGACCTGCTTACGTTCGACGGCCGCCGTCTGTTCCCGGAGCGCATCGCCGAGACCGTCCCGTACGAACTCACGCATGCCGAGAAGCAGCTCTACGACCTCGTCACCGACTATGTCCGCGAGGGCATGAACCGCGCAGAGAAGCTCCTGGACGGCAAACGTCGCAACACCGTCGGCTTCGCCCTCACTGTGCTGCAGCGCCGCCTCGCCTCCAGCCCCGAGGCGATCTACAAGTCCCTGGTTCGCCGCTCCGAGCGCCTGACGCGACGTCGCGACGACATCTTGGCCGGCAAGTACACGGAGCGCGACGCCGCCTACGACGTCTCTGGTATCGATGAGGACGAGTACAACGCCGACGAGATCGAGACGATCGAGGAAGAGTTCCTCGATGCTGCGACCGCGGCTCAAACGATCGAGGAGTTCAACAAGGAGCTCATCGAACTCGCCGAACTGACCATGGCCGCGAAGCAGGTGCGGGACTCCGGCATGGACAAGAAGTGGTCCGAGCTTTCGCAGATCCTCCAGGGGCACGCGATGCAGTCGGACGCTAAGGGCTGGCCGCGTAAGCTCATCATCTTCACTGAGCATCGCGACACCCTCGACTACCTCACGGCGCGGATCCGCACGCTGATTGGGAAGCACGACGCAGTGAAGGCGATCCATGGTGGCGTGCGCCGTCAGGAGCGGCGTCAGATCACCGAAGAGTTCACCAAGAACTCCACCGTGCAGATTCTCATCGCGACCGATGCCGCCGGTGAGGGCCTCAACCTGCAGGCCGCTCACTTGATGGTGAACTACGACTTGCCGTGGAACCCGAACCGCATCGAGCAGCGCTTCGGCCGGATCCACCGCATCGGCCAGACCGAGGTTTGCCGGCTGTGGAACTTGGTCGCCGCGAATACGCGCGAGGGCGAGGTGTTCCTACGCCTTCTGGAGAAGATCGACCAGATGCGCCTAGCGTACGGTGGCAAGGTCTTCGACGTGCTCGGCGAGGCGTTTGCCGAAACTCCACTGCGCAACCTCCTCAAAGAGGCGATCCAATATGGCGAGCGACCCGAGGTCCGCGCCAAGATGCACGAGGTCATCAATGAAAACGTCGGTGACGGCCTGATTGACTTGCTCGAGGAGAGGGCCCTCGCGTCGGACCACCTGGGTGACGCCGACCTGGAGACCCTACGTGCCGCGATGGACGAGGCCCGTGCGAGGCGCCTCCAACCGCACTACATCGAGATGGCGTTCAAGGCAGCGTTTCGGCGCCTTGGCGGCCGCATTGCGCGCCGCGAGCAGGGTCGCTACGAGATCGGCAACGTCCCACAGCACATCCGAGCGTCCAAGTACGGGCCGATCGCGACGCGATACGACCGCGTCACGTTCGACCTCGCCCGCGTAGAGCCCGACAACTTGAGCCGCGCAGACCTACTCGCCCCTGGGCACCCGCTGCACGACGCAGTCATGGATGAGGCGATCCGTCAGTTCGGAGGAGTACTCAACAG
The DNA here is from genome assembly GCF_055571305.1 of Cellulosimicrobium sp. NPDC030954. NCBI lineage: Bacteria > Bacillati > Actinomycetota > Actinomycetes > Micrococcales > Promicromonosporaceae > Cellulosimicrobium > Cellulosimicrobium sp. NPDC030954. Next base: position 127,027 of record NZ_JBVIFN010000002.1, read on the forward strand.
CGGCACCCTTCTTGTCTCCGCGTCCCTGGAAGAGCCACACCTGCTCGTCGGTGTCGTCGAGGAGGTCGCGGACGCGACCGGGGCGTCGGTCTCCAAGCGGTTCGGATACGCGTTCGTCGACTTCTTTGGCACCGTGACGCCGGCCGGCCCCGCTCCGTATCTCGACTGCGTCGCCGCGCCTGAGACGGAAGCCACGGCAGCGGCACGCCGCCTGTCGTGGCTGGGCGAGGCGGAGGACAAGGCGACATCGTGGATCATCGCTAACCAACTCCCTGAGTACTTGGCCGACGTGCAACCACGTCGCGGTGCCGAACTCGCCAAGACCCGCGACCTGGTCAAGTCCCGGCTTGAGAACGAGAGCACGCGGCTCCTGCTCGACGCCGCCGTCGCCGCTCAGATGGAGCGCGATGGCAAGAAGCCCAAGGAGTCCGCAGAGTCGCTCAACCGCAAGGCCACCGAGCTCGACATCCGTCTCAAGGGTCGACTGGCGCTCATCGACCAACAGGCGCTGATGTCGACGAAGCCGCCGCAGATCCTCACCTCGGCCCTCGTGCTCCCACTGGCCATGGTGGACGGCAGCGTCCCGACGACTGCGCCGATGAGGGCGAAGTCAACCAAGGAGGTCGAGCGTCGCGGCGTCGACTTGGTCATGGCCCGCGAACGCGAGCTCGGCCGCAAGCCGGTCGAGCAGGCGTTTAACAACCCCGGCTTCGACATCCTGTCGACGGCGCCCAACGGCGACACGTACCGCATCGAGGTCAAGGCACGGATCGCGGGCTCGGACGACTTCTACGTCACACATAACGAGATCCTGACCGGCAAGAACGCCGCCCCGCGCTATCGCCTTGCGCTCGTGCAGGTCGAACCCGCGGGCCCGCAGTACGACGACGTCCGCTACCTCGACGACCCGTTCTCGACGGTGGACCTCGGCGACTTCGACGCCGTCGGCGTCCGTGCCGAGTGGACGAAGAACTGGACCAAGGGCAAGGCGCCGTTCTGACGGCGACGTCGACAGCGCTCCGGTCGGCAACCAAGGCCTCTCACCACGCAGAACAAACGGATGGGAACCATGCTCGGCTATCGCTCGCTCTTCACGGTGGCTCGCGGCTCGCTGCACGGTGCCGAAGTTGAGATGCTCATTGCAAGCCAGCTCCATGCATGGCTGCGCGGCAAGGGTCTGAACGCCGACGCCGTTACACCTGGGACGGTGTCCGACGTTGGACAGGGGGCCGAGGCGGTGCTCTCGGTTGAGGAGACTGCGTCGGGAAGCACGTCGTCCCGGTTTCTTCTTACGGAGGCGTCGGGATGGACGTCGCAGGTGGTCGTCCATGACCCGCGCGACGGACGCCATGACCCGTGGGTTTGGATCGACGTCGTCAGTCCCGACGAGCGGACCGTCGCCAGGACGCCACGCCTCGCCAAGATGGTTCTCGAGTTCGTCGACGCGCGCGACGGCGGAGCGGTCCTCGACCCAAGTGTGCGAACGCTGTTCAAGGAGGACGTGCCAGCACTCATCACTGCACTTCGCGCCGCGGACCGCCGTGGCCCTGTCTTCGTCGCGGGCAGCAGTCGCGACCTGCCGATGGAGGCATGGCGCAGACTCATCGAGCGGCTCCTTCGGGACACGACCGGCCTTGCTGCCGGTTTCGTGCTCGATCCGGCCGCGACCGAAGAGTTCGAGCGCCAGGTCGGCGGATCTCACGCCGTCGCGCCGGGCACGCTGCGAACGTTCGTCAGTGGCGTCGACTTCGACGACGCCCTCGATGGAAGGCGTCACAGGACTCTCACGACGGAGCGCATCGCCCTGGATCGCGACGTACACCTGCTCCGCGTCCTGGGGCGCGTGGCGCGAGAGCACACGCTGACGCTCCCTCTTCCTGGGAACGTCACTCGGGTCGAGGCCCGCCTCATCCGACAGGCCGACGAGGACTTCCTCAAGTCCGCCGGCATCGCATCCACACCCAAGGCAACCACCGCGGCCCAGCAAGCCGACGTGGCGGAAGAGGCCCTCGAGCCCGAGCCCGAGGACGAGCTCGATCTCGACCTGCAGACTCCTGCGGAGGCCGAGCAGGGAACGCTGGATATCGGGGTCGATGCGCCGGCGACGCGCGCGCGGCCCGACAGCCCGACGTCCCGCCGTCCGGTCATCAAGCCTCGGAACTCGGGTCCGGTCCCGCACCAAGCGACCCTGCACGAGGCAGTAACTCCGTCAGAACCGGAACTGAAGGCGACGTCGAAGCCCACGGCGTCGCCGGAGGTGGCCGTCCGCGAGAGCGGGCTCGTTGCGCGCGTGATGGCGGCCCTGCGCCGGGTCTTCGGGACGCAGACCGTGACGCCCGAGGCCATCGAGGATCTAGGGGACCGCGCCGCGCAGGTCGGACCGCTTCGCTCTCTGTTGAAGCGTAAGGAACTGGCCGAGCTGTCCCTCCAGGACACGATCGGCGGCTTGCGCGCGAAGCATGCGGCGTCGATCCGCGAACGAGACGACGTCATCCTCGAATGGCAGGAGGAAGCGGAGCGGGCACGTCGCCTGGACGCCGAGCTCACGGCCCTCAAGAAGGCCACGGCTGAGGCGGGCTACGGTGAGGTGGCCTGGGCGGACCACCTGCTCGGCGACGACGTCGAGAGCCTCACCCCGACGTCCTTCGGCGACCTCCTGGTTGCCTGGCAGACGGCGCACGAGGAGGGCGCGCTAGCCTCGGTCGTGTGGATGGGCGATAACGTAGCGATGCTGGACCTTGACGAGCACGAGCCGGCCGCGGGGTGGGCGGGCGTGACGTGGACGATCCTACGGGCGCTCGACGACTACGCCCGGGTGTCGAAAGACGGGTCATTCAAGGGGTCCGTGGACGACTTCCTACGTGTGACCCCGCCCGGCTGTCAGGGTTACTCCGCCAACAAGCACGCGATGACGGAGAGCGAGGGAGTCCGCAGTAACGACAAGTACGCGGCACCACGCCTGCTGCCCGTGCCCGAGACGATCGACCCAAGTGGCCGCATGTATCTTTGGGCACACTTCAAAATCGCCAATTACGCGATGGTGTCACCGCGGATGCACTACCTCGACGCAACGGCGACCGACGGAAAGGTCTACGTGGGGTACATCGGGAGACACCTCCCGCTGCCCAAAATGAATTAAGGAAACGCGAGATGGACCGCGCCAGCCTCGCGTTGTGCAGGGCTCGTGTCGGGGGCAACGTAAGTTGGAGACGCTGGCCAGCGCAGACGAAGCCGCCGGCAGCGAACGCAAGGAGAGAACGAAGTCGTGACGAAGCGAAAGCTCATCGAGGTCGCCCTACCCCTCGAGGCTATCAACCGTGCATCATTCGCGGAGAAGAACCGGAAGGTGGGAAAGCCGCAGAATCTACATCAGTGGTGGTCCCGGAAGCCGGTGACGGCGGCCCGTGCGATGTTGCTTGCCCAACTCATAGATGATCCCGGGTCCAACCCTGAGAGGTTCGCCACCGAGGACGCCGTCCGCGACGAGCGGGCGCGCCTGCACAAGCTCATTGAGCGCGCTGTCGAGTGGGACGAGATCATGCGCGTCAGCCCGGATCTTGCAGCTGATCTTCGCGCGGTGCTACCCGATGTGACGATCACCGATCCCTTCATTGGCGGTGGATCGATTGCGCTCGCCGCCGCACAGCTTGGTATTGACTCCCTCTCAAGTGACCTAAACCCGGTTGCGGTTGTCTTGTCCCGTGCTCTCGTTGAGGTTCCAGGGAAGTTCACCGGGCGCGATCCGGTATTCCCAGGGGTCGGAGGCGGCCGGCTAACCGAATGGACGGCGTCGTCCGGGCTCGTCGCGGACGTGGAGGCATACGGGGCTTGGGTGCTCGCGGAGGCCCGATCCCGCCTCGATGCGCACTACCCGAACGTGAATGGCCGGCCGGCGCTCGCATGGGTGTGGGCTCGGCAAGTCGAGTGTCCTAATCCAGGCTGCCGAATTCAGGTTCCGTTGGTCTCCAAGTGGACGCTCGCAAAGAAGAAGGGAAAGGAGGCGGTAATTGTTCCGCGAATCGTCAGGGACTCTTCCGCTCCTGGTGGGTCACGATTCGATTTCTCGGTCAGCAGGGATAAAGGCGACCAGCCATCTCGCGGCATGATGTCCGGCCGGCTCGGCACCGAGTGCCTTAGCTGTGGCACGGCAGTTCCCATCGCGCACGTTCGCCACGAAGCCCAAGCGGGACGCTTGGGGCTGACGCTGACCGCCGTCGTCGCTGATGGAGGTCGATCACGGGAATATTTCAGCCCGTCCGACGAGCAGGTCAGAGCCGCGCGAGTCCAGCGCCCCGAGGATTCGGTTGGCGGTGCGATCTCAACGAACCCCCGGTGGTTCTCGCCGCCGCTCTACGGGATGACCGACTTCAGTGACCTATTCACCGACCGTCAGCTACTTGCCCTGACAACCTTTAGCGATCTTGTCGTCGAGGCCCGCTCGAAGGTGTACGAGGATGCACTCGCCGCCGGCGTCCCTGCGGGTGATCCTCTGGCGGAAGGTGGCGTTGGTGCAACTGCATACAGCGAGGCGGTTTCCCTCTACTTAGCGCTCGCCGTAAGTCGCCTCGCAAACTGGTCAAACAATCAGTGTTCCTGGGAGTCAACTGGTGAGGTCTCGCAGCAGATGTACTCGGGCCAAGCGATGGGCATGGCGTGGGATGTCTCTGAGGCGAATGTGCTTGGTGAAGGCAATAGCGGTTCGTTCTTGGCATGTCTTCGGAATATCGTGGGCCCATTGAAGATGTCCAGCCTTCGCGGCGAACATCGAGTCATTATGGAAGACGCGCGGAACGCGACGTTGGCGGGATTGGTAGTTGCAACCGATCCGCCGTACTTCGACAACATCGACTATTCCGACCTTTCCGATTTCTTCTATGTTTGGCAGCGCAGAATGCTTTCGGGGGTCTTCCCTGGTCTCTTTAGGACAATTCTTGTGCCCAAGGGCGAAGAGTTGGTTGCGAATGCTCACCGTGCTGGAGGCAACGATGCCGCCGCCCTTGAGTTCATGGCCGGATTCCGGGAAGTTTTCGCCAGGTTCCGCGACTCTGTAGCGGAGGACTATCCGGTGGTTGTCTACTATGCATCAAAGCAAGCCGAGGCCCTTGGTGAAGGCAACAGTCGCTGGTCCACGATTCTGCAATCGATGGTGGATGAGGGTTGGTCTGTCGTCCGTACGTGGCCAATCCGCACGGAGAACGCGAGTCGACGCGTTGCGATTGGCGCCAACTCTATGTCGACGTCGAGTGTACTTGTTCTCAGGCCGCGACCAAAGGACGCTCCAAAAGTCACGGTGCAGGAGTTTCTCGGCGCACTGCGTACGCACCTCGCGCAATCACTCGCAAATCTGGAGGCGGCGGGCGTTGCACCTGTCGACTTGCAGCAGTCAGCGATCGGCCCGGGTATTGAAGTGTTTAGCCGATTTGGCGCCGTGCTCCAGCCGGATGGGACTGCGATGTCGGTCTCGGCCGCACTCCTGCGCATCAATGATGAACTCGATGGCCTAATTAATGAGCAAGAAGGCGACCTGGATGCACCCACTAGGTTCTGTGTTCAATGGTACCGGTTCAGCGGGTACGATCCCGGGTTGTTCGGCGATGCTGATGATCTAGCTCGCGCCCGCAACACTTCCGTCCAAGTAATGGATCGAGGTGGCGTTCTTGCTAGCCGTGCAGGGAAGGTGCAGTTGCTGCGGCCGCGTGAGTTCGCTTCCTCGTATGACCCAACGACCGACCAGTACATCTCGGCGTGGGAGGTGCTCCACCACCTGATTAGGGCCCTGGAAGTGGACGGAATTGGCCCCGCAGGCGAACTCTTGCGGTTATCATTGGCGCGCCCGGCGGGAGACGTCCATCCCGACGAGCTCAAGGAGTTGGCGCACCTACTGTTCCACATCGCAGAGACGAGCGGCCGCACTGCGGACGCACTGAGTTTCAACACGCTCGTGACGACCTGGCCGGAGATCATCGAGGTGGCCCGCTCGACCCCGGCCGGCACCGGCTCGACGCAGGGCGCGTTCAGCTTCGACGAGGAGGACTAGTCGTGCAGAAGACCCTCACGGCGCAGGAGCATCCGCTGCGGAAGGTGTTTTCCAGCGACTACGAGTTCGAGATCCCCGACTACCAGCGGCCGTACCGGTGGGGCACGGACCAGGCGCTTCAGCTGCTCGACGACCTTGAGGAGAGCCTTGAGCGCGACCCGGACGACCCGTACTTCCTTGGGTCGCTGGTGCTCGTGCAGCGATCGGAGACGCAGTTCGACGTCATCGATGGCCAGCAGCGGCTGACGACGTTGAGCCTGCTCTTCAGCATCCTTCGGGACCTGAGCTCCGGGAAGTTCGCAGGCGAGTTAGCCGACCTCGTGCTGGAACCTGGCTCCGAGCTTGCCGGTATCGCGCCGAAGCCTCGCCTCGCACTGCGCAAGCAGGACCGCTCGTTCTTCTCGAAGTACGTACAGACTCCGGGCAACATCGGTGCGCTCATCGAGGTGACGGACAGCGCGGCGGGGAGTGAGCCGCAGCGAGCCATCCGCAACAACGCGTCCGTGCTATACAAGCGCCTCCTCACGTGGGACGAGTCGAAGCGTCGCCTGCTCGCGACGCTCGCGAGCACCCGGACCTTCCTCGTTGTGGTGAGCACGCCCGATCTCAACAGCGCCTACCGGATCTTCAGCGTTATGAACGCGCGAGGCCTCGATCTCGCGCCTGCCGACATCTTCAAGTCCAAGGTCATCGGATCGTTGGACGACGAGTCGGACTATGCGAAGCAGTGGGAAGCTGCAGAGGAGGCACTCGGCAGCGACGACTTCACCGAGCTGTTCCGAGACCTCCGAACCGTGGTAAACGGAGACCGCGCCCGACGCGAGCTGCTTCGCGAGTTTCCTGAGCAGGTTCTGGATCAGTACCTGGACGACGGTCGCTCCGCCGAGTTCATCGACGAGTTGTTGCTGCCTTATGCGAAGGCGTTCGAGCGCACGGTCGCGCGAGACTTCGGCCCGGGCTATGAATGGCAGACGGTCAACGACTGGCTCAAGCGCCTCGCTCTGATCGACAACAAGGACTGGCGCGCGTGCGCGCTCTGGGCGTTGAAGCACCACCCCGACGACGCGCCCTTCCTTGCGGAGTTCCTCCGAAAGCTGGAGCGGCTCGCGGCGAGCTTCTTGCTGCGGCGCGAGTACACGACGCCGCGCATCACCCGCTACCTGGACCTGCTCAAGCAGCTCAAGGACGGAGACGGGCTCGACGCGCCGGCCTTTGACCTCTCGGCGCAGGAGAAGGAGGAGTCGCGGGACGCGATCAACGGCGAGGTCTACCGCATGCAGACGCAGCGGGCCCGGTACGTGCTGCTGCGGCTCGACGAGCTGCTCGCCAAGGAGCCGGGCGCGAGCTACTCGCACAGCATCATCAGCATCGAGCACGTTCTCCCGCAGACGCCCGCGGCGGACAGCGAGTGGCTGGTCGCTTTCACCGAGGACGACAGGGCCTACTGGACGCATCGGCTGGGCAACTTGCTACTCCTCAACGCGCGGAAGAACAGCCAGGCGCGAAACTACGACTTCGCGACAAAGAAGGCGAAGTACTTCACGACGTCGACCGGGTCCGCGGTGTTCGCCCTGACGACGCAGGTGCTCGGGCACGACGTGTGGAACCCGACAGTCGTGGCGGCACGACAGCAGGAGCTTTCGGCCCTGCTGACCAACGAGTGGGAGTTGTCCTGAGATGGCACTGAGTAACCGCGACCGCGTCAACCGGATGTTCGAGGTCATGGCGCCCGCGCTCGACGACTTCATCTCCGGCGTCGTCGGGCGGGCAAACCCGCAGCTCGGCGCGCAGTGGGCCAAGCTCGTGGCAGCGAAGGACGCGAAGAAGGGAGTCGACAAGCAGTACGACCCGCTCGACCCGCAGGTCCAGCTCCGCATCTTGACCGAGGGCAACATCACTGCCGCGGTCAAGCCCGGATGGTTCCCGTTCGATGAGGCGCTCGGTCGCGCAGGTCAGTTCTACGCGAGCGAGCTGCGCGAAGTGCGCAACACGTGGGCACACAACGGGTCGTTCTCCGACGACGACGCCTACCGCGCTCTCGACACGGGGGAGCGGCTACTCCGCCTGGTCGGGGCGCCATCCGAGGCAGACAAGGTGGCGGCTACGCGGCAGGACCTGCGCCGGGTGGCGGCGGACAAGGAGGACAAGAAGGTCCTCAAGGCGGCGGTGGACCTGCCGACGGCGTCGGGTCTGCATCCATGGCGTGAGGTGTTGCAGCCGCATGACGACGTCGCGACCAACAACTTCGCGGCGTCTGAGTTCGCGGCAGACCTGTACAAGGTCGCGACGGGCGACGAGAAGGACTCGGGCTACGCGGACCCGGCGACGTTCTTCCAGCGGACCTACTTGACCGAAGGTCTCTCGCAGCTCATCGGGCGGGCGGTGCGACGTATCTCGGGCGACGACAACGCACCCCCCGTGATCAACCTTCAGACGAACTTCGGCGGCGGAAAGACTCACTCGATGCTGTCGCTGTGGCACGTGGCGGCTGGTCTGCCGCTGGGCGTGTACCCGCAGGAGACGCAGGAGTTGCTGCAGGCGAACGGGTACTCGGGCACGAAAGTGAACCGGGTTGCGATCGTCGGCAACCACTTCTCGCCGTCGGGCGTCACGAAGGCCGACGGCACTCGCGTCAACACAATGTGGGGCGAGCTGGCATGGCAGCTCGGTGGGGCCGAGGCGTACGCGATCGTCGCGAAGTCCGACATCGACCGCACCCACCCCGGCCAGGCGCTCCACGAGGTGCTCGCGCGCTACGCCCCTGCCATCATCCTCATCGACGAGTGGGTCGCCTACGCCCGCTCGCTCGTCGGCCGTGACGACCTCGCGGGTGGCACGTTCGACGACCAGTTCACCTTTGCGCAGACGCTGACCGAGGCGGCCAAGGGGACTAAGGGTGTGCTGCTGGCCATCTCGATCCCGGCGTCGTCGACGGGCGACGACGTCGAGAAGGAAGTGGCGGGGAACGCCGAGGAGGTCGGCGGGTCCAACGGCCTGGAGGCGCTCAAGAGACTGCAAAACGTGGTGCGGCGTGTAGCCGACCAGTGGCGGCAGGCGTCGCCGGTCGAGGCGTACCAGATCGTCAAGCAACGCCTCTTCAAGCAGCCCGATGCGGCCGCGCTGGCGGCGATCAATGCGACGGCGAAGTCGTACATGGAGATGTATCGCAATTACACCGACGACTTCCCGCGCGAGGCCCGTGACATCGCATACGAGGACCGGATCCGGCGGACCTACCCGATCCACCCGGAGCTCTTCGACCGGCTCTACGAGGAGTGGTCGTCGCTCGAGCGTTTCCAGCGCACACGTGGCGTATTGCGCCTGATGTCGACGGTGATCCATGCCCTGTGGGTCGGGGAGGACGCCTCGCCGATAATCATGCCCGGGTCGGTTCCGCTCGCGACCGCGTCCGTGAACGCTGAGCTGACGCAGTACCTGCAGGACTCGTGGAAGGCGATCATCGACGCCGACGTCGATGGCCCGAACTCGGAGCCGGCCCGGATTGACCAGGCAAAGCCGGTCTTCGGGCAGCGGGCGCTGACGAAGCGGCTCGCGCGCACGGTCTTCTTCGGCGCCGCCCCGACGATCGGCTCTGCGCACAAGGGCCTGGAGACCCAGCGGGTCTTCCTCGGGACGGCGATCCCCGGAGACGTGCCAGGCAACTTCCACTCGGCGCTGACCCAGCTCGCGGACCGGGCGACGTATTTCTACGCCGGGTCGGGCAAGTACTGGTATGACCTCCAGGCGAACATTACCCGCACGGCTAAGGATCAGGCCGAACGGCTACACATCGAGGACGTGTGGGTCGAGATCGTGCGGCGCCTCCAGGGCCAGGCGCGTACCAGCGGTGACTTTGCGGGCGTGCACGTGTGCCCGGACTCGAACGCCGACATCCCGGACATTGACGAGGCTCGGCTCGTCATCCTGCACCCGAAGGTCGCGCATAAGTCGAAGACCGACTCGCCTGCCAAGGCGTTCGCGTTCAAGGCGACCGAGCAGCGGGGGACGGCGAACCGGACTCATCGCAACATGGTGGTATTCCTCGCCGCGGACGAGGCGCGCCTCGAGGAGCTCGTCACGGCCACGCGCGACTACCTCGGGTGGAGCCACGTCCTGGTCAACGAGGCCGACCTCGACCTGACTGCGAACCAGCGAAACCAGGCGATGCAGCGCAAGGCCCAGGCCGACCAGACCGTTGAGGCGCGGCTGCTGCAGACCTTCACCTGGACGCTGGTACCGGCCCAGCCGGACCCGGCGGCGCCTTTCGGGATCCGCGAGGTGAAGGTCGAAGGGCAGGCCCCGTCGTTGGCGGAGCGTGTCTCGAAGCGCCTCGGGTCTGACGGCGACCTATCGACACGGCAGGCGGCGTCGAACATCCGGCTCTCCATTGGCAAGGTGCCGCAGATCTGGGCGAGCGGCCATGTCTCGCTCGGCACGCTGTGGGGGCTGTACTCGCAGTACCCGTACATGCCGCGCTTGCGAGACGAGTCGGTGCTCGCGTCCGGCATCGTCGACCTCCCGCTGCTCTGGTCGACCGATGCGTTCGCGCTCGCGACCGGATACGACGCGGACCAGACGCGCTATATCGGGCTCTGGACGCCGGAGGACAAGGAGTCTGCGCCTGCTGCGAACGACTCGGTCCTTCTCGTCCGCCCGGACGTTGCCGTCGTCCAGCGCGAGCGGGAGGCTGCGGCTGTGAGTCCAGCGCCGGAATCGGTCGGCCAGGTGCCCGGCGACAATGGCGAGACTACCGTGGAGCCAGTTGTATGGCCGGCTCCCGTCGACCCGCCCATCGTCGTCGAGCTCGCCAAACGATTCTTCGGCGTGAAGGAGCTCAATCCGGACCGCTATGCACTGGAGTTCAGGAACATCGCTGAAGAGGTCATCGCCAACCTTCGTGATGTCGGGGCGCAGATGACGGTTCGGATCGAGATTGAGGCGACGAAGCACGACGGTTTCGGTGAAAGCACGATCCGCACGGTGTCGGAGAACGCGAAAACCTTGAAGTTTGAACAGTCGGGATTCGAAAAGTCGTGAGGGCGCCTCGAGAGGTCGGCTCGGCTGTCGAGGTTCGAGCCGTTCACGGCGACCCACTTCATCCAGTGCGCCGACGCGCTTGTCAGCGCGACGATGGAGCGTAATGACGGTCACCGGGTCTCCCAGGCCACGGTCCTGCGGCTGCCGGTGACTGTGCCTCGGCGAGGAGTTGGTCGCCGAGGATCCACTTTGAGCGGGAAGACCGCGACCTCACCGTGCTCCGGCGCCAACCGCCCGTGCGACGTACGGCGCAGCTGACCGTCTTTGCGGGCGTACCGACGGGTGAGGCAAGAAGATGCCGTGACTAGGCGTGTCGTACTCTCCAAGGAACACATGTTCGCGATGCGTCCGCAGCTCCGTTTCGAATGGCACGCGAGTTGCACGAGCGCTCGGAGCAACTGCAGAAACCGCGGAAATTCAACGATTCTGAGACCCCTGACTTGACGATCAACTTCTGAGATTGCCACTCTGATGTGAACTCAGTCACACATGGTCGGAGGCCCGGATCTGCGGATTTCCGCAGGTCCGGGCCTCTTTTTGGGCTCGGGGCCCGATCCATGACCACATGCGAGCCCACGGAAGCTAGAAGCACCGACTTCCGCGGTGTCCGCACACGCTCAGATGGCACGGCCCATGGAGTGACGAGCACGACCTGCCCAAGTCCTTGGTGAGCGCGTGCCCCTGCCGAGGTGGAGGCGACAACACGCTGTAGCGTCTTGCCCGAGACTGCCGCCCCCGCTCAGGCAACACGAGGAGTGATCCCGCAAGTGGCCACGGACTTCAACGATTTCTACGGCGAGATGCGTATGTGCACCATGCGGCTCAGGCGCGCAGAGCGCGACCCCTCCATGACGCCGGCGGAGATCCGCGACTACGAGAAGCAAGCACTGGATCAGATCGATGGCTTCACGGGTGACTGGCTGCACTATGCGGACGGCTACGCCGTCGCAACAAACACGGAGTCCGAGTTCTTGCGCGACCACAACAAGGCGATGGTCAAGTTGCTCACGGTCGATGCACTGCAGCGTCCTGGGGCGCAGGAGATGACACGCGACGAGTTCACGCGCCGGCTTCGTGAACTCAAGGAGCTCCTCACCCGACTCGATCGCACGATGCCACCGCGAATCGCGACGTACATGGGTTCGTACGCGTCCAACATCGCCCACGTCGACGAGGAACTCTCATCGCTACCGACCTCGACAGGGCGGGCACTGGCGACAAGTTCTGGGCAGTCCAAGGGTTCGGGGTGCTACGTCGCAACAGCGGTGTATGGCACGTACGACTGCGAGCCCCTCTGGACCCTGCGCCGGTATCGCGATGAGCGGCTAGCGCTGACGATGTCTGGGCGGGCGTTCATCCGCATCTACTACGCCCTTAGCCCGACCTTCGTCCGCACTCTGGCTCGCTTCCGCGGAGTCCAGGTACCGATCCGGGCAGTTCTGGACCGCTGGGTTGTTCGCCTTCAGGACCGCGGGTTCGAGGGCCGCCCCTACGCCGATCCCACCAACGTGACGAGCCGCTGAACGGCACTCAACAGTCTCCTAATGGCGCTCGGTAGTCGCACTCCCTCCTCGTTCATGCGATTGGCGCTGCGGGGATCTTGGCGCGCACGACTGAACGTGAGTCCGCCGAACTGGCTGCCCGGCTCATTGCCACGCGCTACGAGGAACCTGCCCCGTAGCGACACCCTTCCGAGCAGGGTCTGCTGCACGGATAGGTGACAACTGACTTTGCCGGAGCGCTGTGGGAGTGTCGGTGCGACCGCGTTGCGGTCTGCCGCGCATCTACAGGCCGGCCGTGCGCCCGTTGACCAACGTCAGGGAAAGCATGGCGCCCTCCGGCGACACGGCACTCGTGGCGCGCTCGATGTCCTGTGAGTCAGCGAAGCGGCCGCCACTGTACTCCGGCAACATGGTGGTTACGCGGACTTGGGACTCCTCGACCTCGGCGATGTCGTGGTGCCGTATGCCGTCGAGTACGCCCTTGTCGACGCCCTGGAAGATGCGGAGCAGACCGCGCGAACCCGGGGCTGGGAAGAACAGCTCCTGCCCCTCGAACACCCCCAACTCGTTCTCCTCGACACGGCCACGCACAGCTCGCCGTCCGAGCCTTTCAGAGACCCGCGTCGGGAGCCAGTCCACGGCCGCTGCACTCCCTGCGTAGTCCGCCAACGACCCCATCGCTACCGCCGTGACCGAACTGAAGAAGTCATCCGCGTCGGCGTGTAGGACGTCGCCAAGCATTTGCGCCGAGCGCTTCTCAGAGCGGCCCCGGGCGACCCCAAAACGGTCAGTCATCCACCCCACTTCGTCGTCGCCAGGATCGACTGCCAGGTACCTCACCGAGTCGCCTGCCGAGACGGTCGATACGGCGATACCCGTGGGCGTGGTCCCGTTCACGCTGAGCGACGCCAATTGAGTCACAGCTCGAGCTAGCTGGTTGACCGCGTATCGGCTGCTCGTCGTGCCTTTGCACTCGAGCAGCCGATGCGAGACCCGGCGTGGCTGGCGTGGGGAGGGGAGCTGAATCAGGTAGTCCGGCTGCCGGCCCGCGACCATGCGGGCATAGATGCCTGGGTACGCTCCCTGAAGGACTTGGTCAACGTCGGCGAACCGAATGGCGCCGGTAAAGCCCTGGGCGCGGCACCAGTGTTCAGCCAGCAACGCTCCGAAACCCACGCCGAGCTCCTCGGACATCACTCGCCGTTGGTTGCCTCGCACCTGCCTTCCCGCGGTGCCAAGGCGTAGCTCGCCTGCACTGCCTCGGTCGAAGACACCTAGGTAGCGCAGCCGGCCCCAATGCTCGTATTGACTCGTGACGTCGCTGGGGATGAGCGGAGCCGTAAGGCGTGAAAGGCGGAGCATTGCATCCACTGGGCGTACCCGGATCGCGCCGCCAAGCCCCGCAGCTGGCGTGACCACACCCTTTACGGGACTTCCCGGATGATCGGCCCGGGCGGCCCGATCGACCTCCGCTGCAAGCGCGGCGTCGCTTCGGCCGTCGAGGGACACCGTGGAGTTCATCATGACGATCGCCGTTGGCAGATCCATGGGCCTATTGGTACACGATCGGTGCCTGCTGCAACACACGAGGTGGCTCCGGGAGCGACCGCTGAACCGTGTTCCCCGGCCCCCGACTCGTCTCCGCGATCGTCGACCGAGTCACGTTCAACGCCCACGTCCTGCAAACCGGCACGGAGTCCACCGACTCCGCACCTCGAATAGGCGAGCAGCAGCCACCCGCTGAAGATGATCAACTTCTAGGTGTTGCGGGTCATGACGTTGGTGACGCGGGGTTGGGCGTGAGGAAGGGGTAGGCCTGGCGGCAGGATGGAAGTGCGACCAACCGTCCTTGCCGAGGAAGACCTACCCCTTCATGACTCACGCTAACGCCCCGTTGACCCCTGCCGGACGCCTGCGCCTGATCGAGCGCTGCCGGAGTCGTCCGATCGCTCACGTCGCTGCTGAAGCGGGCATCTCGCGCGCTTGCCTGTCGAAGTGGAAGCACCGCTACGACCGGCTCGGGGAGGCCGGCCTGCACGACCGGGCGAGCGTCCCGCACAGGTCGCCGACCCAGCTCCCGGACGAAGTCGTGAACCGGATCGAGACACTGCGCCGCCAGCGCAAGTGGTCCGCGCGGCGGATTGCGCTCGAGCTCGTCGGCGAAGGGCACCGGGTCAGCGAACGGACCGTGGGCCGGTGGCTGGAACGCCTGGGGATCAACCGCCGCCGGTACCTGGACCCCGACGGCTCCTCAAACCGTCGCCCAGGCACGATCGTGGCCCGCTACCCGGGTCACATGGTCCACATCGACGTCAAGAAGGTCGGGCGCATCCCCGACGGTGGCGGATGGCGCGTCCACGGGCGCGGCTCGGCCCAGGACAAGACCGCCCAGCGCGCCAAGACCCGCGGTGCCCGGGCCGGATACGTCTACCTGCACTCCATCATCGACGGGTACTCCCGCCTGGCCTACACCGAGCACCTGCCCGACGAGAAGGCCTCGACCACGATCGGCTTCTTCCACCGCGCCCGGGCCTTCTTCGCCGCCCACGCCATCCACCGCATCGTGCGCGTCGTGACCGACAACGGTGCGAACTACCGCGCCGCCACCTTCGCCCGCACCGTCACCGCCCTCGCCTCACGCCACCAGCGCACCCGCCCCTACACCCCGCGACACAACGGCAAGGTCGAGCGCTACCAACGCATCCTGACCGACGAGGTCCTCTACGCCCGCGCCTGGAACAGCGAAGACGAACGCGCGCAGGCGATCAGCACCTGGAACATCCACTACAACTACCATCGACCCCACACCGCCGCCGGGAACCAGCCCCCAGCAGCACAACTCCGCTCAGGCGTCACCAACGTCATGGCCAGCAACATCTAGGCGTTGGGTCAGGCGGGACACCGTCCGATGGTCTCTTCCTGTTCGGAGGGCCGTGCGTCCCTGACGGCCGCCGTGACCCGCGTGCGGCTCGGAGGGAAGCGCGGGCACGGAACCAGGAGGTTGAGAGGGCGCGCACGACTGCGCCCGCGAACTACGGGAGTGCGCGCGTGACGTGCTCGAGCCAGCGGGCGACGGTGGCCAGCTCGTCGGGGGTGAAGCCCTCGGTGAGGCGGTCGTTGAGCTCGGCGAGCGCGGCGCGGACGTCGTCGAGCGCCGCGGTGCCGGTGGGCGTGAGGTCCAGGCGGACGGTGCGTCGGTCGTCGGGGTCGGCGCGACGTCGCACGAGGTCGGCGCGCTCCATGCGGGCAAGCAGGCCGCTGGTGCCGGCGGGGGAGGCCTGCAGGGCGGTCGTGACCTCGCCGATCGTCGCGCCGGGGTGGTCGGCGAGGTGCAGGAGCACGCCGGCGGCGGGGGCGCCGAATCCCTGGCCGCCGTTCCCGGTGCCGTGCGCGCTGCCGCGTCGCGCGATCCAGCGCCGCATCTGACGCTCCGCCGCGGTGGTGAGGAACACCAGCCGTGGCGGTCGACGCGTCATCCTCGCGGCTTCCTGGCAGGGAAGCGGACGTTGCCGTCCTCCTGCGCCGGGGCGGCCCCCGCGCGGGCGTCGAGCCAGGCGAGGAGCTCGGGCCAGAGCGTGTCGCGCAGGCCCCGGCGGAAGAAGCCCATGTGGCCGATCCTCTCCACGCCGCCGTCGGTGGGGCTCCACGTCCGTCGCTCGACGCGAGCGGCCGTGAGGCGGTCGGTGATCGCGTCGATCTGGGTGGGGGTGGCCCACGGGTCGTCGGTGAACCCGACGGCGAGGACGTCGCCGGTGACGCGGGCCGCGTCCGCGGCGGCGTGCATGGTCGGGTCGTCGAAGAAGTAGCCCGGCAGGGTCGACCAGCGGCCCCACTCGAGCATCGCGGCGGCGGGCATGTCCTCCCCGAGGCTCAGGCGGCGGCCGGGGACGTAGCCGAGCATCCGGGCCGTCGCGGGGCCGAGCACCCGCAGGATCAGTCGGACGCGCGCCCGCTCGGCGCGGTCGGGGACGGTGGACGTCGCGGCGACGTGGGACGCGACCGTGACGAACCCGGCCAGGCCTCGGGAGCCCCGTCCGAGCGCGAGCGCGTGCCCGCCGATGCTGTGCCCGACGGCGAGCTGCGGCACGTCGCCGAACCGCGGGCGGGCCCACGCGGCGACCGCGGGGACGTCGTCGGCCATCCAGTCGCGCATGCGCAGGCCGCGGTGGGCGCGCGGGCTGCCGGACCGGCCGGTGCCACGGTAGTCGTAGGTGACGGCCACGTACCCGTGGGCGGCGAGGAACTCCGCGAACCCCGTGTACAGGCGCTCGGGGACCGCCGTCGCGGGGTGGATCACCACGACGCCGCGGGGCGGCTCCGCGGCGGGCCTGCGCACCGTGCCGACGACCCAGCCGCCCGCCGGGATCTGGATCCGCAGCTCCTCGGAGTCCACCGTCGCCAGGTCGTCGTTTCGCATGCGAAGTACCCTAGCGGGCGTGCGAAGCACGTGGACGAGCGGCCGAGAACGGGTCGTGTGTGGCACGCTTCGGTCGTGAATCCGCCGAACCGGCCGCGACGGGGCTTCTGGTACCAGGTGTGGCGACCGTTCCGAGCCCTCGGGCGCGGCATCGCCAGAGTCCTCGAGCTCGTCGACCTCGTCGGCGTCGTCGTGAACGTCGGGCGCGGCATCGTCTGGCTCGTCCGGGGCGTGGGAAGCGTCGTGGCGCGTGTCGTCGACTGGTGACGGCCCGCACTCGGGCCGAGAGCCCGCCTTCGACCGCGCAGGACGGCCTCGACGACGGCGAGCGGTACGCCATGACGACGACAGGGGAGACCGACCATCCATGACACTGACGCTTGAACCGATCCTGCGCAGCGGGCTCATCGACCCCGCGGAGGCCCTCGTGATCCGGCACGCCTTCGTCAAGGAGCACGAGGACACGGGCCTGCCGGGCATCCACGCGGACTCGACCGACGACGAGATCCTGGCGTACACACGCCGGCAGTCGGCGTCGCCGCGGATCTTCCCGGCTGCTCCGCCGGGCATCTGGGTCGTGTTCGTCCGCGAGGGCGGAGACCGGGCGCGGCTGTGGTCGGTGCTGGAGAACCGCGGTGAGGTCTCGAACGACGGGGCCCTCCGCACGTTCGACCTGGTCAGGTCCGAGCGGCTCGCGGACCTGAGGGACCGGTTGGTGATCGGTTGGCGGTCGCCGCGCACGTGGCGGCTCAACGGCCCGACCGCGGCGGGATATCCGGTCATGGAGATCGCCGACGTGCGGCCCGTGCCGTTCCCGGGGTTCGACCGGCTCGTGCTGGACCATGCGCAGCTGCAGGCGGTGATGCGCGAGCACCGCTATGCCGCGTGGCGCACGGCGCTGGCCTCCGTCGTCGGTGTCTACCTGATCACCGACACCCGCGACGGTCGGCACTACGTGGGCAAGGCCGACGGTGCGGAGAGCATCCGGCAGCGCTGGACCGCGTACGCGACCAACGGCCACGGTGGCAACGTCGAGCTGCGCACCGTCGACCCGACCTACTTCCGCTTCTCGCTGCTGCGGGTGTTCGACCCGTCGACACCGACGCGGGTGATCGACGAGGCCGAGAGCCACTTCAAGGTCGCCCTGGACTCGCGGAGGCACGGCCTGAACCGGAACTGAGATCCGGGTGTGGCGTGGCGAGCCGCCGCGGCCGCCCGCGGCGCCGGCAGCCCGGGTCGTCGCGACACGAGCCTGCCGCGGCGCCGGTCCCCCGTGAGAGCTACCCCGACTGCTCACCCGGGGGTGATTCGCCGGAGCGCCCGGATTCCTAGCGTTGCTGGTGGTCGCCCAGCTGGGCGGTCAGGCACAGCGACGGAGGCCCGCATGAGCACGACGACCACGACACCCCGCCCCCGGACCGGGGAGGACGACGGCCCCGGACCGGCGTCCCGCTTCCTGCGGCACCCCCTGACGTGGATGCTGATCGGCGTGGTCGGCGTCGCCCTCGTCGGAGGTCTGACGGCGTCGGCCGAACAGTTCCTGCTGCTCCCCGTGCTGGGCGCGGCGCTCGCGGTCGTCGTCTACCGGGTGGTCATGCGGTTCGTCGCCCACCGCCGCACGCCCGAGCTCGCCGGCCGCCGCGCGGTGCCGGAGGCGCTGCTGGGCGCCGCGGTCGGGCTCGGCTTCGTCGCGGTGTCCGCGGCCGTCGTCACGGTCCTCGGCGGCTACACGTTCCGCGTCGCCGACGGCGACCTCCTCGCGGTGGTGGCACCGATCGTCGCAGTGACCGTCGGCGCCGCCGTCACCGAGGAGCTCATGTTCCGTGGCTTCGCGCTCCAGGCGCTCGAGCGTCTGCTCGGGAGCTGGGTCGCGCTGGGGATCACTGCCCTGTTCTTCGGTCTGACGCACCTGTTCAACCCCGCCGCGACCGCGTGGAGCGCGCTGGCGATCGCGATCGAGGCGGGCGGACTGCTCGGCGCCGCGTTCCTCTGGCGGCGGAACCTGTGGTTCGCCATCGGCCTGCACCTCGCCTGGAACGCCACGATCGCGTTGCTCGGCATCCCCGTCTCGGGGCACGCCTCCGCGGGCCTGCTGGTCGCCGACGTCTCGGGGCCGAGCCTGCTGACGGGCGGAGCGTTCGGCATCGAGGGATCGGTGGTGACCGTGGTGCTCGGCGCGCTGATCGCCGTCCCGATGCTCGTGCTCGCGCACCGGCGTGGGACGTGGGTCCCGGCCCGCCGTCGTCGCCCGTAGGCTCGGGCCGTGCCCGACAACCCCGTCCTCGACCGGGCGTCACGCCCCGGTGAGCCGCGTCGACGGTGGCGACCGGGACGGCAGGTCGCGCTGGACACGTCGCTCGCGGTCGCCCTCGCGGTGCTCGGGTTCGTCCCGACGCTCTCGACGATCGGGGTCGAGCTCGGCGACCTGCCCGAGCGGACGACGGACGCGCTGACGGTGACGCTCGCCCTCGCGCAGTGCCTGCCGCTCGCGTTCCGCCGCCGCGTACCCGGGGTCTGCCTCGCCGTCGTCGGCGCCGCCTTCGCCGCGGCGCAGGTGCTGGCCTGCCCGCCGACGTTCGCGAGCGTCGGCCTCTACGTGGCGCTGTACACCGCCGGGGCCCACCTGGCGCGGTTCCGCCGGAGCGTCGCCGCCGCGGTGACCGGGGGCTACGTCGTCCTCGCGGCCACGCTGTCCGGCCTCGGCTCGCCCAACCGGCTGCCCGTGTTCCTCGCGTTCTACCTCGTCCTGGTGGTGGTCTGGTCGGCCGGTGCCGAGGTGCGTCGTCGGCGGGCCGAGGAGGTCGAGCGTCGGCGTCTCGCGGCCACCGTCGCGACGGCCCAGGAGCGCGCGCGGATCGCGAGGGACCTGCACGACGTCGTGACGCACCACGTGACCGCGATGGTCGTACAGGCCGACGCCGCGCAGTACCTCCTGCCCGCGGCGCCCGACCGCGCCGCCGAGGGGCTCGTCGCGATCAGCGGCACCGGGCGACGCGCCCTGACGGAGCTCCGGCACCTGCTGGGCGTGCTCGAGGCCACGGGCGAGCCGACGCCGGCGGAGCGGGCGCCCGTCCTCGGCCGCGTGGGCGACCTCGTCGACCAGGCCCGCCGGTCCGGCCAACCGGTGGAGTGGACCGAGGAGGGCGGACGGCGCGACCTGCCCGACGCCGTCGGGCTCGCCGCCTACCGGGTGGTGCAGGAGGGCTTGACCAACGCGCTCAAGCACGCTCCTGGGCGCCCGACCACGGTCCGCGTGCGGCACGGCGCCGACCACGTCGAGGCCGAGGTGAGCACCGGCGGACCCGACTCGTCGGTCACCAGGCCGGGACCTCCGTCGCCGGACCGGCCCGCCACCGTGGGCGCGGCACCACCGGCACCACAGTCACCACCGGCACCGTCAGCACCGTCGGCCGGTCGCGGGCTCGCCGGCCTGCGCGAGCGCGTCCGGGTCCTCGACGGGGACCTGGAGGCCGGACCGACGCCCGGCGGAGGGTTCCGCGTGCGGGCCCGGATCCCCACCGCCCCGACCACCGCCCCGACCAGGAGCAGCCCATGACCCTCCCGCCGCCGGAGCCACGGCCCCCGATCCGCGTCCTGGTCTGCGAGGACCAGGAGCTGGTGCGGGTCGGCTACGTCACCATCTTCTCCGCGCAGGCCGACATGGAGGTCGTCGGTGAGGCGCAGGACGGCCGGGCAGCCGTCGAGGCCGCGCGACGGCTGCGACCCGACGTCGTGGTCATGGACGTCCGGATGCCCGTGCTCGACGGCATCGAGGCGACGCGGCAGATCGCCGGCCCCGACGTCGGGACGCCGACCAAGGTGCTCATGGTGACCACGTTCAACGTCGACGAGTACGTCTACGAGGCGCTGCGCGCCGGGGCGAGCGGGTTCCTGCTCAAGGACGCCCCTCCCGGCGAGCTGGTCGACGGCATCCGGACGATCGCCCGGGGCGAGTCCCTGCTCGCCCCGACCGTCACCCGCGCCCTCATCGGCCGCTACGCCGAGCGCGTGCGGCCGACCGACGCCTCCCGCCCCGAGCGGGACGAGGTCGTGCGCGCCCTGACCCGGCGCGAGCTCGAGGTGCTCGAGCAGCTCGCCGCCGGGCTGTCCAACGCGGAGATCGCGAGCGTGCTCGTCATCACGCCGGAGACCGTCAAGACGTACGTGTCCCGGATCCTGGCCAAGCTCGGCCTGCGCGACCGGGTGCAGGCGGTCGTGCTCGCCTACCGGGTGGGCCTGGTCTCGGCGACGGGCTGAACGTGGGTGGGCCGACGGGTCGGTCCCCGTCGGCCCACCGCCGGCCCACCGTCGTCGCGCGCGTCAGTCGCAGGCGGCCCCGTCGAGCGTGAACCCGGTGGGGTCGGGGTGCGCTCCGGCCGTCGTGGTCGCGCCGTTGTAGCCGAACGTGACCGACTGCCCCGGCGCGATGCTCGACTGCCACGCCGGGTGGGTCGCCGTGACCGTGGTGCCCGACTGGGCGACGGTCGCGCTCCATCCCGGTGCGTCGACCCGCTGGCCCCCGGGGTAGTCGAACGTGACGACCCAGTCGTCCACGGTCGCCGCGGACGTGTTGGTCACCGTGACCGACGCGGTGTACCCGGTGCTGGCGCCGCCCCAGGCGGCCGCGGAGTAGTCGACGGTGCACGCGCCCGTGGGCTGCTCGGGGGTGCCGCCGTCGTCCAGCGTGGTGAACGTGACCGTCCGGGTCCCGGAGACCGCCCCGGTGTGGTCGTTCCGGGACCGGACCTCCAGGGTGTACGCGGTGTCGGGCTCGAGCCCGTCGAGGTCGACCATGGGTGACCCGTCGGTGCTCGCGACCACCTGTCCGGTGCCGGGGTCGAGGACGTCGTACCCGGTGACGCACCCGGACTCGGCGGCTCCCCACATGACGTGCGCACCGGTCGCGGTGACGGACATGGCCATCACCGTCCCCGGGGCGCCCGGCGCCTCGTCGGGGCACGCGGGTTCGGTCGGCTCGCCGCGGTCGTCGCCGATCCCCGTGACCTCGCCGTCTCCGCCGTCGAACGCGACGTCCGAGCACGAGTAGAAGTTCTCGTTGCTGTCCGAGCGGACCCAGTGGGTGAAGACCATGTGGTCGCCGGTGCGGTCGGCCGGGAGGGTGACGTCCCAGTAGTAGTAGTTCAGAGCACCGGGCCCGCCGGTGTCGGGCGGGTCGGTCATGGAGTCGACCAGCTCGAGGTCGCTCCAGGCGAGCGGGCCGGACGGGTCCCAGCCCTCGCGCGTCACGTACACGTCGAAGCGCCCGGGGTGCTCGGCCCAGTTGTTGTGCTGGAACTGGTACGTCTCCCCGGCGGTCAGGTGCGTCCGGGGCCAGTCGTCCCGCACGGCGTTGAACCCGCTGAAGTCGTACGGGCCGCGTCCCCCGCCGTCGCAGATCTGGCCGTCGGGTATGTAGCCGACCGTCCGGCCCGCGCCGTTCGAGTCCAGGTTGCCGAACCAGTTGTAGTACGCCGAGGTCCCGCTGACCGCGTAGGCGTTCGCGCACGCCTCGTTCTGCGGGTCGACCTGGCCGTTGCCCGTCTGGCCGTCCACCCAGCACAGGTACTGGCGGCTCCCCGGGAACACCTCCGCCCCGTGCGCGGCCGCCGGGGCGGGTGGCGAGGCCGCCACGAGGCCGGCCGCGCCGAGGACCGCCGCGGCGGCCCACGCTGCAATGCGTCGCATCTCTCCAGCTCCTTCGCTCTCGGATGTCGAACACGACGACCATGCCTCGCACCCCACCCTCGGGGGCAGCCGCCTAATCGATTCGGACCGGCGCCGACCCGACGCCGGTGCGGCCGTCCGGTGGGAGGGTGCGCCCCGGCGTCGGGCACGGGGGAGGATGGGGGCGGGGGACACCGACCCGAGAAGGAGACCCATGCCCGCGCCCACGACGCCCACCCGTGAGTTCGTCACCGGCCTGCCCAAGGCGGAGCTGCACCTGCACCTGGAGGGCACGCTCGAGCCCGACCTCAAGCTGCGGCTCGCGCAGAAGAACGGGATCGACATCGGCCAGACGACGGTCGAGGAGGTGCGCGCGACGTACGCCTTCGACTCCCTGACGAGCTTCCTCGCCGTGTACTACCCGGCGATGGAGGTGCTGCAGACGGCGGACGACTTCTACGAGCTCGCGGACGCGTACCTCGCCCGCGCGGCCGCCGACGGCGTCAAGCACGCCGAGATGTTCTTCGACCCGCAGGCGCACACGTCGCGCGGGGTGCCGTTCGAGGCGGTCGTGACGGGCTACCACCGTGCCGCGGCCGAGGCGCCGGCCCGGCACGGCGTCGACGCGCACCTCATCCTGTGCTTCCTGCGCGACCACTCGGCGCAGAGCGCGGCCGAGACGCTCGAGGCGTCGGTGCCGTTCCGGGACAAGATCCTGGGCGTCGGGCTCGACTCCGACGAGCGCGACAACCCGCCGCAGAAGTTCGCCGAGGTGTTCGCGCGCGCCCGCGAGCTCGGCTACCGGCTGACGATGCACTGCGACATCGACCAGGTGGGCAGCATCGACAACATCCGCACCGTGCTCGACGAGATCGGCGTCGACCGCGTGGACCACGGCACGAACGTCGTCGAGGACCCGGCGCTCGTCGACGTCGTGCGCGAGCGCGGCCTCGGGCTCACGTGCTGCCCCGTCTCGAACTCGTTCGTCACCGACGACATGAAGGCGACCGAGATCGCGGGCCTGCTGCGGTCGGGCGTGCGCGTCACGGTGAACTCGGACGACCCCGCGTACTTCGGCGGCTACGTCGCCGACAACTACCTGGCGCTCGCGGACGCGGCGGACCTGACAACGGAGGAGGTCGTGCAGCTCGCGCGCAACTCGTTCGAGGCGTCGTGGCTGGGCGACTCCCAGCGGGCCGCCTTCCTCGCCGAGATCGACCGGTACGTCGCCGCGTACGACGCGACCGCAGTCTGACCCGCGCCCGCCGCACCGAGGGAGAGCCCCGGTCCGCCGAGGGAGAGGCGTGGTCATGACCACGCCTCTCCCTCGCGGGACCGGGGCTCTGCCTCGCGGTTCTGGGCGCTCGTCCCGCGCAGACGTACCGGGGAGTAACGTGTCGGGGACCGCCGCCGCCGTCGGCTCGGCGGCGAGCACCCCCGCAGGGGGTGAATAATCTCCGGGTGCCGCACGTTGGCACGCACGGGACCGCGCGCGGAACGGCCGTCCGCGGCCCCGCACGCGGGCCCCTGCCCGCAGGAGCACCACGACCACAGGCTTGGCGAGAGGGCGACCAGAGCTCATGAAGGATGTGCTGTACGTCAACGGCGGGACCCCGCTGGACGGGACGATCACCGTGCGGGGCGCGAAGAACTTCGTGTCCAAGGCGATGGTGGCGTCGTTGCTGGGGGAGTCGCCGAGCGTGCTGCGCAACGTGCCGCAGATCCGCGACGTCGGCGTCGTGACGGGGCTGCTGGAGCTGCACGGCGTGGCGGTCAAGTCCGACCCGGACGCGGGGATCCTCGACCTGGACCCCTCCAACGTCGAGTCGGCGCACGTCGCGGACATCGACGCGCACGCGGGCTCGAGCCGCATCCCGATCCTGTTCTGCGGCCCGCTGCTGCACCGCCTGGGCGAGGCGTTCATCCCCGACCTGGGCGGGTGCCGGATCGGCGACCGGCCGATCAACTACCACCTGGACATCCTGCGCCAGTTCGGCGCGGTCGTGGACAAGCGCGAGAACGGGATCCACATCCGCGCCCCGCGCCGCCTCCAGGGCACCAAGATCGCGCTGCCGTACCCGTCGGTGGGTGCGACCGAGCAGCTCCTGCTCACGGCCGTGCGCGCCGAGGGCATCACGGAGCTGGCGAACGCCGCGATCGAGCCCGAGATCATGGACCTCATCGCCGTCCTGCAGAAGATGGGCGCGATCATCTCGGTCGACACCGACCGCGTGATCCGCATCGAGGGCGTGGACCGCCTCGACGGGTACACGCACACCGCGCTCGGCGACCGCATCGAGGCGGCGTCCTGGGCGTCGGCCGCGCTCGCCACGGGCGGCGACATCACGGTCAAGGGCGCGACGCAGCCCGAGATGATGACGTTCCTCAACACGTTCCGCAAGGTCGGCGGCCGGTTCGACGTGCAGGACGACGGCATCCGGTTCTGGCACCCGGGCGGCGACCTGAACCCGATCGTGCTCGAGACCGACGTGCACCCCGGGTTCATGACCGACTGGCAGCAGCCGCTCGTCGTCGCGCTCACCCAGGCCAAGGGCCTGTCGATCGTGCACGAGACGGTGTACGAGAACCGGTTCGGCTTCACCGACGCGCTGCGCGGCATGGGCGCCACGATCCAGGTCTACAAGGAGTGCCTCGGCGGGCGCGACTGCCGGTTCGGCCAGCGCAACTTCCACCACTCCGCGGTGATCTCCGGCCCGACGCCGCTGGCCGCGGCCGACATCGAGGTCCCCGACCTGCGCGGCGGCTTCTCCCACCTCATCGCGGCCCTCGCGGCGAAGGGCACCTCCACCGTGCGCGGCATCAGCCTCATCGACCGCGGCTACGAGAACTTCCAGGACAAGCTGGTCGCGCTCGGCGCCGACGTCCGTCGCGGCTGACCCGGCAGCGTCCGTCGCCGCAGGTCATGACGCCTGTCACGGCGGTGCGACGGGCGCGCGTGGGACGCTGGTCGACGTGATCACCCGACCACGCACGTTCCTCGACGTGTGGAGCCGTCGGACCGCGCCCGAGCGGTTCGACGCCTACACGCGCTGGTCGCTCTACCTGCTCTCGCTGTTCGAGCCGTTCCTCGCGCTCGCGCTCGTCGGCACCGACCAGACGTTCCGGCCGGGAGTCGTCGGGGCGTGGTTGCTGCTCGTGCTGGTGCACACGACGACGAGCATCGCCGTGCTGCGCGCGGGCGTGGTGCACTTCCTCGGGGGACCCGCGGTGAGGCCGTGGCTGCTCGCCCTCCACGGTGCCGCGTCCGTCGCGGTCGCGGTGGTCGGGTTCTGGACCTTCCCCGTCGGGTCGGCGGAGGACGTCGCCGGGAGCGCCCGGTACTACGCGCTCCTGCTCGGGTTCGGGTTCGGCACGCTCGCGGTCGTGCCCCTGCTGACCTTCCGGCGCCTCGCCCTCCTCGGTCTCCTGTTCGGCGCGGTCACGGGGTGCTCCGTGTGGGTCGGGACCGGGCCGGTCACGTCGACGACCGCGGGCCTGGCGTTCGGCCTCGGCCTGTCGGGCACGATCATGCTCGTCGCGGTGTTCGGGTCGTACCGCGTCTCCGTGTGGATGCTCGGCATCGTGTGGGAGCAGGAGCGCACGCGCGTGCTCCACGCGCGGCTCGCCGTCGCGGAGGAGCGGCTGCGGTTCTCCCGCGACCTGCACGACGTCTTCGGCCGGACGCTGTCCGTCGTCGCCGTGAAGAGCGAGCTCGCCGCCGAGCTGGCGGCCCGGGGTCGTCCCGGCGCGGAGGAGCAGATGCTCGAGGTGCGCCGGATCGCGCAGGACGCGCTGCGCGAGGTGCGCGCCGTCGTCGCCGGGTACCGCACCGCGGACCTCGGCGCCGAGCTCGTGGGCGCGCGCTCCGTGCTGCGCTCGGCGGGCATCGAGACGACCGTGCACGGCGACGAGACGCCGGTCGGGACCGCGGCGCAGGAGGCGCTCGCGTGGGCCGTGCGCGAGGGCGTCACGAACGTCGTGCGGCACTCCACGGCTCGCGCGTGCACGATCACGGTGCACCGGGACCGGGTGTCGAGCGTGGTGGAGATCGTCAACGACGGCGCGCCCGCGGGGTCGGGCGACGGGCGCGGCTCGGGGCTGGTGGGGCTCCGGGAGCGGCTGGAGGGTGCGGGCGGGAGCCTGCAGACGTGGTCCGACGGCGGTCGGTACGGCCTCGTCGCGCGCGTGCCCGACGACGGCGCCGCGCGGGGGGAGCCGGCGCGGGGCCCCGCCCCCGTCCTTCCCGCCCCCACCACCGAGAGGACCACGCGCGCGTGATCCGCATCCTGCTCGCCGACGACGAGAACCTCATCCGCGACGCCGTCGCGTCGCTCCTGGCGCTCGAGGACGACCTGGAGGTCGTGGCGCAGGCGGCCTCCGGCCCCGAGGCCGTCGCCGCCGCGCTCAAGCTCCAGCCCGACGTCGCGGTGCTCGACCTCCAGATGCCAGGACTCGACGGGGTCGAGGTCGCGCAGCGCCTCGCCCACGACCTGCCGTCGTGCGGTGTGGTGATCGTCACGAGCCACGGGCGGCCCGGGTACCTCAAGCGGGCGCTGGAGGCAGGTGCGCGCGGGTTCCTGCCCAAGACGGTCTCGTCGCGCGTCCTCGCGGACGTCGTGCGGCAGGTGCGCGACGGCGGCCGCTACGTCGACCCCGAGCTCGCCGCGGAGGCGATCGCCGCGGGCGCCAGCCCGCTCACCGCGCGCGAGGCGGACGTGCTCGAGCTCGCCGCCGACGGGGCGCCCGTCGAGGAGATCGCGACGCGCGCCCACCTCGCCCCCGGGACGGTGCGCAACTACCTGTCGTCGGCCGCCGCGAAGCTCGGGGCGGCGAACCGCCACGAGGCGGCGCACGTGGCGCGGCGGCACGGCTGGATCTGAGCGGAGTGCCGCGCCCGGTAGGCTCGGTGACCGTGCCGAGCCTGCCCGAGACCCCGCGCGCGTACAAGAACCTCGCGTTCTTGCTGCGCCCGATCCTCTTCGCGATCACCCGCCGTGACTGGCGCGGTGCGGAGAACCTGCCCCCGACCGGCTTCATCGCCGCGGCGAACCACGTCACGGAGTTCGACCCGTTGACGCTCGCGCACTTCCTCTACGACCAGGGACGCGCCCCCAAGATCACGGCCAAGGCGTCGCTGTTCACCGTGCCGGTCCTGGGCGGCATCCTGCGCCGCACGGGCATGATCCCGGTGCACCGCGGCACGTCGGGCGCCGCGCAGTCCCTCGTCGACTCCACCGCGCGCCTCGACGAGGGGGAGTGCGTCGTGTTCTTCCCCGAGGGGACGCTGACGCGCGACCCCGACGGCTGGCCCATGGTCGGCAAGACGGGCGTCGCGCGCCTCGCCCTGACGAGCCGCGCCCCCGTCGTGCCCATCGCGCAGTGGGGCGCCGAGCAGCTCCTCGCTCCGTACGGCAAGGTGTTCAAGCCGATCCCGCCCAAGCGGGTCGCCGTGCACGCGGGCCCGCCCGTCGACCTGTCCGACCTCTACGACCGTCCGCAGGACACCGCGACGCTGCGCGAGGCGACGGAGCGCATCATGGCGGCGATCACGCGCCAGCTCGAGGAGATCCGTGGCGCGAAGGCGCCCGCGGAGCGCTTCGACGTGCGTCAGCACCCGGGTTCGGAGCGCCGCCGGTGACCGGGGACCAGACCGTCGAGATCAGCCCGATCCCGTCCGGCACGGACGACGCCCCTGCCGCGGAACGCGTCGTCGCGGCGGTCCTCGGCTCGGGGAGCTGGGGCACGACGTTCGCCGCGGTGCTCGCCGACGCCGGCTGCGAGGTCCGCCTGTGGGGCCGCGACCCCGAGGTCGCCGCGCAGGTGAACTTCTCGCGCCGCAACGAGAAGCGGTTGCCGGGCATCGAGCTGCCCGCGGGGATCCGGGCCACGACCGACGCGCGCGACGCGCTCGCCGGGGCGGGCCTGGTGGTCGTCGCGATCCCCTCGCAGGTCGCGCGCACGACGCTCGCCGAGCTGCGCCCGCACCTGGAGCCCGACGCCGTCGCGGTCTCGCTCATGAAGGGCGTCGAGCTGAGCACGGACCGCCGCATGAGCGAGGTGGTCGCGGAGTCCCTCGGGCTGCCGCCCGAGCGCGTCGCCGTGGTCTCGGGCCCCAACCTGGCGCGGGAGATCGCGCACCGTCAGCCGACGGCGACCGTCGTGTCGTGCGTCGACGAGGACGTGGCGCGGTACGTGGCGCGGGCGTGCTCGTCGTCGTACTTCCGTCCCTACACCAACCGCGACGTCGTCGGGGTCGAGCTCTGCGGGGCGGTCAAGAACGTCATCGCGCTCGCCGTGGGCATCGCGCAGGGCCGGGGCTTCGGCTGGAACACCACGGCCACCGTCATCACCCGTGGCCTCGTCGAGATCACGCGCCTGGGCCTCGTGCTCGGTGCCGACGCGGCGACGTTCGCCGGCCTCGCGGGCATGGGCGACCTCGTCGCGACGTGCTCGTCGCCGCTCTCGCGCAACCACACGCTCGGCAAGCACATCGGCCAGGGGCTGAGCCTCGACGACGCGATCGCCGCGACCGGCGGCACGGCCGAGGGCGTCAAGTCCTGCCGGTCGGTCCTCGAGCTCGCGCGGAAGGTGGGCGTCGAGATGCCGATCACGGCGGGGGTCGTCGCGGTGCTGCATGAGGGCATGCCGGTCGACGAGATGGCGCGCGGCCTCCTCGCGCGACCGCAGAAGGCGGAGGGGATCTCGGCAGAGCGCTGACGCCGACCGCGGCGACCGCTGCGGACGTCAGTCGTCGTCGCGGACGTCGACGACCACGCGCGTCGGGTCCTCGAGCGAGAACACCCGGAACGGGCGCTGCTCGTCGTCGACCCCGACGAACGCCTGCGTGTAGCCCTCGAAGACCCCGCGCAGCAGGACCTCCTCGACCTCGCCGTCGTCCCCCGCGCGCACCGGGTTGGGTCCCGCGTACTCGTCGACGCCGGTGTCCATGGGGTACCCCGAGCCGGAGATCATGACCTGGAGGTAGGCGTCGCCGTCGACCGCGACGACGTCGCCCTTGCCGTCGTCGACGGGCTGGTCGACGTACTCGACGCGCCAGCCCGGCGTCCCGGTGCCGCCGAGCTCGAAGACGACGCGGTCGAACCCGTCGTGGTGCCCGACCCGGACGTCCGTCACGGTGAGCGCCGCGTCCGCGGAGGGGTCCTGGATGTCGGGATCGGTGTTCGCAGGGAACGGGAGCGGTGCCTCGGTCGCGTCGTCGGCGGGCGTCCACGAGTCGTCCGTCGGGCTCTCGCCCGGCTCGTCGGACGGCGAGCCCGTGGGGCTGGGCGAGTCGCTCGTCGCGGTGCCCGACGGCGACGGGGAGTCGTCCGTGCCGCCCGGCGTGCACGCGGCGAGGACCAGGACCAGCCCCGCCGCCGCGGCCGCTGCCGCGGGGCGTCGCCGCGACCTCGCCAGGGCGCGTCGTCCTCGTCGGCTTCCGGTCTGCACCGCTCGTCGTGTCCTCATGACTCGATCGTAGAAAGCGCAGGTCACGCCCGCGCGGCGGGCAGAGCACGGTCCGGTGCCGGTCGGGTCACGGCGGTGTCTCGGCGCGCCCTCGACGCCGTCCCGGGGTCGTGCGCGCGCGGGCCCTCGCCGCAGTGGTCCGGTCCGGGTGGTCGACGTTAGTCTCGGAGGATGCTGCAGGGGATCGGCGCAGACGTGGCGGGCCTGCTCGTCGTGGTCGCACTCACGGTGCTGCTCGTCGTCGGGATCACGCGCTTCACCTCCGGCGCCGAGGCGCGCGCCCGCCGCGACGCGGGCGGGGGCGAGAGCGCGTCGTCGGGCATGTTCGGCGAGATCGTCGAGATCTTCCAGCCGAGCCGCACGCACCTCACCGAGGAGAAGGAGCGCCAGCGCCTCGACATCGTGCAGCGCCCCGCGGAGGGGCGTCCGTTCGACGTCGACCTCGACGACGGCGTCTTCTACGTCCCGACGGACCCGACCGACCCGGCGGACACGCCCCACCCGTCGCCGCCCGGGCGCCCGGACGTCGAGGCGCGGTAGCGCACCTCGGAGGAGGTCAGCCGGCGGGAGCCCGCAGCGCTCGGTCGAGGTCCCGCCAGAGGTCCTCGACGTCCTCGATGCCCACGGAGAGCCGCAGCAGGTCCTCGGGGACCGTGCGGGACTCGGTCGCGAACCGGCGCCGACGCTCGAGGCTCGACTCCACGCCGCCGAGGCTCGTCGCCGGCACCCACAGGCGCACGGCCGCGACGACCGCGTCGGCACCCGGTGCCCCGCCGCGCGGCCGGACCCCGAGGATCGACCCGTAGCCGGTCATGAGGCGCGACGCACGCTCGTGACCGGGGTCCGTCGGCAGGCTCGGGTGGCGCACCTCGACGACGTCGGGGTGGTCGGCGAGCCTCCTGGCCAGCTCGGCCGCGTTCGCCTGGGCGCGCTCGACACGCAGGGCGAGGGTGCGCAGGCCGCGCAGCGCGAGCCACACCTCGAACGGCCCGGGGATCGAGCCGTGCAGGGTCCGGTACGCGCGCAGCGCCGCGACGAGCTCGGGCGTCCGGGCCACCGCGGCGCCGAGGACGACGTCGGAGTGCCCGGCGAGGTACTTGGTCACCGAGTGCACGACGACGTCGGCGCCGTGCGCGAGCGGCTGCTGCCCGAGCGGGGTCGCGAACGTGTTGTCGACGGCGGTGAGGACGCCACGCTCGCGCGCGGCGGCGAGGAGCACCGGCAGGTCCGCGACCTCGAGCATGGGGTTCGTCGGCGACTCGACGAGCAGGAGCGAGGCGCCGTCGAGCGCGTCGAGCACCTGCTCGGTGTCCGCGACGTCGACGCGGACGACCTCCACGCCCGCGCGCGCGGCGAGGTCGTCCGCGAAGCCGAGCGTCACCTGGTAGGCGTGCCGCGGGAGCACGACCTTGCCGCCGGCCGGCACGAAGGAGAAGACGGCCGCGACCGCGGCCATCCCCGAGGCGAACACCACGCCCGGTTCCGCGGCACCCTCGAGCGCGGCGAGCGCCTCCTCGAACGGGTGCCACGTCTCGGTGTCCATGCGCGTGTACAGGAGCTCGCCGGGTTGCTGTACACCCTGCGAGACGTATGTCGAGGACAAGACGATCGGCGGGTTCACGGGCGCGCCCTGCGCGCGCTCGGGCCGTCCGGCGGCGACGGCGACGGTCGCGGGGGAGAGGGCGGCGGGCACGTGC
This sequence comes from Cellulosimicrobium sp. NPDC030954, assembly GCF_055571305.1. NCBI lineage: Bacteria > Bacillati > Actinomycetota > Actinomycetes > Micrococcales > Promicromonosporaceae > Cellulosimicrobium > Cellulosimicrobium sp. NPDC030954. The sequence continues at coordinate 158,848 of NZ_JBVIFN010000002.1, forward strand.
GGGTCGCTCATGGCCGCAGCGTACGCCCGCCTGCGCGACGGCTGCCCCGAACAACCACCCCCTGACCACCCGACTCGGCGGGTGGACGAGAGGGGATCAGGCGAGCGTGCCCAGGAGGGACTGGGCGACCGTCGAGTGGGCCGACTCGTCGTCGGAGGGGTGGAAGATCCCCGCGAGAACGTCGCGGTACAGGCGGCCCAGCTCGTTGCCGGCGAAGTAGCTCGACCCGCCCGCGACGCGCACCATCTGGTCGACGACCGTCTTCGCCGTCTCCGTGGCACGCACCTTGAGGCCGGCGGTCGCGCGGAACCAGCCGGCACCGCGGTCCACGAGCGCGTCGATCTCGCCCGCGACGGTGTCGATCTGCGGCCAGACCGCGTCGAGCGCGAGCGCGGCGTCGGCGAGGCGCCACCGGACGTCAGGGTCCTGGGCCAGCGAGGCGCCGTCGTTCTTCATCGACGTGCGGCGGCGCGCGGCCGCGACGCCGAGCTCGAGCGCGCGCTCCGCGATCCCGGTGTACACGGAGGCGAGCAGCGTCTCGAACGTGGTGAAGATCCCGACGACGAGCGGGTCGAGCGTGGGACCGGGCGCGAGGCGGCGCACGACGCGGTCGGCGGGCGCGTGCGCGCCGTCGAGCACGGTCGAGCGGGACTGCGACGCGCGCATGCCCATCGTGTCCCAGTCGTCGAGCACCTCGACGCCCGCGTCCCGGGCGACGAACGCGTGCACGAGGCGGGGTGCGTCGTCGGACGTCGTGTCGAGCCCGAGGACCCCGAGTCGGGTCCAGGCGGGCGAGTTCGACGTGAAGATCTTGCGGCCGTGGAACGTGTAGCCGCCCGCGCCGTCGGGCCGTGCCTCGGTGCGCGAGCCCAGGAGGACGAGGTCGTTGCCGCCCTCGGAGTAGCCGAAGCCGAACACCTCGCCCCGGCTCGCCTCCTCGAGCAGCCAGTCGAGCGAGGAGTCTCCGCGCTCGTGCAGGTAGCGCGCGACGCCGGTCCACACGTGGTGCATGTTCACCGCGAGCGCCGTCGCGGGGGCCGCGCCCGCGAGGCGCGCCTGCTCGTGCGCGACCTCGCGCAGGCCGAGCCCGGCGCCGCCGAAGGACGCGGGGACGAGCGCGCGCAGGTACCCCGCGTCGGTGAGCGCCGCCAGGTCCTCGTCGAAGAACGCGTTGTCGCGGTCGTAGCCGGCCGCGCGGTCGCGGACAGCGGCGAGCAGGTCGTCGGACAGGAGGGTGCGGGGCTCGGGGAACGGGGGAGCGAAGGGGGAGGGGGAGGACGACGGGGCGACGGGCGTGGGCATGGCCTGCCTTCGGTCGGGGCGGACGGCGAGGGGCCCCGGCGACGTGCGTCGCCGAGGCCCCTCCACCGTACGCCGGGCCGGTCAGCCGACGAGCGCGGGCACCGGATCTTCCGGGGCCGGCAGGATCCGGCGCAGCACGTCGGCGAGCGTCACGACGCCGACGAACCGCTCGCCGTCCATGACGACCGCGAGCTGCTCGCTCGACTCGCGCATGCGTGCGAGCGCGGCGTGCACGGTCGTCCCGGACGCGAGGACGAACCCGGGGCGCGCGAGCTCCCCGGCGGGCCGGTCGTCGGGCTCCAGCAGCGTGTCGCGCACGTGCACGACCTTCGGCACGACGCTCCCGTTCTCGACGAGGATGCGCAGGTGCCCCGACCGGGCGGACGCGGCGCGCACGTCCGCGGCCGTGGCGGTCGCCGGGACCGACGTGGGTCGGCCCTCCGCGGGCACGAGAGCGTCGACGGTGAGGGTCTCCAGCTCGATGACACCGGAGATCTGGACGCGGTACGACGCCTCGAGCGCGCCGACGTTCGCCGAGTGCTCGACGAGGTGCCGCAGGGTCGCGGGGTCCTGCCCGCCGCCCTCGACGTGCTCGACAGGCTCGACGCCCACGGCCCGCACGCAGCGGTTCGCGAGCGCGTTGAGCCAGCGCAGGAGCGGACGGAACGCCCACATGAACCCGCGCATCGGGAGCGCCAGCAGGGTGGCCGAGCGCTCCGGGTGGGCGATCGCCCACGACTTGGGCGCCATCTCCCCGATGACGAGATGCAGGAACGTCACGACGATCAGCGCGAGCACGAAGCCCGCGACGTCGGCGGCCCACAGCGGCGCGCCCCAGGTCTCGAAGACCGGGGTGAGCCAGTGGTGCACCGCGGGCTTGGTGATGGCGCCGAGCGCGAGGGTGCACGCCGTGATGCCGAGCTGCGCGCCCGCCATGAGCAGGGTCAGCTCGTTCGAGCTGCGCAGCGCGGCGCGCGCCGCCCGGCTCGTGGGAGCGGCGTCCTCGAGGCGGTGCCGCTTGGCGCCGAGGAGCGCGAACTCCACGGCGACGAAGAACGCGCTCAGCGTGATGATCGCGACGGTCGCCGCGACGACGACCCAGGGGTTGCTCATCGGGACTCCTCCGCAGCGGTCGTCGGGCGTGTGGTCGGTCGGGCGCTCTCGTCCGTCTCGTCGGTGGCGGGGGCGTCGCCCCGCTGCTCCACGAGCCGGACGCGCACGAGGCGCGGCACGTGCCGCTCGACCGACAGGACGTCGACGACGAGCGTGCGGTGCACGGGCTCGTCGTGGACGAGGTCGGCCGGGTCGTCCGGCAGCGGCACCTCGATCGTGTCGCCCGCGCGCGGCAGGGCGCCGTGCTGGGCGATGAGGAGGCCGGAGACCGTCTCGTGGTCGCCGCGCGGCAGGTCGTGCCCGAGGGCGCGCTCCGCCTCGTCGACGTGGACGTCGCCGCCCATGACCCACACGCCGTCGTCCTCGGCCGTGACGGTGACGGGCTGCTCCGGGTCGTGCTCGTCGGTGATCTCGCCCACGAGCTCCTCGGCGAGGTCCTCGACCGTGAGCACGCCGGTGAACCCGCCGTACTCGTCGATGACGCACGCCAGCTGGTTGCGCGTGGAGTTGAGCTGACCGAGCGCGTCGGGCAGCGTCATGGCCGTGGGCAGCACGACCGCCGGGCGCATGAGCGCGGTGACGGGCGCGTCGTCGGGCAGGTCGGTCGCCAGGACGTCGGCGAGCTGGACGACGCCGAGCGGCTGGTCCGTCTCGTCGACCACGGGGTAGCGGGTGTGGGCACGGGCCATGAGCTCGCGGACCTCGGTGACGGTCGCCTCGGGGCGGACCGTCCCGACGCGAGAGCGGGGGATCATCGCGTGCTCGACGTCCCGCTGGGGGAAGTCGAGGATGCGGTCGAGCAGCACGGAGAGCTCGTCGGGCAGGTCCCCGCTCTCGCGCGAGTCGGCCACGATGTGCTCGAGGTCGCGCGCGGTCGCGGTGTTGTCGACGTCGTGCACCGGCTCGATCTTGAGCAGGCGCAGCAGGGCGTTGGACGCCTTGTCGAACACCGCGATGAGCCAGCCGAACACCGTGAGGTAGGCGGTCGTGGACCGGGCCAGGCCCTTCGCGAGCGGCTCGGGCCGCGCGATGGCGAGGTTCTTGGGGAACAGCTCGCCGAAGAGCATCTGGATGATCGTCGACAGCACGAGGGCGAGGACGGTGCCCACCGCCACGCCGACACCCTGGGGGACGCCCACGCCGCCGAGCATCGTGCCCAGCGACTCGCCGATGAGGGGCTCGGCCACGTAGCCGACGAGCAGGCCCGTCACGGTGATCCCGAGCTGGGCCCCGGACAGGACGAAGGACGTGCGCCGGGTGACGGCGAGCGCGCGCCGGGCCGGCTCGTCGCCGGCCTCCGCCTTGGCCCCCAGGCGGGAGCGGTCGACGGTCATGTAGGCGAACTCCTGGGCGACGAAGTACGCCGTCGCCGCCGTGATCGCGAGAACCACGAGGAGCCCGAGCAGGAGGGGGAGGAAGGTCGTCATCGTGCCCGCACCGCCCTCCGGTCGTCGGGGACGCGTTCGCGCGTCCGCTCGCTGCCGGGGCCGGTGCGGCCGGGACTATGGTCGGGGTCGTCGGCCGCGGGGGCCTCGAGAGTCGTGTCTTCCACGGCACTCCCAACGCAGGACGGCCCCGGATCGTTCCCGGGGGAAGTTTCGGGGAGCCCTGGGGGAGGGAGCCGTGCGCGTCGGGGCGCGAGCGGGCGTCCGGTAGGGTCGTCCGCGATGTCCAGCCAGAGCCCCGACCGGTCCGTGCCGTCCACCGACGAGCACCCCACCGGCGCGCCCCGCAAGCCCCGCGTCCTCGTGCTGTTCGGCGGCCGCTCCGGCGAGCACGCCATCTCCGCCGCGACCGCCGCGGGCGTGCTGCGCGCGATCGACCGGTCGCGGTACGACGTCGTCCCGGTCGGGATCACGCCGACGGGGGAGTGGGTCCTCGCGGCCGACGAGCCCGCGCGCTGGGAGATCACGGAAGGGCGCCTGCCGCAGGTCGAGCCGACCGGCGAGGAGGTCATCCTGCCGCTGTCGACCGGGCGCCGGGAGCTGCGCGTGCTCACCCCGGGCGACGTGCCGCGCGTGCTCGGCGAGGTGGACGTCGTCTTCCCGCTGCTCCACGGGCCCTACGGCGAGGACGGCACGCTCCAGGGGATGCTCGAGCTCGCCGACGTCCGCTACGTCGGCGCGGGAGTCCTGGCGTCCGCCGTCGGCATGGACAAGCACTTCATGAAGCTCGTGCTCGCGGGCGAGGGGCTGCCCGTCTCCCCGTACACCGTGATCCGCCCGGGCGCGTTCGAGCGCGACCCCGAGGGATGGACGCAGACCGTTGCGGCCCTCGGCCTGCCCGTGTTCGTCAAGCCGGCGCGCGCCGGGTCGAGCCTCGGCATCTCCAAGGTCGACGACCTCGCGGACCTGCCCGCCGCCATCGCCGCCGCGCAGGAGCACGACCCGAAGGTGATCGTCGAGGCGGGCGTCGTCGGTCGTGAGATCGAGTGCGCCGTCCTCGGGGGCCGTGGGGGCGCGCGCCCGCGCGCGTCGCTGCCCGGCGAGATCGTCGTCATGGGCGAGGCGCACGACTTCTACGACTTCGAGGCCAAGTACCTCGACGAGGCCGGGGTCGAGCTCTCGTGCCCCGCCGACCTCCCCGAGCACCTCGTGGAGCGCGTGCGCGAGATCGCGATCCGGACGTTCGAGGCCGTCGGCGCCGAGGGCCTCTCGCGGGTCGACGTCTTCGTCACGCCCGACGAGCAGGTCGTCGTCAACGAGATCAACACGATGCCCGGCTTCACGCCGTTCTCGATGTACCCGCGCATGTGGGAGAAGTCGGGGCTGAGCTACCCCGAGCTCATCGACGAGCTCGTCGCGCTCGCGCTCGAGCGGCCCACCGGCCTGCGCTGAGCCCTCCGCGCCGACCCGCCGGGCTCAGCCCACGTCGCCCGTGCCGACGCACGCGCGCGTCTGCGGGACCTCCATGACCGCGCGGCCCAGGTCCGCGATGAACGACGTGGAGTGGCTCTCGGTCACGGCCGGCGGCACGACGACCTGCACCGCGGGGTCGCGCCCGTAGGTCGTGAACGTCCACGTGCCCTCGTCCTCGACGACGAGCCAGTCCACGGTGCCGCCGGCGGACTCGACGCTCTGGCACGCGGTCGTCGTCGGCCCGGGCACCTCGACGCCGCACCGCAGCGTCACCGCGGCACCCGGCTCGCCCCAGGCCGCGGTGGCCTGGCTCGTCGTCCCGACCTTCGGCAGGTCCTCGCCGAGGGTCTCGGGCAGCGCGAGGACGACGTCCGCGCACAGCGGGTTCTGGGCGTCGTCCGCCACGGGGACGCCGATGCTCGGCGCGCACGCGGCGGTCGCCGCGACGACGCCGAGGAGCGCGGGCACGGCGAGCACCTGGGCGAGGGGGCGCGACCGGCGAGGCCGGGACGGGCCGGGGCGGGAGGATGGTGAGGCGGGAGGGACGGCGTCGAGCACGCGACCACCGTAGCGGCCCGCGGAGGGTGCCCGTGACCGCCCGGGCGGCGGCTAGGGTGGCGGCGTGAGCGAGACGCCCCTGCTGGTCCGCGACGTGCCCGAGGAGGCGCTCCTCGCCCGGATCTTCCCCCTGCTGCCCACCGCGCCGACCACCCTCGTCGGGCCGGGGGACGACTGCGCCGTCGTCGCGGCGCCCGACGGCCGCTACGTCGTGTCGACCGACGTCCTCGTCGAGGACCGGCACTTCCGCCGGCGCTGGTCGTCCGGGTACGACGTCGGGTGGCGGGCCGCGGTGCAGAACCTCGCCGACGTGGTGTCGATGGGCGCGCGCCCCGCGGCGCTCGTCGTCTCGCTCGTCATGCCGGGCGACCTGCCCGTCGACTGGGTCACGGGCCTCGCGCGCGGGCTCGCCGACGCGTGCACGCCCCTCGGTGCCGCGGTCGTCGGCGGGGACCTCTCGGGAGGGGACCAGGTCGTCGTCGCGGTCACCGTCCACGGCGACCTCGAGGGCCGCGAGCCCGTGCTGCGCTCCGGCGCCCGGCCGGGCGACGTCGTCGCGCTCGCGGGGAGCCTCGGCCGGTCCGCGGCGGGGCTCGCGCTGCTCGACGCCGGACGTGCGGACGTCGACGACGCGCTCGTCGCCGCGCACCTGCGCCCCGACCCCCCGCTCACCGCGGGGCCCGTGGCCGCCGACGCGGGCGCGACGGCGATGATGGACGTGTCCGACGGGCTCCTGCGGGACGCGGGCCGGATGGCGCGGGCGAGCGGCGTCGTCGTGGACCTGGAGCTCGCCGCCCTCGGAGCGGACCGCGACCGGCTGCTGACGGCGGCCTCCGCGCTCGGCGGGTCCGGCGGGGACGTTCCCTGGGAGGACGCCGGCGACCGCGCCGACGGGTGGGTGCTGTCGGGAGGCGAGGACCACGCGCTGCTCGCGGCGTTCCCCGCCGACGCCGACCTGCCCGCCGGGTTCCGGGCGGTCGGCACGGTGCGCACCGCGGACGGCGACGGCGCCGGAGCGCGGGTCGACGGTGCCGTCGCGCACCGCGCGACGGGCTGGGACCACTTCCGCGCCTGAGCGCGGCGGTCAGCCCCGGCGGTAGCGGACGGCGGTGAGGTCCTTGCCGCCGATGTCGTCCCGGCGCTCCACGCCGTCCGGCGTGAAGCCGTGCCGACGGTAGAAGCGGCGCGCGCGCTCCGCGTCCTCGAGGACCCAGAGCGTGACGGTCGTGCCGGGTCGCACCTCGCCGAGCATGGTGCGCATGAGGTCGCGGGCGACGCCGCGCCCCCAGGACTCGGGGTCGAGGTAGATGGCGAAGATCTCGAGGTCGCCGGGCTCGGCGTCCTCGTCGCGGCTGGGGCCGAGGGTGGCGAAGCCGATCGTGCGCCCGTCGGCGTCGGCGAGCCAGGTGCGCGCGCCGGGCGTGGCGAGGCTCTGGACCCAGTGCTGCTCGCGCTGGTCGTGGTCCAGCGAGGCTAGGTACTCGTCGGGCACGATGCCCGCGTACGCGCCCCTCCAGGACGCGATGTGCACGGCCGCGATGGCGCTCGCGTCTGCGGGAGCGGCCGGGCGGATGGTTACCTCGCTCAGTTCCGTCACCATGCACAAAGACTGCCACCGCGGCCCGGATCCGCCAAACCGGTTTGTCCTGATCTTCAGGAGATCTCCGCATCTCGGCGGGTCGTCGCCCGTGGTCGAGGGCTGGTCGAGAGGCTGGTCGGCGGCTGGTCGAGGGTCGGTCGCGGCGCAGAGACGACGAGAGCGCCTGCCGGGATCCGGCAGACGCTCTCGTCAGGGTCTCGCGATGCTCAGGCGGGACGGGTGACCTTCCCGGCCTTGAGGCAGGAGGTGCACACGTTGAGACGCTTGGGCGTCCCCGCGACCACGGCGCGCACGCGCTGGATGTTCGGGTTCCAGCGGCGCTTCGTCCGGATGTGGGAGTGCGAGATGCTGTGCCCGAAGCCCGGGCCCTTGCCGCAGACGTCGCAGTTGGCAGCCACGGTTTCTCCTGATCGTCGTGCACGTCGCGCACGCAGCGGCGACGTCCTGAATGGTCTGTAGGGTGTCGCGCCCGGTGTTCCTCGGCGGCTCCTCGACGGTGTCGAGGGCGCGCGAAGCACCCGGGCAACCTCGTCAGGGTAGCCGATCCGAGGGCCCGAGCTCAAACCGGGCGCTCGTCACACCCGCGGGTGCCCCGGGACGCCGCTCGTGCGCACCGACGGCGCGCACGGTTGACTACCGTGGTCCCGACGGCCCGCGGTGCCGTCCGACCGCCCGGGCGTCCGGCGCGGTCGTCCCCCGAGCGCGAGGAGCCGGACCGACGTGAGCCCCGCAGCCGACGTGGTCGACGCCGCCGTCGTCGTCGCGTGGGGCCACGGTGGCGTCCGCGCGCTCGCGGCCGCACGCGAGTCGCTCGACCGTGTGAACGTCTTCCCGGTCGCGGACGCGGACACGGGCACCAACATGTACCTCACCCTCCTCGACGCGGTCCGTGCGCTGCCCGCGCGCGACACGGCGGCGGCCGGGCGGGAGGGCGCGGTCGGCGGCGCCGGCGACCTGCTGGTCCGCCTGGCCCGCGGCGCGCTCGTGGGGGCACGAGGCAACTCGGGCGTCATCCTCAGCGAGTACCTCCGCGGGCTGGCGCTCGCTCTCGCGGAGCACCGGACCGTGACCGGTGCCGCGCTCGCGGGCGGCCTCGACCGCGCCGCCCGCACCGCCCGCGGCGCGGTGGCCCGCCCGGCACCCGGCACGATCCTCACGGCGGCCGACGCCGCGGCGCGCGCGGCCGCGACCGCGTCGGAGGGTCCCGGCGCCTCCTCGCCCGCGGTCGTCGCGGCCGCCGCCAGGGACGGGGCGCGGGCCGCGGCGCTGCGCAGCACCGGCGAGCTCGACGCGCTCGCCCGGGCGCAGGTCCTGGACGCCGGAGCCCTCGGCCTGGTGCTGGTCCTCGGGGCGCTCGTCGCGGCGCTCGACGACGCCCGGGCCCCGGGGGCCGACGCCGGGGCCGGCCCGGTGGCCGACCGCAGCGACGCGGCCTCGGCACCGGTCCGCGCGCGCGACGTCGTCGGGACGGCCGGGGCGGGCGTGTCGGAGGTGCTCGGCATGATGGCCGGCATGGTGCCGGTGCCGGGCTCGCCCGGGGAGACGGGCGCCGGACCGCAGGCCGGGCACGAGGGGGGCGAGTTCGAGGTGATGTACGTGGTCGACGTCCCCGCGGCGGGGGCGGCGCACCCTGCTCGCGGGCCCGTCGAGGACCCGGCCGAGCTGCTCCGTGCCGAGCTCGCGCGGATCGGCGACTCCGTCGTCGTGGTGGGCGGGCCGGGGGAGCACGGCTCGGGCCTCTGGCAGGCGCACGTCCACACCGACGACCCGATGGCCGCGGTCGCCGTCGGGCGCGCCGCGCTCGCGACCCTGCGGTCCGCGCAGGCCGACGGCGAGGAGGCCGCGCCGGCCGCGGCGGGGGACGACGCCGCGCTGCGCCAGGTGCGGGTCCGGCACCTCCCGGGGCCCCACGAGGAGGGCCACGTCCTGGACGCCGCTGCCCGCGGGGCGCACGACGCCGCGGCCGTGGCGGCGGACGCCCCGGGGCTGGTCGCGGTGACCACGGCGCCCGGTCTCGTCGCGGACCTCGCCCGGGCGGGCGCCGTCGTGCTGCTGCGGGACGCCTCCGGCCCCCTCGACCTGTCCGCCCTGCACCGCGTCGCGATCGACGCCCGCGCGTCGCACGTCGCGCTCCTGCCCGGCGCGCAGCTCGCGGAGGACGACGTCGCGACCCTGCGTGCGACCCTGCGCGACGACGGGGTCCGGACGCTCGAGGTGCTGCCCGCGGCGACGGACCTGCACGTCGCGGTGGCTCTCGCCGCGGCACAGCTCGTGGAGCCCGGTGCCGCGCAGCGGCTCGAGGCGGCACGGTCGGCGCTCGGCGCCGTCCGGTGGGCCCGGCTCGACGCCGCGGGCAGGCCCGCGCCGGAGCTGGCGCGGCGGCTCGCGGACCGGCTCGACCCCCTGCGCGTGCACCCCGGTGCGCTCGTCACCGTGCTCGCCGACGACGACGTCCCGGGCGCGGCTCTGGAGGCGCTCGCGACCGACGCGGCCGGGTCCGGCGCCGAGGTCGTGCACCTGCGCTCCGGGCGCGACGGCGGCGCCGTCACGCTCGCGGTCGAGGGACCGGAGGCCGCGGCCGACGACATCGAGGCCGCCGTGGAGGCCGAGGGATGAGCGACCGTCTGTCCGAGCCGCTGACCCGCGCGGTCGGCACGCGCAGCGCGGGCCCGCTCGCGAAGCTGGGCCTCGAGACCGTCGGGGACCTCCTGCGGCACTACCCGCGGCGGTACGGGGACCCGGGGCGCCTCACCGACCTCGGGGGCCTCGCGCTCGGCGAGCACGTGACGATCGTCGCGCAGGTCCGCAGCGCGACCGTCCGGCGCATGCGCAACCGCGCGGGCGCGATCCTCGAGGCGGTCGTGACCGACGGCCCGCAGCAGCTCTCGCTCACGTTCTTCGCCAAGAGCCCCAACGTCTTGCGCTACCACGAGCAGCGGCTGGCCCCGGGGCGGCACGGGCTCTTCACGGGGGTGGTCGGGCTGTACCGCGGCACCCGGCAGCTCACGCACCCCGACTACAAGATCATCGGGGTCGACGACGACGCCGAGGACGCGGAGAGCGCCGTGCTCGAGGCGAGCCGGCCCATCCCGATCTACCCCGCGAGCGCGAGCATCCCGAGCTGGAAGATTCAGCCCGCGGTGCGCACCGTGCTCGACCCGCTCCGCGAGGAGGACGTCCCCGACCCGCTCCCGGACGCCGTGCGCGAGCGGCACGGGCTCGGGACGCGGCTCGAGGCGCTGCGCGACGTGCACGAGCCCTACGACGAGAAGCAGTGGCGACGCGGCCGCGACCGGCTGCGGTACGAGGAGGCGTTCGTCCTGCAGGCGGCGCTCGCCCAGCGCCGGGCCCGGGCCGCGGCCGAGCCGGCGACGGCCCGCCCGCCCTGCGGCTCGGGGGAGCCGAGCATCCTCGCCGACTTCGACGCCGCCCTCCCGTTCACGCTGACGACGGGTCAGCGGGAGGTCGGGGAGGAGATCGCGGCGGACCTGGCGCTCGCACGGCCGATGCAGCGCCTCCTGCAGGGCGAGGTGGGCTCCGGCAAGACGGTCGTCGCGCTGCGCGCCATGCTCCAGGTGATCGACGCCGGCGGTCAGGCGGCGCTCCTCGCCCCGACCGAGGTGCTCGCCGCGCAGCACGCGCGCACCCTGCGCGCGCTGCTCGGGCCGCTCGCGGAGGGCGGGTTCCTCGGGGGTGCCGAGCACGGGACGCGTGTGGCGCTGCTCACGGGGTCGCTCGGCGCCGCCGCGCGCAAGGAGGCCCTGCTGGACGCGGCGAGCGGCGCGGCGGGGATCGTCGTCGGCACGCACGCGCTGCTGTCCGAGAACGTGCGGTTCGCCGACCTCGGCCTCGTGGTCGTGGACGAGCAGCACCGGTTCGGGGTCGAGCAGCGTGACGCGCTGCGCGCGAAGGCCCGCACGAGCCCGCACCTGCTCGTCATGACCGCGACCCCCATCCCGCGGACCGTCGCGATGACCGTGTTCGGCGACCTCGAGACGTCCTCGCTCACCGAGATCCCGGCGGGTCGCGCCGGCATCACGACCCACGTCGTGCCCGCCGGCAACGAGGCCTGGATGGAGCGCACCTGGGCGCGCGTGCGCGAGGAGGTCGACGCCGGGCACCGCGCGTACGTGGTGTGCGCGCGCATCCACCCGGACGAGCCGGACGCGGACGCGCCGTCGAGGCGGACCGACGACTTCGACGAGGTGCCCGACTTCCTCCTCGACCCCGACGCCTCGGACGCCTCGGACCGCGCACCCCTGCGGGCCGTGCTGGAGGTCGCCGAGGAGCTGCGCGGCCACCCGCGCCTCGCGGGGCTCGACGTCGGGGTGCTGCACGGGCAGATGCCCCCGGCGGACAAGGACGCGGTGATGGCCGACTTCGCGTCGGGTGCCGTCCAGGTGCTCGTCTCGACGACCGTCGTCGAGGTCGGGGTCGACGTCCCCGAGGCGACCGCGATGGTCGTGCTCGACGCGGACCGGTTCGGCATCTCCCAGCTCCACCAGCTCCGTGGGCGCGTCGGCCGCGGCTCCGCGGCGGGGCTGTGCCTGCTCGTCTCGACCGCGCAGCCCGGCACGCCCGCCGCGACCCGTGTCGAGACCCTCGCGCGCACGACCGACGGTTTCGAGCTCGCGACCGTGGACCTCGAGCTGCGCAGCGAGGGCGACGTCCTCGGCGCCGCGCAGTCGGGGCGCGCGAGCTCCCTGCGGCTCCTGCGCGTCGTCAAGGACGCGGACGTCATCGCGACCGCACGCGCCGACGCGGCCGCCGTCGTGGCGGAGGACCCCGACCTGACCGACCACCCGGTGCTCGCCGACGCGATCCGCGACCAGCTCGACCCGGAGCGCGAGGAGTTCCTCGAGCGGGCGTGAGGCGGTCGTCGTCCGCCGTCCCCGTCGTCCACCCGGTCGTCGAGGCCGCGGCGCCGCGGGCCGTGCGCGCACGCTCGCGACGGTGCCCCGGACCGCGCCCCTGCTGCGCCACCTCGACCCCGGGCGGTCGTTCGACAGGCTCTAGGCTGGGCGCGTGACGAGGATCGTGGCGGGGACGGTAGGGGGACGCACGCTGCAGGTCCCGCCGCGCGGGACGCGGCCGACGAGCGAGCGCGTCCGCGAGGCGATCTTCTCGCGCCTCGAGCACCTGGGCGTGGTCGACGACGCGCACGTCCTCGACCTCTACGCGGGCTCGGGCGCGCTCGGCCTGGAGGCCGCGAGCCGCGGCGCCGCCGACGTGACGCTCGTCGACTCGGCCCGGATCGCGGCCGACGTCGCGCGCCGCAACGTCGCGGCCCTCGGCCTGTCGACCGTGCGCGTCGTCGCGCAACCCGCCGAGACGTTCGTCGCCGGCGTGGCCGCGGACGTGGCGCAGCGGGCGGCGGTCGGCGGGGCGGACGGGACGCCGACTGGTCGCGCGTCTCGCGGCCCGTACCACCTCGTGCTCGTCGACCCGCCGTACGACGTCACCACCGAGGCGCTGGAGCGCGTCCTCGCCCACCTCGCCGTGCCCGGCGTCCTCGACCCGGCCGCCGTCGTCGTCGTCGAGCGCTCGACGCGCACGCCCGAGCCGACCTGGCCGACGGGCTGGGAGGTCGTCGCGCGCAAGGACTACGGCGAGACGACGGTGTACTTCGTCGGTCCCGAGCTATCCGACGAGACATAGCGCCCGGGTTCCGCCGGTGCCCCGCCCTGCCGAGCAGGCGGTTCCGGCGCGTCCGGGCCGTCTGACACGCCCGGATCGCCTGCTCTGCGTGTGGGGACGGTCCGGTCGACGGGCCTCAGGACGGCGCGTGGGCCTCGTCCGGGGCGAGGAGACCGACGGGGACGGTCGCGAGGGCGGCGGGGTCGGCCGGGTCGACGAGCGGGACGCGGTCCCCGGACGCGGCGTCGAGCAGGCGGCGGGTCGCGGCGTCGTCGGCCAGCGTGCCCTCGCTCGCGCGGAGGTTCTCCGCGAGGAACGCGCGCAGCGGCGCTGCCGGGGCGTCGTCGGGCGTGCCCGGGCCCAGCGGGAACGAGACGAGCAGGAGCGCCGGGACGCGCTCGCCGCCGGGGCCGTCGCCGGGCTGGAAGTAGGGGAGCGCGAGGACGCGCGCGCCGAGGCGCGCGTAGAACCGCAGCCGCGCGACGGGGTCGCCGTGCGCCTCGCTGCCGGCGTGGTGGGCCGGGTGCTCGACCTCCCCGACGACGAGGAGCGGGTCGAGCGCGCGCCAGTCGGCGAGCGCGGCGGCGACGAGCCGGCCGCCGACCCCGCCGCCGCGCCGGCCGGGGGCGATCGCGAGGTAGAGGACGAGGAGGACGCGCGCGTCGGGGAACCACTCGCCGACGACGCCGGCGACGACGCGCCCGTCCTCCACCACGCCGAGGCTGCGCAGGCGCCCGGTCGCGTGGTCGTCGAGGAGCTCGGCCTCGTCCACGAGCTCGGCGGGCGGGAACGACGGCGCGAGCACGTCGCGGTGGAGCGAGCGCACGAGCTCGGGCGTCGTGAGCGGGACGACGACGGTCTCCTCCGGGGCGGTCACGCGCACCATCGTCGCGCGCGACGGTGATCCGCGCCCGCCCGGCCGTGCCGCCGCCGTCGGCGCGACCCCGTGTACTACCGTGACGACGTGACCACAGCCGTCTGTCCCGGGTCGTTCGACCCGATCACCCTGGGCCACCTCGACATCGTCCGACGTGCCCGTGCGCTCTTCGACGAGGTCGTCGTCGGCGTCGCGCGGAACGCGTCGAAGTCGGCGCTGCTGAGCGCCGACGAGCGGGTCGCGCTGGCCCGCGCGGCCGTCGACGACGCCGGGCTGGACGGGGTCCGCGTCGAGGTCGTGCCCGGGCTCCTGGTGGACTTCTGCCGCGAGATCGGAGCGGGCGCCGTGGTCAAGGGCCTGCGCGGTGGCGCGGACTTCGACGCCGAGCTGCCGATGGCGCTCATGAACCGGCACCTGGCCGGCGTCGAGACCGTGTTCGTCGCGGGCGACGCCGCGCTCCAGCACGTCGCGTCGTCGCTCGTGAAGGACATCGCGCGGTACGGGGGACCGGTGGACGACCTCGTCCCGCCGGGGGTGGGCGAGGCCGTCCGTGCGGCGCTGGCACGGGTGCAGGGGAGCAGCAGGTGAGCACGACGGGAAGGACCGGGTACGTGAGCGAGCAGCAGGACCGGCGGGTGACGCACGAGGACCGCGCGACGGAGGAGGCGCAGGTCGGGCTGAACGCGATCCTCGACGACCTGACGCACCTCGTGGAGACGGCGCGCGCCATGCCCATGTCGTCGTCGGTGCTGGTGCACAAGGGCGACGCGGTCGCGCTCCTGGACGAGCTGCGCGGCGCGCTGCCCGAGCAGCTCGCGCACGCGGACGAGGTGCTCGCCCAGGCGGACGCCGTGCTCGAGGACGCGCACCGGCAGGCGGAGGAGATCCTCACGACGGCGCGGGCGCGGGCGATCGAGCTCGTGCAGGCGGAGCAGGTCGTGGTCCAGGCGGAGTCGCGCGCCCGGGAGATCGTCGACGAGGCCGACGAGGCCGCGGCCGTGCTCCGGCGCGACGCCGACGACTACTGCGACCGCCGGCTCGCGGACTTCGAGGTCGACCTCGGCAAGCTGCTCGCGCAGGTCCAGGGCGGGCGGGCGAAGCTCGCGGACCGCCTCGGGGAGCGTGCGGGTGAGCCGGAGGAGTCGCCGTTCCCGGCGACGATGCGCGAGCGCACGAACGACCGCGCGGGGCGCTGAGGTCCTCGCCGGGCCGGTGCCGGGCGACCGCGGCGCGGACGACCGTCGGCCGTCCGGTGGTGGGCCGCGGCCGCGGGTCGTCGGCAGGTGGCGGCCGTGCCGTCCGGTGACGTAAGATCGATGTTCGGCTCGGCGCGTCGCGCGTCGGCCTGTGCCTGGCAGTCGCCGTCGAGCGGCCGTCGGCCCCCGACCATCGTTGACCATCCGTCCGCGGGCTCCCACGCCCGTGGGCTCCGATCCTGGAGCGCGCCATCACCGCCGAGAAGACGTCGCCGCTCGTGCTCGACACGCACGAGCTCGGTCGGCGACCCGGGAGCATGCGGACGGTCGTCGCGACCGTCCCCGCGCCCGCCGACCTCGGTACCGCGGTCATCGGCATCCCCGAGGGCAGCGAGCTCGAGCTCGACCTGCGCCTCGAGGCGGTCATGGAGGGCGTGCTGGTCTCCGGGACGGTGACCGGCCGCGCGGTCGGGGAGTGCGTGCGCTGCCTCGACACGGTCCACGAGGACGTCACGGTCGAGCTCGCGGAGCTCTTCGCCTACCCCGAGCGGGCGAAGGCCGCGGAGGAGTCGGGCGACGACCTGGAGGACGCCGAGGACGTGTACGACCTCGACGGCGACCTCGCGGACATCGAGCCCGCGCTACGGGATTCGGTCGTCACTGCACTACCATTCAGTCCGGTGTGCCGAGCGGACTGCCCGGGGCTGTGCTCCGAGTGCGGAGCGCGTCTGGCGGACGACCCGGGGCACACGCACGACCTTGTCGACCCTCGGTGGTCGGCGCTGGAGAGCATGTTCGACACCTCGAACGTGTCCGACGAGACGAAAGAGAGCTAGCCGTGGCTGTTCCGAAGCGCAAGATGTCGCGCAGCAACACCCGTGCGCGTCGTTCGCAGTGGAAGACGACCGCCGCGAACCTCACCACCTGCCCGCAGTGCAAGGGCGACAAGCTGTCGCACGCGGCGTGCCCGACGTGCGGTACCTACAAGGGCCGCCAGTACGCCGAGGCGCTGCGCACCGAGCACGCAGGCTGAGGCGCGTGGCACCGGCTGCACCGGCATCCGGTCTTCTCGAGAAGCTCGGGGTCCATCTGGACCCCGAGCTTCTCGTGCTTGCGCTCACGCACCGGTCGTTCGCGCACGAGAACGGCGGCATCCCCACGAACGAGCGTCTCGAGTTCCTTGGTGACACCGTCCTGGGCCTCGTCGTCACGGAGACCCTCTACCGCCGCCACCCCGACCTGTCCGAGGGTGAGCTCGCCAAGATGCGGGCCGCGACCGTCTCGCAGAAGTCGCTCGCCGCGATCGCGCGCCGGCTCGGCCTGGGCCAGTACGTGCTGCTCGGCAAGGGCGAGATCCGCACGCGCGGCAACGACAAGGACTCGATCCTGTCGGACACGGTCGAGGCGATCATCGGCGCGGTCTACCTGAGCCACGGGCTCGAGCCCGCACGCGGTCTCGTGCTCCGGCTCGTGGAGCCGACGCTGTCGGCCGCGGCGGGGCTCGGCGCGGGGCTCGACTGGAAGACGTCGCTCCAGGAGGCCGCCGCCGCCGCAGGGCTGAGCGCCCCCTCCTACTCGAGCGACGCCGTCGGGCCGGACCACGCGCGCGTCTTCACCTCGTACGTGCACCTCGACGGCCGGCTCTACGGGACCGGCAGCGGCACCGCCAAGAAGTACGCCGAGCAGGAGGCCGCCGAGCGCGCCTACCGCGCCCTGGCGGCCGAGCGCGCGGAGCCGGAGCCGTCCGACGGGCGCGTGACCACGGCGGTGGAGGCGGCCGAGGACGCCGGTGCCTGAGCTGCCCGAGGTCGAGACCGTCCGCGACGGCCTCGACCGCCACGTGCTGGGCTCCCGGGTCGTCGACGTCGAGGTGCTGCGCGACTACAGCGTGCGGCGCCATGACGGCGGCCCGGCCGACTTCCGGGACCAGCTCCTCGGCCAGCGGCTCGACGCCGCCGTGCGCCGCGGCAAGTTCCTCTGGCTCCCGCTCGTCCCGGGCGGACCGACGGACGGGCCCGACGACGGCCCCGCGGCCGCGCTGCTGGCCCACCTCGGGATGTCGGGCCAGCTCCTGGTGCGCTCGGGGCCGGGCCTCGGGGAACGGTCGCCGCACCTGCGTGTGCGCCTCGTGCTCGAGCCCGACGGCGCCGGCCCGGCGGGCGCGCTCGCGCTCGACTTCGTCGACCAGCGCACGTTCGGGCACCTGTCCGTCCAGGACCTCGTGCCCACGCCCGACGGTGCCCCGGGCGGTCTCGGCTCGGACCTCGCCGCGGTGCCCGGCCCGGTCGTGCACATCGGCCGCGACCTCCTCGACCCCGCGCTCCGGCGCGACGACGTCGTCGACGCGATCCGCCGTCGTCGGACCGGCGTGAAGCGCGCCCTGCTCGACCAGACGGTCGTCTCCGGGGTCGGCAACATCTACGCCGACGAGGCGCTGTGGCGCGCCCGCCTGCACTTCGCGCGTGCCACGGACACGCTGCGCCGCCCGGAGGCGCACCGCCTGCTCGACGCCGCCGCCGAGGTGATGACGGAGGCGCTCGTGCAGGGCGGCACGAGCTTCGACGCGCTCTACGTCAACGTCAACGGCCAGTCCGGCTACTTCTCGCGCTCGCTCGCGGTGTACGGGCAGGAGGGCGAGCCGTGCCCGCGCTGCGGGACGCCGGTGCGCCGCGACGAGTTCATGAACCGCTCGTCGTACACCTGCCCGCGCTGCCAGTCGCGCCCCCGCAACGGTCGCTGGTAGCTCGTCCGGCCGTCGGCGCTCCGTCCCTCTCGGTGTCGTCGCAGGGGTCAGCGGGGGACGACGTTGCGGAACTCGCGGCCCGCGCGGAGCGCGTCGAGGTTGGCGTTCACGAGGTCCGACGCGCGCTGGGGGCGGTTGCCCGCGACGTGCGGCGTGAGGATCAGCCGCGGCGCGTCCCACAGGGGTGACGCCTCCGGCAGGGGCTCAGTCTCGGCGACGTCGAGCGCGGCTCCGCCGAGGCGGCCGTCGCGCAGCGCCGCGACGAGCGCGTCCTCGTCCACCGTGGCGCCGCGGCCGACGTTGACGAAGACCGCGTGGTCGGGGAGCTGGTCGATCCGGACCGCGTCGAACGCGTGCCGCGTCGCGTCGAGGGCGGGCAGCAGGGAGACCAGGACGTCGGTCGTCGCGAGGACGTCCGGCAGGTCGTCGTCGGTCACGACGGGGAACCCGTGGCGCTCGCCGCGGCTGCTCGCGACGCCGGTCACGTCGGCGCCCAGCGCGGCGAGCAGCGGGGCGAGCCGCGCGGCGATCGAGCCGAACCCCCAGATCGTCACGCGCGCGCCGTCGAGCGTGTACCGACCGGCGGTCGCGGGGTCGGCCTGCGCCCGGTTCACGGCGGCGTCCCACCGGTGCTCGCGCTGCGCCGTCGCGAGCACGTCGAGGCGCCGTACCGCCGCGAGGACGAGCGCGAGCGCGTGCTCGGCGACGGGGCCGTCGTGCAGCGACCGCCCGGACGTGATCGTCACGTCCGGGCCGAACCCGGCGGCCAGCACCGCGTCCGGGCCCGCCGCGAGCGTCTGGACCCAGCGCAGGCGCGTGAGCCGCGCGGCGGCGTCCGCGAGGTTCGCGGGCGTGTTCGCCCACGCCACGAGCACCTCGGCGTCGGCGTCCTCGGGGCTCAGCGGCGCCGCGGCGTCGTAGCGGACGACGACGTCCCCCGGGCCGCCGCGCACGTCGAGGGCGATGGTGCTGGGCACGAGGATCTTCAACGCTGCTCCCGGGTGGTCCGTCGAGGTCGCGGCCTCCCTGCGCGGGACGGGGCCGCCCCGCGAACGTATCACCGTGCCGTCTCGGTGCCGTCCCGGTGCCGTCCCGTAGCGGCCCGGCGCCGGCCTGGCGCCGGCCTGGCGCCGCTCGGCGCTCCCACCTGCGCTTCCGCAGGCGCGACCCCGCCCCCGGGGATATGTTCGCGATGTTCCGACGACGCGCCCTCCGCGCGCCGTCCCGGTCGGCCCCGCGGGGTCACGGCTTCGGGGGTGGGGATGGGCTCGTCCACGGGCGCGCCGACGCACGCAGAGGTGCGCGCGGCGATCACGGCACGGACGCCGAAGAACTACATCACCTGGCTCACGCTCGCGTTCATGATCACGTCGTCGGTCGCGAGCCTGCGCGCGGCGCCGACGATGGCGGTCTACGGCCTCGCGGCCGTGTTCCTCTACGTCGTGCCGGCGCTCGTGTTCCTGCTGCCGACGTCGCTCGTGTCCGCCGAGCTGGCGTCCGGCTGGTCCGGCGGGGTGTACCGCTGGGTCGCGGACGGCGTGTCGAAGCCGCTCGGCTTCCTCGCCATCTGGTGCCAGTTCGCGATGACGATCTTCTACTACCCGAGCCTGCTCGGGTACGTCGCCAGCACGTTCGCGTACGTCATCAACCCGAGCCTCGCGAGCAACGGGCTGTACGTGGCGATCGTCATCGTCGTGCTCTTCTGGACGGGCGTGTGGCTCTCCTCGCAGGGCACCAAGACGGTCGCGGGGCTGTCGAGCTGGGGCCTGATCATCGGGACGCTCATCCCGGCCGCGATCCTCGTCGTGCTCGGCATCGTGTTCCTCGGTCAGGGCAACCCGTCGGCCGCGCCGATGGACGCGCAGCACCTGCTGCCGGCCTGGACGGGCCTCGCGTCCCTCGTGCTCATCGTCAACAACTTCCTGTCCTACGCGGGCATGGAGATGAACGCGGTGCACGTGACAAGCCTGCGCAAGCCCGCGTCGGAGTTCCCGCGGTCGATGTTCCTCGCGATCGGGCTCGTGCTCCTCATCTTCATCCTGCCGGCCGTCGCCATCAGCTGGGTCATCCCGGCCGACCAGCTCAGCCTCACCGCGGGCGTCATGCAGGCGTTCGACGCGTTCTTCGCCAACTTCGGCGTGAGCTGGCTGACGCCGATCCTCGGTCTCATGCTCATCGCGGCGTCCCTCGGGGGGATGCTCACGTGGCTGGCCGGGCCGTCCAAGGGCCTGCTCACCGTCGCGCGCGAGGAGGGCTACCTGCCGCCGTTCCTCCAGCGCCTCAACAAGCACGGCGTGCAGCAGAACATCCTCGTCACGCAGGGCGTCATCACGACCGGGATCGCGCTCCTCTACGCGTTCATCCCGGACGTGTCGAGCGCCTACTGGATCCTGTCCGTCATCACGACGCAGGTGTACCTCGTCATGTACCTGCTGCTGTTCGTCGCGGCCGTGCGGCTCCGCCGTCGGGCGCCCGACCACCCGCGCGGCTACCGCGCCCCCGCGCTGACGCTCCTGTGCGTCGTCGGGTTCTGCGCGTCGGTGGCCGCGATGATCATCGGGTTCGTGCCGCCCGCCCAGTTCTCGAGCGGGAACGTCGGGGTGTACGTGCTCATCGTGGGAGGCGGCCTCGGCATCATCGGCCTGCTCGTCCCGGCGCTGTTCTACCTGCTGCGCAAGCCGTCCTGGAAGGACCCGGAGGCGGCGGCCATCGCTGCGGCGGACGAGGCGGGGGAGGGCGAGGCGGCATGAGCTCGACGCGCCCCGACCACGTCCCCGTGCACGTGCCCGAGCCGGCCTCGTCCAAGCGGTGGGTGACGTACACGGCCGCCGCGCTGCTCCTGGTCGCGCTCGGCGCGGTCATGCTGATCGTCTTCGACAACGTGCGGTCCACCCGCGACGCGCGCGAGGCCGAGCAGAAGGCGGCGGAGCTGCACGACCGCTTCGCCGAGATCGGGATCACGGCCTTCAGCGAGGAGACCATCGCCGACGTGCTCGGCGACGACGGCGGCGGGTTCTGCACCGACCCGGCCGCCCTCGTCGAGGCGACCGCGAACCTCGGTGCCGCGAACGGGGCGGCGGGTCCGGGGCTGCGTCCGTCCGTGCTCGACGAGCGCCGCCTCGCGGGCGACCGGCTCGTCATCGAGGTCTACTGCCCCGAGCAGCTCGACGCGTTCGACGCCTACGTCGACTCCCTCGACCTCGACCCCGGCCGCACGACCGAGCCCGGCAGTGACGCCACCGAGGGCGCCGACGGCGGCCCGACCGAGGAGGACGCATGAGCCAGCAGGGCAGCGGAGCACGACCCGACGGCGCCGGTCACGTCGAGGAGGTGCGCGCCGCCGTACGGGAGCTCGTGCCCCGCGCGCTCGACGACCTGCGCACGCTCGTCGCCATCCCGTCCGTCGCCGACGAGCGCCTCTTCCCGCGCGCCGAGTGCGAGCGCGCCGCGCAGTGGGTCGCCGACGCCTTCCGCGCCGAGGGGATTGACACGCGTCTCGAGGTCACGCCCGACGGGTCGCAGGTCGTGCTCGGGCACCGCCCCGGCCCCGACGGCGCGCCCACGGTGCTCCTCTACGCGCACTACGACGTGCAGCCGCCCCTCGACGACGCCGCGTGGACGACCCCGCCGTTCGAGCTCACCGAGCGCGACGGCCGGCTCTACGGCCGCGGCGCCGCCGACTGCAAGGGGAACGTCGTCACCCACCTCACCGCGCTCCGGGCGCTGCGCGCGCTCGGCGGCGAGGACTACCCCGTGGGGGTCCGCCTCGTGGTCGAGGGCTCGGAGGAGCAGGGGACCGGCGGTCTCGACCAGTGGGTCGAGGCGAACCCGGGGGCGCTCGCGGCCGACGCGATGCTCATCCAGGACACGGGCAACGCCGAGCTCGGCCTGCCGACGCTCACCGTGACGCTGCGCGGTGCGGCGAACGTCGTCGTGCACGTCGAGGCGCTCGAGGGCGAGATCCACTCGGGCATGTTCGGCGGCGCGGCGCCCGACGCGCTCGCCGCGCTCGTCGCCGTGCTCGCGAGCCTGCGCGACGAGCACGGCGACACGACGATCGACGGCGTGCCGGACGCCGTCGCGCACGGGACGTGGGACGGCGTCGCGTACGACGAGGACCAGTTCCGTCACGACGCGGGCGTGCTCGACGGCGTCCGCCTCGTCGGGACGGGCAGCGTCGCCGATCGGCTCTGGGCGCGCCCCGTGGTGACGATCCTCGGGATCGACGCGCCGAGCGTCGTCGGGTCGGCCGCCGCGATCCAGCCCCGCGCCTCGGCGCGGCTCAACCTGCGCGTCCCGCCGGGCTCGGACGCCCAGGAGCTCCAGGAGAAGCTGGTGGCGCACCTGGAGGCCCACGCCCCGTGGGGTGTCCGCGTGCGCGTGGAGCGCGACGCCGTCGGGCAGCCGTTCGCAGCCCGCACGAGCGGCCACGTGTTCGACACGCTCACGGCGGCGCTCGCGGACGCGTACGGGCGCGAGACGGTCACGGCGGGGCAGGGCGGGTCGATCCCGCTGTGCAACGTGCTGGCCGGGCAGTACCCGGACGCGGAGATCGTGCTGCTCGGCGTCGAGGAGCCCGCGTGCCTCATCCACGCGCCCAACGAGTCGGTCGCGCCGAGCGAGATCGAGAACCTCGCGGTCGGCGAGGCGCTGTTCCTCGCGCGCCTCGGCGAGGGCTGAGCCACCCGCACACCTCGAGATCGACCTGTCGGTCTCCAGATCGGCCCTCCGAGGGCCGATCTCGGCCGTACGGGTCGATCTCGCGGCTACCGCGGTGCGGGTGCCTCCTGGTCGAGCGCCCACCGGTAGGCGGGGAGCCCGAGCAGCTCGGCGTGCGTCCCGCGCGCGACGACCCGCGCCGGTGCGTCCGCCGTGTCCCCCGAGGTGGCCTCCGGGACACCGAGGAGCAGCACCTCGTCGACCGCCTCGAGCGCACTCAGCCGGTGCGTCGCGAGGACGACGCCGCGTCGTGGCTCGCCCGCCGACCCGCCGTCCGGTCCGCGCGTCGTCGCGACGAGGTGCCGCACGAGCGCGTCGGCGCTGGCCGCGTCGAGGTGCTCGGCCGGCTCGTCGAGCAGCAGCAGCGGCGCCGGCGACAGCAGCGCGCGGGCGACGAGCAGACGACGGCGCTCGCCCCCGGACACGGTCGTGGCGTCCGGGCCGAGCAGCGTCTCGAGGCCGTCGGGAAGCGCCTCCAGCCAGGCGGCCAGCCCGACGTCGCGCAGCGCCGCCGCAGCGTCCTCCGGCGTCACGTCGCCCCGCGCGACGCGCAGGTTCTCGAGCACCGTCGTGTCGAACACGTGCCCGTCCTCCGCGACCAGCACGACGCCGCGCGCTGCGTCCTCGCGGGGGAGGGCGCTCGCCTCGGCGCCGTCGAGCGCCACCCGGCCCGCGAGCGCGGGGACGAGCCCCGCGGCGGTCGCGAGCAGCGTCGTCTTCCCGACGCCGGAGGGCCCGACGACCGCGAGGGCGCGACCCGGACGAAGGTCCAGGTCCACGCCCTCCACGACGACGCGCGTCGTGCCCGGCCACCCGGCCGCGGCGCCGTCGAGCACGAGCGACGCCTCCGCCGCACCGGGGGCTTCCGGGTCGCGGGCCGTCGCGGCCGCGCGCGGTGCCGACCCGTCGAGGAGCGCGACGACGCGTGCCGCCGCCTGGCGCGAGCGGTGGAGCTGGACGGCTGCGGCGGGCAGCGCGTTGGCGGCCTCGAACACGGCGAGCGGCGTGAGCACGATCACCGACAGCTCGACCGGGGCGAGCGTCCCGGCCGTGACGGCGGGGATGCCGAGCAGGAGCGACGCCAGCACGGCGAGCCCGACGGCGAGCGCCGCGATCCCGGCCGCGACCCCGGCGGGCCGGGCGCCGTCGTCGGTCACCCGGGCGAGGGCGCGGTCGGTCGCGCGCAGGTCGTCCAGGCGCGCGCCCAGACGTCCGGAGACGGCGAGCGGGCCGGACTGCTCGAGGATCTCGAGCGTCGTCGCGGTCATGGCCGCGCGCGTCGCGGCGCCGCGCGCCTCGACCTCGCGGGCCGAGCGGGCGGAGAGCCACGGCGCGACGACCGCGGCGAGGAGCAGGCACAGCGCGAGCGCGACGCCCGCGGCGGGCAGGAACGCCCCGACGAGCACGACGGACCCCACGGAGATCGCCAGCGCGATGCCCGCCGGGACGAGCGCGCGCACGACGACGTCGCCCACCGCGTCGACGTCCGCGCCGACCCGGGCGAGCAGGTCGCCGCGCCGCAGCCCGACGAGCGCGCCGGGCGAGCCCTCCGCCAGCGCGGTGTAGAGGTTGGCGCGCAGGGCCGCCATGCCGCGCAGCGCGACGTCGTGCGAGGCGAGGCGCTCGAGGTAGCGGAACACGCCGCGCGAGATGCCGAAGGCTCGTACGCCGACGACCGCGACGGACAGCGTGAGGACGGGCGGCATCTGCGAGGCGCGCGCGATGAGCCACGCGGCGACGGCCGCGAGGCCGACGGCGCTCCCGAGCGAGAGCGTGCCGAGAACGACGGCCCACACGACGCGGCGCCAGCGCACGTCGAGCAGGGCGACGGCGCGCCACAGCGGGTCGGCGGCGAGGCGGTGTCGGGGGCCTGTCACGGGTGCCTCCTCTCGGCGGATGCGTGTGCGGATGCGGGTGTGGGTGCTGTGGCCGCGGCGAGCGCGGCCGCGTCGTCGGACCCGCCGTCCGGGGGTGCCGGCGGATCGTCGAGCGGCGTCGAGCGGACCTTGACGACGTCGTCCGCGGCGCGGACGAGCGAGGCGCGGTGCGCGACGACGACGACGGTCCGGCCCTGGTCGCGGAACGCCCGCACGGCGTCGAGCACGACCTGCTCGCCGCGCGCGTCGAGGTGGGCCGTCGGCTCGTCGAGCACGACGAGCGGGACGCGCGCGGGGTCGCCGAGCAGGGCCGCGGCGAGTGCGACGCGCTGGCGCTGGCCCACGCTCAGCCCGACGCCGCCGCGTCCGACCTCGGCGTCCCAGCCGTCGGGCAGCGTCGCGAGCACGGCGTCGAGGCCGGCGGTGCGCGCGGCGCGGTCGAGGTCGGCGTCGGTCACGGGCAGGCCGCCCGCGACGACGTCGCGCAGACGCCCCGGGGCGAGCACCGGGCGCTGGGGGAGCCAGGCCACCTGCGGCCAGAACGTCGCCGGGTCGACGTCGGCGAGGTCGAGCGGGTCGGCGCCCGGACCGGTCAGGACGACCGTGCCCCGGTCGGGGCGGACGAGGCCGAGGAGGACGAGCGCCGTCGTCGTCTTGCCCGCCCCGCTCGGTCCGGTGAGGGCGACGACGCGGCCCGGCCCGCCGAGCCGGAGCGTGAGGTCGAGGCCGGCCGGGGCGAGCACGTCGCGGTCGCCCGCGCGGACGCTGACGCCGCGCAGGGCGAGCGTGGCTCCCGCGAGGGACGGGGCGGCCGCGGTCCCGGGCTCGGGCGCCTCCTCGTCGAGGACGGCGAACGCCTGCTCGGCGGCCGCGATGCCGTCGGTGGACGCGTGGAAGTGCAGCCCGACCTGGCGCAGCGGCAGGTACACCTCGGGTGCGAGCACGAGCACCGCGAGCGCGGGCTCGAGCTCCATGCCCCCGTGCACGAGGCGCAGGCCGACGCCCACCGCCACGACGGCGACGGACAGCGTCGTGAGGAGCTCGAGGACCATGCCGGAGAGGAACGCGATCCGGAGCGTGCCCATGGTCGCGCGCCGGTTGGCCTCGCCGAGCGCCCGGACGCGCCGCTCGGGGCCCCGGGCCCGCCCGAACGCGAGGAGGGTGGGCAGCCCGGCGAGCAGGTCGAGCACCTGCGCGCCGAGCCGCTGCATGACGACGAGGCGCCGCTCCGACGTCCCCGCGGTGAGGCGCCCGACGAGGACCATGAAGAGCGGGACGAGCGGGATGGTCACGGCGACGATCACCGCCGAGACCCAGTCGAGGCCCAGCACGACGGCGAGCGTCGCGGGCGTGACGGTCGCGGCGAGCAGGAGCTGGGGCAGGTAGCGCACCATGTACGGCTCGAGGGCGTCGAGCCCGCGCGTCGCGAGCGTCGCGACCTCGGGACCGCGCCCGGACGCGAGCCAGCGCGGCCCGAGGGCCACGGCGTGCGTGACGACCTGCTCGCGCAGCTCGGCCACGGTCCGGGTCGCGGCACGCAGCGCGAACCGCTCCTGGGCCCAGGACGTCGCCGCCCGGGCCGCGACGACGGCGGCGAGGAGCCCGACCCGCGGCCCGAGGTCGGCCAGGTCGGCCGTCCCCTGGATCGCCGGCGCGAGGACCGACGCGAGGACGACCGCCTGGGCGACGACCAGGGCCGCCGTGGCGAACCCGAGCACCGCCGTCAGGACGACGTACCCTCGCGCGGCCCGCGCGTGGCGCAGGAGCCGCGGGTCGAGCGGCTTCACGCGTCTTCCGACCCGCCGGCCCCGAGGCCGCGACCGGCCGAGCCGCCCGACGACGCCCCGCCGAACGCCGCCTCGCGGACCTTCTTGAGCGAGAGGCCCGCGGGCGCCGGGATGTCCTTCGTCGACAGGCGGCGGCGGAACACCCAGTACGTCCACGACTGGTAGGCGATGACGAGCGGCGTGAGGATCACCGCGACCCAGGTCATCACCGTGAGCGTGTAGTCGGTCGACGACGCGTCGTGCACCGTCAGCGAGTTCGCCGGGTCGACGGCGGGCATCACGTCGGGGTACATCGACCCGAAGATCAGCACGACGGCGGCGACGATCGTCACCGCGGAGGCGGTGAACGCCCAGCCCTCGGCGCCCCGGCGGTTGGCGACGAGCGCCGCCACGAGGCCGCCCGCGGCGAGCACGACGGCGGCCCACGTCCACGGGACGGAGTAGGCGACCTGGGCCCACACGGCCCAGCCGCCCGCGAGCACGAGCGCCGCGACGCCGAAGACCGAGGCGTGCTGCCGGGCCCGGGCGCGGATCTCGCCGTCGGTCTTGAGCGCGACGAACACCGAGCCGTGCAGCAGGAACAGGCTGAGCGTGACGAGGCCGCCGAGCAGCGCGAACGGCGACAGGAGCGAGAAGAACCCGCCGACGAACTGGTGGTCGGCGTCGAGCTGCACGCCGCGCACGAGGTTGGCGAACGCGACGCCCCACAGCACGGCGGGCACCCACGACCC
Source organism: Cellulosimicrobium sp. NPDC030954 (assembly GCF_055571305.1). NCBI lineage: Bacteria > Bacillati > Actinomycetota > Actinomycetes > Micrococcales > Promicromonosporaceae > Cellulosimicrobium > Cellulosimicrobium sp. NPDC030954. Next base: position 185,846 of record NZ_JBVIFN010000002.1, read on the forward strand.
GACCTGGATCGCGACGTCGCAGCGGCGCGCCCAGCCCTCGTCGCGGATCTTGCCGCGGTACTCGAACGCCACGCCGCGCACGATGAGCGCGACGAGGATGAGCAGGAGCGGCAGGTAGAAGCCGGAGAAGAGGGTCGCGTACCACTCGGGGAACGCGGCGAACGTCGCGCCGCCCGCGGTGAGCAGCCAGACCTCGTTCCCGTCCCACACGGGGCCGATGGAGTTGATGAGGACGCGGCGTTCCTTCTCGCGGTGCTCCTTGTCACCGCGCGGGAGGATCGACAGCAGCATGCCGACCCCGAAGTCGAAGCCCTCGAGCACGAGGTAGCCGGTCCACAGGACCGCGATGAGCACGAACCAGACGACGGCGAGATCCACGGTGGTGTCCTCCTGAGATTCTGGACGGGTCCGGGCGCGTCAGTACGCGAAGGACAGCGGGCGGTCTGCGGCCTCGGTGCCGTCGTCGGGCGGCTCCTGCGCCTCGGGCGACTCGTCGTGCACCACCAGCGGTACCCCCTCGATCGCGTAGCGGCGCATGAGCGTGAACCAGACGCCCGCGAGCGCGCCGTACAGGAGCGTGAAGACGATCATCGACGTGAGGACGACGCCGGGGCTCACCACCGTGGACACGCCCCGCTCGGTGAGCAGGCGGATCTGGTCGATGCCCGTGGGGTTCGGGGCGACGACCCACGGCTGGCGGCCCATCTCCGTGAAGATCCAGCCGAACGAGTTCGCGAGGAACGGCATGGGGATGGCGATGAGCCCGACGCGCGCGAACCACACGTTGTCGGTGACACGGCCCTTGCGGGTGAGCCACAGCGCCATGAGCGCGAGGAGCACGGAGCCGGCGGCCATGCCGATCATGAGCCGGAAGGACCAGTAGGTCATCGCGAGGTTCGGCGTGTACGTGACCGGGTCGCCGGCGGCGGTGACGTCGCCGTAGCGCTCGGTCATCTGCTCCTGGACGTCCTCGACGCCGGGCAGGTAGGACTCGGGACCGGAGAAGTGGCCGGTGCCGAGGTACGACGCGAGACCGGGGATCTCGATGAGGTGCGTGACGTTCTCGCACGAGTTGGACAGGTCGCCGATCGTGAGGATGGAGAACGCGGCGCCCTCCTGCCCCTGGCACAGCGCCTCGGCCGAGGACATCTTGCCGGGCTGCTGCTCGTACATGATCTTGCCCTGGATGTCGCCGGAGACGGCGACCCCGAGCCCGCCGACGAGCATGGCGATGACGCCGAGGGTGACGGCCGGGCGGTAGACGTCCCGCGCGAGCTCGACGTTCTCCGCCTTCTTGGTGCGGACCAGCCGGACCATCCACCACGCGGCGATGCCGGTGACGAACGTGCCCGCGGTGAGGAAGGTCGCCGTGATCTGGTGCGGGAACGCGGCCCAGAGGGTGTTGTTCGTGAGGACGGCGCCGATGTCGTTCATCTCCGCGCGCCCGGTCTCGGGGTTGAAGATCGCGCCGACCGGGTGCTGCATCCACGAGTTCGCGGCGAGGATGAAGAACGCGGAGAGGTTGGTCGCGATCGCCACGGCCCAGATGCACGCGAGGTGCACCTTCTTGTTGAGGCGGTCCCACCCGAAGATCCACAGGCCGAGGAACGTCGACTCGATGAAGAACGCGGCGAGCGCCTCCATCGCGAGCGGCGCGCCGAACACGTCGCCGACGAAGCGCGAGTACTCGCTCCAGTTCATGCCGAACTGGAACTCCTGCACGATGCCGGTGACGACGCCGAGGGCGAAGTTGATGAGCAGGAGCTTGCCGAAGAACTTGGTCAGGCGCAGCCACCGCTCGTTGCCGGTGCGCACCCAGGCCGTCTGCATGATCGCGACGAGCGGCGCCAGCCCGATCGTCAGCGGGACGAAGATGAAGTGGTAGACGGTCGTGATGGCGAACTGCCACCGGGCGAGATCCAGGGCTTCCACGTGCGCTCCTCGGGGGGCCGACGGGGTCGGCGGGCTTCAGGGGGAGGTGCTGGGCGAGGCACCGGTCGCGGCGGTCCGGGGAGGGCCGCCGCAGGTCGGCGCTGGTCCCAATCTGCCCCATCGACGGGCCGGGAGATGACGCGAAGTACTGAAAACACGCCGCTTGTGACTATGTTCACAAGCGATCGGGACCATGGTCCCGACCGGGCGGGACCGGTGGCCCGGTCGGCGGTGCGTGTCGCCGAGGTTCGTTCGCGCCCCTGTGCGATACTGGGCGGAGCCGGGTGGGCACCGCATCGCCCTCCCGACGAGCACGAGATCGCGGCACCAGCGGACCGCGGCAGTCGGAGCGCCGACCGGGGCGAAGGGCCCGGTGGCAGGCGCCCGCGCCGCGCACGCGGACCGCGGCCGTGGCCGACGACTTCCGTCGCCGGACGACGCGCTCCGGTGCGCTCGTCACGAGCGACGACCGACCGCCCCGAGGGGCCGCACGGTGCGGGGCGGTCCCTGTGGCAGCAGGAGCACGACGCGTGACGCTCGACAGCACCTCCGACAGCACCCCCTCAGAGTCGACGGCGGACGCCGCCGCGACCCAGGACCGGGCAGAGAGCCCGACCACCACCGGGCGCAAGCCCGCCCGCCGCCGCGCGACGCGCAGCGCGGCCCCGCCCCAGACGCCGGCCGTGCCGGACGAGGGCGCGACCGTCCCCGCCGAGACCCCCGCGGCGCCCGCCGACGCGGCTCCCGCGGCCGACGTGCCCCCCGGTCCCGAGGCGGCCGAGAAGAAGCCCGCGCGCCGTTCGCGCCGCGCGACCCGGACCACGTCCGCGCCCGTCGAGCCTGCCACGGACGCGGCCGAGGCCCCCGCGGCGACCGTCGCTGACGCAGCGGTGCCCGCAGACACGGCGGTGCTCGCAGACACGGCGGTGCCCGCAGACGCACCGGTGGTCGCCGGCGCCGCGTCCTCCGGTGCCGAGACCGCGCCGGGGACGCCCGCGCCGAAGGGCCGCGCGCGCACCGCGCGCCGCGCCCAGGGCGGCGCCACGAAGGCCGCCCCGGCTCCCGCCGACGCCCCGCTCGACGTGCTCTCCGAGTTCGGGCTGAGCGCGCCGCCCGCCGTGGAGCCGGCAGCGCCCGCGACGACCGGCCCGGACGCGGACGCGCTGCTCGGCGCCCCCGACGCGCCGCGCAAGGCCAAGCGCACCCGGACGACGCGCAAGGTGGCCCCGGCGGACGCCGCGCCCGAGGCCCCCGCCGCGCCCGAGGCGTCCGCGGTGGACACCGCCGGGCCGACCGAGCCCGCGCAGGCCGTGTCCGAGGCTCCCGCGGAGAAGAAGCCCGCGCGCCGCTCGCGCCGCGCGACCTCCGCGGCCGGCGCCCCGACCGCGAAGACCCCGACCGCGAAGGCCCCGGCCGCGACGACCCCGGCCGCGACGGTCGCTGACGCGCAGGCTCCGGTCACGACGGCCGACGACGCCGCGCCCGCCGTCGCCGAGGCCACCGCGCCGCCCGTCGAGCCGGACGCGCCGGCCACCGAGGAGACGCCCAAGAAGCCCGCGCGCCGCTCGCGCCGCGCCACCTCGAAGACCGCCCCCGCCGAGGCCGCGACCGAGCCGCAGCAGGCGGTCGAGACGGCGGCGAGCGACGCTCCGGCGCCCACGGCCGCACCCGAGACCCCCGTCTCGCCCGCGGCCACCGGCGCGGGCACGAGCACGCCGCGGCTCGCGACGACCGCCCTGCTCTTCCAGGCGCCCGACCCCGCGGCCGCGCCGCGTCGTCCGCGCCGGGCCCAGAGCCCGGCGGGTCCGCCGCGCCACGTCGAGCCGACCCCCGTGGCCGAGCCGGCCCCTGTCGCGGCCGAGCCGCGCGAGCGGGCCCCGAAGGAGTCCGCCGCCGCCCCGGTGGCGGCGGAGCGCACGGAGGACGTGACGGTCGAGGTCGCCCTCACGGGCGAGGACGCTGCCGCCGTCGAGGAGATCGAGGCCATCGAGTCGGAGCTCGTCGCCGAGGGGATCGAGCTCCCCGACGACGCGTTCGGCCCGGAGGACTTCGCCGACCTGGACGAGGCCGAGCCCGACGCCGCCGAGGACCAGGCCGCGTCCGACGACGCGGAGTCCGGTCCCCGTCGCCGTCGTCGCCGCGGTGGCCGCGGTCGTCGCGGTCGCCCGGACACCGGTCGCGAGCAGGACGAGAACGACGAGGCCCCCGCCGGGGGTGACGAGCCGGCCGACTCCGGCGCGGCCGCCGAGGCCGACGAGCCCGAGCACGAGTCTGCCGACGCCGAGCCCGGCGAGGACGAGGCGGGCGGCAGCCGTCGTCGGCGTCGCCGCCGCCGCGGTGGGCGGGGCGAGAGCGGCGAGAGCTCCTCGACCCGTTCGCGGCCGCGCGAGCGCAGCCTGGCCGACGAGGTCACGGCGCTCAAGGGCTCGACGCGCCTCGAGGCGAAGCGCCAGCGCCGCCGCGAGGGGCGCGACGCCGGTCGCCGCCGCCAGATCATCACGGAGGCGGAGTTCCTCGCGCGCCGCGAGTCGGTCGAGCGGTCGATGGTCGTGCGCGAGCGCGCGGGCCGCACGCAGATCGCGGTGCTCGAGGACGGCGTGCTCGTCGAGCACTACGTCTCCCAGCAGTCGCAGGCGTCCATGGCGGGCAACGTCTACCTGGGCCGGGTCCAGAACGTGCTGCCCAGCATGGAGGCCGCGTTCATCGACGTCGGCAAGGGCCGCAACGCGGTGCTGTACGCGGGCGAGGTCAACTGGGACGCGGCCGGGCTCGAGGGCCAGCCGCGACGCATCGAGCAGGCGCTCAAGTCGGGCGACTCCGTGCTCGTGCAGGTGACCAAGGACCCGATCGGGCACAAGGGCGCGCGTCTCACGTCGCAGATCACGCTCGCGGGCCGCTACCTCGTGTTCGTCCCGGGCGGCGGCATGACGGGCATCAGCCGCAAGCTCCCCGACACCGAGCGCAACCGCCTCAAGAAGATCCTCAAGGAGGTCGTGCCCGACGGCGCGGGCGTCATCGTGCGCACCGCGGCCGAGGGCGCGAGCGAGGAGGAGCTGCGCGCCGACGTCGAGCGCCTGCGCGGCCAGTGGGAGGCCATCGAGAAGAAGTCGAAGACCGCGTCGGCCCCCGCCCTGCTCCAGGGCGAGCCCGACCTCGCGATCCGCGTGGTCCGCGACATCTTCAACGACGACTTCAGCTCGCTCGTCGTCGAGGGCGACGGGGCGTGGAGCGAGATCTCGACGTACGTCGAGGAGCTCGCCCCGGACCTGCGCGAGCGCGTCTCGAAGTGGACGGGCACGCAGGACGTCTTCACGGTGCACCGTGTCGACGAGCAGCTCGCCAAGGGCATGGACCGCAAGGTCTGGCTGCCCTCCGGCGGCTCGCTCGTCATCGACCGCACCGAGGCGATGACCGTGGTCGACGTCAACACCGGCAAGTTCACGGGCTCGGGCGGCACGCTCGAGGAGACGGTGACGCGCAACAACCTGGAGGCGGCCGAGGAGATCGTGCGCCAGCTCCGGCTGCGCGACATCGGCGGCATCATCGTCATCGACTTCATCGACATGGTGCTCGAGTCCAACCGCGACCTCGTGCTGCGCCGTCTCGTCGAGTGCCTGGGTCGCGACCGCACCAAGCACCAGGTCGCCGAGGTCACGTCGCTCGGGCTCGTGCAGATGACGCGCAAGCGCGTCGGCCAGGGCCTGGTCGAGGCGTTCAGCGAGACGTGCGAGCACTGCCACGGGCGCGGCTTCATCGTGCACACCGACCCGATCGAGAAGTCGGGCGGCAACGGTCGCGGGGGTCACGACCACGGCAGCGGCAGCGGCACGGGCAGCAGCCCCGCCGTCGAGGAGCCGGCCGAGGCCGGTCGCTCCCGGTCGCGCCGCAAGCGAGGGTCGGGCTCCGGCGCCGCGGCGGCCAAGGACACCGCGATCACGCTCCCGCAGGCGGCCGTCCCGGTGCTGCCGGAGGTCACCTCCGAGGCGCGTGCGGCCGTGAAGGCCACGCTCGCGACGATCGCCGCGGCCGCGGCGCACGCCCACGAGCACGACCACGACGGCGCGGACCCCGCGCCGGCCCCCGGCGACGACGCGCACGCGGAGCCCGGCGAGGAGTGACCCGGGCAGCACCCGGCGGCGTGCCGCTGTACGCCGCCGGGGCCCGCTCCCGCCTGCGCGGGTGGCGCGCGGAGGACCTCGCCGCGTACCGCGCGTGGCTGCGTCCGGAGCACGAGTGGCACCGGTGGGACGGGCCGTACTACCCCGTGCCCGACGACGCCGCGTCCGACGCGGCGGTCGCGCGGCTCGCGCACGCCGCCGCCGCGCAGGCAGCCCGCCCGGGCGGGCTGGACGACGACGGCCTCCCGCCGCGGCGCGTCGTCGTCGCCGACGAGGAGGACCGGCTCGTCGGGACGTGCTCCTGGTACTGGGAGTCGGCCGAGACGCAGTGGGCGCGCGTCGGCATCGGCCTCTACGACCCCGCGGTGCGCGGCCGCGGCCTGGGCCGCGACGCGCTCGGCGCGTGGATCACCTACCTGTTCTCGGTGACGGACTGGGTCCGCCTCGACCTCGCCACGTGGTCCGGGAACGCCGCGATGCTCGGCGCCGGCCGGGCGCTCGGCCTCGTCGAGGAGGGCCGCTTCCGCGACGCGCGCGTCGTCGACGGCGTACGGTACGACGCCGTCGTCCTGGGCGTCCTGCGCCGGGAGTGGGCCGCCCGGGCCTGACCGGCTCGTGATCGGCTCGGCGGCGTCTTCGCCCCCGTCACCTGCACCTGGCATCATGCCGCCATGGGTTACGACCTCTCGGGCCGCCTCGTCGTCGGCGTCGCCTCCTCCGCACTGTTCGACCTCACCGAGTCCGACCGCGTGTTCCGCACGCAGGGGGAGGCGGCGTACCGCGACTTCCAGGAGCGTCACCGCGACGACGCGCTGGCCCCGGGCGTCGCCTTCGGGTTCGTGCGCCGCCTGCTCGCGCTGAACGACCTGGCGCCGGCGGCGGACGACCCGCTCGTCGAGGTCATCGTCATGTCGCGCAACTCGCCGGAGACGGGCCTGCGGGTCATGCGCTCGATCCGGCACCACGACCTCGACATCACGCGCGCCGTCTTCCGCCAGGGCCGCAGCCCGCACGAGTTCATCCGCCCGCTGCACGTCGACCTGTTCCTCTCGGCCGACGAGCGCTCCGTGCGCGACGCGGTCGACCTCGGCCTCCCGGCGGGGTACGTGCTGGACCCGACGTTCGCGGACGAGGCGGGCGACGAGCTGCGCATCGCGTTCGACTTCGACGGCGTGCTCGCGGACGACTCGTCCGAGCGCCACTTCCAGGACGGGGGCCTCGCCTCGTTCCGCGAGCACGAGGAGCTCAACGCCGACGTCCCGCTCGGGCGCGGCCCGCTGCGCGAGCTCCTCGTCGGCATCCACCGCGTCCAGGTCGTCGAGCGCGAGCGGCACGCGGCCGACGCGTCGTACCAGCCGCGCGTGCACGTCTCGCTCGTCACGGCGCGCTCGGCCCCGGCCCACGAGCGCGCGGTCGCGACGCTGTCCTCCTGGGGCGTGACCGTCGACGACGCGTTCTTCCTGGGTGGCGTGGACAAGGACGGCGTGCTCGAGGTGCTGCGCCCGCACATCTTCTTCGACGACCAGCGCGCCGTCGTCGAGGCGGCGCGACGCGTCGCCCCGTCGGTCCACGTGCCCTACGGCGAGCTCAACCGCGGCATCCTGCCCGCGGACCCGGCGCCCGGTGCCCGTCGCACCCGGGCGGCCGACGTCGTCCCGCCCGCGCCCGCACGACGCGAGACCGCGACCCCGCCGGCTCCCGCCGCGCCCGCGGGGGAGCGCGACGCCGAGGACGAGCCGGCACGGGAGCGGGCCCAGGAGCGAGCCCAGGAGCGGCCCCCGTCGCCGACCCAGGAGCCGGCACGCCCCGCGGGCACCGGCACGCGCGAGCTCCCGCTCGTGCGCTCCGTCCCGGGCGTCGGCGGGGCAGGCCTCGCCGGGATCGCCGCGGTCGCGCCGGTCGCGGAGCCGGCGCGCGAGGCCGAGCGACGTGACGCGGCCCCCGCCCCGGTGGCCCCTGCCGCACCGGCGGACGCCGGAGACGCCGCGCCCCCGGCGGCGACGAGCGCGGAGCCCGCGGGCCGTGCCTCCGACGCCGAGAGCCCCGGGTCCACCGGGACCACGCTCCTCAGCCGTCGCGACGTCGCGCGCCCGGGTGCGCCCGACCGCGTCTCGGTGCTCGGCCCGGCGGGGGAGCCCAAGCCGCTCCCCGTCCGTCCGTCGTCGAACGGGTCGGCCCGGCACCGCTGACCGGCGGGCGCCGGCCCGCGTCGCGCGGTGCCGGCGTCGGGATGGTTCACTGCTCGCATGAGCGGCGCCGCGCGACTCCCCGCCGCCTCGCCCCGCGCGGGCGGGCGGGTCGAGGTGGTGTGCGGCCCGATGTTCGCGGGCAAGACCGAGGAGCTGCTCCGTCGGGTCCGCCGCGCCGAGGTCGCGGGGCGACGGGTCGAGGTGGTCGGCCACGTCCTCGACACCCGGCGCGGGACGGGCACGGTGAGCTCGCACTCCGGTCTGGCGATCCCGTCGCGGACGGCCCGCGACGCGGCCGACCTCGCGCGCCTGGTGCACGACGGCGGCCCGCTCGACCTCGTCGCGGTCGACGAGGCCCACTTCTTCGGGCCCGACCTGGTCGACGTCGTGCAGCGCTTCGCCGACGACGGGCTCGTGGTCGTCGTCGCCGGTCTCGACGTGACGTTCGACGCACGCCCGTTCGAACCCCTGCCCACTCTCGCGGCGCTGGCCGAGCGCGTCGACAAGCTCACCGCGGTGTGCGCGGTGTGCGGCGAGGACGCGGCGTTCCACGTGCGGGTGGCCCCGGAGGCGACGGCGGCGGGCGACGGACCCCGGGACCCGCTGGTCCCCGTCGCCGCCCACGTCGGCGGCGCGGAGAGCTACGAGGCCCGCTGCCGCGCGCACCTGCCGGCGCCCCCGTGGCGCGCTCAGCCGGGCGGGTCCTCGACGAGCGGGACGAACGAGTAGGAGCCGTGCTCGCTGAGCCGGACGCCGCCGGGCTCCCCGGCCGGGCCGGACGCGCCAGGAGTGCCGGGCTCGGCCTCGACGAGCACCATCGTGTGCCGGACCGGGACGACCATCCGGCCGCCCGGCGCGAGCTGCTCGACGAGCGCCTGGGGGAGCGCGTCGGCCGCGGCGGACACGAGGATCCGGTCGTAGCGCTCGCCCGGCGTGCCGAGCGTGCCGCGCGACGCGGTCACGATGCGGGCCCACGGGGTGCGTGTCGACGCGAGGTTCGCCGCGCCCCACGCAGCGAGGTCGGGGTCGCGCTCGACGCCCAGCACGTGTCCCGTGGGCCCCACGAGGACGGCGAGCAGCGCCGTCGTCCACCCGGAGCCGGAACCGACGTCGAGCACCCGCGCCCCGCGCGCGACGTCGAGCAGCCGCAGCATCGCCGCGACGGTCGAGGGCTGCGAGTTGGTCTGGCCGTGCCCGATGGCGAGCGGGCGGTCCTGGCCCGCCCAGCGCCGCTGCGCGCGGGGGAGGAACGCGCGGCGGTCGACGGCGCGCATCGCGGCGGCGACGGCGTCGTCGTGCCCGCGACGGCGGGTGCCGTCGGGCGGGCGTGCCGGGCGCATGCGACCACCTCCACCGCCAGCGTAGGCACGCCCGCGCGCCGCCCGCCCCCCGTCGTGGCGGTCGCGACGCGGGACGACGTCCCGCGCGCGAGGCCGTCCCGGTGGCGAGGGCCCGCACGCGGCGGGATGCTCGACGGGTGCGCGGGCGCGTCGGTGCGCCCGCCCCGGACGGGGGAGCCCGGCATGAGCGGCACGGTGGCACGGATCACGCACATCAGCGCGCGGTCGGAAACGAGCTTCGAGGACGCCGTGAGGATCGGCGTCGAGCGCGCGGCGAGCACGCTGCGTAACGTCTCGGGCGCGTGGGTCAAAGAGCAGAAGGTCGACGTCGTCGACGGGCGCATCACGACCTGGCAGGTCGTCCTCGAGGTCACGTTCGTCCTCGAGTGAGACGGCGGTCGGCAGACCGCGGGACGGGGCCGTCGCGCGCGGGGATCGTTCGCGCGGTCGCCGCCCGCGCCATTTGACCTGCCCAGCCGATTTCCGTACTCTTGAACGTCGGCGCGCCCAGGCGCGCCGGTCCCGTGTGCCCACGGACGACTCGCACTCGCACGCCGCGGCGTGGCCGGAGTCTCCAAGACGAACTCGCCGTGACGAGCACGCCAAGACTAAGAGAGATGAGCAGCAACGTGGTGTACGCGATCGTCAAGGCCGGTGGCCGTCAGGAGAAGGTTTCCGTCGGCGACATCGTCGTGGTGGACCGGGTGTCCGCCAAGGTCGGTGAGTCCCTCGAGCTGCCCGCTCTCCTGCTGGTGGACGGGGAGAAGGTGACCACCGACGCGGCGAAGCTCGCGAAGGTCAAGGTCACCGCCGAGGTCGTGCGGGACGAGAAGGGTCCGAAGATCACGATCCTGCGGTACAAGAACAAGACCGGTTACCGCCGTCGTCAGGGTCACCGTCAGCAGCTGACCCGCCTCAAGGTCACCGGCATCAAGTGATCTCGCCCGGCGCGAGGTAGCGGCCACGGGCCGCCCCGCGCCGACCGGCACCCTCCCTCAGCAACCAGCACGAAAGCAGGTTCGTCATGGCACACAAGAAGGGCGCGAGCTCCTCGCGCAACGGTCGCGACTCCAACGCCCAGCGCCTCGGCGTGAAGCGCTTCGGCGGTCAGGTCGTCAAGTCGGGCGAGATCATCGTCCGCCAGCGCGGCACGCACTTCCACCCCGGTGAGAACGTCGGCCGCGGCAAGGACGACACGCTGTTCGCCCTGGCCGCCGGTGCGGTCCAGTTCGGCACGCGTCGTGGCCGCAAGGTCATCGACATCGTCGCCGTCGAGGGCTGAGCGACAGCCACAGGCTTCGAGCAGGAGGGGCGCACCGACGCGGTGCGCCCCTCCTGCTGTTTCTCGCACACCCACCTCTGAGAGGATCGTTCCATGGCCAGCTTCGTCGACCGTGTCGTCCTGCACGTCTCCGGCGGCAACGGCGGGAACGGGTGCGCCTCGGTCCGCCGCGAGAAGTTCAAGCCGCTCGCGGGCCCCGACGGCGGCAACGGCGGGGACGGCGGGACCGTGCGCCTCGTCGTCGACGCGCAGACCACCACGCTGCTGGAGTACCACCACTCGCCGCACCGGCACGCGACGTCGGGCACCCAGGGCATGGGCGACGACCGCGACGGCGCGAACGGCGAGGACCTCGTCCTGCGCGTGCCGGACGGCACCGTCGTCAAGACGGCGGACGGCGCCGTCCTCGCCGACCTCGTGGGCGACGGCGCGGAGTACGTCGTCGCCGAGGGCGGTCGCGGCGGGCTCGGCAACGCCGCGCTGTCGTCGCCGCGCCGCAAGGCACCCGGCTTCGCGCTGCTGGGGGAGCCGGGCGAGGAGCGGGACGTCGTCCTCGAGCTGAAGACGATCGCCGACGTCGCGCTCGTCGGGTACCCGAGCGCCGGCAAGTCGTCGCTCGTCGCCGCGATCTCGGCCGCGCGGCCCAAGATCGCCGACTACCCGTTCACGACGCTCGTGCCGAACCTCGGCGTCGTGCAGGCGGGTTCTGCCCGGTTCACCGTCGCGGACGTCCCGGGCCTCATCCCGGGCGCGAGCGAGGGCAAGGGCCTCGGGCTCGAGTTCCTGCGCCACATCGAGCGCACCGCCGTGATCGTGCACGTCCTGGACTGCGCGACGCTCGAGCCGGGTCGCGACCCGATCAGCGACCTGGACGTCATCGAGGCGGAGCTCGCCGCCTACGCGCAGGACCTCGACATCGAGGGCGGCCGCGTGCCGCTCACCGAGCGACCGCGGCTCGTCGTGCTCAACAAGATCGACGTGCCCGAGGCGCGCGAGCTGGCCGACCTCGTCAAGCCCGACCTCGAGGCGCGCGGCCTGCGCGTGTTCGAGATCTCGACGGCCAGCCACGAGGGCCTGCGCCCGCTGACCTACGCGCTCGCCGAGCTCGTCGAGAAGGCCCGGGCCGAGGCGCCCGCGCCCGAGCCGACGCGCGTCGTGCTGCGCCCACGGGCGGTCGACGAGGCCGGCTTCACCGTCACGCGCAAGGGCGGTGCCACGGACTACTGGTTCGAGGTGCGCGGCGCCAAGCCCGAGCGGTGGGTGCGCCAGACGGACTTCAGCAACGACGAGGCCGTCGGCTACCTCGCCGACCGCCTCGCCCGCCTGGGCGTGGAGGAGAAGCTCTTCGCCGCCGGGGCGGTCGGGGGCGACGAGGTGCGCATCGGCACCGACGCCAACGCCGTCGTGTTCGACTGGGAGCCGACGCTCATGACCGGCTCCGAGCTGCTCGGCGGCCCGCGCGGCTCCGACAACCGCCTCGACGAGCGCCTGCGCCCGACGCGCTCGGAGAAGCGTCGCGAGCACCACGAGCGCATGGACGCCAAGGCCGAGGCGCGTCGCGAGCTGTGGACCGAGCGCGAGGCCGGCACCTGGACGGACCCCGACGCCGACTGACGCGGATATCCGTTGTGGGCGGGAAATGGGCCCGGTCCCCACGAGGGGACCGGGCCCATTTCCCGCCCACAACCGGTCCGGGGCGTCCTGGTCCGTGAAATCCTGCGCGCCCGCGACCGTCCGGCGGCGATGATGGGACGCGTGAACGCGCTGTCCTCCCGCTCCGAGATCGCCTCCGCCCACCGCGTGGTGGTGAAGATCGGCTCGTCCTCGCTCACCGGCGCGGACGGTCACCTCGACCTCACGGCCCTGCGGGCGCTCGTCGACGTCCTCGCGGCGCGACGCGCGGCGGGCGGCCAGGTCGTCCTGGTCACGTCCGGCGCGATCGCCGCCGGCATCGGGCCCCTGGGGCTCGCGAGCCGGCCGCGCGACCTCGCGACGGCGCAGGCGACCGCCTCGGTCGGCCAGGGCATGCTCGTCGCCCGCTACACGGAGGCGTTCGCGGGGCACGGGCTGCGCGTCGGACAGGTGCTGCTCACCGCGGAGGACACCGTGCGCCGCGGGCACTACCGCAACGCCCAGCGCTCGCTCGAGCGGCTGCTCGACCTCGGCGTCGTGCCCATCGTCAACGAGAACGACGCCGTCGCGACCGACGAGATCCGGTTCGGCGACAACGACCGCCTCGCCGCGCTCGTCTCCCACCTCGTGCGGGCCGACGCGATGGTGCTGCTCACCGACGTCGACGGCCTGTACGACGGCCCGCCGTCGCGCCCCGGCACGCGCCGGATCGCCGAGGTGCGTTCTCCCGCCGACATCGAGGGTGTCGAGGTCACGGGCCGGGGGAGCGCGGTCGGGACGGGCGGCATGCTCACCAAGCTCGAGTCCGTCTCCATCGCGACCGGCACGGGCATCCCCGTGGTGCTCACGAAGGCGCAGAACGCCGCCGCCGCGCTCGCGGGCGACGCCGTCGGGACGTGGTTCGCCGCGACCGGCAAGCGGACGACGCGCAGGCGCCTCTGGCTCGCGCACGCCGCGCGCACGCGGGGCCGGCTCGTCCTCGACGACGGCGCCGTGAAGGCCGTGCAGGGCGGGCGCGCTTCGCTCCTGCCCGCGGGCGTCACGGCCGTCGAGGGGGAGTTCGACGCCGGGGACCCGGTCGAGCTCGTGACGTCGGACGGGCGCGTGGTCGCCCGCGGGCTCGTCGCGTTCGAGTCCCGCGACATCCCCGACCTCCTCGGTCGGTCTACGGGCGAGCTGCGCGCCGCGCTGGGCGAGGGCTACGACCGCGAGGTCGTGCACCGCGACGACCTGGTCCTGGTGCGCAAGCGGGCCCGCTGACCGGCCGTCGGACGGCGCCCCCGGCGCGAGGCCGACCGACGTAGGCTCGGTCCATGACCACCACCGAGGACGCGCCCGTCGTCGCGGGCGCCACCGAGCCCCAGCCCGCCGGTCCGGCCGCAGCCGGCACCGGGACCGACGTCGCGACGGCCGTCGAGGACGTCGCGCGCCGCGCCAAGGTCGCCTCGCGCACGCTGGCCACCGCCACGCGCGCGACCAAGGACGCCGCCCTCCTCGCACTCGCCGACGCGCTCGTCGCGGCGACGGACGAGATCGTGGCCGCGAACGCGGTCGACCTCGCGCGCGAGCGCGCGAACGGCATGAGCGAGGGCCTGCTCGACCGGCTCGCGCTCGACGGCCCGCGCATCGTCGCGATCGCCGACGCGCTGCGGGCGCTCGCCGGCCTGCCGGACCCGGTGGGGGAGGTCGTGCGCGGCTCGACGCTGCCGAACGGGCTGCGCCTGCGCCAGCTGCGCGTGCCCATGGGCGTGGTCGGCATGATCTACGAGGCGCGGCCGAACGTGACGGTCGACGCCGCGGGGCTCGCGCTGAAGAGCGGCAACGCCGTGATCCTGCGCGGCGGGTCCGCGGCGGCGAGCTCGAACGAGGTGATCGTGGGCGTGCTCGCCCGCGCGCTCGAGGCGCAGGGGCTGCCCGGCGACCTCGTGCAGTCGATCGACCGCCACGGGCGTCCGGGCGCCGTCGCGCTCATGCACGCGCGCGGGCTCGTCGACGTGCTGGTGCCGCGCGGCGGGGCCGCCCTCATCCGCACGGTGGTGCGCGAGTCGACCGTGCCCGTCATCGAGACCGGCGTCGGCAACGTCCACGTGTACGTCGACGCGAGCGCCGACCGCGCCATGGCGCTCGAGATCCTGCTCAACGCCAAGACCCAGCGCGTGGGCGTGTGCAACGCCGCCGAGACCCTTCTGGTCCACGCGGACGCCGCACCCGACTTCCTGCCCGCCGCCCTCGCGGCGCTCGCCGCGGCGGGCGTCGTCCTGCACGGCGACGACCGCACGGCCGGTCTCGCGCCCGAGGGCACCGAGGTGCTCGCGGCCACCGACGAGGACTGGGCGACCGAGTACCTCGCGCCGGAGATCGCCGTGCGCGTCGTCGACGACCTCGACGCCGCGATCGAGCACGTCCGCACGTGGACGTCCGGGCACACCGAGGCGATCGTCACGCGCGACCTCGCGTCCTCGGAGCGGTTCGTCGCCGAGCTCGACTCCGCCGCCATCATGGTCAACGCCTCGACGCGCTTCACCGACGGCGGCCAGTTCGGCCTCGGTGCGGAGATCGGCATCTCGACGCAGAAGCTCCACGCGCGCGGTCCCATGGGCCTGGCCGAGCTCACGACGACGAAATGGGTCGTGCACGGCGACGGTCACGTTCGTCCGTGACGCGTGCTTCGTCGGCAAGTACCTGATACCTGCCGGACCGGGCCGCCGGGCGGTCGTGAGAGACTGGTCGGCGACCGGAGCCCGTCCGGTCCGCCGTCGGGCCGGTCCCGGCGGGCGTACCGTTCCACCGCACCACCCCGGACCGCGGCACGACACCGTCCGCCCCGGGGACGACCTTCGAGGAGGACGTCGTGATCTCTGCCGTCGTGCTGGCCGCCGAGGAAGGCGCCGAGGCCGCGTCGCACCTGCCCATCCCGCCGCTCGCCTACGGGCTGCTCGGGTTCGGCGGGCTCGTGGCCCTGCTGCTCGTGACCTACGCGTTCCGCAGCGTCGGCACGCGGCACTGACCGGTAGCGAACGACGGAAGCGCCCGCGACCGATGACGTCCCGATGAGCCCGCGCCGTCCCCGACTGGGGGTGATGGGTGGCACGTTCGACCCCATCCACCACGGCCACCTCGTCGCGGCGAGCGAGGCCGCGGCGCGGTTCGACCTCGACGAGGTCGTGTTCGTCCCCACGGGCAAGCCGTCGTTCAAGCAGCACCAGAGCGTCAGCCCGGCCGAGCACCGGTACCTCATGACGGTCATCGCGACCGCCTCGAACCCGCGGTTCACGGTGAGCCGGGTCGACGTCGACCGGCCGGGACTGACCTACACGGTCGACACGCTGCGCGACCTGCGGGCCGCGCGACCGGACGCAGAGCTGTTCTTCATCACGGGTGCGGACGCGATCGAGCAGATCCTGACCTGGAAGGATGCCGACGAGCTGTGGAAGATGGCACACTTCGTGGCTGTCTCCCGCCCGGGCCACAGCCTGAGCGTCGAGGGTCTGCCGCCGGGCGTGGTCACCACGCTCGAGGTCCCGGCCCTCGCCATCTCGTCGACGGACTGCCGTCGGCGTGCGGAGGCGGGCCAGCCGGTGTGGTACCTGGTTCCGGACGGCGTGGTCCAGTACATCGCCAAGCACGGTTTGTATCGAGGTCAGCACGATGAGTGACAACGGCAGCAACATGCAGCCCGTCCGCCCCCTCACGCGGCGCGAGATGCGCGAGCGCGAGCAGGCGGCCGCGGCCGAGCGGTCCGCGCAGCCCGGCACGCCTCCACCCGCCCCGGCGCCCGGCGCCGGCGGGTGGCAGCAGCCTGCCCCGGCGCGGCCCGCCGCTCCGGCGACACCGCCGCCGTCGCGCCGCACCCTGCGCGAGACGACCGGCCCGACGGACTACCCGTCGCAGCCGTCCGTCGTCCGTCCTCCGGCCGCCTCGGGCGGCATGCGGGGCCTCGACGAGACGGGCCGCCTCACCCCGGTCCAGGAGACCGCGGAGCGGGTCGCCATCCGCCCGCCGGCTCCGACGCCCGTGGTGCCGACGCGCACGAGCTCCCGCCCGCCCGCGGGCACGCCGCGGCCCGCCGCGCCGGGTGCCACCGGCCCCGTCCGTCCCGCGACGCCGTCCGCCCCCGTGGGTGGGTTCGGTGCCGCACCGGTCGGCCGGGTCGGAGCGCCCGAGGCGCCGCCTGCCCAGCCGCAGCGGCTGTCTGCCTTCTCGGCCCCCGCGGCAGCACCTGCCGCGCCCCCCGCCACGCCGGCTCCCGCACCCGCCCCGTCGCCGTGGGGCGCGACCGCGGCGCCCGCGCCCGAGCGCACGCCGGCCGCCACGCGACCCGCGGCTCCGCCCGCTGCGGCCGCGCCTGCCGAGGCACCGGGGGCCGCGCTCCCGTGGTCGGCGATCACGTCCGGGTCGGCGCCCGAGCCGGCGGGCGCGGGCCGCGGGCCCGCGTCTCCGTTCGGCGGCGTGCGCGAGACGGCGGCCGCGGCACCCGCCGCCGCGGGCGGCTCGTCCGACGACCTCTTCCCCCGGGTGCGCGGCCGCGCCGACGAGATCGACGACGAGGCGGACGACGACCTCGACGACGAGCCGCGCGGTCCCTCGTACACGTGGCTGCACTACCTCATCCTCGTCGCCGTGGCGTTCGTCCTCGGCCTGCTCGTGTGGACGCTCGTCTCGCGCGACGACCCGGGTCTCGCCACCGAGGACACGAGCGCCTCGGCGACCGTCGTGCCGACGTGGGACGACCCCGGCACCCTCGACACCGGCCGCTGAGCGGCCGCACCACGAACGGAGACACGTGACTGCCACCGAACGAGCCGTAGAGCTCGCCGTCATCGCGGCGCGGGCGGCGTCCGACCGCAAGGCCGAGGAGATCATCGCGCTCGACGTGAGCGAGCAGCTCGTCCTCACCGACGTGTTCCTCATCGCGTCCGGGTCGAGCGAGCGCCAGGTCTCGGCGATCGTCGACGCGGTCGAGGAGGCGATGTTCAAGGCGGGGTCCAAGCCGATCCGCCGCGAGGGCAAGCAGGAGGCCCGCTGGGTCCTCGTCGACTTCGGCGACGTCGTCGTGCACGTGCAGCACTCGGAGGACCGCGTCTACTACGCGCTCGAGCGCCTGTGGAAGGACTGCCCCGTCGTCGAGCTCCCCGAGGACGCGCGCGGCGGCGACGGCGCGGCCGACGATGCCGACGACACGACCCGCGGCGACGGCGCCATCCGCCTCTCGGGGGAGCCCCTGGCGTGAGCGCCGGCACGCTCGTCCTCCTGCGCCACGGCCGGACGGCGTACAACGCCACGATGCGCCTGCAGGGCCAGGTCGACATCCCGCTCGACGGCGTCGGGCAGTGGCAGGCCGAGCACGGCGCGAAGGCGCTCGCGAGCGCGCACCGCGCGACGCGCGTCGTGGCGTCGGACCTCGTGCGCGCCACCGACACCGCGCGCGCGTACGCGGGCGCGATCGGCGCGGACGTCCAGCTCGACCCTCGACTGCGCGAGCGCGGCTTCGGGGAGTGGGAGGGGCTCACGGGCCCGGAGATCGCCGAGCGGTGGCCCGAGGAGTACGCGGCGTGGCGCCGGGGCGAGGAGCCCACGCGCGCGGGCGCCGAGACCAAGGCCGCCGTCGCGGCGCGCCTCGTGGAGGCCGTCACCGAGCACGTCGAGGCCCTGGAGCACGACGACACGCTCGTCGTCGTGTCCCACGGCGCCGCGATCACGCTCGCCGTCACCGCGCTGCTCGGGCTGGACCCCGAGGGCTGGCGCGGGATCTCCGGCCTGCACAACGTCCACTGGTCCCACCTGCACCGCTCCGCCCCCGCCGCGACGCCCGCGTGGCGCCTCGTGGCGCACAACGTCGGCGCCGGGTTCCCGCTCGACGAGTGGAACGCGGGACCGGATTGGAATCTGGAGCCGGTTTCTGCGTAGACTAGCGACGCTCCGCAGGACGGGAAACCGGTCGGGGGAGTGTTCATCCAGTGTTTGACCAGGATCTTCGCAGATCCACGGGGCTGTGGCGCAGCTGGTAGCGCACCTGCATGGCATGCAGGGGGTCAGGGGTTCGAGTCCCCTCAGCTCCACCCGTCAACGGTCGAAGGCCACGTCAGATCCCGCACAGGGATCGGACGTGGCCTTCGTCGTTCCGCCGCCAGCCATGACCGGTCCGACGACGCCCTGCGGGTCCCGGCGCCGCAGGCGGTCGGCTCTCGGCGGGATCTTGACTACGACGCAGCGTCATAGTTGAGACTGGACGCGTGGCGCAGAGACGGGACTGGTGGAGAGCGACACATCGGGCGCAAGCCGTGCTCACGATCGTGGTCGTTCTCACGTTGCTGGTGCTGAACCGCGTCGGCGCGGTCAGCGGCGGCACGGCTCTGCGCCTGTTCCTGATGATCGAGCTGCCGATGGTCATCGCGCTCGTGACGGTCTCGGTGCTGCGCTTCCGGCGTCGTGGCCGCGAGGACGGAACGTCCGAGACGGGGGTGCTCGACAGGCTCGTGGCCGAGGAGCCGCTGCTGCGTCCTGCCGTCGCCGAGCTCAGGGCGTTCGGGAGTCTGGTGCTCGCCGCCCGCCGGAAGCGCAAGGTTCCTCCGGGGGCCGCCTGGTTCGGCTACACCCGAGGGACGATGGCGTTCCCTGCGGTGATGATCGGTGTGAGCATCGTGGAGCTGGTGGTCGCGCACCTCCTGGTGCCCTGGGTGTGGCTACGGCTCGTCATGCTCGTCCTCACGGTCTGGGGAGTGCTGTTCGTCTGCGGGTACTTCGCGTCCCGCATCGTGCACCCGCATCTCGTCACCGACGAGACGCTCCAGATGCGCTGGGGGCGTCACGTGGTCCTCACGACGCCCTTGACCAACGTCGTCGCCGTCACTGCGCACGTCAACCACGCACACACGCAACCAGTCATCGAGGGCGGGCGACTGGTCCTCACGCAGTTCCAGAGCACGAACGTGCTCGTCCGATTCGCGGACCCGGTCGCCGCGTCAGCCCCCGTGCCGAGGAAGCACCTCCCGGCGGACTTCCGTGCCACCGAGGTGCAGCTGTACGTCGACGACCCCGAGGCTCTCCTGCGGACGTTTCGACCGTCGCCCTCCGCGGTGACGAGATGACCGCAGAAGGGAGGGCGCCAGGCGACGGGACTGATGGCGAGGTGGTGCTGCGCAGCCACGATCTGGCGAAGCTTGCCGGGACGACTCCCCGTGCCCTGCGGCACTACCACAAGGTCGGGCTGCTGCCCGAGGCGCCGCGTGACCCGAACGGGTACCGGCGTTACGGCCCAGGCGATCTCGTCAGGGTGCTCCGTATTCGGCAGCTTTCCGGGAGCGGAATGCCCCTGCGCAAGATCGGGAGCGTCCTCGAGCACGACACCACGAACCTGGATCGTCTCTTGGCCGACCTCGACCACGAGCTGGAGGAGCAGGCCGAACGCATCGCCGCGCAACGGAGGGCTCTTGCCGATCTGCGCAGACTCTCGGTCCAGACCGGACGGTTCAGCAACGCCGAGCAGCCGACGGCGACCCAACAGCTCGACCACGACGTCTGGACGCTGGTCACCGCGACCGGCGGAGTCGACGCCGACACCGCCACCGCGGTGCTCGACGTGCTGCACGGCGACGGACTGGCCGAGCAGGTCGCGACCTGGTACCCCGAGTTCGAGCAGCTCGAAGCGCAGGCCCACGTCGATGCGGCGACCGTGGATCGGCTCGTCGCACAGATGGTGAGCTTCGCGGACACGGTCGTGGAGGCCGCGGGGTTCACGCCCGCTGACGACGAGCACCCCGTCATGGCGCTGATCGAGCAGATGCAGGCCGGCGCGCTCGCCCCGGCGCAACGCGACGTGTGGAGCGCGTTCCTGGCCGTGATCGAGGAGCGATGGACGGGCGGTCCCTCGCTGACGGAGGCCCGTGACGAACCACCAGATGGCTGAACCGCGCGTGAGCGGGGGGTGCGCGACGGCGTCGCGGACGGGCGAACGCCCGGGCCTCGGACGGGACCGATAGGGTCGCGAGGACACCGCTCGCGGTGTCGGCGCCGTCGCAGCCCCGGTGCCGTCCTGACCCCTGTGCAGTGAACGGAGTCCCACATGTCGGGTCCGACCGACGTCCTCGCCGTGCTCTCTGGTGCCGTGGGCGCGGCGCGCGCGGAGCAGCTGCTGGCCCGGTTCGACCGGTACTCGAACCAGCCCAACGCGGTCAGGGGCGCCTCGCGGCTCCCGAGCGATCCCGCGCTGGAGCGCGCTGCCCTGCGGGTGTTCGAGGACCCGGACCTCGGGGCGGCCGACGGCCTCGCCGCGTCGAGCCTCGCAGGTGCGCTCGACGCGCGGGCGCTCTGGGCGCTCCTCGCGCTCGCGGCCCGGGCGGACGTGACCGTCCTCGACCGGCTCCCGGCCGAGGCGGCCGAGCGGGGCGCCCCGAAGGTCGCGTCGATCCGCCGGGCGGTCGCGAAGCACGCGGCGACGTCAGGGTCCGCTCCTGCGTCATCTGCTCCCCCCGCCTCGCCGCCTGCGTCCGCCGGGGACGACGTCCCCGCGCTCCCGGAGAAGGTGGCGCAGGTGGCGGCCTGGGTCGCCGCGCACCCCGGTGCCGACCCGCGGTGGTTCGCCGCGCGCCCGGGGCAGCGAGCGGCCGAGCGCCGGGTCGCGCTCCGGGCGCTGGGGACCTTGGCCACCCCGGCGGCGCTCGACGTGCTCGCCGGGTACGCACGCGACAGCTACCCCGACGCGGAGCTAGCGGAGCTGCACCGCGCGTGGGGGAGGTTCGACCGGCGCACCTTCTCCGCGACGATGTTCCGTCCGGCGCGTGCCGTGCTCCAGCTCGGCGCGTGCTCGACGATCGAGGGCATCGGTGCGGTGCCAGGGCTCACGGGACTCGGTGCGGTCCTCACCGGGCCCGCCGACCTCGCGCCGCTGGCGGAGTGCACCGACCTCCGGCGGCTCCACGTGAGCGTCGTCGGCGGAGGGCTCACGGGGCTCGAGGCGCTGGTGCAGCTGCCCGCGCTCACCGAGCTGCACCTGGTCGGCGCGACCGCGGGCGCGGACCTCTCGGTGCTGCGGCACACTGCCGTCGAGCGGCTGTCGCTGAGCCTCGACGGCGCCGACGGGGGGTTCCTCACGCACGTGCCGCACCTGCGGTCGCTCAAGCTCTCGGGCGGGTCAGGCCCCGAGGACGCCGGGTACGCCGACGAGGACGGTCCTGCTCCGCTGCCCGCGCACCCCGGGCTCGTCGACGTGGTGCTGCGGCTGGTCTCCGACGGCGTCCAGGTGGTCGTCTACCGCCACGAGCGTTCCTGGGTGTCGCGGCTGACAGCCGCGGCCCCGTCCGACGTCTTCGTCGTCGAGCGCAGCGGCTACGTGGGGCTGACCCGTGACGGGTCGGACGTGGACGCCCTGGGCAGGAGGCTGTTCTCCAACGGCGTGCCGTGACCGGGCGGTCGTGGACCTACGACGTGCTGACGTGCACGTGGTCGAAGTGGTTCGCGGTCGTGCCGCCGCGGTCCTCCATGCCGGACCACGCGCTCGCGGGGTCTCCGGCCATCCAGATCTGCTGCTGGTAGATGAGGTAGGTGATCCCGAGCGCCCCGGCGTTGGCCTGGAGGTAGCGGGCGATCTCCCAGCCCGTCTCGCCCGTGATCATGATGTCCAGGGCGCGGCCCGTGCCGTGGTCGCCGCTGTCGCCCGGCCGGATCCCGCCGTAGGAGGTCACCTGCGGGAAGATCGCGCACACCGCCCGGTAGACCGCGCGGGCGTTGGACCGGAGCGACGACTCGATCCCGGAGCTCACCGAGCACGCGGCGTCGGAGATCCCGCTCGCGCCCGACCCGCCGCTCGCGGCGGTCGCCGCCGGCGCCTCCGGCTGCGAGTCCGCGAGGAAGCTGGACTTGATCCAGGCTGCCGCGCCGTCCCAGACGACCTGGCTCCACTCGCCCTCGGTCGTGCCGGTGACGTCGACGGCGGTGGCGAACGCGGCGGTCGCGACGCGCCCGGCGTCGGCCGACGGCCCGGTGCGGACGTTGACGGCGTCGGTGGTCCAGAGCTGGCCGGTGGCGACGGGGACGACCGGGGCCGGCGGGGCGACCTCGGCGGCGGGGACCACGGTGATCGTCGCCGCGGTCTCGACGAGCGGCGACTCCTGGGTCGCCGCCGGGGGAGCGACGCGCTCGGACGAGCGGCTGGCAGCGCCGGTCCCGCGCTCCACGGTCGCCCCTGCGGTCGGCTCGACGCTCAGCGGCGCGAGGTCGGGGTTGCCCTCGGCGGGCTGAGGTCCCGCACCGACGACACCTGCGCCGAGCAGCCCGACGAGCGCGATCGCCGGGAGCTTGAGCGCGCGCGCCGGGAGCGTCGGGAGGGGCAGCGCAGGGAGCCGGAACGAGCGCGCGGGCGCTGCGGGGGCGGCGCTGTGGCGGCCTCGGGACATGGTGCGCTCCGGTTCGTTCGTGGTCAGGACCGCGCCCATGTAACCAAACCGTGATCTACAAAGTCCAGCCCGGATCTCGCGCAGCAGGTCAGGGACTCATGAGCGGGAGCGCTGAGTCGCACGACCGGCAGTCGTTGGACGGCCGGACACCCGGTTCCTACGCTGGAGGGCATGACCGCTCCCACTGTCCCGACCGTGACGCTCAACTCCGGGCACACCATCCCCCAGCTCGGCTTCGGCGTCTTCCTCGTACCGCCGGACGAGGCCGAGAAGGCCGTGAGCGACGCCCTCGAGGTCGGCTACCGCCACATCGACACGGCCGCCATCTACCGTAACGAGGAGGGTGTCGGCGCCGCGATCGCGAAGAGCGGCGTCCCGCGCGACGAGCTCTTCGTCACGACCAAGCTCTGGAACGACCGCCAGTCCGGCGAGCAGCCGCACGACGCGATCCGCGAGAGCCTCGACAAGCTCGGCCTCGAGTTCGTCGACCTCTACCTCACGCACTGGCCGGCGCCCGCCCAGGACCAGTACACGAACGCCTGGGCCAAGCTCGTCGAGATCCGCGACGCCGGCCTGGCGCGCTCGATCGGCGTCTCGAACCACCTGCCGGAGCACCTCGACCGGATCGTCGCGGACACGGGCGTCGTCCCCGCCGTCGACCAGATCGAGCTGCACCCGGCGTACCAGCAGCGCGACGTGCTCGCGTGGGCGGACGCGCACGGCACGAAGATCGAGGCGTGGGGCCCGCTCGGCCAGGGCAAGTACCCGCTGTTCGAGCGGCAGGCCGTCGTCGACGCCGCGACCGCCCACGGCGTGACGCCCGCGCAGGCGGTCCTGCGCTGGCACCTGCAGCGCGGCTTCATCGTGTTTCCCAAGTCGTCGCGCAAGGAGCGCATGGCGGAGAACTTCGACCTCTTCGGCTTCGAGCTCACGGCCGACGAGGTCGCCGCGATCGACGCCCTCGACACCGGTGACGGCTCGGGTCGCGTGAGCGCGCACCCGTCCGAGGTCAACTGACCGGTACCGCAGCGAACGTACGACGAAGGGGCGCCGTCCGACAGGACAGCGCCCCTTCGTCGTGCGTTCGGGAGACCCGGTCAGCCGCAGTCGTCGCAGATGCCCGTCGCGGGCAGGACCGTGAAGCACGTGGGGCACACGGCCGGCGGCTTCTCGGGCTCGGACGCGCGGGTCGTCGTCGTGCGCCGCGGCGTGCGGGGAGCGGTCGGGGCCTTCGCCGCGGTCCGACGCGTGGGCGCCGGCGCCGCCGGGGCGGCGCCGGGGACGTCGAACCCACGCTTGCGGAGCAGGTCGGCGACGCCGACGGGGCTGTTGCGGAACTCCTCGGCCGTCGCCACGCGACCGGTCGCGTACCGGTGTGCGACGCCGAGGATCGCCTGGGCGTCGTACGCCCGGTCCTCGTGGAGGAGGGGCGTGCCCGGGGTCGCGGCGAACCCGTAGACCCCGAGGAACGCGTCCCGGCCCCGGTCGTCCCAGTCCGCGATCGCCTGGAGGATGTGCTGCCGGGTCACTGCCGAGAAGGTTGCCACGGCACGAGCCTAGACCGCCGTACGGGGCGCCCCGGACGGCCCGTGCGTGACCTTCGGCACGGGGGTCCGGGGCGCTCGCCGTCGCACGACCGTCAGGGGACGGTGTAGCCCGCGGCGCGGAACAGCTCGTACCACTCGGCGCGCGTGAGCGGCACGTCGGAGCCGAGGGCCGCGCCTGCGACGCGCTCCGGGTTCGTGGTCCCGAGCACGACCTGCATCCGTGCCGGGTGCCGCGTGATCCAGGCGGTCGCGATCGCGATGGGCGGCACGTCGTACCGTGCCGCGAGCCGGTCGATCACGGCGTTGAGCTCGGGGTACTTCTCCGAGCCGAGGAACACGCCGGTGAAGAACCCCGCCTGGAACGGCGACCACGCCTGGACCGTGATGTCGTGCAGGCGGCAGTAGTCGAGGATCCCGCCGTCGCGGCTGACCGACTGGTCGAGGCCCTGCATGTTCGCCGCGACGCCCTGCGCGACGACGGGCGCGTGCGTGATCGAGAGCTGGAGCTGGTTCGCGACGATCGGCTGCTCCACGTACCGGCGCAGCAGCTCGATCTGGCCCGGCGTGTGGTTGGACACCCCGAACGCGCGCACCTTGCCGGCGGCGTGCAGGTCGGAGAACGCGCGCGCGACCTCCTCGGGCTCGACGAGGGCGTCGGGCCGGTGCAGCAGGAGGACGTCGAGGTAGTCCGTCCGCAGCGCGTCGAGCGAGCCCTCGACGGACGCGACGAGGTGCTCGTAGGAGAAGTCGAAGTACGGGCCCTCGCGCACGATCCCGGCCTTGGACTGGATCACCCACTCCGCGCGCTCGGCGGGGGAGAGGTCGAGCGCCTCGGCGAAGCGGCGCTCGCAGCCGTGCAGGTCCGTGCCGTAGACGTCGGCGTGGTCGAGGAACGTGATGCCGGCGTCGCGGGCCGTGCGCACGAGGGTGCGGACCTCGTCGTCGGTCTTCTCCTGGATGCGCATGAGGCCGAGGACGACGTTCGGCACGACGAGGTCGGTGCCGGGCAGGGTGAAGGTCTTCATCGGTGGAGCTCCTTCGCGGGGGTGGGCGGGTTCCGGCGGGTCGTCACGCGGCGGAGAGCCGCGTGACCTCCTCCGGGGTCAGGACGAGGTCGGCGGCGGCGGCGGAGTCCTGGATCGACTCCGGCCGCGAGGCACCGGGGATGGGGATCACGACGGGCGCGAGCGCGAGCTCCCACGCGAGCGTCACCTGGTAGACGCTCACGCCGTGCGCGTCGGCGACCTCCTGGAAGACGGCGTGGCGCGCGCCGAGCTCGGCGGCGTTCGTGATGCCGCCCAGCGGGCTCCAGGGCAGGAACGCGACGCCGAGCGCCGCGCAGTGCTCGAGCTCGCCCTGGCTGGACCGGAAGCGGGGCGAGAACTGGTTCTGCACCGACGCGAGGCGGCCGCCGAGGAGCTCGTGCGCGAGGTCGATCTGCGCGACGTCGGCGTTGGAGATCCCCGCCTGCTCGATCACGCCCTCGTCGAGCAGCTCGACGAGCGCACCGACCGAGTCGGCGTACGGGACGGCCGGGTCGGGGCGGTGGAACTGGTAGAGGCCGATCGCGTCGACCCCGAGCCGGCGCGCGGACTCCTTCGCGGCCCGCTTGAGGTAGGCCGGGTCGCCGTCGCGGGTCCAGGTGCCGTCGCCGGGGCGCAGGTGACCGCCCTTGGTCGCGACGAGGACGCCGGACGTGTCGGCGCCGGAGGAGCGCAGGGCGCGCGCGATGAGCTCCTCGTTGTGCCCGACCTCGTCGGCGTGCAGGTGGTAGGCGTCGGCCGTGTCGATCAGCGTGACGCCCGCGTCGAGCGCGGCGTGGATCGTCGCGACGGACCGGGCCTCGTCCGGGCGACCCTCGATCGACATCGGCATGCCGCCGAGACCGATCGCGGAGACCGTCCGGGATCCGAGACTGCGCTGCTGCATGGGGGACTTCCTCACGGGTCAGAGGTAGAAGGGACGTCGCCCGCCCGCGAGGCGGGAGGCCGGGCGGTGCGAGACGACCGACCGGGACTGCTCGAGCCTAGGAAGCGATAACCTAGAAGTCCAACAACTAGTAGTTGTCATATCGAGAAGTGCGAGTGGTCAATGGATCTTCGTCAGATGGAGTACCTCGTCGCGCTCGCGGACGAGCGCCAGTTCACCCGGGCCGCCCAGCTCGTCGGGGTCTCCCAGTCGGGCCTGTCCGCCGCGGTCCGCAGCCTCGAGGAGGAGCTGGGCGCGAGCCTGTTCACGCGCACGACGCGCCGCGTCGAGCCCACCGAGGCGGGCCTGGCGCTGCTGCCCCACGCACGCTCCATGCTCGCGCAGGCGGCCGCCGGTCGCGACGCCGTCGTCCGAGCGACGCGCGCCCTGTCCGGCTCGCTGCGCGTCGGCTCCGAGCAGTGCCTCGGCGTCCTCGACGTCACCGCGCTGCTCGAACGCTTCCACCGTCGCTACCCCCAGGTCGAGATCCACTTCGTCCAGGCGGGCTCCCACGACCTGCTCGCGCGCGTGCGCGAGGGCGACCTCGACGTCGCGTTCGTCGCGACCACCGAGCACCTGGGGTCGCTGTCCCAGACGGTCCTGGGGAGCGAGCCGCTCGTGCTCGTGTGCGCGCCCGAGCACCCGCTCGCCGCGCGCGGCCGGGTCGACTGGGCCGACCTCTCCGGCCAGGAGTTCGTCGACTTCGACCCCTCGTGGGGCGCGCGTCCCGTCAACGACGCGACGTGCGCGGCGCACGGCGTCCACCGGCGCGTGCGCTGCTCGGTCAACGACGTGCACACGCTCCTCGAGCTCGTCGACCGCGGCCTCGGCATCGCGCTCGTGCCCCGCCACGTCGCCGCGAAGCCGCAGGCCGAGCGCCTCGTCACGCTCGCGCTGCCGGAGGGCGGCGCGCCGAGCTGGGTCGTGTCGGTCGTGACCGGGCGCTGGGACAGCACCGCGTCCGCCGCGCCCCAGCTCCTCGAGCTCCTCGCCGACGCTCCCGCGTGCCGCGGGGTGGAGGTGGCGCGACCCGACGGCGAGCCGGTGGGCGTCGAGGTCGCGGCGGAGGTGCGGTGACCGCCCCGGCGGGCACCGACGCGCCGCTCTTCCCGCTCCGCAGCGTCGTCCTCGGCGCGTTCGTCCCGACGCTCGTCCTCGAGATCGGCGTCGGCGCGATGCTGCCCGTGGTCGCGGTCACCGCGACCGGGCGCGGCGCGAGCCTCACGGTCGCCGGGCTCGTCGCCGCGCTCGTCCCGATCGGCAAGATCCTGTTCGACCTCCCGGCCGGAGCCCTCGCCCAGCGGCTCGGAGACCGCGCGGCGATGCTCCTCGCGGGCGGCGTCGCAGCATCCGCCTTCACGACGATCGCGCTCACGCCGAGCCTGGGGGGCCTCGCCGCGGGCGTGCTCGCGCTCGGGGCGTCGACCGCCGTCTTCAACCTCGCCCGGCAGGCGTACCTCACGGAGATCACCCCGCCCCTGCGGCGAGCTCGCGTCCTGTCCACGCTCGCGGGCGTGCACCGTATCGGCCTGTTCCTCGGCCCGTTCGCCGGGGCCGCGGTCATCGCGGCGACGGACGTGCGGGGCGCCTACTGGCTCGGGGCGGGGGCGGCGCTCGCCGCGGTGGCGGTGCTCGCCGTCGTGCGCCCGGACGCGAGCGAGCGCGACGGTCGGGCCCGCTCCCGGGCTGGCCGTGCGGCGGGCGGACCACGCGTCACGATCGCCGCCGTCGCGCGCGAGCACCGGCGTCTCTTCGCGACGCTCGGCGTCGCGATCCTCCTCGTGAGCGCGGTCCGCGGGGCGCGCCAGACCGTCATCCCGCTCTGGGGCGAGCACCTCGGGCTGGACGCGGAGGTGACGTCGTTGGTCTTCGGCGTCTCCGGCGCGCTCGACATGCTGCTGTTCTACCCGGCGGGCAAGGTCATGGACCGGTTCGGGCGACTGTGGGTCGCCGTGCCGTCGATGCTCACCATGGCCGTCGGCCTCGCGCTCCTGCCCCTCGCCCACACGGTGGGCGCGGTGACCGTCGTCGCGGCCGTGCTCGGGATCGGCAACGGGATGGGGTCGGGCATCGTCATGACGCTCGGGGCCGACGTCGCCCCGGCGGCCGTGCGCCCGACCTTCCTCAGCGTGTGGCGGCTCTTCCAGGACACCGGCGACGCGCTCGGCCCCCTCGTGCTCTCGGCGGGTGCCGCGCTGGGGTCGCTCGCGGCGGGCGTCTGGGCGACGTCGCTCCTCGGCGCGGGGTCCGCGGCGGCCCTCGCGCGCTGGGTGCCGCGCTACTCGCCGCTCGCGAACCTCGTGCCGCCGCGCGCCGGGCAAAAGGCCGTGCGCGTGCCGTCCGACGCGCCCTAGCGTGGCGGAATGACGAGCGACCGCACGCCCCCCGACCCGTTTCCCGACCCGTTCGACCACCAGGTGACCAAGGACGGTCGCGTCCGGGTCGCACGTGGCGGTCGCGTCGTCGTCACCGTCGCGGGGGCGGCGGCCGACCGGCTCGTCGCGGCCCTGGAGCGGGCCGAGGCGCGCGACGACGAGGGCGAGGTGCAGCTCCTGCTCGCCCGGGCGACGGGGAACTACCGCCGGGGCAACGAGAAGCGCGCCCACCGGCCGTGACGCAGGTCACGCGCGGGCGTGTCACGCGCGGCCCGTGGCGCGCGTCTGGATGGTCGACCCCGCGCTCGACCGGCGCGCACCGCGCCGGCTGACGGAAGGAGACCCTCGTGGCCCGCATCTCGCTCGACCCACCCCGGACCCTGCTCAACCGCACGCTCGCGGCGCTCTCGCGACGCCGGTACGGCGCCGTGCTCGAGCCGCTCGCCGCCGTCGGGCACCACCCGCGCGTCGCGACGACGTACTGCGTCCTCGAGGCCGGCGTCGCGCGGTGGCGGACGCTCGACCCGACGCTGTCCGCGCTCGCGGTCATGGCGTCCGCGGTGCGGATCGGCTGCTCGTGGTGCGTCGACTTCGGCTACTGGGAGTCGGAGCACGGGGACGTCGACCCCCGCAAGCTCCACGACGTGCCCGCGTGGCGCGAGAGCGACGTGTACACCGCCGTCGAGCGGCGCGTGCTCGAGTACGCCGAGGCGGCCACCGCGACCCCGCCGACGGTGACGGACGAGCTCGCGGCCGCGCTGGTCGACGACCTGGGCGAGCCCGCGTTCGTCGAGCTCACCGCCGTCGTCGCGCTGGAGAACCTGCGCAGCCGGATCAACGCGGCCCTCGGCCTGTCCAGCCAGGGCTTCAGCGACCGGTGCGAGGTCCCGCTCGGCGGCGGGCTGCGTGCGGAGGGCACGGCGGGCAGGCTGGCCGGGTGAGCGACCGCCCAGAGCACCGGCTGCCCGACGACGTCGCGGACCTTCGCGGACCCGGCCCGGCCCTCGCGCCGTTCGCCGTGCACCGCCGGCTCCTCTTCACGGTCGCGTACGAGATGACGGGCTCCGCGGCCGACGCCGAGGACGTGGTCCAGGAGGCGTGGCTGCGGTGGTCGTCGGCGGACCGGTCCGACGTCCTGGACCCGCGCGCCTACCTCGTGCGCGTGACGACCCGGCTCGCGCTCGACCGGCTGCGCACGCTGCGGACGCGGCGCGAGACGTACGTGGGATCGTGGCTGCCCGACCCGCTCCTCACGATGCCGGACGCCGCGCTGCAGGTCGAGCGCGCGGAGGACGTCTCGATGGCGCTGCTCGTCGTGCTGGAGACGCTGAGCCCGCTCGAGCGCGCCGTGTTCGTGCTGCGCGAGGTGTTCGACGTCCCGTACGACGAGATCGCCGAGGGCCTCGACCGCTCGCCTGCGGCCGTGCGCCAGACCGCGCACCGCGCGCGCGAGCACGTGCGGGCGCGTCGCCCGCGGTTCACGCCGCCCGACGACGCGCAGCGCGCCGCCGTCGAGCGGTTCATGGCCGCGTGCGCCACGGGCGACACGACCGCGCTCGTCGAGGTCCTCGCGCCGGACGTCGTCGTGGTGAGCGACGGCGGCGGCAAGGCGCGCGCGGCGCTGCGCCCGGTCATGGGCGCGGACAAGGTGGCACGGATGCTCGTGGGCCTCTCGGCGAAGCCCGAGACGACCGCGATGGCGTTCGAGCCGGCGTTCGTCAACGGCGCGCTGGGCGGCGTGTGGACCCGGGACGGGGTGCCGGCGATGGCGGCGTCCGTCGAGTACGACGGCGAGCGCGTCGTGCGCGTCCTGCTCTTCCGGAACCCGGAGCGGCTCGCCGGGCTCAGACGAGCGTGAGGACGCCGAGCGCCCCCACCGCGGCGGCCAGCACGAGCGAGACCGTGATGAGCACGACGTGGACGGTGAGGAAGCGGGTCGCGCGGCCGTCGGCGTCGCGCGAGCGCGGGTCCTTGGCGATGCGCTGGAGGAAGCGCGGCCAGATGAGCAGGTTCCACGCGGCGGCGACGAGCAGGACGACGGACCAGGCGACGGGGAGCTCCACGCGTCGAGCATGACAGCGGCGCGCGGCGTCTCCGGCCGGGGGAGCGCCGCGGGGGGTGTGGGA
This sequence comes from Cellulosimicrobium sp. NPDC030954, assembly GCF_055571305.1. Lineage (NCBI taxonomy): Bacteria > Bacillati > Actinomycetota > Actinomycetes > Micrococcales > Promicromonosporaceae > Cellulosimicrobium > Cellulosimicrobium sp. NPDC030954. Next base: position 216,746 of record NZ_JBVIFN010000002.1, read on the forward strand.
TCGACCACATCGACGGCGACCCATAGGTGAGGCTAACCTTGCTACGGGTCGCCGTGGTCGCGGGGCCGTCGTCCGCCCGGGAGGCCCGGGCCGCACCCCGAGGAGCCGCTGGTGGCCACCTTCACGATGGTCAAGCCCGCCGACGCGCACGTCGTCACGCTGAGCGTGGTGGGCAGCAAGCGGGTGAGCCCGAACGTCGTGCGGGTGACCCTCGGCGGCGAGGACATGGACCTCTTCACGCCCATGGGCTTCGACCAGTGGTTCCGGATGTTCCTCGCCCGCGACGACCAGGACTCCCTGCGCCTGCCTACCCGGACCTCGGGCATGTGGTACGTCCAGTACCTCGCGACACCCAAGGCGCGCCGGCCCTGGGTCCGCAACTACACGGTGCGCGCCGCGCGGCCCGATCTGCGCGAGATCGACGTGGACTTCGTCGTGCATGGCGACGCCGGGCCCGCGTCCTCGTTCGCGCTGTCCGCCCAGGCGGGGGACCGTGTCGGCGTGCTCGACCAGGGGGTGGGGTACAACCCGCGCGTCCCGCACGACTGGACCCTCGTCGTCGCCGACGAGACCGGGCTGCCCGCGGTCGCGGGCATCTGCGAGTCGCTGCCCGACGACGCGCGCGGCCTCGCGATCGTCGAGATTCCCGAGGCGGCGGACGCGCAGGACTTCCGCGTCCCGGCCGGGGTCGAGCTGCGCTGGGTCGTGCGGGAGGACTCCGCTCCTGAGGGCACCGACCCGCACGCGCTCCTGCCCGGCGCGCTGGCGCTCGAGGCGGTGCGGTCGGCCGACCTGCCGTCCGGTCCCGTCTACGCGTACGCGGTCGGGGAGTCGACCCTCGCGACCGGGGTGCGCCGCCACCTCGTCAACGACCGCGGCGTCCCCAAGACGCACGTCGACTTCGTCGGGTACTGGCGGCACGGGCACGCGGCGTCGGCCTGACCGGCTCGCGCGTCGTCGGGCCCGCGGGACCCGACGGCGCGCCGCGGCCCCGTCAGACCTTGCGGAGCTGGCGGAACATCGGGCAGTCGAACGGGTCGCGCGCCGAGAGGCCGACGCGGTTGAGATACCGCACGACGATGCCGTAGGACTGCACGAGGCTCGTCTCCGTGTAGGGCAGGCCGAGGTTCGCGCAGTGCTCGCGCACGATCTCGCGCGCCCGCGCGAGGTGCGGGCGCGGCATGCTCGGGAAGAGGTGGTGCTCGATCTGGAAGTTGAGCCCGCCCATGAGGACGTTCATCCACCAGCCGCCGCGGATGTTCCGCGACGTGAGGACCTGCTTGGACAGGAAGTCGATCTTGGTGTTCTCGGGGATGATCGCCATGCCCTTGTGGTTGGGCGCGAACGACGCCCCCATGTAGACCCCGAACACGGCGAGCTGCACGCCGAGGAACGCGAACGCCATGCCGAGCGGCAGGAACCAGAAGATCGCCCCCACGTAGAGCGACAGGCGCAGCGTGAGGATGACGAGCTCACGGACCCGGTCGCGGAGGTTGCCGCGCGTGCGGCCGCCCGCGAGGAGCGAGCGGTACGCCTGGACGTGCAGGTTGAGTCCCTCGAGCGTGAGCAGCGGGAAGAACAGCCAGCCCTGGTACCGGTTGATGAGCGCGTTGAGCCCCTTGGCGGCCGCGGCGTCGTCGTCGAGGAACACGACGACGTCGGGCGCGATGTCCGGGTCCTTGCCGCGCTGGTTGGGGTTCGCGTGGTGGCGCGTGTGCTTGTTCATCCACCACGAGTGGCTGATCCCCACCACGCCGTTCGCGAGGATGCGCCCCAGGCGGTCGTTCGCGGGGCCCGACGCGAAGACCTGCCGGTGCGACGCCTCGTGGGCGACGAACGCGAACTGGGTGAAGATCAGGCCGAGCGCGCCGGCGATCAGGAGCTGGAACCACGAGTCGCCCAGGAGGACGAACCCGGCGACGGCGCCGCCGAGCGCGAGCGTCAGCACGGCGAGGGTCCACAGGTAGTAGCCGTGCGTCCGGTGGAGCAGACCGGCGTCGCGCACGGTGCGCGACAGCGCGCTGTACGTGCTGGTGACGGCGCCCGGCTCGTCGGTGCGGGGGCGGGTGGCCCGGAAGCCCGGGCGCACTGCGGCAGAGGTCATGTGTCCTCGCGGGGTGTCGGTGTCGACTTCCCAGCCGCGGAGGTGAGCGGGTGCTCGTGGTGCAGATGGCTCTACCCTACGGGACCGTAGGTTGCTCGCACACGCAGGGCAGGTGAAGGACTCGCGAAGGAGCCGACCGGCGCGGCGAGGTCAGGCGGCGAAGCGGAAAGTCTGGCGGTACTCCGTGGGCGTGATGCCGACCGCGCGCCGGAAGTGGTGGCGCAGGAGCGCCGCCGACCCGAACCCGCAGCGCCGCGCGACCTCCTCGAGGTCCAGCGTCGACTCCTCGAGGAGGGACTGCGCGTGCCCCACGCGCTGCGACGTGAGCCACGCGAGCGGCGTCGTGCCCGTCTGGGCGACGAACGAGCGCGCGAACGTGCGCTCCGAGGTGTGGGCCCGGAGCGCCAGGTCCCGCACCGTGAGCGGCTCGTCGAGGTGCTCGGTCATCCACTCCAGCAGCTCGGCGAACGAGTCCTCCGCGCACTCGGGGACCGGGCGCTCGATGAACTGCCGCTGCCCGCCCTCGCGCTGGGGCGGCACGACCATGCGCCGCGCGATCGTGTTCGCGGCCTTGGCCCCGAGCTCGCGCCGCACGAGGTGCAGGCACGCGTCGATCCCCGCGGCGGTCCCGGCGCTCGTGACGAGGTTGCCGTCGTCGACGAACAGGACGTCCGGGTCGATGTCGAGGCTCGGGTACCGGCGGCGCAGCTCGTCGGCGTGCATCCAGTGGGTCGTGACCCGCCGGCCCTCGATCACCCCGGCCGCGGCGAGGAGGAAGACCCCCGAGCACACGCTCAGCAGCAGCGCGCCGCGCTCGGACGCGCGCCGGACCGCGTCCAGCACCTCGGGCGGGTAGTGCGAGCCGATGCGGATCGCCGGGACGATGAGGAGGTCGGCGTCGTCCGTCGCGTCGAGCCCGTGGTCGGGGACGACCTGCGCGCCGACCGAGGTGCGGACGGGCGACCCGGCGACCGGACCGCACACGCGGAAGTCGAACGGCGGGACGCCGTCCTCGCTGCGGTCGAGGCCGAACACCTCGCACACGACGCCGAACTCGAACGGGGCCAGGCCGTCGCACACGACGGTCGCGACGGAGTGCACCATGCACGGCACGCTACGCCCGTGGCGGGATCTTGTCGAGAGGTGTCAGTCCTGCCACTCGTCGGCGGTGCCGCCCGGCGGAAGGGTGGGGGCATGGACATCTTCTGGGGTGTGATGGTTCTTCTCCTCGTCGTCGGCCCGACCGTCGGGGCGCTCGCGGTGCGGCGCGAGGACCGCGCGTGGCCGTGGTTCCCCGCGGGGTCCGACGGCGCATGGCCGGGTGCCGGCGCGTGGGGCGACCGGGCGGTCCAGGGCGAGCGGTGGGACCGGGACGCGGAGCGCCTCGACGCCGACCTGCGGGCAGCGGCCTCCCGCCCGGAGGCGCAAGGCGCGCAGGGTGCGTCGGGCGCGCCCGTCGACCCGCACGAGGTCGCGGCCGAGCTCGTGCTGCGACGCGTCGTCCCGAACCCCGCCGTGCGCGACGGCGTCCGGGGTGCGCTCCCGGCGCCGGCGACGCTCCCTGAGCCGCCGACGTCGTCCCGGCGTCCGCCGAGCGCGGCGCGGCGCGTGCCGCTCCCGCGCTGACCTGGTCGGTGCCCGCGGCGGACGCACGCCGGCGGACGCACGACGGCGGACGCGAGACGGCCAGGACGGCAGGGAGGCGGCTGCAGAGACGCCGCGACAGAGATGCGACGACCGAGACGCGGCGAGAGAGACGCGACGGCCCGGACCTCGTGGAGGTCCGGGCCGTCGTCGGGGGAGGGACGTCAGGTCGAGGTCAGGCGCGCGAGCCGACCGCGTCGACGTCCGCGCCGCCGGTGAGCTGGTCGAGACCCTCGAGCTCCTCGGCCTCCCAAGGGGCGTGGCCGAGGCTCGGGATCATCGTCGCGAGCTCGGGGCGCCACTTGGTGAAGCGGGCGGGGAAGCAGCGCTCCAGCAGGTCGATCATCGCGGGGACCGCGGTCGACGCGCCCGGAGAGGCGCCGAGCAGGCCCGCGATGGAGCCGTCGCCCGCGGCGATGACCTCGGTGCCGAACTCCAGGACACCCTTGCCGTCCTCGTCCTTCTTGATCACCTGGACGCGCTGGCCCGCGGTGATCGTCTCCCAGTCCTTGGGGTGCGCCGTCGGCATGAAGGCCTGGAGGGCGGTGAACTTGGTCTCCGGGCTCGCCAGGAGCTGGCCCACCAGGTACTGGGTGAGGTCCATGTTCTTGAGCCCGGCGCCGAGCATCGAGCCGATGTTGTGCAGGCGCAGCGACGTGAGCAGGCCCAGGTACTTGCCCTTCTTGAGGAACTTGGGGCTGAACCCCGCGTACGGGCCGAACATCAGGTACGTCTTGCCGTCGACGACGCGCGTGTCCAGGTGCGGGACGGACATGGGCGGCGAGCCGACGTCTGCCTTGCCGTAGACCTTGGCCTGGTGCTGCGCGACGAACTCGGGGCTGTCGGTGCGCAGGAACTCGCCGCTGATGGGGAAGCCGCCGTAGCCCTTGGCCTCCGGGATGCCCGCGGCCTGGAGCAGCGGCAGGGCGCCGCCTCCGGCGCCGACGAACACGAACCGGGCCTCGACCGTGGAGCGGCGCTTCGGGGCGTTCCACGAACGGTCCTTGACCGTCAGGCGCCAGCGACCGTCCTTCGTCTTCTTGAGGTTCTTGACCTCGTGCTCGAGGTAGAGCTGCGTGCCCTGCGAGACGAGGTGGTCGACGAGCTGCTGCGTGAGGGCGCCAAAGTCGACGTCCGTGCCGCTCGTCGCGCGCGTCGCCGCGACCGGCTCGTCACCGTCGCGCTCGGCGACGAGGAGCGGGGCCCACTCGGCGATCACGGCGGGGTCGTCGCTGAACTCGAGCTCGCTGAACAGCGGGTGCTGGCGCAGCGTCTCGAACCGGCGGCGCAGGTAGTCGACGTTCTTCGCGCCGCGCACGAAGGTCATGTGCGGCGTGCGGGAGATGAAGCTCGCGGGCTGCGGGAGCGCGCCCGTCGTCAGCAGGTGGTGCCAGAACTCGCGCGACACCTCGAACTGCTCGTTGATCTTCACCGCCTTGGTGATGTCGATCGAGCCGTCCGCCTTCTCCGGCGTGTAGTTCAGCTCGCACAGGGCGGCATGGCCGGTCCCGGCGTTGTTCCACGGGTTCGACGACTCCTGCGCCACGGCGTCCAGACGCTCGTAGATGCGCACGGTCCAGGAGGGTTCCAGGACCTTGAGGAGGGCTCCCAGCGTGGCGCTCATGATGCCACCGCCGATGAGTGCTACGTCGATCTGGTCTGCGCTGCTTGCGGGGTTGCTCGCTCGACTCGACACGCTCCGATTCTACGCTTGTGAAAGAGTGCACTAAGTGTGCGTTCCATCACGGGCGTGCGTCACACTTTCCCGGGACGAACGTCCCGACCGGCACAGGCCGGACGTCTCACCCACACCCCGGGGCCCCGTCCGCCGAGGTAGAGCAAGGCCGCGGAGTGCTCAGAAGCGTCGACGGCTGAGCGGCGGGTTCGGCTCGTGCCCGAGACCAGACCACGCGCCGAACCGCACCGCGGGTCTACCGCGGCGGCGAGTACGGGGAGGGCCAGGGGCCGATGTCGGGGAGGGTGACCCGTTCGCCGGAGCGGAAGGCGAGGGGTTCGGCGTCGGGGGCGCGGCCCGCGAGCCAGGCGGCGACGTCGGTGAGGCGACCCCGGACGACGACACCGGCTCGCGCGTCGAACCCGGGGTCGCTCCCCACGGGAGTCTCCGAGTCGGGAGAGACCCCGGGTTCGGCGGCGAGGCGAAGGCCGCCCGGACCCACCCCGAGCGCGGTGGGCTCGCTCGCGACCTCGACCACGACGTCGTCCGTGAGGCGGACCCCGAGGAAGTCGAGGAGGTGGAGGCCGAGCGCGCGCGGCCAGGTGTCGAGGCCGATCCCGGCGTCGAGGTCCACGGCGTGGATGCGGGACTCGCGCCACCATGCGACGAGCGCGTCGGCGACGGTCCCGTCGCGGTAGGTCACGGGGGCGTCCCACCCGGACGACCCGGGAGCGGGCCACGCGGCGTCGAGGCGCTCGGCGAGCGACTCGAGCGCGGCGACGTGCTCGGCGACGGACCGGCGGGCACCCGCCTGGATGCCGGCCTCGCGGCCGGCGGCTCCGCCGTCGTACACCTCGACGAGCTCGTCGCGCGCGGCGCGCTCCGCCTGGCGGGCCATCGCCTCGCCGATCGCCGTGACGTGCGCGAGCACGTGGCTGCGCGACCAGCCGGGGAGGTCCGAGGAGCCGGCGAGGGCGTCGTCGTCGAGGGCGCGCGTCGCGGCGGTGACGGCGGCGAGCGCGGACCGGGCGTCGTGGCGCACGTCCTCGACGTCGGGGAGGGCGAGCGGGCTGGTTCCGGTCAGGGCCACAGGAGCTCCTTCGTCCAGGGGAGGCGTTCGTCGGTTCCGGCGTCGGGTCGTGCGGTGTAGCGGAGTCGGGTCTGGCCCTCGGGCGAGGACGCCCAGAACTCGACGCTCGTGGGCTCCAGCGCGTACGCCGTCCAGGCGTCGAGGACGACGTCGGGCTCGGCGCGGACCCGCGCGAGCGCCGCGTCCCACGCGGTCCGGTAGGCGTCCCGCGACGCGAGCGGGGCGCTCTGCGGCCCGGCGAGCGCGGTCGCACGGGAGAAGTCGGAGCGGGCGCGGAAGTCGGCGGCGGACGCGTCGGGGCCGAGCGGGACCACCGGACCGCGCACCCGCACCTGGCGGCCGAGCTCGCGCCAGAAGAACGTCAGCGCGGCGTTCGGGTTTTGCGCGAGCGCCAGGCCCTTGGGCGAGTCGGCGCGGGTGGCGAAGAGCCAGCCGTCGCCGTCGACGTCCTTGAGGATCAGCGTCCGGGCGTCGACCCGGCCGCTCGCGTCGGCGGTCGAGAGGGTCGCGGCGTGCGGTGCCGGCAGGCCGGCGTCGATCGCCTCCTCGAGCCACTCGACGAAGAGCGTGCTCGGCTCGTCGGGCGCCGCGTCGACGTCGAGGCCGGGGAGCTCGGCGCCGAGCACCGGCAGCGCGCGCAGGCGCTCGCGCAGGGACGGGCGGTCGGGTGCGGCAGTCATGCGTCCTCCGGCGGGTCGGCGGGTCGAGGGTCCAGGAGCGCGACGAACCCGCGGGCCGCCGCGGTCATCGCGTCGGGGTCGTCGAGGGCGCGCGCGAGGACGTACCCGCCCTGCACGACGGCGACGGCCGCGAGCGCGCGGTCGCGGGCGGCGTCGTCGGGCACCCCGTCGTCCGCCAGGACGGCGGCGGCCAGGTCGACGAGCCCGCGGAAGTAGGCCCGGACTTCCGCCGCCAGCGTGGCGTCGTCCATGACGGCCTGGTCGCTCACGAGCCGCCCGACCTTGCAGCCGGCGAGCGCGGGCCGCGGCCGCTCGAGGTAGCGGACGAGGCGTTCGACGGCCGATCCGCCCGCGTCGAGGTCGCGGTGCGCGGCGTCGAGGCCGGCCGTCGTCGTGGCGTGCACGGCGGCCGCCGCGAGGTCGTGCTTGGTGGGGAAGTGGTGGTAGAGGCTGCCCTGGCCCACGCCGCTCGCGGCGAGGACCTCGCGCGGGCTGGTCGCGCCGACGCCCTGGGCCCAGAACAGCTCCTGCGCGGCGGCGACGAGGCGCGCGCGGGCGGTGGTCGTCGTCATGCTCCGTACCATACCTACCTCTAGGTATGGTGTCGAGCGGTCGCCAGCTGCTCCCCACGCGTCACGCCGTGCCGCCCCGCTCGGTCGGGACGGCATGAGAGCGGAGTCGTACGGTGGGTCGGTGACGGTGCAGCAGCGGGTGCTGGTGGTCGCGGTCCTCGCGTCGTTCGTGTCGTTCCTGGACGGCTCGGTGGTCAACGTCGCGCTGCCCGCGATCTCCGCCGAGCTGACCACCGGCCCGGTCACGGGTCTGGCGCTGCAGCAGTGGGTCGTCGACGCCTACATGATCACGCTCGGCGCGCTCATCCTCCTGGCGGGCTCGCTGTCCGACGTCCACGGCCGGCGCCGCGTCATGGCGATCGGCCTCGTCGGCTTCGCGGTGACGTCGGTCGCGTGCGCGCTCGCCCCCGACGGGCTCTTCCTCGTGGTGGCGCGCGGGCTCCAGGGCGTCGCGGGCGCCCTGCTCGTGCCCAGCTCGCTCGCCATGATCATCTCGACGTTCGACGGCGAGCGGCAGTCCCGCGCGATCGGCTCCTGGACCGCGTGGACCAGCACGGCGTCGCTCGTGGGGCCGCTGCTCGGCGGGATCCTCATCGACACCATCTCGTGGCGCTGGGTGTTCTGGATCAACGTGCTCCCCGTCGCGGTGACGCTGTGGCTGCTGCGCGGCGTGCCGCGGTCGGCGGCGGAGGAGCCGGGCGCCGCGGGTGGCCCAGACGGGCGACGGCACATCGACGTCGCCGGGGCGACGCTCGCCGCCGTCGGGCTCGCGGGCACCGTGTTCGCGCTCATCGAGCAGGGGCGGTTCGGGTGGGCGAGCCCGGTGGTGTGGGGGCCGTGCGTCGTCGGCGTCGCGTGCCTCGTGGTGTTCGTCTGGTGGGAGCGGCGCGCCCCCGACCCCATGCTCCCGCCGCGCCTGTTCCGCGTGCGCAACTTCGCCTGGGGCAACCTCGCGACCGCCGCCATCTACGGGGCGCTCTACTTCGGCGGGTTCGTCGTCACGCTGTTCCTCCAGCAGGTCGGCGGGTACAGCGCGACCGCCGCCGGGCTCGCGCAGCTCCCGGTGACCCTCGTGCTCCTCGCGCTGTCCACGCGGTTCGGGGCGCTCGCGGGCCGGTACGGTCCGCGCCTGTTCATGACGGTCGGGCCGCTCGTCGGCGGGGCCGGCTACCTGCTCCTGCTCACGACGACCGACGACGCCGTCTACGTCACCCAGGTCCTGCCCGGCCTCGTGCTCTTCGGCCTCGGCCTTGCGATGACCGTCGCGCCCCTCACGTCCGCCATCCTCGGCTCGATCCCCGCGGCCGACGCCGGCATCGGCTCGGCGGTCAACAACGCGGTGTCCCGCGTCGCAGGGCTCGTCGTCATCGCGTTCGCGGGCGTGATCGTCGGCGGCGTGCTCGACCTCGATGGCTTCCACCGCTCGCTCGTCGTCACCGCCGCGCTGCTCGTCCTCGGCGGCGCGCTGAGCTGGGTCGGCATCCGCAACGAGAAGGTGCGCGCGACCGCGGACGCGCTCGGCTGAGCGACGCGGGCTCAGCCGGGTGCGCGGGCGACCACGGCGTACGTGTGCCAGTGCTTGGGCCCGCTGAACGCCTCGCCGTCCTCCTCGACCTCGTCGAGCACGACGACGTCCAGCCCGGCGAGCAGGCCGCCCACCTCGGCGCGGGTCAGGAAGGTCTCGTCCGGTGCGCCCGCCCACGAGTCGCGGTCGCCGAACAGGTCGACGGCGAGCCACCCGCCCGGGGAGAGTGCGCTGCGGACCTGCCACCAGGCGTCGTCGAACGCCGGGCGGGGCACGTGCGGGAGCGAGTAGCTCGCATGAACGAGGCCTACGGACGCGGGGTCGACCAGGGTGGAGACGTCTGCGAAGCCGGCCTCGTGCACGGCGAGCCGGGTGCGGTCGCCCGGCCGGACGGCGTCGCGCACCAGGTCTCCCGTCCCCGGGGCCGGGTCGAGCGCGACGACGCGCCACCCGGCGTCGAGCATCGCGGCCGTCTCGACGCCCGCCCCGCAGCCCAGGTCGAGCGCGAGGCGCCGGTCGCCCGGACCCGCGAGGTCGAGGACCCGGCGGCACAGGTCACGCACGGGCCGCCCGCGCTGGGCCGCGTTGTAGGCGGGCCAGCGCGCCGGGTCTCTCACCGGACGGTCTGGAGGTCGTGCGTCGAGGTGTTGAGGCGGCGTGCGCCGTCGGGCACGTCGGGCGGGAACGCGACGACGATGTCCTCGATCCGCACGCCGAAGCGGCCGGGCAGGTAGACGCCCGGCTCGACGGAGAAGCACATGCCGGGCTCGATCGGCCGGTCCTCGCCCTCGACCATGTACGGCGGCTCGTGGGTCGTGGTGCCGATGCCGTGCCCCGTGCGGTGCACGAAGAACTCGCCGTAGCCCGCGTCGGTGATGACGGCGCGCGCGGCGCGGTCGACGTCCTGGCACGTCGCGCCCGGACGCACCGCGTCGACCCCCGCCTGCTGGGCGCGGCGGACGACGTCGTAGACCTCGCGCTGCTGTGCTGCCAGGGCGTCGTCGGTGCCGCCCTCGACGAGGACCGTGCGCGTCGTGTCGGAGCCGTACCCGTGGCGCAGCCCGCCGAAGTCGAGCACGACGAGGTCGCCCGGCTCGATGACCCGGTCGCCCGCGTCGTGGTGCGGGTCGGCGCCGTTCGGGCCGGCGCACACGAGCGTGAAGTCGACCTGCTCGTGCCCGTGCTCGCGCAGGAACCGGTCGAGGTCGGCGGCGACGTCCCGCTCGCGCCGGCCCGCGAACGCGACCTCGCGGACCTGGGTGAACGCCGCGTCGGCGGCGGCGCCTGCCGCGGCGAGGCGCTCGACCTCCTGCGCGTCCTTGACGGCGCGCAGCGTCGGGACGGCGTCGGTGAACGCGGTGAACCGCGCGTCCGGGAGGGCTCGCTGGAGACCGAGCACGTGCAGGGCCCACGTCGAGTCCGAGACGGCGTAGGTGCCGGTCCCGTCGAGGAGCCGCGCGGCGGCGGCGTGCTCGTCGTCGCCGTCCCGCCAGGTCACGACGTCGAGCCCGTCCGCGCCCGGGGCCGAGGCCAGGTCGCCCCGCTCGAGCAGCGGCACGACGACGGACGCGCCGGTCCGTGCGCCCGGCTCGCCCGTGGGGAGGACGAGCAGCGTGAGGCGCTCGGTGTCCGGCGGCGCGTAGCCGGTGAAGTAGGCGAGGTCCGGGCCGGGCGAGACGAGCAGCCCCGCGAGGCCGGCCTCACGGGCGTGCGCAGCCGCGCGCTCGCGGCGGGCGGCGTAGACCTCGGGGCCGAACGCGCCCCCCGGACGTGCGGCGTCGGTGCTGCTCATGGTGCCAGCGTGGCACCGCCCACCCGCGAGATCGACCCGAGAGCTCCGACGTCGACCCTCTGAAGGTCGATCTCGGACGTGCGGGTCGATCTCGCGCTGCGCGGGGGGAGTGGCAGGGTGGGCACATGACCGACGTGCGCAACCTCTTCGCCGCCCTCGACGCGTTCGACGGGCACTGGCAGCCGCACCGGGTCGCGAGCCTCGACGACGAGGACGTCAAGGTGGTCAAGGTGCTGGGCGAGTTCGTCTGGCACGACCACCCCGAGACCGACGAGCTGTTCCTCGTGCTCGCGGGCGAGCTGACGATCGACCTGCGCGAGGACGGCGTCGAGCGTGCGGTCGTGCTGGGGCCGCACGACCTGTTCGTCGTGCCACGCGGCGTCGAGCACCGCCCGCGGGCCGACGTCGAGACCTCCGCGGTGCTCGTCGAGCGCCGGGGGACCGTGAACACGGGGGACGCGGGCGGCGACCTCACGTCGCCGCTGCGCGAGCTGCCGGACGCCTGACGGCGTCGATCTCGCGGGGTTCAGACCCGGACGACGACCTTGCCGCGCACGTGGCCGGACTGGCTCGCGCGGTGCGCGTCGGCGGCGTCGGCGAGGTCGAACACCTCCGCGACCTCCGGACGTAGGACGCCCTCCTCGCCGAGGCGCGCGAGCTCCGCAAGGTCGGCCGCGTCGGGGCGCACCCAGACGTAGTGCCCGCCGAGCTCGTCGCGCGCGCGGGCGTCGACGATCGAGGCGACCGTGCCGCCGTCGCGCAGCACCTGGGGCACGGTGTCGAGCGCGTCGCCGCCCACGTAGTCGAGGACGACGTCGACGCCCTCGGGCGCGAGCGCCCGGACGCGGTCCGCGAGCCCGTCGCCGTACGTGACCGGCTCGGCGCCGAGCGAGCGCAGGAAGTCGTGGTTGCGCTCGGACGCCGTGCCGATCACGCGCGCGCCGAGCGCCCGGGCGATCTGCGCGGCGAACGACCCGACGCCGCCGGCCGCGGCGTGCACGAGGACGGTCTGCCCGGCGGCGACGCCCGCGCGCCGGATCGTCTGGTACGCCGTCAGACCCGCGAGCGGGACGGCGGCGGCCTCCTCGAACGACCACGCCGCGGGCTTGCGCGCGAGCGTGCGGACCGGGGCCGCGACGAGCTCGGCGAACGTCCCGCCCGACACCTCGCCGCCGACGACGTCCTTGCGCACGTACCCGTACACCTCGTCGCCCACCTGGAGCTCCGGGGTGTCGAGCCCGACGCGCTCGACGACGCCCGCGACGTCCCAGCCGGGGACGACCGGGAAGACGGCGTCCATGATCTGGTCGAGGTACCCCTCGCGGACCTTCCAGTCCACCGGGTTGACGCTCGCGGCGCGCACGCGCACGAGCACGGAGTCGGGCCCGACCTTGGGGGTCGGGAGGTCGGTCGTCTCGAGGACGTCGGGGCCGCCGTAGCGGGAGTAGGTGATGGCTCGCATGATGGCGGCAACGGCGCGCGCGCCCGCCCGATTCCCGAGGCCGACCGGCACGAGGTCGAGCCTCCGGTCTCGAGGGAGGACACGCGGGGTTCTCCCTCGAGCCGGGAGGCTCTCCCTCGAGCGGTGCGTCAGCCCTCGAACGCGGTCGGGTCCATGAAGAGGACCTCCCACTGGTGGCCGTCGAGGTCGGCGAAGCTGCGGGAGTACATGAACCCGCCCTCCTCCTGGGGGTCCTTCACCGGGGTCGCGCCGGCGGCGAACGCGGCGTCGGCGAGGCGGTCGACCTCCTCGCGCGTGCCGACGCTCAGCGCGTTGATGACCTCGGTCGTGGCGGTCGCGTCGGCGATCGCCTTGTTCGTGAACCGCGTCGCGAACTCCTCGGTGAGGAGCATGACGTAGATCGTGTCGCTGAGGACGATCGAGGACGCGTTCTCGTCCGTGAACTGCTCGTTCACCGAGTACCCGAGGGCCGTGTAGAACGCCTTGGCGGCGTCGAGGTCCTTGACGGGCAGGTTGACGAAGATCTGCGTGCTCATGGGTGCGCCTCCGGCGTCGTGGGCGGTTCGCCCGGTACGTGTGTCGTGGGGTAGACGACCGGTGCCTCATGAACTCATCGCCCGGCCGCGCACGCGTCGCGGCCGGGCGACGGACCGCCCCGGGGAGGGCTCAGACGAGCACGTCGCCGTCGCGCGCGACGACCCGGCCGCCGGCGACGACGAGCGCGCGGCGCGGGGCGCGCACGACGGCGTCGGGCACGTTCTCGGCGTCCACGAGCACGACGTCCGCGGGCGCCCCCACGACGAGGTCGTGCACGTCGCGGCCGACGAACCGCGCGGCGTCGGAGGTCGCGACGCGTGCTGCGGTGACGAGCTCCTCGTCGTACCGGAACCGGGACAGGCGCGCGAGCTGCGTCGTGAGGGCGAGGAGGTCGCCGGTCCCGTAGGGGGACCACAGGTCGCGGATGCCGTCCGTGCCGAGCCCGACGGCGACGCCCGCGGCGCGCAGCGCGTGCACGGGCAGGGGCGCGGCGCCGATCGGCGCGACCGTCGTCATGGTGATGCCGGCCTCGCCCATCGCGGCGACGAGGTCCGCCTGGCGCGACGCCGGGACGTCGCCGACCGCGAAGCCGTGCGCGACGTTGACCTTGCCCTGGAGCCCCGCGCGCAGCGTGCGGTCGATCATGAGCTCGACCTGGAACGCGCCGAGGTCGCCGCCGTCGTGGAGGTGCACGTCGATCCCGACGCCGCGGCGCTCGGCGATCGCGAAGAGCCCGTCGAGCTGGCCGACCGGGTCGCGGTCGATCGACGCGGGGTCGAGCCCGCCGACGTGCTCGGCCCCCGCGGCGGCGGCCGCGTCGAGCAGGTCGAGCACGCCCGGGCGACGCAGCACGCCGTCCTGGGGGAACGCGACGATCTCGGCGTGCACGGCGCCGCCGAGCGCGGCGAGCGCCTCGCGCACGACCTCGATGCCGCGCAGGCCCAGGCCGAGGTCGACGTCCACGTGGGTGCGGATCGCCGTCGTGCCGTGGCGGACGAACTCGCGCAGCACGGCGAGCGTGACGTCGACGCCGGGGATCCCGAGCTCGTCGCGGTGCGCGCGCTCGTGCGCGATGCGCCCCTGGGTCGTCGCCTCGCCGCCGTAGCTGACCCACGGCTTGCCCCACCAGCTCTTGTCGACGTGCGCGTGCGCGTTGACGAGGCCGGGCAGTGCGAGCAGGCCCCGACCGTCCACGACGCCGTCCTCGGTCCCTGTGCCCGACGGCGCGGGCGTAGCCGGGTCGTGCGGCGTCACGGCGGCGATGTGCCCGTCGGCGACGTGCAGGTCGACGCGCTCGCCGCCCCAAGGGCGGACGTCGCGCAGGACGGTGACGGTCTGGGGGCTGCTCGGGCTGGTCATGCGGCGGGTCCTTCCGGGAGCGGGACGACGACCTGGGGCCGTCCGGGGATCTGGATCTCGTACGTGGCGAGGGTGGCGAGGTCGACGACGGTCGCGCCGTCCCACGCCTCGGCCTGGGTGTAGCCGCCGGCGAGCACGGCGCGGAGGGCCCCCGTCGCAGGGTCGGTCCACGTGGTCGCGGTCTCGTGCCGGCGCGTCAGCGGCGCGACCTGCTCGGCCCCGGTCGCGGGGTCGAGCACCGTCACGTTCGGCCCGCCCGCGGCGTTGCCGAACGGGCCGTTGCCCACGACGACGACGCGGCCGTCGGGCGTGCGGGCGACGCCGTGCTGGTGGCTGTCGGCCGCGGACGGCACGGTCGTCGTCGTGCCGGTGGCCGGGTCCAGACGGACCAGGACGCGTCCCTGGTAGGGGAGGAGGAGCGACCCGTCGTCGTCGAGCACGGCGTAGTGCGGCTTCTCGAACGACGCGAGCCCACCCTCGGTCCCGAAGGGGGCGACCTCGATGCGCCGCGCCACGAACGTCGTGGTGTCGACGACGTGCACCGAGAACTGGTCGTGGTCGACCGTGTAGACCTCGCTGCCGTCGGCCGCGACGAGCACGTCGAACGGCCGCAGGCCCACGGGCGTGCTCGCGAGGACCTCGCGCGCGGCGACGTCGATCGTCTCGAGCGTGGACGAGTCACCGCGGTGGACGGCCACGTAGACCCGGGTGCCGTCGGGCGACACCGCGATGCCCATGCCCCCGCGGCGGTACTCGCCGAACCCGACCCGGGCGGGCGTGTCCCGGTAGGGGATCAGGTCGATGCGCTCGCGCGTGGCGAGGTCGACGACGGCGACGCCCTGGGCGGTCGAGACGTACGCGCGCATCGTCGGGGCGTGCACGGCGACGCCCCACGGCGCTGCGCCGACCTCGATGCGGTCGACGACGGCGCTGCCCTCGCGGATCGTCGGGTCGACGACGGCGAGCCCGTCGGACTCGGCCTCTGTCGCGAGCAGGTAGCGCGCGGGCACCCCCACCGGCTCCTCGGGGACGGCGGGCTCGTCCGACGGGTCGGGCGCAGGGGTCGGGGTGGGGGACGTGACGTCGGGGCTCGGCACGGGAGCGGACGAGGCGGTGTCGCCTGCGGCGCCGGGGGTGCAGGCGGCGAGCAGCGCGACGACGGCGGCCGTCGCCCACGCTGCGGCGACGTGCCGGGTGCGGCGCGCGCGACGGCGCCGGGGCGCGGCGCCACCGGGAGCGGGGAGGGGAGCCATGGCAAAATGGTATACCAATTGCGTCGGAGTGCCCCTCGCGGACCCGAACCGTCGTCCGGGCTCGCCGAGGACCGGACGACGGCCCGGGAGGACGCGTCGGTGGTGCGCCCGGCTCACGCGCGGTCGTCGGCCGACGCCTCCACAGCCCGGGGCTCCAGCACGACGACCGCCGTCTCGGTCGGGCGCCGTGCGGCGAAGCCGTCCAGCGCATGGTCGAACGTGCGCCACCGCTCCCAGAGCCGGGCGCGCTCCGCCCCCTCGGCCGCGCGACCGTGGACCGCGCGCGTCTCGCCGTGCAGCTCGACGGTCGTGTCGGGGTGCGCCTGGAGGTTGAGCCACCACGCGGGCGCGGGCGCGGCCCAGCCGTTCATCGCGAGCGTGACGAGGTTCGGGCCGTCCACGACGTAGCCGACGATGACGTCGTGCTCGCGGCCGGTGCGTCGCCCGACCGTGCGGAGCAGGAGCGTGCCCCACTTCGCGGGCTGCGGGCGCCACAGGCCGCGCCGGTGCCCCGTGACCCGGTAGTACGCGCGGTGCACGACCCACGCCGTGCGGACGAACCAGCGCGGCGGGAGCCGGGGCGGGCGCTCGGGGGCGGGAGGTGCGGAGGACGTGTCGGTCATGGTCACCGTCCTGCGTCGGAGGGGAGCCGAGGAACCTCGACGCAGCAACGGTCCCGGGGGCGAGAGCCGGCGTCAACGGTCCGCCACCCGGCCGTCAGCGGTCGAGCGTCGCGGGCTCCTCGCGCACGACGTCGGCCGGCGCCTTGTCGCGTCGCCACCCCTTCCACACGGGGTGCCGCAGCTTGCCGAACGGGATGTCGTCGCCCTCGCCCTCGCCGGGCCCCGTCCACTCGGCGTAGACGACCTCGGCGACCCGGCGCGGCGACACCCAGCGCGCGTCGCGCGCGTCGTCGCGCGGGACGCCCGTCGCGGGCGGCGTCGTGCGCTCGATCCGGCCGAGCTCGGCGACGAGGTCGCGCCGCTCCGCGTCCGTGAAGCCCGACCCGACGCGCCCCACGTAGACCAGCCGGTCGCCGTCGGGCACCGCGAGCAGGAGCGACCCGACGAGGTGCGTCCGGTCGCCGTGCCCCGGGCGCCATCCCACGACGACGACCTCCTGCGACTGCGCGTGCTTGAGCTTGAGCCACAGCGCCGAGCGGCGGCCCGACGAGTACGTGCCGTCGCGCCGCTTCGCGACGACCCCCTCCAGGCCGAGCCGCCGCGACGTCTCCATCGCCGCGTCGAGGTCGCCGTCGAACGCGGGCGGCACGTGGACCGGGGCTCGCGCGTCGCCCAGCACGTCCTCGAGGATCTCGCGCCGCTCGTCGTACGGGCGCTTGGCGAGCGACCGGCCCGCGGTCTCCAGGAGGTCGAACACCATGAGGTCGACGCTGACCTTGCGCCGGGCCGCCGCCACGTCCCCCGGCTTGGCGATGTTCGCGCGCTGCTGCAGGCGCCGGAAGCTCGGCCGTCCTCGCGCGTCGAGCGCGACGATCTCGCCGTCCAGCACGACCGGCAGCGCCTCGGCCGGGACCTGCTCGGCGAGCGCCTGCAGCTCCGGGTACGTCACCGTCATGTCCTTGCCCGAGCGGCTCACGAGCCGCACCTGGCCGTGCGACACGTGCGCCAGAGCTCGGAACCCGTCCCACTTCATCTCGAAGGCCCAGTCGTCGCCGTCGTGCAGGTCGCCGGCCGACGCGGGCGAGGCGAGCATGGGCCGCCAGTCCGTCCGCGCTGGCGTCGGCTCGTCGTGATCGTGATCGTGATCGTGGTCGGGCTGGGTGGCGGGTGGGGCGCTCGCGCAGGGTCTACCATCCGCGCCTCGTTCCTCGGCGCTCCCGCCAGACCCGCCACGACCCGGCGCGAGCGCCCCACCCGCCTTCTTCGTCTCGCCCTGGTCGCGGCCTCCCGCGGACACCGGTCCCGGGGTGCCGCCGCGCGGGGCCATGAGGTGGATGAGCCAGTTGTCGTCCTCGCGGCCGTCGCGGCCGCCCGTGTGGATGAGCGCGAGACGGCGCGTGCCGTGCTGCTCTCCGTGCAGGGTGACGATGACCTCCTTGCCGTCCCGCCACTTCTCCAGGTCGTACGTGCCGGCGTCCCAGATCGTCACCTCGCCCGCGCCGTACTCGCCCTTCGGGATCGTGCCCTCGAACGACCCGTACGCGAGCGGGTGGTCCTCGGTCTGGACGGCGAGGTGGTTCTTCTTCGGGTCCGTCGGCTCGCCGCGGGGCAGCGCCCAGCTCACGAGGACGCCGTCGTGCTCGAGCCGGAAGTCCCAGTGCAGCCGCCGGGCGTGGTGCTCCTGGATGACGAAGCTGTTGCCCGCGCTCGGGGGCGGTGCGTCGTCCGGCACCGGCTCGGGCGTGCGCTGGGCGTCACGCATCGACCGGTAGCGGTGCAGGCGGTCGGGCCGCTCGGCGTCGCTCGTCCCGGGGTCGTCGTCGCTGCCCGACGTCGCAGCGCCCTTGCGCTCGAACGTCGCCATGCGCTCGGGTGTGGGCTCGAGCGCGGAGAGGTGACCGAGGGTGAGGGCGGCGAGCGGGTCGCCGATCGTCCGCACGCGCTCGACGACCTCGTCCTTGTCGAGGTGGCGCAGGTCCGGGTCGTCGAGTTCTTCCCACGTGCGAGGCGCCGCGACGGTGGGGTGCTCGCGCCCGCGCAGCGAGTACGGCGCGATGGTCGTCTTGTTGCCGTTGTTCTGGCTCCAGTCGACGAGCACCTTGCCGCCGCGCAGCGACTTCTTCATGTCGCTCACGACGAGGTCGGGGTGCTCGGCCTCGAGGTAGCGCGCGAGCTCGTGCGCGACGGCGGAGACGGCCGCGGCGTCCTGCTTGCCGTCGAGCGCGGCGTACAGGTGGATGCCCTTGGATCCGCTCGTCACGGGCAGGGGGTCGAGCCCCATGCCCTGCAGGATCTGCCGGGCCAGGCGCGCGACCTCCGCGCACTCGGCCAGCCCGGCCCCCGGCCCGGGGTCCAGGTCGAGGACGAGCCGGTCCGGGTTCAGGTGGACGCCGGTGCGGCCGAACTGCCACTGCGGCACGTGCAGCTCGAGCGACGCCGTCTGGCCGAGCCACGTCAGCGTGGCCAGGTCGTCGACGAGCACGTAGTCGTTCGTGCTGCTCTTGTGCTGGATGCGGCGCGTGCGCACCCACGACGGCACACCCTGCCCCGCGTTCTTCTGGAAGAACACCTGCCCGTCGACACCGTCCGGCCAGCGCTTGCGCGTCGCGGGCCGGTGGGCGCAGTGGGGGAGCATGACGTCGGCGACGGCCGCGAGGTACGCGAGGACGTCGGCCTTCGTCGTGCCGGTGGCGGGGTAGAGGACCTTGTCGAGGTTCGTGAGCCGCAGGCGGTGGCCCCCGACGCTCACCGTCTCGCCCGCGCCGCGGCTCGATGAGGTGGCCATGGGCCCATCGTGGCGCGCACGGGGCGGCGCCGCCCGCGGGACGGGTCCGGACGAGGGACCAAGGGCCCTGTCCGCGGGCCGACGCGGGAACTTCCCGGCGTCCCCGACCGTGCACACTGGAGGAGGCGGTCCGACCATCCGGGGAGACCGCTGGGACGAGGCCGCACCGAGAGGACCACCGTGACGCACCTGACGACCGACGACGTCCCACCGTCCGGGGAGATCCGTCCGCGGGTGCGCGAGTTCCGCCGGCTGATGATGACGTACAAGTTCGGCATCGACGAGGTGATGACCAAGATCACCGTCCTGCGCGACGAGTTCCGGCACATCCACGACTACAACCCCATCGAGCACCTCGGCTCACGCCTGAAGTCGATCGACTCGATCTTCGCCAAGGCCCAGCGCAAGGGGATCCCGCTCACCCCGGAGGGCGTCCGGGAGAACATGTTCGACGTCGCGGGCGTGCGCGTGACGTGCAGCTTCGTCTCCGACATCTACCGGGTGCGCGACATGCTCGTCGGCCAGCGCGACCTCACCGTGCTGGAGGAACGCGACTACATCGCGCACCCCAAGGGCAACGGCTACAAGAGCCTGCACCTCATCGTGAAGGTACCGGTCTTCCTCTCGGACCGGGTCGAGGACGTCGTCGTGGAGATCCAGCTCCGCACCATCGCGATGGACTTCTGGGCGAGCCTCGAGCACAAGATCTACTACAAGTACCAGCGCGACGTGCCCCAGCACCTCACCGACGCCCTCAAGCTCGCGGCCGACGTCGCGGCGACGCTCGACACGACCATGGAGCGCATCCACGACGAGGTCCGCGAGCTGGACGGCGCGGGAGAGCCCGTCGAGACGACGGACGCTCTCGTGTCTCCGCGCGAGATGGTCGAGAGCTTCATGCGCACGGTGCAGGTCGCGGACGAGGCGTTCCACGAGCGCCGCCGCGACGGCTGACGCCGCCCACCCCAGCGGGGGCGAGCGGCGACGGCCGGCGGGGGTGCGGGCTCAGGTCCAGCGGAACCAGCGCGCGGCGCCGACGGTGCCGACGACGACCGCGCCACCGAGCGCGACGAGGTGGGAGACCTCGACGGGCTGCCCTGCCCACGCGTCACCGAGCGCCTGCACCGCGGCGCCGAAGGGCAGCAGCTCCCCGAGCCGTGCCACCGGCTCGGGAAGGTTCGACACGTCGCCGAACATGCCCCCGGTCGCCCCGAACGCGAAGAACGCGACGAGACCGAGCGCGAGCGCGGCGTTGGGGGTGGGCGCGACGGCGGCCACGAGCATCCCGACCGCGTACATCGCCGCCGACGCCAGGGCGAGCACGGCGAGCGCGACCCCCGGGGACGCCGGGAGCCGCGCGTCGAAGGCGACCGTCGCGACGACGAGCGCGAGCGCGACGCCCCCGACGGTCTGGGCGACGCTCACCACGACCTGCGCGACGAGCACCATGGCGGGCGACGCGGGCGTGACGGACAAGCGCTTGAGCACCCCGGACCGCCGGTAGTAGGCGAGGAAGCTCGGCATGTTGATGACGCCGATGATGCCGACGACGATCGCGAGCACGACCGGGATCACGAAGACGTCGAACGCCGTCCTTCCCCCCGAACCCGGAAGGACTATCGTCGTGGCGTCGCTGACGCCGTACATGACGAGGATCAGCACGGGCATGCCGAACGGCATGACGAGACCGGCGGTGTCGCGCACGACCATCCGGGCCTCGGCGCCGACGAGGGCGACCCACGCGCGCGGCCCGGGGCGGTGCGGGGTGCGCCGCCCGGACGGCGTCGTGACGGCGGGCGCGGTGGTGGTCATGCGGCCTCCTCGGTCGGGGCGGTCGTCGCGCGGGGATCGCCCGTCGGGACCTCGGTGAGCGGGCGTCCGGTCAGCGCGAGGAACGCGTCGTCGAGCGTCGCGCGCTCGAGCCGGGTCTCGGTCGCGACGACGCCTGCGCGCACGAGCGCGGTGCTCACCTCCTGGAGCAGGTCGCCGTGCCCGGTCACCACGACCTGCTCCCCGCGGACCGCCACCTCGTCCACGCCGGGGACCCGGTCCAGGAGGGCGGGCGGGAGCGGTTCCGCGACGCGGAAGCGCACGCGCTGGTCCAGCCCGGCGCTCGCGACGAGGCCCGCCGGGGTGTCGTGCGCGACGACGCGACCGCTCTCGATGAGCGTCACGCGGTCGCACAGCCGCTCGACCTCCTCCATGAGGTGCGAGACGAGGAGCACGGTCGCGCCGCCGTCGCGCAGACCCTCGACGACGCCCCACACCTGGCGGCGGGCCTGCGGGTCGAGGCCGGTCGTGAGCTCGTCGAGGATCACGACGCGCGGGTCCCCGACGAGCGCGAGGACGATCGCGACCCGCTGCTGCTGGCCCCCCGAGAGCCGCTCGTAGCGCACGTCGCGCTGCTCCTCGAGCCCCAGCGTCGCGACCAGCTCGTCGGGGTCGCGGCCCGCGGGGTAGAACGTGCGGTAGAGGTGCGCGAGCTCGCGCACCGTCAGCGCGCCGTGTAGGAACCCCGACTGGAGCTGCACCCCGAGCACCTGACGCACCGCGGCACGGTCCGTGAACGGGTCGAGGCCGAGCACCCGCACGGACCCGTGGTCGGGGCGGCGCACGCCCGCGACCATCTCGACCGTCGTCGTCTTCCCCGCCCCGTTGGGACCGAGGATCCCCAGGACCTCGCCCTCGACGGCGACGAGGCTGACGTCGTCCACCACCGTCGTGGTCCCGCCCCTGCGGCGGTAGTGCTTCGTGAGGTTCCGTGCGTCGACGGCGTCCATGTCGTCCTTCCTGCTCGTCCGCTGCGTCCGTGCGACCGGTCGGGGCGTCCTGCACCTGCCGGCCTCCTCCGACGCTAGGGACCGCACGGACCGTCCCGCGCGTGCCGGTCGTCACCGACCTCACCCATGACTTCCGGCACGTCGCACCCGCCTAGGGGATCCGTAGGGTGGGGGGATGCGACGGACCGACCCGGAGGTGTGGGCGGGCATCGCGATGCTCGTCGTGATCCTCGGCATCGGGGCGCTCGTCCCGATCGCCGCCCCCGACGCCCTGACGCTCCCCGTCGTGGCCTGGCTCGCGGTGTTCGCGGTGTTCGTCCTGGCCACCGTCGGGATCGTCCTCGGGTCGGGCTTCGCCACGCCCCGCGCGTACACGCTGCTGGGCGCGCAGGTCGTGCTCGTGGGGACGCTCGTGCTCACGGCGCCCGGCGCGGGCTGGCTCCCGA
The DNA here is from genome assembly GCF_055571305.1 of Cellulosimicrobium sp. NPDC030954. Classification (NCBI taxonomy): domain Bacteria; kingdom Bacillati; phylum Actinomycetota; class Actinomycetes; order Micrococcales; family Promicromonosporaceae; genus Cellulosimicrobium; species Cellulosimicrobium sp. NPDC030954. Next base: position 239,073 of record NZ_JBVIFN010000002.1, read on the forward strand.
TCCTGCTCGTCGTCGTCGCGGCGTTGAGCGTGTACGTGGTGCCCGTGCCGGTCGTCGCGGTCGTCGTCGCGGTGAACGCCGTGGTCGTCGGTGCTGCCGTCGGGCTGCGCGGCTCGGCGACCGACGCCCTGCTCACCGCGATGATCTACCTGCTGCTCCAGGTCGCGAGCGTCGGCTCGACGCTCGCCTTCCAGCGCGAGCGGCGCATGCGCGAGCAGCTCGCCGTCGCGCACGTCGAGCTGCGCGCGGCGGCCGTGCTGCGGGACGAGTCGACGCGCTCCGACGAGCGCCTGCGGATCGCGCGCGAGCTGCACGACGTCCTCGGCCACCAGCTCACCGTCCTCGCCCTCGAGCTCGAGACGGCGAGCCACCAGGACGGCGGCCGGGCGCGCGAGCACGTGCTGCGGGCCAAGGACGTCGCCCGTGAGCTGCTCGGCGACGTCCGGGCCACGGTCGGCGAGCTGCGGCGGCAGGCGCCCAGCCTGCAGGAGTCGCTCGGCGCGCTCGTCGAGCGGGTGACCGTGCCGCGCGTGCGAGTCGCCGTCGACGACGACGTCACGGTCGACGAGGACCAGACGGTCGTGCTCGTGCGCGTGGTCCAGGAGGCGCTGACCAACGCGATCCGGCACGCCGAGGCGACCGTGCTCGACGTCGTCGTCAGCGCCGACGAGGGTCGGGTGCGGCTCGTCGCCCAGGACGACGGGTGGGGCGCCGCGCGCGTGGAGCCGGGCAACGGGCTGCGGGGGATCGAGGAGCGGGTCCGCGCCGCCGGCGGGACCGTCCGAATCGACGGGCGGAACGGGTTCCGGGTCGAGGTCGAGCTCGACCCCGTGCGGCGGAGCGTCGTCGAGCGCCGCCACGTCGAGGGCGAGGGCCGGGCCCTCGCGCACGGCCCCGGACCGGTCGGCTCGACCGTGACCGGAGCATGAGCGAACCCGTGGTGCGCGTCCTGCTCGTCGACGACCAGACGCTCGTGCGGCAGGGGATCCGCAGCCTCCTCGAGCTCGCGCCGGACATCGCCGTCGTCGCCGAGGCGGAGGACGGGATGACGGCGCTCGCGGCCGTGCGCGAGCACGAGCCCGACGTCGTCCTGCTCGACCTGCGCATGCCGCGCCACGACGGCATCTGGGCGCTCGAGGCGATGGCCGAGAGCGGGCACGACGTCCCCGTCCTCGTGCTCACGACCTTCGACGACGACGCGCTCGTGCTCCGCGCCCTGCGGGCAGGGGCACGGGGGTACCTGCTCAAGGACGTGACGCTCGATCAGCTCACGGGCGCCGTCCGCACGCTCGCCTCCGGCGGCACCCTCGTGCAGCCGTCGATCACCGACCGGCTCCTCCGGGCGGTGCGAGCCGGGACCTTCCCCGCCGACGACCTGGACGACGGCACCGGCCCGGTGCAGGAGCTGACCGACCGCGAGCTCGAGGTGCTCCGTCTCGTCGCCGCAGGCTTCTCCAACCGCGAGATCGCGCACGCGCTCTTCCTCGCCGAGGGGACCGTGAAGAACCACGTGTCGACCGTGCTGCTCAAGCTGGGGACGCGCGACCGCACGCGCGCCGTGCTGCGCGCGCTGCACGTCGGCCTGCTCGGCTGACGCCGGTCAGAGCAGCGTCTCGACGCCGATCGTCACGCGGTCGCCGACGTCGACGCCCTCGGCGCGGCGTACCGCGGCCTTGATGGGGACGACGAACGTCTTGCGCTGCGCGTCGGGGAACACCGACGTCGACCAGCGCTGCGCCCCGAGCGTCACCTCGACCTTGACCGAGCCGAAACCCGCGGGCGGGAGCGGCAGCTCCGCGATCTCGTCGCTTACGTCCTCCGGCAGCGCGGCGAACACCCAGCTGTCGGTGCGCGCCTCCCACCGCCACAGCTCTGCCTCGAACTCGAACCTCGTCCCCGCCACGAGACCATGGTGCCGCGAGCCACCCACACGCGCGCCGCCGTCGTCCGGCGGGCCGCGGACGTCTCCCGGACGCCGCCCGGGCGCCGTCCCGCGTGCCGCCACCCCTCGCGGGCTCGCGGGCGGGGCGCCACCATGGACGGATGAGGGCCATCTGGAAGGGCGCCGTCACGTTCGGCCTCGTCAACGTCCCCGTCAAGGTGTACTCCGCGACGGAGGACCACGACGTGCCGCTGCACCAGGTGCACGACAAGGACGGCGGGCGCATCCGCTACCGGCGCGTGTGCGAGATCGACGGCGAGGTCGTGCCGTACGAGCACATCGACAAGGCCTACGACGACGGCGAGAGCACGGTCGTGCTGACCAAGGAGGACTTCGCCGCGCTGCCCGCCGAGCGCAGCCGCGAGATCGAGGTCGTCGAGTTCGTGCCGAGCGAGCAGATCGACCCGCTGCTGCTCGACCGCAGCTACTACCTGGAGCCCGACTCGAAGTCCAACAAGGCGTACGTGCTCATGCGGCGCACGCTCGAGGAGACCGACCGGACGGCGATCGTGAAGTTCGCGCTGCGCCAGCGCACGCGGCTCGCCGCGATGCGCGTGCGCGACGACGTGCTCGTCCTCCAGACGCTGCTGTGGGCCGACGAGGTGCGCGAGGCCGCGTTCCCCTCGCTCGACGACGAGGCGAAGGTGACGGACAAGGAGCTCGCCATGTCCGCGCAGCTCGTCGCGAGCTTCGAGGCGGACTTCACGCCCGAGGAGTACGAGGACGACTACCAGGTGCAGCTCCGCCAGCTCATCGAGGCCAAGCTCGAGCAGGGCGACGCGCTCGACACCGCCGAGACGTTCGGCGAGCAGCCCGAGAAGGGCGAGGGCGCCGAGGTGATCGACCTCATGGAGGCGCTGCGCAAGTCCGTCGCGTCCTCGAAGAGCAGCCGCGCCGGCGGGTCGGGGTCGTCCGGTGGGTCGACGGCGAAGGGCGGCTCGGGCCGCAAGGCCGCCTCGTCGTCGGGCAAGGGCTCCTCCGGTTCCCGGGCCAAGGGCGGTGGCGCGAAGGACGAGGGCTCGAAGCCCGCGGCCAAGAAGACCTCGGGCCGCTCGTCGTCCTCGAAGGAGAAGACGACGGCGAAGACGACGCGGAAGAAGGCGTCCGCGTAGGTCGGTCCCCGCCGTCCCCGCCCACCCGACGCGGGGCCAGGGGCGCGCGATGAGTTCGGCCCCCGGGACGCGTCGGAACCGGTGGGTGGTCGTCCGGCCGCCCGCGAGACCGACGAAGCGAGACGACGATGCGCGCGATCGTGCCGAGCCTGTGGTTCGACGGCAACCTCGAGGAGGCCATCACCTTCTACGCGAGCGTCTTCCCCGACGCGGAGGTCGGCGACGTGTTCCGCCAGCCCGACGGCACGGCGGTGTCGGCCGACTTCGAGCTCGCGGGGCACCGGTTCGCCGCCATCAACGGCGGCCCGCAGTTCCCGTTCACCGAGGCGGTGTCGTTCGTCGTCGAGTGCGAGTCGCAGGCCGAGGTCGACGAGTACTGGGCGGCGCTCACCGACGGCGGCCAGGAGTCGCAGTGCGGCTGGCTCAAGGACCGGTTCGGGCTGTCGTGGCAGGTCGTCCCCGTCGAGTTCCTCGCGATGCTGCAGGACCCGGACCCCGCCCGTGCCCAGCGCGTCGTCGACGTGATGATGACGCAGGCCAAGCTCGACCTGGGACCGCTGCGAGCGGCTTACGACGGCTGATCCACCGGCCGCTCCCGGTCCCGGCCGCACAGGCGGTTCGTCGGGGATGTCCAGGTCGTGCCCAGGTCTGGTTGAATGCGCTCGACATCTCCGCCGACGGCGTCCGCCGTCCCTCGTGAAGGACCACGAACCGAGTGAAGAAGCTCCTTGCCGGCACCGTGGGGACGGTGCTGGCCCTCGGCGGCATCTCCGTCGCCACGGCAACCCCCGCAGCCGCCGCCGTCCCGGACGTCCAAGCCGGCTGCTCGTCCCTCTACGTCACGCTCGACGGATACCCGGACGGTACGGCGTTCGTCGCGACCGTCGACGGCGAGACCGTCGACGACGTCGTCTTCGACGGGCATCACACTCTCTGGTACGACGTCGACGGCTCGGTCGCGCACGACTGGAGCGTCGTCGTCGACGCCCCTGGTGACGTCGACGAGGACTTCTCGGACGGCGGTACGACGACGCCGTGCGGAGAGCCGCCCAGCGACTGGTTCTCCGCTGACGCGTACTGCGGGAACCTCAACGTCTCGCTCGGCGGCTTTCCTGCCGGCTCGGCGGTCACCGTCGCGGTGGACGCCGAGGTCGTCACCGAGGGCATCGTCGACGGGTACGGCTCCTACTGGTTCGGCACCCGGCTCGACGAGTGGTCGGGCCAGGCGTGGCAGGTCGTCGTCGACGCGGAGGACGACGCCTTCGACCGCGACGAGTCGGGCGTCTCGTCCTGCGGTTCGGGCGGCGAGATCGTCGTGCCCGAGACGCCCCCGGCCCTGACGGACTGCGCGGCGACGCCGCAGGACGTGCACCTCCCGCTCGACACCGCGCAGGTCTCGTACACGCGCGGCGACGGCGGCATCGTCGCGACGGCGGCGGCCGGGTACGAGTTCCCCGGCGGCGCCGGGACGACGGATGAGTGGCGAGGTCTCGGGGACGGACGGCTCCTCCTCGAGTGGCACTCCGTCGTGCGGCCGCGGTGTGCGCTCGAGGTCGTCTCGGTGACCCCGGTGTGCGAGGCCGGCGAGCCGTTCGTCGACATCGCCGTCGACCCCCCGGCGGGAGTGGACGAGAGCTCGTTCCTCATCTCGTGGGAGGGGCCGAACACCGGGTACGACGTCGTGTACGGAGACGCCGGCTTCGGCCACCCGTGGGTCACCCGTGAGCCCTGGCCGGGGTTCGTCACGCACGGCGACGGTACGGTCTCGCCGGCCTACGACGAGACGTGGAGGCTCGACGACATCGATCTGGTGCTCGGCGCGTCGGCGTGGGTCGACGGGTGGGCGTACTCACGGTCCTACGGGGCTGTCTGGGAGGACGCACCGACGGCCGACCCGTGCGCCGACGACCCCGGGCCGCACTTCTCCGTCGACGTGAGCCCGCGCTGGCTCGCGGGCAAGCTCTATCTCAGCGTGCGCGTGCTCAACGAGGGTGACAGCACCGCGGACGTGAGCGTCGTGACGCCGTTCGGGCGCAAGCACTTCCCGCGCGTCGCGGCGGGGGCGAGCGCCTACCAGGCGTTCGCCGTGCGCACGACGGAGCCGGTCGAGGGCCAGGTGGACGTCTCGTTCGCCGCCGACGTCGACGGTGAGCAGGTCACGCGGGAGCGTTCCGTGGCGTTCTCGTTCGGCGGGTAGCGGCAGGCAGCACCCCCGGGATCCGGAGGCCCGGTGGCGCGTCGACAGGCGTGCCACCGGGCCTCCGGCGTCGCGGGACGGTCCCGGCTCAGGCGGTCGACGGGCGGCGCAGCGCGACGAGCTCGTCGAGGAGCCGGAGGAGGTCGTCGACGTCGTCGCCGGGTCGGGGCCCGCGGAAGGCGAGGTCCTCCTCGGGGACGCCGTCGCCGTCGTCGGTCTCGGCCGTGCCGCCCGTGACACGGCCGAGCACGTCGCTGCTCAGCGCGGCGTGCGCGTAGAGCCCGTCGCTGAGCAGGACGATCGCGCGCGCGACGACGGGGTCGCCGACCTCGTCGAGGACGGCGCGGGTCCAGGCGTCGTGCGCGCCGTCGAGCGCGGCGCGGGCGCGCGGGTACGACCCCTGCGCGAGCCGGGACACGGCGAGGTAGACGAGCTCGAACTCGGTGTCGACGAGCGTCGAGGTGCGGATGAGGTAGTCGACGGCGCCCGCGGGCGCGGCGCGCATCGTCTCGACGTCGGCGGCGGTGAGCTCGCGCAGGTGCTCGGTGAGACCGTCGGCGAGCGCGTCCTTGGAGCCGAAGTGGTAGAGCAGCCCGCCCTTGGACACCCCGGCGCGCTCGGCGACGGCCTCGAGCGTGGCGGCGCGCTCACCCTGCTCGACGAGGAGGGACGCGAACGCGCGCAGGACCTTGGCGCGGGCGGCGGGGGGCGGTGGCATGGTTCCGAGGGTAGTGGGAGGGCACGGCGCACCGGCCGTCCGGACGGAGCGGCGCTCGCTCGGACGGCGGCGGTGCGCAGCGTCACACCGTCCTCGGGATGACGGCGAGCGTCGAGATCGTTACTGTACCGTCTGGACGGTTTGGAAGTTCGGCGCCACCGCGCCGCCCCGACCGCCCGCAGAACGTGGAAGGACCTCTCGCCGTGACGACCCCCGTGACGACGACCCCGACGGCCACCCCGGCCGCCCAGCACGCGCCCGCGACGCGCGGGCCCGTGCGCGGCGCAGCCGGCCGCTGGTTCGCGCTCGCCGTGCTGATGCTCCCGGTGCTGCTCGTGTCGATCGACAACACCGTGCTGAGCTTCGCGCTGCCCCAGATCTCCGAGTCGCTGCGCCCCAGCGGGACGCAGCTCCTGTGGATCATCGACATCTACCCGCTCGTGCTCGCCGGCCTGCTCGTGCCGATGGGCTCCTTCGCCGACCGCGTCGGCCGCCGCCGGCTGCTCCTCGTCGGGGCCGTGGGGTTCGCGGCCGTGTCGGTCGTCGCCGCCTACGCGCCGACGGCCGGCGCGCTCGTCGCGTCCCGCGCCGCTCTCGGCTTCTTCGGCGCGATGCTCATGCCGTCGACGCTCTCGCTCCTGCGCAACGTCTTCGTCGACCGCGAGGAGCGACGTCTGGCCATCGCGATCTGGGCGGCCGGTTTCGCCGCCGGGTCGGCCCTCGGCCCGATCGTCGGCGGGTTCCTGCTCGAGCACTTCTGGTGGGGCTCGGTCTTCCTCCTCGCCGTCCCGGTGCTCGTGCTGCTGCTCGCGCTCGCACCGTTCTTCGTGCCCGAGTCGCGCGATCCCGCCCCGGGCCGCATCGACGTCCTGTCGATCGTGCTCGTCATGGCGACCATGACCCCCGTCGTCTACGGCATCAAGATGCTCGCCAAGTCCGGGGTGAGCACCCTCGCGGTCGGCAGCGTCGTCGTCGGGCTGGTCGCCGGGACGCTGTTCGTGCGCCGCCAGCTGCGCCGGCCCGACCCGATGATCGACGTGCGGCTCTTCACCCACGGCGCGTTCAGCGGCGCCGTGCTCGTCAACCTGCTGTCGGTGTTCTCGCTCGTCGGGTTCCTGTTCTTCGTCTCCCAGGACGTGCAGCTCGTGCTCGGGCTCACCCCCATGCAGGCGGGTGTCGCGCTCCTGCCCGGCCTGCTGGTCATGATCGTGGCGGGCCTGGGCGTCGTGCGGGTCGTGCGCCGGGTGCGACCCGCGCACGTCGTCGCCGTCGCGCTGCTGTTCTCCGCGGCCGGTTACGCGGTCGTCGCCGCGGGCGCGGGGGAGAGCACCCTCCTGCTGCTGGTCGTGGCGTTCGTCGTCCTGTCGCTCGGCGTCGGTGCGGCGGAGACCGTGTCGAACGACCTCATCGTGTCGTCCGTCCCCGCCGCCAAGGCGGGCGCGGCGTCCGCGATCTCCGAGACCGCGTACGAGGTCGGCGCCGTCCTCGGCACCGCCGTGCTCGGGAGCATCCTCACCGCGTCGTACCACGCGAACGTCGTCGTCCCGGCGGGCGTCCCCGCGGCCGACGCCGTCGCCGCGGCCGAGACGCTCGGCGGCGCCACCCAGGTCGCGTCCACCCTGCCCGCCGGGCAGGCGCAGGCGCTGCTCGACTCCGCGCACGCCGCGTTCGGCAGCGGCGTGGGCACGACGTCGCTCATCGGGGTCGTGCTCATGCTCGTCGCCGCGGGCGTGGCGCTCGTCACGCTGCGGGGCGCGAAGTCCTGACGACGCCACGCACCGCGCGTCCCGCCGCACCCTCGCGGCGGGGCGCGCGGCGCTCGCGGTTGGCGACGGGAGCCCGGATCCGGGAGGCTGGGCGGTGATGAGCCGTCCGCACCGCACCCCGCCCCGCTGGGTCCGCTGGACCCTCGCCGTCCTGCTCGCGCTCGTGCCGTGCGTCGTGTGGGGGGTCACGACCGCGACCGCGGAGCGCAGCCTCGGCCCGCACGAGGCGCTCTACGAGGTCACGACCAACGGCCTCGTCACCGTCGACCTCGGCCCGCTCGGCACCATCCAGATCGACTCCCCGCTGCCGCTCGGCCTCGGCGCCGACGTCACCGTCGAGGAGATCCCCGCCGACCTCACCGCGGTCGGGCAGGCGGACACGCTCGAGGGCCTGTCGCAGGACCTCGAGGACTACCTGCGCTTCTTCGGCGGCCCGCAGGAGACGATCGGCTCCGTCGCGCGAGCCCTCGTCGTCGACGCGCTGCGCCGGACGGGCTTCGCGATCCTCGTCGTCGCGGCCGTCGGTGCGGGGCTCTACCTGCTGCTCGGCCCGCCGCGCCGCCGCGAGCTCACCGAGCGGGTCGCGCCGCGCACGTACGAGATCACGGCGGGCGTCGTCCTCGTGTCCCTCGTCGCCGGGTCGCTCGTCGCGAGCGACCCCGGCACGACGACCGGCCCGTCCCAGCGTGCGTCCGCCGTGTTCGACGGGACGCCGCTCGAGGGCGCGCGCATCACCGGCCGGCTCGCGGGCGTCGTCGACACCTACGGCGCGATGCTCATCGACCTGTACCGCGAGAACGAGGACTTCTACGCGCGCGCGGACGCCAACCTCGTCGCGGCCTGGGACCGACGCGACCGCATCCAGCGCCTCACCGCGCCGCGCCCCGCGGCCACCGCGACGTCCGACGACGAGCCGTCGCCCGACGACGCGACGTCGCCCGAGGGGACCCGCGCCACGGGGGACGAGGACGGGGCGACCGACGCCCCGCCGTCGGGCACCGGCGACGAGGACGCGGGCGGCGAGGTCTCCGGCGCGGAGGGCTCGGCCGACGCCGAGGCGACGGAGGAGCCCGCTCCGGAGCCCGCGGCCGAGGAGGACCTCGTCACGCTCCTGGTCGTGAGCGACCTGCACTGCAACACGGGCATGGCGCCGCTCATCCGGACCGCGGCCGAGCGGTCGGGCGCGTCCATCGTGCTCAACGCCGGGGACACGACGATGAACGGCACGGCGGTCGAGTCGTTCTGCGTCGACTCGTTCGCGTCCGCGGTGCCGAAGGGCGCGACCATGGTCGTCTCCGACGGCAACCACGACAGCGTCGAGACCTCGGCGCAGGAGCGCGCCAACGGACAGACCGTGCTGGACGGGAAGGTCGTCGAGGTCGAGGGGATCCGCATCCTCGGCGACCGCGACCCGCTCGAGACGCGCCTCGGCCTCGGCAGCCAGCCGCCCCGCGAGGAGACGCCCGAGGAGTACGCCGCGCGCCTGACCGAGGTCGCGTGCGCGGAGCAGGAGGACGGCGACGGCATCGACCTCCTCCTGATCCACACGCCGCGCATGGGGAACGAGGCGCTCGACTCGGGCTGCGTCCCGAACCAGATCTCCGGTCACATGCACACCCGCTCCGGGCCGGCGCGGATGGGCGGCGGCGTCCGGTACGTGAGCGGCAGCACCGCGGGGGCCGTCAAGGACCAGCTCCGGATCGGCCCGCTCAAGGGCACGGCCGAGATGACGGTGCTCCGCTTCGACCCCGAGCGGCGCCGCATCGTCGACTGGCAGCTGGTGCAGATCGGGACCGACGAGTCCGCCAAGGTCTGGCCGCGCATCGCCTGGCCCACGCCGTCGGGCGTGCCGGTGGTCGAGGAGCCCGCGGGTGACGACGGCGGCGAGGAGGGCGTCGAGGGCGGGGACGTCCCCGCCGACGAGCCGACCGACGGCGCGCCCGCCACCGAGGGCTGAGACGGCGCGCGTCGGTCCTCGCCGCGCGCGGCCGGACACGGCAGGATGTGCCGTATGAGCAGGTCCACGCGCTGGATCGTCGTGTCGGTGGTCCTCGCGCTCGTCGTGGTGCTCCTCGCGCCGTTCGTGTACTCGGAGGTGCGCGAGGGCCGCACCCCGCCGCCGCTGGGCCTGCAGTCGCCGGGGGAGGAGACGGCGTCGGCCGCCCCGGTCGTCCCCGGCCCGTTCGACGTGGACGGCGAGTGGGTCGTCGGCGCCGGGTCCGAGGCGGGCTTCCGCGCCGACGTCCTGGACGTCCCGGCGGACGAGGCCGTGCTCCTGGGCGTCACCCCGGACGTCACGGGAGCGTTCCACGTGCGGTCGGGCTCGCTGCAGACCGCGACGGTGACGGTCCAGACGACGACGCTCCGCACCGGGTCCTCCGTGGCGGACCGCCAGCTCCAGCAGGCCCTCGAGACCGACCTCTACCCGACCACGCTGTTCTCGCTCACCTCGCCGCTCGACGTGAGCGAGCTGGCGTCCACGACGGCGCCGGTGCGCCTCGAGGCGTCGGGTGCGCTGACGATCCGCGACGAGACCGAGGCCGTGACGGTGGCGCTCGAGGCCCGCCGGTCGGGCGACGGGGTGCTCGCGACGGGGGCGATCGGCGTGCGCTTCTCCGACTACGGCATCGCGGTGCCGCCCGGCGCCCCCGTCCAGGTGCGGGACGAGGGCACGGTCGAGGTGCGGCTCCAGCTCGTCCGGCCCGCGAGCCCCTGAGGGCCTCGACGGGCCCGTGACCTAGGGTGGTCGGGTGGACCACCCGACCGACCTGACGCCCGTCGCCCAGGACTACCTCAAGGTCGTCTGGGCCGCCCAGGAGTGGTCGGACGAGAAGGTGACGACCAAGCTCCTCGCCGAGCGCATCGGCGTCGGCGCCTCGACGGTGTCGGAGACGGTCCGCCGGCTCAGCGCCCAGGGGCTCCTCGAGCACGCGCCCTACGGGGCGATCACGCTCACCGAGCGCGGGCGCAGCCTCGCGCTCGCCATGGTGCGACGCCACCGCCTCCTCGAGACCTACCTCGTGTCCGAGCTCGGCTACGGCTGGGACGAGGTGCACGACGAGGCCGAGGTGCTCGAGCACGCCGTCTCCGACCTGCTCGTGGAGCGGATCGACGCGCGCCTCGGGCACCCGACGCGCGACCCGCACGGCGACCCGATCCCCGGTGCCGACGGGACCGTCGTCCGCCCGCCCGCCGTCCCGCTCGCCGACCTCGTCGTGGGGGACCGGGGGACCGTGGTGCGGATCTCCGACGCCGACCCGGACGTCCTGCGCTACCTCGCGGAGATCGGTGTCGGCCTCGACACGGGCGTGGAGGTGCGCGAGCGCCGCGAGTACGCGGGCATCCTCTCCGTCGTGTGGTCGCCGCCGGACGGTAACGAAGCGGGCGTCGGTCCCGACGCCGCGTCGGGCGCGCGCCCGACGCCGCCCGCGCAGCTCGGCCTGCGCGCCGCGGACCACGTGTGGGTCGTGCGCGCGGAGCCGGTCCCCGCCTAGACTGGCCGCCTGCCCCTGTTCTCGTCGCCGACGTCGTCGACGATCCTCGAATCGATTCGATCGCCGGTGTTTCGGTCCGAGGTCTCCACCGCCGCCCTGCCACGACGCCCCGAGGACACGATGACCGACAGCACCGCCACGCCCGCGCCCCCCGCGGACGTCCCTCCCACACGCGCCGGACGCCTGCGCGGGGCCGGGCCCGCGCTCCTCGCGCTCGCGATGGGCGGCTTCACCATCGGCACGACCGAGTTCGCGACGATGGGCCTGCTCTCCGACATCGCGACCGACCTCGACGTCTCCATCCCCACGGCGGGCCACGCCATCACCGCCTACGCCGTGGGCGTGGTCGTCGGGGCGCCGCTGCTCACCGTCGTGGCGGCGCGCCTGCCCCGCAAGACGCTGCTCGTCGCGCTCATGGCGTTCTACACGCTCGGCAACCTGTTCTCCGCGACCGCCGGGAGCATCGAGACGCTCGTCGCCGGGCGGTTCCTCGCGGGGCTGCCGCACGGCGCGTTCTTCGGCGTCGGGGCTGCGGTCGGCGCCGCCGTCGCGGGCCCCGGGCGCCGGGGGCGCGCCGTCGCGACCATGATGGCCGGGCTGACCATCGCGAACGTCGTCGGCGTCCCGCTCTCGACGTTCGCGGGGCAGCAGCTCGGCTGGCGCGCCGCGTTCGTCGTGGTCGGCGCGCTCGGTCTCGTCACGCTCGCCGCCCTCTGGTGGCTGATCCCGGCCGGCGCGGGGAACGAGGACTCGAGCGTGCGCCGCGAGCTCGGCGCCCTGCGCAACGGTCCGCTCTGGCTCGGGTTCGTCGGGGCCGCGGTCGGGTTCGGCGGCATGTTCGCCGTCTACTCCTACGTCGAGCCGACCATCACGCGCGTCACCGGCCTCTCGTCCGCCGCGGTACCGCTCGTGCTCGCGATCTTCGGCGTCGGCATGACCGTCGGCACCGTCCTCGGCGGCCGGCTCGCCGACCGTTCCGTCATGCGCACCGTCTACCTCGGGTTCGTCTCCACGGGCGTGACGCTCGCGCTGTTCGCCCTCACGGGCCGCCACCCCGTCCCCGCCGTGCTGTCGCTCTTCCTGCTCGGCGTCACCTCCCAGGTCCTCGGTCTCGCGCTGCAGACGCGCCTCATGGACCTGTCGCCCGCCGCGCCGTCGCTCGGCGCGGCCCTGTGCCACTCGGCGCTCAACGTCGGCAACGCCAACGGCGCGTTCCTCGGCGGCCTCGTCATCGCCGCCGGCTGGGGCTACCTCGCCCCGGCCTGGACCGGCGTCGTGCTCACGGCCGCCGGCCTGGGGATCATCCTCCTCGTCGGCCGCCGCCCCGCCGACGTCGTCGGCGTCGCCGGCGCCACCCCGCCCGACGACGCCCGCTCGCCTGCGACGGAGCCGGTCAGCCTACCGAGGTAGAGCCCAGGTCCGCCGAGGTAGAGCCCTGGTCGGCCGAGGTAGAGCCCTGGTCGTGGTGAGCACCGACCCGGGTGAGTCGACACCGGGTCGGGGTGGGTGGTGGTGCCGCGTCGTGGTCGGGCCCGGCGGGAGCGACGCGAGGAACGAGCGGCGCGGATGGTAGACGCGGCACCACCACCCACCCCGACCACCCAGGGTGACCACACGCCGTCGGGAAACGCGACCACGCCTCTACCTCGATCGACCACGCCTTACCTCGGCGGACTCCCAGCCGGGACCCAGCGGCGCGCGGTAGGTTGTGCCCGGCGCGCACCGCCGTGCGCCCCGTCACGTCCGGCGCGAGCCGGTGACCCACGAGGAGCGTCCCCGTGAGCAAGAGCGCCACCGCCGGTGCGAGCGTGTCCGCCGACCACGACGACGAGCTGCAGCCGTCGTCCGGTCCCCGTCCGATCAGCGTGCGCGCGATGGGCTGGTTGCTCGTCGTGGCCGGCGCGATCGGTCTGGCGGGCTCGGCGGCGCTGGCCGTCGAGAAGTTCCTCAAGCTCGCGGACCCGAACCACGTGCCGTCGTGCAGCCTCAACGCGCTGCTCGACTGCGGCGACGCGATGGACTCGTGGCAGGGCGCGCTCCTCGGGTTCCCGAACCCGCTGCTGGGCATCGCGGCCTTCCCCGTCGTCATCACGACGGGTGTCGTGCTGCTCGCCGGGGCGCGGCTCCCGCGCTGGTACTGGCTGGCCCTCCTCGGCGGCACGACCGTCGGCATGGGCCTGATCGTCTTCCTCGTCTGGACGACGATGTACGCGATCTCGGCGATGTGCCCCTACTGCATGGTCGTGTGGTTCGCCATGCTGCCGCTCTTCTGGTACCAGGTGGTCCACGCCGTCCAGGAGGGGTACCTTCCCGCGGGCGACGGCGTGCGTCGCACGCTCGTGGGCAACCGGCACCTGTTCCTGGCGATCGGCTACGTCGCGCTCGTCGCGTGGATCCTGCTGGTCAAGGGCCCCATCATCATGACGCTGTTCTGACGGACGCCGCCGCCGGGCGAGGGCTCGGCGACGCGCGTCCGTGCGGGCGGCGTCAGCGCCAGGCCGGCTGGTCCGGCGCGGCGTCCTGCGGGTATCCGTGACCGCCCGGCTGCGGGGGAGCAGACGGCGCACCTTGGGCCTGGTGGGCGGACTGCGCCGTCGCGCCGGGCTGGCCCGCCGGGATCGGCGTGACGACGACGGCGGTGCCGTACGCGCACACCTCCGAGAACGACGCCGCGATCTCGCCCGTGTCGAAGCGCATCCCGACGACGGCGTTCCCGCCGCGGCGCTGCGCCTCCTGGACCATGCGGTGCATGACCTCCTGGCGGGACTCGTAGACGAGCTTCGTGTACTCCGTCACCTCGCCGCCGCCGATCGAGCGGAACGACGCGACGAAGTTCGCGCCGATGTTCGCGCTGCGCACGGTCATGCCCATCACCTCGCCGAGCACCGCGTCGATGCGGTAGCCGGGCACCTCGTTGGTCGTCACGATGATCACGGCGCACATCCTCGCACGGGCCGGACGGCCGCCGTCGTGCCTCCCGTCGGCCGGTAAACTCGGCCGGGTGACCACGCCTGACACCGCCTCGATCCCGCACGCCTCGGACGCCCCCGCCGCGGGCGGCCCCGCACACCGCTACACGCCGGCGCTCGCGGAGCAGATCGAGCTCAAGTGGCAGGAGCTCTGGGAGCAGCGCGGCACCTTCTGGGCCGCCAACCCCACGGGCGAGCTCACGGACGGCGACGGCCAGGGCCCCGAGGGCGCGAGCCCGTACTTCATCATGGACATGTTCCCGTACCCGTCGGGCGCGGGCCTGCACGTGGGGCACCCCCTCGGGTACATCGCGACGGACGTCGTCGGGCGCTTCCGGCGCATGCGCGGCGAGAACGTGCTGCACGCGCTCGGCTACGACGCTTTCGGCCTGCCGGCCGAGCAGTACGCCGTGCAGACGGGGCAGCACCCGCGCGTGACGACCGAGGCGAACATCGCGAACATGCGTCGTCAGCTGCGTCGCCTCGGCCTGGCGCACGACTCGCGCCGCACGTTCGCGACGATCGACCCCGACTACGTGCGCTGGACGCAGTGGATCTTCCTGCAGATCTTCGACTCCTGGTACGACGCGGACGCGCTGCGCCCCGACGGCGGCCGTGGCCGTGCCCGACGCATCGCGGAGCTCGAGGCCGAGCTCGCCTCCGGTGCTCGCTCGGTGCCGGGCGGGGTGGACGGTGTCGAGGAGGGCGCGGACTGGGCGACGCTCACGCCGACCCAGCGCCGCGCCGTCGTCGACTCCCAGCGCCTCGCGTACGTGGACGAGTCGCCGGTGAACTGGGCCCCGGGCCTGGGCACCGTCCTCGCGAACGAGGAGGTCACGGCCGACGGCCGCTCCGAGCGCGGCAACTTCCCGGTGTTCCAGCGCAGCCTGCGCCAGTGGAAGATGCGCATCACGGCGTACGCCGACCGCCTCGCCGACGATCTCGACCTCATCGACTGGCCGGAGAAGGTCACGGCGATGCAGCGCAACTGGATCGGGCGCAGCGAGGGCGCGCTGGTGCGGTTCGCCGTGCTCGGCACGCCCGACGGCGCGAACGACGCCGCGGCGGAGTCCGGTGGCGAGATCGAGGTCTTCACGACCCGCCCGGACACGCTGTTCGGCGCCACGTTCATGGTCGTCTCGCCCGAGCACCCGCTGCTCGACGAGGTCCCGGCACACTGGCCCGACGGCACGTCGAGCGCGTGGACCGGCGGGCACCGCTCGCCGGTCGAGGCGGTCGCCGCCTACCGTCGGGAGGCGGCCGCGAAGACGGCGGTCGAGCGCCAGGCCGACGCGGGCAAGAAGACGGGCGTGTTCACCGGGCACCTCGCGGTGAACCCGGTGAACGGGCAGACGATCCCGGTCTTCACCGCCGACTACGTCCTCATGGGCTACGGCACGGGCGCGATCATGGCGGTCCCCGGCGGCGACGAGCGCGACTTCGCGTTCGCCGAGGCGTTCGGGCTGCCGGTCGTGCGCACGGTCGAGCCCGAGGGCGGGCTGCCGGAGGACTTCACCGGCCCGTACACGGGTGACGGCGTCGCCGTCGGGTCGTCGAACGACGAGGTGTCGCTCGACGGGCTCGACGTGGCGGAGGCCAAGCGTCGCATCACCGAGTGGCTGGTCGGCAAGGGCCTCGGCGAGGGGACCACGACGTACCGCCTGCGCGACTGGCTGTTCAGTCGCCAGCGCTACTGGGGCGAGCCGTTCCCGATCGTCTGGGACGAGAACGACCAGCCCGTCGCGATCCCCGACGCGCTGCTGCCCGTCGACCTGCCGGACGTCCCGGACTACGCGCCCCGCACCTTCGACGCGGACGACGCCGACTCGTCGCCCGAGGCGCCGCTGGGCCGCAACGACGAGTGGGTCAACGTCACGCTCGACCTCGGCGACGGGCCCAAGCGGTACCGCCGCGACACGAACACCATGCCCAACTGGGCGGGGTCGTGCTGGTACTACCTGCGCTACCTCGACCCGCGGTGGGACGGCGGCGCGGAGGACGTCGTGGTCGACGCGAGCCTCGAGCGGTACTGGATGGGCCCGGAGCACAACCCGAGCGCGGGCCGCGCCGGGGGAGTGGACCTGTACGTCGGCGGCGTCGAGCACGCTGTGCTGCACCTGCTCTACGCGCGCTTCTGGCACAAGGTCCTCTACGACCTGGGCCACGTGACGAGCGTCGAGCCGTTCCACAAGCTCTTCAACCAGGGCTACGTCCAGGCGTACGCGTTCACCGACGCGCGCGGCCAGTACGTGCCGGCCGCCGAGGTCACGGAGGAGCCCGCGTCCGACGGCTCGGGCGAGGTCGTGTACCGCTGGAACGGCGAGGTCGTGCAGCGCGAGTACGGCAAGATGGGCAAGTCCCTCAAGAACGTCGTCACGCCCGACGAGATGTACGCCGAGTACGGCGCCGACACGTTCCGCGTCTACGAGATGTCGATGGGTCCGCTCGACCTGTCGCGCCCGTGGGAGACGCGCGCCGTCGTCGGGTCGCAGCGGTTCCTGCAGCGGCTGTGGCGCAACGTCGTCTCGGAGGAGACCGGCGAGCTGACGGTCGTCGACGAGCCGGCCGACGCCGCGACCCTGCGGGCGGTGCACCGCGCCATCGCCGACGTGCGCGTCGAGATGGAGCACATGCGCCCCAACACGGCGATCGCGAAGCTCATCACGCTCAACAACCACCTCACGTCGCTCGACCGCGTGCCGCGCGAGGCCGTCGAGCCGCTCGTGCTCATGACCGCTCCCGTCGCGCCGCACATCGCCGAGGAGTTGTGGGAGCGCCTGGGCCACGACCGCTCGCTCGCGCACGAACCCTTCCCGACGGCGGACGAGCGCTACCTCGTCGAGGACACCGTGACGTGCGTCGTCCAGGTGAAGGGCAAGGTGCGCGCGCGCCTGGAGGTGCCGCCGTCGATCACGGAGGAGGACCTCACCGCCGCCGCGCTCTCGGAGCCGAACGTCGTGCGAGCGATCGACGGCGCCGAGGTCCGCAAGGTCATCGTCCGCGCCCCGAAGCTGGTCAACATCGTCGTCTGACCCCCAACCCGGTTGTGGGCATGAGATGGGCTCGGTTTCGACTCCGAAACCGGGCCCATTTCATGCCCACAACCGAGGGGTTGTCCACAGATCGTCAGCGAGGGCTGGTGGGGGGTGCACCGGCCCCGCGAGCCTGGCGCACATGACGAACAGATCGCCCGCCGGTGTGCCGTTTCGTGTTCGGGATCGGCAGGAGACGCCGTCGCGCCGACGATTCCGATCAGTGAAGCTGGTCTCGCCTCACCACGGCGTACGGGCCCCGGCCGGTCGGGACGACATCGTCGAGCGGTGCCGTGCCGCAGCGCTGATCCTCGGCCCCGGCGTCGCGTTCGGGCACGTCACCGCGCTCCGTCTGCTCGGCGTGGAGGTTCCGTGGCGGCTCGCGGACGACGACCGCGTGCACGTCGTGTCCCCAGGGCGAGCCGCCCGTCCGCAGCGAGGGGACGTCGTCGCGCACCATGCCACGGGGAACGGTCTGCGCACGACGAACCTCGACGGGCTTCTCACGACGACGGCCCCGCAGACCTGGGTCCACCTCGCCCGCGTCCTGCGCCGCGACGAGCTCGTGGTCCTCGCTGACGCGATGACGCGGCGCCAGGAGCCCGTGACCGACGTCGGCTCCCTGCGCGAGATCGCCCGGACGACGCGCAAGGCGAAGGGGATCGTCGCGTGCCGGGAGGCGCTCGACTTCGTCAGGCCAGGGACGGACTCCACGATGGAGAGCCGGACCCGGCTCCTCCTGGTCCAGTCGGGGCTTCCGTGCCCGGAGGTGAACCGCCCGGTGCACGACGACGTCGGGCGGTTCGTCGCGCTGCCCGACCTGTCCTATCCACGGCTCCGCATCGCCATCGAGTACGACGGCGACGTCCACCGCACCGACCGGGCCACCTGGCGCCGCGACATCCGACGCAAGCAGGCGTTGGAGGCTCTCGGCTGGCGTGTGCTCGTCGTGACGGCGGACGACGTCCTGCGCTTCCCCGACGACCTCGTCGCCCGGGTGGCGGAGGCCCGCCGCCAGGCCCTGACCGCCGGGAGACGCTTGCGGGCATGAAATGGGCCGGGTTTCGGGGTCGACATCGAGCCCATTTCACGCCCACAACACGTGGGGGTCAGCGGCGGCGGGTGCCGAAGATGGTGCGGGTGAGCTCGCGGCCGAGCTGGGTGCCGGCGGAGCGGAGGAACGAGTCGAGCGGGCTCGACGACCGCGACCGGGACGACCCGCCCGACCCCGAGCGACTCTTCGCCGCGTCGCGCTCGAGCTTCGCGCGCATCTTCTCCAGCTCGGCCTGCTCCTTCTTGGCCGCGCGCTCGGCCTCCTTGGCGGCTTCCTTCGCCGCCTTCTCCTGCGCTGCGGCCTCGACCTCCGCCGCCTCGGCGGCGGCGCGGGCCGCGGCCTGCTCCTGCACCCGGACCTGCAGCAGCTCGAACGCGGACTCGTTGTCGACCGCCGTGCCGTAGCGCGCGAACCCGGGCGACGCGGCCACGACGCCTTCGAGCACGGTGGCGGGTGCCGGCTCCATCGACGACTGCGGCGCCCGCACGCGGGTCCACGCGACGGGGGTCGGCGCGCCCTTCTCCGTGAGCACCGTGACGACGGCCTCGCCCGTGCCGAGCGACTGCAGCAGGCGTTCGAGGTCGTAGGGGGACGTCGGGTAGGTGCGCACGGCCGCGCGGAGGGCCGCGGCGTCGTCGGGCGTGAAGGCGCGCAGCGCGTGCTGGACGCGGTTGCCGAGCTGGGCGAGCACGTCGGCGGGGACGTCCTTGGGGCTCTGCGTCACGAAGAACACGCCGACGCCCTTCGACCGCACGAGCCGGACGGTCTGCACCACTTGCTGGAGGAACTCCTTCGACGCGCCCGTGAACAGCAGGTGCGCCTCGTCGAAGAAGAAGACGAGCTTCGGCTTCTCCGCGTCCCCGACCTCGGGCAGCTCCTGGAACAGGTCGGCCAGCAGCCACATGAGGAACGTCGAGAACAGCGCGGGGCGGTCCTGCACCGCGGGCAGCTCGAGCGCGGAGATGACGCCGCGGCCGTCGGGGGCGGTGCGCAGCAGGTCGGACGTCGCGAACGCGGGCTCGCCGAAGAACACGTCCGCCCCCTGCGCCTGCAGGGCGACGATCTCGCGGAGGATGACGCCCGCCGTCGCGCTCGACACCCCGCCGATGCCCTTGAGCTCCGCCTTGCCCTCGTCCGACGTGAGGTAGGCGATCGTCGACTGCAGGTCCTTGAGGTCGAGCAGCGCGAGCCCCTGGGAGTCGGCCCAGTGGAAGATCAGCCCGAGGCTCGACTCCTGCGTCTCGTTGAGCCCGAGGACCTTGGACAGCAGCAGCGGGCCGAAGTCCGTGACGGTCGTGCGGATCGGTACACCGGTCCCGAGCCCGCCGAGCGAGTAGAACTCGACGGGGAAGGTCGTCGGGTCCCAGTCCTGCCCGATCGACGCGGAGCGCTCCACGATCTTCTCGTTCGACTCGCCGGGCACGGCGAGCCCGGACAGGTCGCCCTTGACGTCCGCGAGGAACACGGGCACGCCCGCGGCGGACAGCCCCTCGGCCATGCCTTGCAGCGTCTTCGTCTTGCCGGTCCCGGTCGCGCCCGCGACGAGCCCGTGCCGGTTGAGCATGCTGAGCGCGAACCCCACCTGCACGTCGGCGCGCGGCGTCGGCTCGGTGCCCGGCTCGCCCTCGAGGAGCGCGCCGAGCGCGAGCGTGCCGCCCCGGTACGCGTAGCCGGCCGCCACCTCGGCCGCGTAGCCCTCGAGCGGTCCGGTGCCCGACGGCGCAGCCTCCTCGGCAGGCGCGTCCGCCCCCGCGCTCGGTCCGGTGCCCGACGACGCGGCCCCCTCGCGGGGGCCGCTCGCCTCGGGGCTGTCGGCAGGGTCCGTGGCGTCGGCGGAAGCGCCGGTCGCCGGCGCGCCGGAGCTCTCGGGAGCCGCGGCCTCGGGAGCCGTGCCTGCCTGCGCGGCCGCCTCCGCGGCCTCGAGGGCCGCCTGCGCGGCGGCGGCCCTGGCCTCGGCGGCCTCGGCGGCGGCCTGCGCGGCGGCCGCGCGCAGGGCGGCGAGCTCGGTCGGGGACTGTGCGGCGTCGTCGGCCATGCTCGGATCGTAGGGGCGGCACCGCGGGGGCGCAGCCGGGCCGGGATGCGCGACGGCCCGCGCGCGCCGTAAGGTGGCGCGGCCATGACCGACCACCGCGTGCACGTCGTCACCGACTCGACGGCGTCCCTCCCGCCCGTCCCCGACGAGCGGCTCCGCTCAGTCCCGCTGCACGTGATCGTCGACGACGAGTCCTCGCTCGAGGGGGTGGGCCTCACCGCCGAGGACGTGGCGGCGCACCTCCAGGCCGGTCGCCGGGTCACGACCTCGCAGCCGACGCCGCGCGCCTTCGCCGAGGCGTACGCCGCGGCCGCCGCCGCGGGGGCGCGCGAGATCGTCTCCGTCCACCTCTCGGGCGAGCTCTCGGGCACGGTGCACGCGGCCGCGCTCGCCGCGGCGGACGCGCCGGTCCCGGTGCGGGTCGTGGACTCCCGGACCGTCGCGATGGGGCTGGGCTTCGCGGCGCAGGCCGCCGCCCGGGCCGCGGCGGCAGGGGAGAGCACGGACGTCGTCGCGCGGCGCGCCATCGAGGTCGCCGACGCGAGCCGCGCCGTGTTCCTCGTCGACTCCCTCGACCACCTCCGCCGCGGCGGCCGCCTCAGCGCGGCGTCCGCGGCGCTGGGGACGGTGCTCGGCGTACGGCCGCTGCTGGCCGTGCGGGACGGGAAGATCGAGGTGGTGCAGAAGGTCCGGACCAAGGCCGCGGCGGTCGAGCGGCTGACGACGGTCGCCGTGGAGTCCGCGGCGCGTCGGACACGGCCCGCGCTCGCGGTCCACCACGTCGGGGACGAGCCCGGCGCCCACCGGCTCGCGTCCGAGCTGACCTCCCGCACGGGCCTGGACGTCGTGGTGACCCCGGTGAGCGCGGTGCTGGGCGCTCACGTCGGACCGGGCGTGCTGGCGGTCGTCGTCGCGGAGCTCGCGGACCGCGGCTCGGGCGTCGAGGGCCGCTCGACCGCGCGCTGAGACCCGGGCGTCGCGGACGGCTCGACACGCGCCGAGAATCGTCGGTCCTCCGTACGCGGCGAGGTCGTGCCCGTCGTGGCCGTGCACAGGGCCGTCGACGGAGCGTCCCGTCCCCAGGAGCCTTCGACGAGCGGGATCCTCCCGACCGACGCTCCGTACGGTCGCGGCGTGAGCACCCCACGACCCGAGCCGCGTCAGCACGCCCGTCCCGGTCGCGACCCCGCCCGAGAGGGTGCGGTCGTCCGACAGCGCCTGCGCGCGGTGACCGGGACCGCGCGACCCGCGCTCGCCTGGCACCCGGCGACCGCGACGCTCCCGCAGGTCGGGCCGCCCGACGACCCCGACGTCGGTCCGTGGCCGGGCGGTATCGGGACGCCGGCGCTCGGGCCCGCGGACGACGGCGCGGGACCCGCGCTCGGCGGAGAGGCTCCCGGTCGCCGGGGAATACCGGCCGCGCCAGACGGCGCGGAGCGCCACCGACGCGGTCGGGCGCGGAGTTCGGGCGACCAGGGGGGCGGTTGGCTCCCGCCGCGTCCGGACGTGGACGAGGGCCGGCGTACCGACCTCGCGGGAGAACCCGGGACGGGGGACGGCGAGCCCGCCGCCCTCGGGGGCGCGGACGCCGAGGCGGTCGACCGCCTGCGGTCCAGGGCCGCCCAGACCGCGTCGACGGCGTACACGGCGGCGTACGGGCACCCCACGTCGCACGCGGGGTTCGCCGGGCTCGGCGAGGAGGGGCGCCGCCGGTGGGCGCTGCGGCCCCGGGTGGCGGTCGCGGCGCTCGTCGTCGTGCTCCTCCTCGCGGCCGGGGTCGTGCTGCTCCGGTCCCCGTCCGACGGTGTCACCCCGGTCGCGCCGCTCGACGCGGCGCCCACCGGTGGCGCGGCGACGGGCGCGGACGCCGGACCCGCGACCTCGTCGGACACCGACGAGACGGCCGGCGGTGCGGCCGCGGAGGCAGCCGACGCGGGTGGCGGGGGAGCGGGCACCGGGGCCGAGGGCGCGTCGGGCGGGGTGGTCGTGCACGTCGTGGGCCAGGTCGTCACGCCGGGCCTCGTGACCGTCGCCGCCGACGCACGGGTCGCCGACGCGCTCGACGCGGCGGGCGGGGCGACGGCCGAGGCCGACCTCGCGGCACTGAACCTCGCGCGGACGGTGACCGACGGCGAGCAGATCGTCGTCCCGCGCCCCGGTGAGGCGGTGCCCGAGGCGGCGTCGGCACCACCTGCGGCGGGGACCGCCGCGGACGGCACGGTCGACCTCAACACGGCCGACGCCGCGGCGCTCGACGCGCTGCCCGGGATCGGGCCCGTGCTCGCCGAGCGCATCGTCGCGTGGCGGGAGGAGAACGGTCCGTTCACGACGGTCGACGAGCTCGGCGAGGTGAGCGGGATCGGGCCCGCCGTCCTCGCGGACGTGCGCGACCTCGTCCGGGTGTGACCGACCTGCGGCTCGTCCCGGCGGCGCTCGCGGCCTGGGGGACGGCGTTCCTCGCGGTCGGCACGACGCCGACGGCAGCCCTGCGCGGCGCGTCGCTCGCCGTCGTGCTGCTGGGCGTCGCGCTCGGGGTGCTGCTGCCCGGAGGACGACGTGGCCGCCGCGGGACGCCGACGGCTCCGCGGACCGCCACCTCACCGGGCGTCGCGCGCACGCCGTCGGGGCCGGGAGACCGACGACGTCCGGGGAGCCCCAGGCGGCCCGCCCGGTCGGGTCGGGCCAGGAACGTGCTGGCGCAGGGCGCACTGGTGGTCGCGTGCGTGGCGGCGGTGCTCCTGTCCGCAGGGGCGCAGCTCGCCGATCGGCAGGCGCTCGCCGACCTGGCCGGCCAGGGCGCGACGGCGAGGGTCACCGCGGTCGTGCGCTCCGCCGTCGTGCCGCGGACGAACCCGTGGTCGGGCGCCACCGACCGTCACGAGGTGCGCGTCTCCCTGCGCGAGCTCACCGCGCGCGGCGTGACGACCGCAGCGGCGGGCACCGTCGTCGTGACGGGACCCGGCGACGGCTGGGACGACCTCGCGTACGGGGCGTCCGTCGTGGTGACGGGCCGGCTCGCCGTCCAGGGCGACCGGACGATGCTCCGGACCGAGGGGCCGCCGCGCGTCGTCGAGCCGCCGGGCGCGTTCCTGCGTGGCGTGCACGCCATGCGGCGGGGGCTCCTCGACGCGACGGACGGGCTGAGCCCGCAGGCGCGGGGCCTCGTCCCGGGCGTGGCGGTCGGCGACATCTCGCGGCTCGAACCCGCCCTGGACGAGGCGATGCGCACGACGTCGCTCACGCACGTCACGGCCGTGTCCGGCGGGCACTTCGCGATCGTCGTCGCCTGCGTGGCCGGCCTGTGCGTCCTCGCCCGCGCGCCCCGCGGGGTGCGCGTGGTCGTCACGGGTGCGGCCATGGTCGGCTTCGTCGTGCTCGTCCACCCGGAGCCCAGCGTGCTGCGGGCCGCGGCGATGGGCGCCGTCGGGGTGCTCGGCATCGCGCTCGGCAGGCCGTCGCGCGCCGTCGCCGCGCTCGCGGCGGGCGTCGTCGTGCTGCTCGTCCTCGATCCCGGGCTCGCCCGCTCGTACGGGTTCGTCCTCTCGGTCGCGGCGACGGCCGGGCTCGCGCTCCTCACGACGCCGCTCGCCCGCCGGATGGCGCCGTGGTGCGGGCGGGCCGCCGCGCACGTCGTCGCGGTTCCCGTCGCCGCCCAGGCCGCGTGCGCCCCGGTGCTCGTCCTGCTCGACCCGAGCGTGAGCACGTGGTCCGTCCCCGCCAACCTGCTCGCGGCCCCGGCTCTCGGTCCCGCGACCGTCCTGGGAGTCCTCGCCACCCTCGTCGCGCCGTGGTGGCCGGGCGCGGCGACCGCGCTCGCGTGGGCCGCCGGGCTCTTCACGGGGTGGATCGCGGGCGTCGCCGCGGCGTTCGCAGGCCTGCCCGGCGCGCGGCTGCCGTGGCCCGGAGGCGTCGGCGGGCTGGTCCTGCTCGCGCTCGGGACCGTCGTGCTGCGAGCCGTCGTGCTGCGGTGGCGCGCGCTGCACGAGGCCGGGGAGCGTCGTGCCGTCCGGCGCGCGTCGTCGCCACCCCTGCGCGACCGCGTCGCGCGGGCGGCCCGCGTCGCCCGACGGCGGGTGTCGGCCGAGCGCGGACGTCCGGCGTGGCCGGTCGCGGCGCCGAGACGCCCTCGCCGGAGCCCGGGTCAGGTCCTCGCGGGCGGGGTCGCCGGCGTGGTCCTGGTGGTGCTCGTCGTCGCGCTCGTGCGCCCGCTCGTCGTGACAGCCGGACCGGTGCCGCCGGACTGGGCCGCGGTCGCCTGCGACGTCGGGCAGGGCGACGCCCTCGTGCTGCGATCCGGGCCCCGGTCGGCGGTCGTCGTCGACGTGGGGCCACCGGGGACCGCGGCGGGCGGGTGCCTCGACCGGCTGGGCGTCGACCGGGTCGACCTGCTCGTCCTCAGCCACTTCCACGCCGACCACGTGGGCGGTCTCGACGCCGTCCTCCGCGGCCGGACGGTCGAGCGCGCCCTCGTGACCGCCACGACGGATCCCCCGGAGCAGGCCGAGCGGGCGCTCGCCGCGCTCACGGAGGCGGACGTGCCGGTCCAGGTGGCGACGGCGGGGACCGTCGGCAGCGCGGGTGGTGACGGCACCGCCGCCGGCGTCGGGTGGGAGGTGCTCCAGGCCGGGGTGGGCGGCGGACCGTCGGACGCCGGACCAGGACCGGGCACGTCGTCGGCGGCGTCCCGTGCCCCCTCTCGAGGCGGAGCCGCCACGGAGTCCGACGGCGGCGCGAACGACGCGAGCGTGGCGCTCCTCCTGCACGTGGCGGGGATGGACGTCGTCGCCCTCGGCGACCTGGAGGACGCCGGCCAGGCAGCCCTCGCGCGGACCCTCGCGCAGCGCGGCTCCGGGCCGGTCGACGTCGTCAAGGTCGCGCACCACGGCTCGGCGACGCAGTCCGACCGCCTCGCCGGGCTGCTCTCCCCGACGGTCGCGCTCGTCAGCTCGGGGGAGAACACCTACGGGCACCCGACCGACAGAGCCCTCGACCTCTACCGGGGCGTCGGCGCGACGGTGCTGCGGACCGACACCTGCGGCACGTTCGCACTCGTCGTGCGCGACGGCGTCCTCGCCGCCGCGGGCTGCGGCTGAACGGCGCGGGCTTCCCCGCCCTGGAAGCCTGCGGCCGGGACCGTGGTGGACGGTCCCCGGAGCCCGGAGCCCGGAGCCCGGAGCCCGGAGCCCGGAGCCCACAGCCCACAGCCCGCGAGGCCGGGGACGGCGAGCCCGGGGCGTCCGGACACGCGGCGGCGTTCTCGCGCGGTGGGTGGCTCGTGGGAGGCTGGTGCCATGCCCGCGCCGACCCGCACCGCCCGCCCGTCCGCCGGCCCGTCGCTCGCGTGGGACGACGTCCGGCTCGCGCCGGTCGTGCTGGTGCAGGGCCCCGAGTCCCTCCTCGCCGAGCGGGCCGTGGACGCGATCGTCGGGCTCGCGCGCGAGCGCGACCCCGAGGTCGAGAAGGTCACGATGGAGGGCGCCACGTACCAGGCGGGGATGCTCACCGTCGCGGCGAGCCCGTCGTTGTTCGGCGAGGCGAAGGTCGTCGTGGTCGAGGGCGCGGAGGCGGCGACGGACGCGCTCGTCGCCGACGTCGTGGACTACGTCCCGACCGCCGACCCGGAGACGACCGTCGTCGTCGTGCACGGGGGCGGGGTGCGCGGCAAGCGCATGCTCGACGCGATCAAGGCGAGCGGAGCGCCCGTCGTCGCGGTCGAGGCGATCAAGAAGGACTCCGACAAGACCGCGTTCGTCACCGCCGAGTTCCGCCGCGCCCGCCGACGCATCGACGCGTCGGGGGTGCGCGCCCTCGTCGAGGCGGTCGGCAACGACCTCCGCGAGCTCGCCGCGGCCTGCAGCCAGCTCGTCACGGACACGGACGGCACCGTGAGCGAGGCCGTCGTGGACCGGTACTACGGAGGGCGGGTCGAGGCGACCGGGTTCCGCGTCGCCGACGCCGCCGTCGCCGGGAACGCGGGAGAGGCCGTCGCGCTCCTGCGCCACGCGCTCGCGACCGGCGCCGACCCGGTGCCGCTCGTCGCGGCGCTCGCGATGAAGCTCCGTGCGCTCGCGAAGGTCGGCGCGATGCGCGGCCGCGGGGGGATCACGGCGAAGGACCTCGGTCTCGCCCCCTGGCAGGTCGACCGGGCGCGCCGCGAGCTCGCGGGCTGGACACCGGAGGGGCTCGCCACGGCGATCAGCGCCGTCGCCCAGGCCGACGCGGAGGTCAAGGGCGCCGGGCGTGACCCGGTGTTCGCCGTCGAGCGTGCGGTCCTCACCATCGCCCGCGCCCACGGTCGCTGAGCGCGCCCTCCGTCGAGGTCTTCAGCGGCGGTCCACGGCTCTCTGTCGCCGGTCCACGGCTCTACCGCGCCGGACCACGGCTCTACTTCGTCGGACTCCGGTGTTCTTCCGTTGCACGCACGGAGGGGCGCCGACCCGTGCGGGTCGGCGCCCCTCCGTGGGAAGCCTGTGCGGCCGTCGTGACGTTCAGCGTGTCACGCGGACGCGGGCGAACCGTGCGCTCAGAGAGCGTTGACGGCCTTCGCGATGGCCGACTTGCGGTTCGCGGCCTGGTTCGCGTGGATGACGCCCTTCGAGACCGCCTTGTCGAGCTTGCGCGAAGCAGCCTGGAGCGCGGTGCTCGCCGCGTCCTTGTCGCCCGCGGCGACGGCCTCGCGCACGCGGCGCACGTACGTCTTGAGCTCGGACTTGACCGCCTTGTTGCGCAGGCGAGCCTTCTCGTTCGTACGGATGCGCTTGATCTGGGACTTGATGTTTGCC
The DNA here is from genome assembly GCF_055571305.1 of Cellulosimicrobium sp. NPDC030954. Classification (NCBI taxonomy): domain Bacteria; kingdom Bacillati; phylum Actinomycetota; class Actinomycetes; order Micrococcales; family Promicromonosporaceae; genus Cellulosimicrobium; species Cellulosimicrobium sp. NPDC030954. Next base: position 266,174 of record NZ_JBVIFN010000002.1, read on the forward strand.
ACGTGTGGACTCTCTGGTTCTGTTCGCCGGAGCGAGCGGATAGGTCGTAGAGGGCGGCTCCAGCTCCGGGACTGGGGTGGGGAACCCGTGGAGAGGTGCTGGGGCTGTGCCCGCCGACCTGGGCGGACACGCGACCAACGAGACTACCAGTGACACTGGTGAGAATACCAATCGCAGTGGACGGATTGCCCACCGGTGCTGGTCGCGCAACGAGGCGCCAAGCTCTCGTGGGCCTCCGGCTCAGCGGTGCTGCGAGATGCCCGCCACCACGCGGTCGAAGACGTCGCGGCCGACGACGGCGCCCTCGCGCCGGACGGCGGCCGGGTCGACGCGGAGCACGCGGTCGAGCCGGACCTCGCTGTCGCGGCCCTTCGCGTCCCACGGGCCGGACCCGATGTCGAGCCAGTAGCGGCCCCAGCGCGCCTCGTCGCCGGCGTCGCGCGAGTGGTCCTTGCTCGTGAGCATGACGCCGAGCAGCCACGCGCCGTCCGACCCGACGAGCAGGACCGGCCGGTCCTTGCCCTGTGTGTGGTCCTCCTCGAAGGGCACCCAGGTCCAGACGATCTCGCCGGGGTCCGGGTCGCCGTCGAGCCGTGGCGCGTACTGCGCGCGCACCCGGCCCTCGTAGTCGCCGGGGTACGTGCTGGCCCGGCTGCCGCTCGCCGCGGGCCGGGCCGGGGCTCCGGTCCGCGCAGGGCCGGGCCGCGCCGGGGGAGCCGGCCGCGGGCCGGGGTGCGGGGAGGGCGTCCGGCTCGCGGGCCTCCGCTCCCTCATGGGCGCGCGCGTCGCCGCGGTGCCCGTGCCCGAGCCGCCCTGCGACGAGCGCGTGAGCCCGGAGACGACGGCGCGTGCCGCGTCGGTGAGTAGTCCCAGCCATCGGTTGCGTGCCACGCGCGCACCCTACCGGCCGGGCGGCGCGCGGCGAGGGTGAACGCCGTCGCGCCCCGGGGGGGCTCAGCCGGCGAGGACGGCGTCCACCTCGCGCAGGAAGGCGTCGAGGTCGCCGGGGTTGCGCGACGTGACGAGCGTGTAGCCCTCGTCGTCCCGCACGACCGACCGGTCGACCCAGGCCCCGCCCGCGTTGAGCACGTCGGTCTCGAGCGAGGGGTAGCTCGTGAGGGTCTTGCCCTCGACCGCCGCGGCCTCGACGAGCGCCCAGGGGCCGTGGCAGATCGCCGCGACGGGCTTGCCCGCGGTCGTGAACGCGCGGACGAGGCTCACGGCGTCGTCCTGCAGGCGCAGCGCGTCCGCGTTGATCGTGCCTCCGGGCACGAGCAGCAGGTCGTACTCGGCAGGGTCGGCGTCGGCGTGCGTGAGCGTCGGCGTGACGGTGCGGCCGGGGTCCTTGTCGTCCACCAGGGTCTGCACGTCGTCCGCGGACACCGCGGCGACGTCGACCTCCACCCCCTCGCCGCGCAGGTGCTCGAGCGGCACGACGAGCTCGTCCTGCTCGACGCCGTAGTTCGTCACGATCGCCAGCACGCGACGGCCGCGGTGACGGCCGGAGGTCCGGTGCGCGGTGTCCTGGGCCATGAGCGCTCCTCTCGTCACCGGTCGGCCCGGTGCGGCCGGCCGGTCCTCCACGCTAGGTCGGCTCGCGCCGCCCCGCAGGGCGGGCGGGTGCCCGACGCCGGACGTGGGACAATGGAGGCTCCCGCCCGCCCGAGAGCGACCGTCGGCGCGCCCGCCCCCGAGCGCGCGGCCCGACCCGCACGCCACTCCCAGGAGCGCACCCGCGTTGTCCCCGATCCCCAGCGCCCAGCTGAGCACCCGCATCCAGCCCGCGGCCACGCCGCCCGAGCTGATCCGGAACTTCTGCATCATCGCGCACATCGACCACGGCAAGTCGACCCTGGCCGACCGCATGCTGCAGCTCACCGGTGTCGTCGAGCCGCGTGCCATGCGCGCCCAGTACCTCGACCGCATGGACATCGAGCGCGAGCGCGGCATCACGATCAAGTCGCAGGCCGTCCGCATGCCGTGGGCGGTCGTCGAGGACGGGGTCGAGACCCCGCACGCGCTGAACATGATCGACACCCCGGGCCACGTCGACTTCACGTACGAGGTCTCGCGGTCGCTCGCCGCGTGCGAGGGCGCGGTGCTGCTCGTCGACGCGGCGCAGGGCATCGAGGCGCAGACCCTCGCGAACCTGTACCTCGCGATGGAGAACGAGCTCGAGATCATCCCGGTGCTCAACAAGATCGACCTGCCGGCGGCGCAGCCCGAGAAGTACGCGGAGGAGCTCGCGAACCTCGTGGGCGGCGACCCGGACGACGTGCTCAAGGTCTCCGGCAAGACGGGCGCGGGCGTCGAGGTGCTGCTCGACCGCATCGTCGAGCGCGTGCCGGCGCCGGTCGGCGACGCCGACGCCCCCGCGCGCGCCATGATCTTCGACTCGGTGTACGACACCTACCGCGGCGTCGTGACGTACGTGCGCGTCGTCGACGGCAACCTCAACCCGCGCGAGCGCATCGTCATGATGTCGACGCGCGCGACGCACGAGCTGCTCGAGATCGGCGTCATCTCGCCCGAGCCGATCGTCACGAAGGGCCTGGGCGTCGGCGAGGTCGGCTACCTCATCACGGGAGTGAAGGACGTGCGCCAGTCCAAGGTCGGCGACACGGTGACGAACGCGGCCAAGCCCGCCGCCGACGCGCTCGGCGGCTACTCGGACCCGAAGCCCATGGTCTTCTCGGGCCTGTACCCGATCGACGGGACCGACTACCCGGTGCTGCGCGACGCGCTCGACAAGCTCAAGCTCAACGACGCCGCGCTCAACTACGAGCCCGAGACGTCGGTCGCGCTCGGCTTCGGCTTCCGCGTCGGGTTCCTCGGCCTGCTGCACCTGGAGATCGTGCGCGAGCGCCTGGAGCGCGAGTTCGACCTCGACCTCATCTCGACCGCGCCGAACGTCGTCTACGACGTGACGCTCGAGGACGGGACGCTCGTCAACGTGACGAACCCGTCGGAGTTCCCGGGCGGCAAGATCAAGCAGGTGAGCGAGCCCGTCGTGCGCGCGACGATCCTCGCGCCGAGCGAGTTCGTCGGCACCGTCATGGGCCTGTGCAACGACCGCCGCGGCCAGATGCTCGGCATGGACTACCTGTCCGAGGACCGCGTGGAGCTGCGCTTCACCCTGCCGCTCGCCGAGATCGTGTTCGACTTCTTCGACCAGCTCAAGTCACGCACGCGCGGCTACGCGTCGCTCGACTACGAGCCCTCGGGCGACCAGGTCGCCGACCTCGTCAAGGTCGACATCCTGCTCCAGGGCGAGCAGGTGGACGCGTTCAGCGCGATCGTGCACAAGGACAAGGCGTACGACTACGGCGTCATGATGACGGCGAAGCTCAAGGAGATCATCCCGCGCCAGCAGTTCGAGGTGCCGATCCAGGCGGCGGTCGGCGCGCGCGTCATCGCGCGCGAGACCGTGCGCGCGATGCGCAAGGACGTCCTCGCCAAGTGCTACGGCGGCGACATCAGCCGCAAGCGCAAGCTGCTCGAGAAGCAGAAGGAGGGCAAGAAGCGCATGAAGAACATCGGGTCCGTCGAGGTCCCGAAGGACGCCTTCATCGCCGCGCTCTCCTCCGACGCCGCGGGCGGCAAGGACGCCAAGGACAAGTCCAAGAAGTGAGCCCGGCCCTGCCCGACGGCGAGCCGGTCCCGCCCGACGGCTCGCTCCCCGCGTGGGTCGCGGCGGGCGGGCCGTCCCCGGAGGGCCGCGACCCGTCGGGCCCGACGGCGCGGCGCGGGTTCGGCGTGTACCTGCACGTCCCGTTCTGCTCGGTGCGGTGCGGGTACTGCGACTTCAACACGTACACGGCGTCCGAGCTCGGCGGGGGCGCGAGCCAGGCGTCGTACGCGAGCACGGCGCTCCTCGAGATCGACCTCGCGGCGCGCGTCCTGCGCGACGCCGGGCTGCCGGAGCGGCCGGTGTCGACCGTCTTCGTCGGCGGCGGCACGCCCACGCTCCTGCCCGCCGGGGACCTCGCACGCCTGCTCCGCGGGGTGCGCGACGCGTGGGGACTGGCACCGGGCGCGGAGGTCACGACCGAGGCCAACCCGGACTCGGTGACGCCGGAGTCGCTCGCGGAGCTCGCGGACGCCGGGTTCACGCGCGTCTCGTTCGGCATGCAGTCGGCGGTCCCGCACGTCCTCGCGACCCTCGAGCGCACGCACGACCCGCGCCGCATCCCCGACGTCGTGCGCTGGACGCGCGACGCGGGCCTGCAGGTCTCGCTCGATCTCATCTACGGCACGCCGGGGGAGAGCCTCGACGACTGGAGGGCGAGCCTCGACGCGGCCCTCGCGACCGGCGTCGACCACGTGTCGGCCTATGCCCTCGTCGTCGAGCAGGGCACCAAGATGGCCGCCCAGGTGCGGCGCGGCGAGGTCGCGCTGCCGAGCGAGGACGACCAGGCGACGAAGTACGAGCTCGCCGACGAGCTCCTCACCGCCGCCGGGCTCACCTGGTACGAGGTGAGCAACTGGGCCCGCACCGACGGCGACCGCTGCCGCCACAACCTCGCGTACTGGCGGGGCGACGACTGGTGGGGGATCGGTCCTGGCGCGCACTCGTACGTCGCGGCGCCGTCGGCCGTCCCCGTGCACGCGACGGCCCAGCCCGCGCCCGTGACCGACGACACGGGCGCGTCGGTCCAGGAGCCGCGGGTCGGCGTGCGATGGTGGAACGTGAAGCACCCGCGCCGGTACGCGGCGCTGCTCGAGGCGGGCACGAGCCCCGCGGCGGGGCGCGAGCTCCTCACGCGGGACGAGGGACGGCTCGAGCAGGCCATGCTCGGCGTGCGGCTGCACGAGGGTCTCGACCTCGCGGTCCTGTCCCCGGCCGGACGGCGCGCCGTCGCCGGGCTCGTCGCGAACGGGCTGCTCGACGGCCGCGCGGCGGTCGCCGGGCGTGCGGTGCTCACCCTGCGGGGGCGGTTGCTGGCGGACACGGTGGTACGGGAGATCACGGACGAGTGACGACGACCTACGAGGCACCTCGACCCGGGACGACCCCTGCGGGGGTCGGTCGCCCGACGCTCGAGGAGCCTCGCGTCGTCGGGCACGTGCGCGCGCCCGGCGCCGGCCGACGGCCGGGCCGGCCGACCGTGCGCTACCGCCGGATGCCCGGACTGGACGGGCTGCGGGCTCTGGCCGTCGTCGTGGTGGTCGCGTTCCACCTCGCCCCGGCGACGTTCCCCGGCGGGTACGTCGGGGTCGACGTCTTCTTCGTGCTCTCGGGCTTCCTCATCACGACCCTCCTCGTGCGCGAGCACCGCGACCGGCACCACGTGGGGCTGCGCTCCTTCTGGGCGCGACGTGCCCGCCGCCTGCTCCCCGCGCTCGGGCTGGTCGTCGCGGTGTGCACGGCCGCGGCAGCCGTCGTCGGGGGCGACGTCCTCGTCGGCATCGGGCCCCAGCTCCTCGGCGCCGCCACCTTCACGAGCAACTGGGTCGACGTCGCGAGCGGGGCCACCTACTCGGGAGCGCTGCTCCCGCACCTCTTCGGCAACCTGTGGTCGCTCGCGGTCGAGGAGCAGTTCTACCTCCTGTGGCCGCTCGTCGTCGTGCTCCTGTGCGTCGTGCGACCCCTGCACCGCCGGGCGCCGTGGATCGTCGCCGGCCTCGGGCTGGCGTCGGCGGCGCTCATGGCGCTGCTCTACTCGCCCGGCTCCGACCCGACGCGCGTCTACGTCGGCACCGACACCCACCTCTTCGCGCTCATGGCCGGTGCGGCGCTCGCGCTCTGGCACGTGCGCCCGGTCCAGCGGCCCGACGGCGACGCCCGGGCCGGCGCCGACGCGCACGCCCTCCTGCCGGGCGGGCCCCGCGTGCGCACGCCGCGCGGTCGGCTCGCCGTCCTCGTCGCCGGGGCCCTCGGGGCCGCCGTGCTCGTGGTCGCCGTCGTGACGATGCGCTGGGACGGCGCGCTCGCGTACCGCGGCGGCCTGCTCGTGTGCGCGGTCGCCGCGACCGCGGTGCTCAACGCCGTCGTGTGCCTGCCCGGCCTCGGTGCGCAGCTCGACCGCGGCCCGCTCGGCTGGGTCGGACGGCGGTCGTACGGGCTCTACCTGTGGCACTGGCCCGTGCTCGTGCTCGCCGCCGCCGCGCTCGGGACCGTGGTGGGTCCCGTGACCCCGGGCACGGTGCACCCGCTCGTCGTCGTCGTGACGCTCGCCGTGACGGTCGTCGCGGCGGCGCTGTCCTTCCGGTACGTCGAGCGGCCCGTCCTGCGCCGCGGGCTGCGCGGTGCGGCGCGCGACCTCGCTCGTCGCCTCCAGCCCACGCCGGGCGAGGCGGGGCCGCGCGTCCTGACCCGCCGCGGCTGGGCCCTGGCGGCGTCGTGCGCGCTCGTCGTCGGCCTCTCCGCCGCCGGGGTCGTCAACGCACCCGCCACGACGAGCGTCGAGCAGCAGATCGCGGCGGGGGAGCAGGTCGCGCGGGCGACGCAGGCCGCGCCGGGCGCGGCGACGCCCGCGGCCGGCCCCGAGGCGGCGGCTCCGGCCGACGGCGCCGAGCCGGCCCCGCCCACCGCGAGCCCCGAGGCGGCGCCCGCCGAGGCAGCGCCCGACGAGGCGGCGGTACCGGTCGCGGCACCGACGGGCGACCAGGTGACCGTCGTGGGGGACTCCGTGACGCTCGCGAGCGCGCCCGCGCTCACCGGCGCGCTCCCGGGCGCGTACGTCGACGGCGCGGTCTCGCGCCAGGTCAAGGACGGACCGGCGGCGCTCGCCGCCGCGCGCGACGCGGGCGCGCTGCGGCCCTACGTCGTCCTCTCCCTCGGCACCAACAGCACCGCGAGCGCCGCGGCGATGGACGAGCTGCTCGCGGCGGTCGGGCCCGGCCACCGCGTCGTCCTCGTCACCGGGTACGCCGACCGGCCGTGGGTCCCGGGCACGAACGCCGAGATCGTCGCCGCCGCGGGCCGGCACCCCGGCGTGGTCGTCGCGGACTGGTCGGCCGCGGTGGTCGCGGACCCGTCCGTGCTCGGCCCGGACGGCGTGCACCCCACGGACGCGGGAGCGACGACGTACACGACGGTCGTCGTCGACGGCCTGGCCCGTGCGGCGGCGCTGGGCGCCGCGACGAGCTGACCCCTCCACGGCCGCCGTGCCGCGTCCCGCCCGGGACACCGGGTGACTTCTGCCGCGCGGCCGGTCCGCCCGGCGTTTCCTCTCGCGCCGTCGTCGGAATCCCGACAGGCTGTATCACGACCGCGAAATGTGCGATCGACACACGACGTCCACATCCTGTCGCGTGGCGGCAGCACCGTCGCGGCCCGTCGACCGACCGAGGAGACCCATGAGCGAGAGCACCGCCGGCGGCCCGCCGCGCGACGAGAACGAGGCGCAGCTTCCGTCGGACGCCCCGGCGCCCGAGAACCCGTACGCGGCGGCCGAGCCACCGGTCCCGCCCCAGGAGCCCGTCGCGCAGGAGCCGCCCGCCCCGCAGGCGCCCCCCGCACCGGCGCAGCCCGCGTCACCGTCCCCGGCCTCGCCCTCCGGCGCTCCGGCGGCGGGTGCGTACCCGCCCCCGGCGGGACCGCCGCCCGGGCAGCCGTACGGCCAGCAGCAGCCCGGGCAGCCGCCCTACGGCGCGCAGCCCGGCTACCCGCCGTCGGCCGGGCCGTACGGGCAGCCGGGGTACCCGGGTCAGCCGATCCAGGTCCAGGACGCGTTCTCCTACGGCTGGAACAAGTTCACGCAGAACGCCGGGGTCATCCTCGGCGGCGTCCTCACGTACGTCGTGGTGCTCGCCGGTCTGTCGGTCGCGTTCTGGGCGCTCCTCGTCGGGACGGCGACGACGACGATCGACCCGCAGACGGGCGAGATCAGCACGGCGGGCGGGTTCGCGTTCGGGTTCGGGACGTTCCTGTTCGTCGCGGTCCTCGTCGTGCTCGGGTTCCTCGTCCAGGCCGCGGTGGTCAACGTGTCGCTGCTGGTCACCCGAGGGAAGACGCTCGAGTACGCGGACTTCTTCCGGTACCCGAACCTCGGCACCGTGATCCTCGTGGCGCTGCTGATCGGTCTCGCGACGGGCGTGCTCGCGATCACGATCGTGGGACCGATCGTGTTCGTGTTCTTCGCCCAGTTCACGCTGTTCTACGTCATCGACAAGAAGCTCGGCGTCCTCGACGCGTTCAAGGCGAGCTTCACCGTCGTGAGCAGGAACCTCGGCACGGTCGTGCTGCTGTTCCTGGGCGTGTACCTGGCCGAGCTCGTCGGGACGCTCCTGTGCTACGTCGGCCTGCTCGTGGCGCTGCCCGTCGCCCAGATCGCGACGGCGTACGTGTACCGCCGCCTCAACGCCGAGCAGCCCGTCTGAGCCGGAGGGCGGCGCGGCTCCCCGCGCGCCCAGGCCCCTGAGCAGCCAGGATAGGACCGAGCACGTCGAGGACGCGTGCTGCCCGCAGCACGTGACGACGAGGAACGAGGTGCACGATGACGGACCCCACGAACCCGGGCGGTCAGCCGCCCCGCGACGACGAGCCGACGCCGCCGGACGGTTCCGGCACCCCGCAGCAGCCGGCCGAACCGCCGACCGGTCCGGACCCCGACGGGCCCGCCGGCCCGCCGGCCCCGGCCCCTGACGCCGACGTCCCGCCGGCCTCGCCGTACGGCCCGGGCGGGGCGACGCCGCAGGACCCGGCCACCCCGCCGTCGGGCCCGCCCGCGTGGGGCGCGCCGCAGGACCCGGCCTCCTCGCCGTCGGGCCCGCCCGTCTACGGCGCGCCCGGGGCGTACGGCGCTCCCGCGGGCGCACCGGGCGACCCCACGGCCCCGGGGCCGACCGCCCCGCCGCCGGGCGCGTACCCGCCCCCGTCCGGCGCCTACCCGCCGCCGCCGGGGACGTACCCGCCCTCGGCGGGTGGCTACGCCCAGCCCGGGTACACCGGGCCCGCGTTCGCGGTGGGTGAGGCGATCTCCTACGGGTGGCGCAAGGTCACCTCGAACCTCGGGCCGTGGATCCTCGTCGCGCTGATCTTCATCGCGGTGAACGTGGCGTGGAGCTTCATCACCGGCGGGTTCGACCAGTTCCAGGACCAGTTCGACTACACGGACACCAACTTCGCTGCCCTCAGCGGCATCACGTTCACGAGCGTCCTGCTCGGGCTCGTCGGCGCCGTCATCGGCTACCTCATCACCGCGTTCTTCACGCGCGGGGCGCTCGACGAGGTGGACGGGCGGCGCCCGGACGTCGCGGCGTTCTTCCGCATCGGCAACGTCGTCAACGTCCTGCTCGCGGCGCTGATCGTCGGCATCCTGACCTACATCGGGCTCTTCCTGTGCATCCTGCCCGGCCTCGCGGTGCTGCTCTTCTCCGCGTTCGTCTACTACGTCGCGCTCGACCAGCGGGTCGACGCGATCACGGCAGTCCGGACGAGCTTCTCGCTCGTCGCCAAGAACTTCGGTCAGGTGTTCCTGCTCCTGCTCGCGCTGTTCGGCATCAACATCCTCGGCGCGATCCCGTGCGGTCTCGGCCTGTTCGTCACGATCCCGCTGAGCTACGTGGCCGTGGGCTTCGCCTACCGCCGCCTCACCGGGGGCGTGCCGGCCGCCTGACGGCCGGTCGTCGTCCACCACGCCCCGGTGCCGCCCGTCGGTGCCGGGGCGCGGTGCGTCCGGACCCCGAGGGCGGGGTCAGGACGCCGTGACGAAGTCGATGAGCTCCTCGACGCGGCCGAGCAGGGACGGCTCGAGGTCCGCGTACGTGCGGACGGTGCCGAGGATGCGCTGCCACGCGCGACCCACGTCCTCGGCGGTGTCCGCGGGCCAGCCGAGCTCGCGCAGGATGCCGCGCTTCCACTCGGTGCCCCGCTCGATCACCGGCCAGCGGTCCAGGCCGACGCGCGCGGGCTTCACGGCCTGCCACACGTCGACGTACGGGTGCCCGAGCACGAGCACCGTGCCCGCGGGGGAGCGGCGGATCGCGTCGTCGGCGATGCGGCGCTCCTTGCTCCCGGGCACGAGGTGGTCCACGAGCACGCCGACGCGGCGCTGCGGCGTCGGGCCGAAGTCCGCGAGCGCCGCCGCGAGGTCGTCGACGCCGTGCAGGGGCTCGACGACGACGCCCTCGACCCGCAGGTCGTCGCCCCAGACCTTCTCGACGAGCTCGGCGTCGTGCTTGCCCTCGACCCAGATGCGGCTGCCGCGGGCCACGCGCGCCCGCTGCCCGACGACGGCCCGGGACCCGGACGCGGTCCGCGTGGGCGCGGCGGGGGCCCGGGAGGTGACGGGCGCGGTGAGCTCGACCGGCTCGCCGTCGACCCAGAACCCGGGCCCGAGCGGGAACGTGCGCGTCCGGCCGGCGCGGTCCTCGAGCACGACGACGTGCATCCCGCCCGACTTCTCGACTCGGACGACCGCGCCGACCCACCCGGTCTGCACCTCCTCGACCACGAGCCCCCGCTCGGCGGCCTGCGGCCGGGACACCGCCCGCGCACGATGATGGACGGGGGCGGGCGTGCCGCCGCCGAGGACGTCGGACCCATAACGATCGAAAGCCACGCCGGTCACCCTAGGTGAGCGCCGGCCGCACCCCGGCGAGATCGGCCCGTGCGTCGCGAGATCGACCTCCCGAGGGTCGATCTCGGACGCTCGGGCCGATCTCGGTACCGGCGTCCGACGCGCGCGGGACCAGCGGCGGGTGGTACGACGGAGCGGTGAGCCCGCAGCGCGCCGAGCCGGACCCGAACCGCTGGCGCGTGCTGCCCGTCTGCCTCGCGGTCGGCTTCATCACGACGCTCGACGTGTCGATCGTCAACGTCGCCCTCCCGTCGATCGAGTCGTCGCTGGACGCGGGGCCGACGCAGCTCCAGCTCGTCGTCGCGGGCTACACGCTCGCGTTCGGGCTCGCGCTCGTGCCCGCCGGCCGGCTCGGTGACGCCGGCGCCCGACGGTCCCTGTTCATCGCCGGGCTGGTCGGGTTCGCGCTCATGAGCCTCGCGTGCGGGCTCGCGCCGACGGACGGGTGGCTCGCCGTCGCGCGGCTGCTGCAGGGCGTGAGCGCGGGCGTCCTCAACCCGCAGGTCGTCGGGCTCATCCAGCAGCAGTTCTCCGGGTTCGAGCGCGGCCGCGCGTTCGGCATGTTCGGCGCGACGATCGGGGTCTCGACGGCGCTCGGCCCCCTGCTCGGCGGCCTCATCATCGCGGCGGCCGGCTCTGCGTCCGGGTGGCGGTGGGTCTTCCTCGTCAACCTGCCCGTCGTCGCCGTCCTGCTGCCCTTCGCCTGGCGCCTCGTGCCCGCCCCACCGCCCGGCGCCGCACGCACCGCGCGGGGCCCGCGCCGCCTCGACCTCGTCGGGCTGGCGCTGCTCGGCGCGGCGACGCTCGGCGTCATGATGCCGTTCGTCACGACGACCGGCCGCGGCGACGACGCCTCGCGCTGGTGGTGGCTGGTTGTCGCCGCCGCGGCGGGGCTCGCTGCCGTCGTCTGGGAGCGCCGGTACCAGCGGCGCACCGGCGAGGCGGTGCTCGACCCGCAGGTCGTCGGGCTCGGATCGTTCCGCAACGGCGCGCTGCTCGGCCTCGCCTACTTCGCGGGCTTCACGGGCATCTTCCTCGTGGTCACCCTCTACCTGCAGGACGAGCTCGGCTACACGCCGCTGCAGGCGGGGCTCGTCGGGACGCCGTTCGCCGTGGCGTCCGGGGTGTCGGCGTGGTTCTCGGGGCGGTGGGTCGCGCGCTGGGGCCGGCAGCTCGTCGTCGGCGGGCTGGCGCTCGTCCTCGTCGGGGTCGTCGTGGCCGACGCCGTCGTGCGGCTGCTCGGGGACGACCCCGCCGCCGTCGGGCCGGCGCTCGCGGGCGCCCTGCTGGTCGCCGGGGCGGGCAGCGGGACGGTCATCGCCCCGAACCAGACCCTCACGCTGTCCGAGGTGCCCGTGAGCCGCGCGGGCGTCGCGGGGAGCATGCTGCAGCTCGGGCAGCGCATCGGGTCGGCGGTCGGCATCTCGATCGTGCTCTCCGTGTACTACGGGGGCCTCGCGGGCGGCGACACGGCGGCGCACGCGACGGGGAGGGCGCTGCTCGTGACGATCGTGCTCGTCGCGCTCGCGCTCGTCGTCGGGCTCGCCGACCTGCGTTCGCGGCGAGCGGAGGACCGCGGGACGGGCCGCGCGGACGCGTAGGATTGGCACTCGGAGGTCGAGAGTGCCGACGCCCGCGCGCCCGCCCGGGGCGGCGACGGTGCGGCACACGGAGGTGGACGTGAGCGAGGAGCGCCGGCTCGAGGTGCTGCGGGCGATCGTCGAGGACTACGTCCTCACGCGCGAGCCCGTGGGGTCGCGCGTGCTCACCGAGCGGCACGGCCTCGGCGTGTCGCCCGCGACGATCCGCAACGACATGGCGGCTCTCGAGGACGCCGGGTACATCGCGCAGCCGCACACGTCCGCGGGCCGCATCCCCACGGACAAGGGCTACCGCCTCTTCGTCGACCGCCTCTCGGGCGTCAAGCCGCTGTCCGCGCCGGAGAAGCGCGCCATCGAGACGTTCCTGTCCGAGGGCGTGGACCTCGACGACGTCATCGCGCGCGCCGGCCGGCTGCTGGCGCAGCTCACGGGCCAGGTCGCGGTCGTGCAGTACCCGTCGCTGAGCCGGTCCGGGCTGCGTCACCTCGAGCTCGTGCCGGTCGGGGAGTCGCGCCTGCTCGTCGTGATCATCACCGACACCGGGCGCGTCGAGCAGCGCACGCTCGAGGTCGCGAACGTGCCGGACGAGGGCACCCTCGTCGAGGTCCGTGCGCGGCTCAACGCCGCCGCGGCCGGCAAGCGCCTCACGGACCTCGCGACGGGCCTCGCCGCGGTGACGGAGAGCTTCCACCCCGACGACGCCCCGCTCGTGCGCGCGGTGGGCGACCTCGTCGCCCAGACGCTCGCCGAGGAGAGCGAGGAGCGCCTCGTGCTCGCGGGCACGGCGAACCTGGCCCGGGCGGGCATGCGGTTCGAGCACGCGCTGCGCCCGGTCCTCGAGGCGCTCGAGGAGCAGGTCGTCCTCCTGGGCCTGCTCACGGAGATGGCCGCCGAGTCCGGCGTGAGCGTGCGGATCGGGCACGAGACCCAGCTCGAGGGCCTCGTGGAGACCTCCGTCGTGACGACCGGTTACGGTAACGACGGTGACACGGTCGCCCTCGTCGGCTCGATCGGGCCGACCCGCATGGACTACCCCGGGACCATCGCGGCGGTGCGCGCCGTCGCGCGCTACCTGTCTCGGGTGCTCGGCACGTGAGCCCCGCCGCGGCCTCCCCGCACGCGGCAGGCACCCTCGACGACCCGCCCCGTGCCGGCCTCACGACCCGCACCAGACCCTTCACGACCGGCCCCGTGCCGGCCTCACGACCCGCACCAGCAGAGAGTGACGTGTGAGCGACTACTACGAGATCCTGGGCGTGGCGCGCGACGCCAGCCAGGACCAGATCAAGAAGGCGTACCGCAAGCTCGCGCGCGAGCTGCACCCGGACGTCGCGGGCGAGGAGGCGGGCGACCGCTTCAAGGACGTGGCGCGCGCGTACGAGGTGCTCTCCAACCCGGAGAAGCGCCAGCAGTACGACCTCGGCGTCGACCCGAGCGCCCCCGGCGGGGGTGCCGGCCCCATGGGCGGCGGGTTCGGCTTCCAGGACATCTTCGAGACGTTCTTCGGCGGCGGCCAGGCGCAGCAGGGTCCCATCCCGCGCGCCCGGCGCGGCCAGGACGCGCTCGTGCGGCTCGACATCGACCTGTCCGAGGCCACGTTCGGCGCGCAGCGCGAGCTCCAGGTGGACACGGCGGTCGTGTGCGGGACGTGCGGCGGCTCGTGCTGTCGCCCGGGCACCTCGCCGCGCACGTGCGACGTCTGCCACGGCCGCGGCACGGTCCAGCGCGTCGCGCGCTCGTTCCTCGGCCAGGTCATGACGAGCGCCCCGTGCGCCGCGTGCCAGGGCTTCGGCACCGTCATCCCCGAGCCGTGCGCCGAGTGCTCGGGCGAGGGCCGCGTGCGCAGCCGCCGCAGCCTCACGGTCAACGTCCCCGCGGGCGTCGACACCGGCACGCGCATCAAGCTCACCGCGCAGGGCGAGGTCGGCCCGGCCGGCGGCCCGGCGGGCGACCTCTACGTCGAGATCCGCGAGCGCAACCACGACACGTTCGTGCGCCGCGGCGACGACCTGCACTGCACCCTCCAGGTGCCCATGACGGCGGCGGCGCTCGGCACGGTGCTCGAGCTCGAGACGCTCGACGGGGCGCAGGAGATCGACCTGCGCCCGGGCACGCAGCCGGGGCAGATCGTCACGCTGAAGAACCTCGGCGTGGGGCACCTGCACGGCAGCGGCCGCGGGGACCTCAACGTCCACATCGAGGTCCAGGTGCCGCGCGAGCTCAGCGAGGAGCAGGAGCAGCTCCTGCGCTCGCTCGCCGCGATGCGTGGCGAGGAGCGGCCCGAGCCGCGTCTGTCCGCGGCGCACCCCGGCGTGTTCTCGCGCCTGCGCGACAAGCTCTCCGGACGCTGAGGGGAGCGGGCGCGTGAGTGCTCCGGTGTTCCTCGCCGAGACCGGGCTCGATGCCGTCGCGCCCGGCGACCGTTACGTCCTCGACGGGGCGGAGGGCCGCCACGCGGGCGTCGTCCAGCGCCGCGGGGCGGGCGAGCGGGTCGACGTCGTGGACGGGGACGGCCTGCGCCTGCTCTGCGTCGTCGAGCACGCCGACGCGGGCCGCGTGACCCTGCTCGTCCAGGAGGTCGACCGGGAGCCCGCGCCCGCGGTCGTCGTGACGCTCGTGCAGGCCCTGGCCAAGGGCGACCGGGACGAGATGGCGATCGAGGCGGCGACCGAGATCGGGGTCGACGTCGTGGTCCCCTGGCAGGCGGAGCGCTCCGTCGTGGTGTGGCGGGGCGAGCGCGCCGCGAAGTCCCGTGCGCGTTGGCTCGCGACCGTCCGCACGGCGACCAAGCAGGCGCGGCGCGCGCGCCTGCCGCAGGTCGAGGTGGCCGTCGACTCGCGCGGCCTCGCGGCGCGCGTGAGCGACGTCGTCGCGGCCGGCGGGCGGGCGATCGTGCTGCACGAGGAGGCCGTGACGCCGCTCGCGGACGTCGCGCTGCCCGACGGCCCGACCGCCGACGGCGGGGCGGCGCCCGAGGTGCTGGTCGTCGTCGGCCCCGAGGGCGGGATCTCCGACCGCGAGGTCGCCGACCTCACGGCGGCCGGCGCGGTCGCGGCCCGGCTGGGCCCGCACGTGCTGCGCACGTCGACCGCCGGTCCCGTCGCCGTTGCCCTCCTCGCCGAGCGGCTCGGCCGCTGGGGCGTGGCGGCCGCGCCTGGACTAGCCTCGGGGTCATGACGAGCACCGACGCGCGCACGGACCCGGACTGCCTCTTCTGCCGCATCGTCGCGGGCGAGCTGCCCGCCGACGTCGTGGCGACGAGCGAGCGCTCGATCGCCTTCCGGGACATCGACCCCCAGGCACCCGTGCACGTGCTCGTCGTGCCGCGCGACCACCACGGCGACATCGCCCAGCTCGCGGCCGCCGACCCGGAGCTGCTGAGCGACGTCGTCGCGCTCGCCGACGAGGTCGCGGGCGACCAGGCCGACGGCCAGTTCCGCCTCATCTTCAACTCGGGTCCGCGCGCCGGGCAGAGCGTGTTCCACGTGCACGGGCACGTCATCGCCGGCGCGGAGCTCGGCTGGACGCCCGCCTGAGCCCTGCGCGAAAGGACGTGTGACGCCCGGGCGCGCTCGGTACGATGGAGGCGATCTGCGGGGCCGTGGCGGCCCCGGACCCACCGTCCGACCGAAGGAGCGCAGCGGCGCAAGCCGGCTCATGACCTCTCTGTCCCGAGAACCCGACCCTCAGCCGCACCGGGTCGAGCACCGCATCGTCATCCCGAACCACGTGCCGATGGTGGCGCTCCTCGGCAGCCGCGACTCCGTGCTCCGGGCCGTCGAGGAGGGGTTCGGCTCGGTCGACGTGCACGTGCGCGGCAACGAGATCGCGGTCTCCGGTCCTCCGGGGGACGTCGCGCTCGCCTCGCGCCTGCTCGACGAGCTCGTCGAGGTCGTGGAGGCCGGCACGCAGCTCACGGCCGACGTCGTGTCGCGCTCCATCTCGATGCTCACGGCCGCGACGGCGTCGCGACCGGCCGAGGTGCTGACGCTCAACATCCTGTCGAGCCGCGGGCGCACGATCCGGCCCAAGACCGTGGGGCAGAAGCGCTACGTCGAGGCGATCGACGCGAGCACCATCACGTTCGGCATCGGGCCCGCGGGCACGGGCAAGACGTACCTCGCGATGGCCAAGGCCGTGCAGGCGCTGCAGTCCAAGCAGGTCAACCGGATCATCCTCACGCGCCCGGCGGTCGAGGCGGGGGAGCGGCTCGGGTTCCTGCCCGGCTCGCTCACGGAGAAGATCGACCCGTACCTGCGCCCGCTGTACGACGCGCTGCACGACATGATCGACCCCGACTCGATCCCCAAGCTCATCGAGGCGGGCACGATCGAGGTCGCGCCGCTGGCGTTCATGAGGGGTCGCTCGTTGAACGACTCCTTCATCATCCTCGACGAGGCGCAGAACACGACGACCGAGCAGATGAAGATGTTCCTCACGCGCCTCGGGTTCGGGTCGCGCATGGTCATCACGGGCGACGCGACGCAGGTGGACCTGCCCGGCGGCACCCAGTCGGGGCTGCGCGTGATCGAGGACGTCCTCACGGGCGTGGACGACGTCGAGTTCTGCCGCCTCACCTCGTCGGACGTGGTGCGCCACCGGCTGGTGAGCGAGATCATCGACGCGTACGCGCGGTGGGACCTCACGTCCGGCGCCGGGGCACGACAGGGGACGGGCGGCGGACCGCGTCGCCGCGACAACGAGCGCCGCGGACGCCCCGCGGGCAGGGACCGACGGACGAGGGACGACGCGTGAGCATCGAGGTCAACAACGAGACGGAGACCGAGGTCGACGAGGCCGAGTTCGCGGCGCTCGCGCGCTACGTGCTCGACGCGATGCGCGTGCACCCGCAGAGCGAGCTGTCGATCCTCTTCGTCGACACGGACGTCATGACCGAGCTGCACGTGCGCTGGATGGACGAGCCGGGCCCGACGGACGTGCTCTCGTTCCCCATGGACGAGCTGCGGCCCGGCCGCGACGGCGAGGTGTCCGGCCCCGGCCAGCTCGGCGACGTCGTGCTGTGCCCGGAGGTCGCCGCGCAGCAGGCGGTGACCGCGGGCCACTCGACGGCGGAGGAGATGCTGCTGCTCACGACGCACGGCATCCTGCACCTGCTCGGCTACGACCACGCCGAGCCGGAGGAGGAGAAGGAGATGTTCGCGCTGCAGCGCAAGCTGCTCCTGACCTTCCTCGCGGGCCGGTGAGCGGCGAACCCGTCGCGCTCCTGGCGGTCCTGACCGTCCTGACGGTCGTGCTCGCCGCGGCGCTGAGCGCCGGCGAGGCGGCGGTGCTGCGCGTCACGCGCGCGGCGGTGAGCGAGGCCGCGCTCGGCGACGACCTGACGACCCCGCCGCGGCCCTCGGGGCGCCGTGCGCTGGCCCTGCTCGTCGACCCGGCGGCGACGGCCCGATCCGTCGGCTTCGTGCGCGTCGTCGCCGAGGTCGCCGCGATCACGTGCCTCACGCTGCTGGTCGCGGCGTGGCTCGAGCCGTGGTGGCAGGTCCTGCTCGTCGCGCTCGCGGTGAGCGTCGTCGTCGGTCTCCTCGTGGTGCGCGTCAGCCCCCGGTCGCTGGGCCGCCGGCACGCCGTCCGCGTCCTGCTCGCGCTCTCCGGCCTGCTCACGGGGATCGTCGCCGCGACCCGCTGGCTCACGCGCCTCGCGCCCGCGCCCGACTCGGGCGCGCACGAGCGCGAGCTCCAGGACATGGTGGACCGGGTGAACGAGTCCGACGTCATCGAGGAGGAGGAGCGCGAGCTCATCCGCTCCGTCTTCGAGCTGGGCAGCACGCTCACGCGCGAGGTCATGGTGCCGCGCACGGACATGGTCACGACCTCGCGGGACACGCCGCTGCGCAAGACGCTGTCCCTGTTCCTGCGCTCGGGCTTCTCCCGCATCCCCGTGACCGGGACGTCCGCGGACGACCTCGTGGGCGTCGCCTACTTCAAGGACGTCGTGCGCGTGCTGCACGGCGGCCCGGGGGCGGACGCCCGGCCGGTCGGCGACGTCGCGCGCGCCGCGATCTTCGTGCCCGAGTCCAAGCCCGTCGACGACCTCCTGCGCGAGATGCAGGCGTCGTCGTCGCACATCGCGATGGTCGTCGACGAGTACGGCGGGATCGCGGGCCTCGTGACGATCGAGGACGCGCTCGAGGAGATCGTCGGCGAGCTGACCGACGAGCACGACCGGCCCGAGCCCGAGGTCGAGGACCTCGGCGAGGGCGTGCTGCGCGTGCCCGCGCGCCTCGGCGTGGACGAGCTCGGCGAGCTCTTCGGGCTCGACCTGGACGACGACGACGTGGACACCGTCGGCGGCCTGCTCGCCAAGACCCTCGGCAAGGTCCCGCTGCCCGGCTCCGTGGCCGACGTCCACGGCCTGCGGATCGAGGCCGACCGGGTCGAGGGCCGGCGCAAGCAGCTCGCGACCGTCCTCGTCTCCCACGCCGCCGCACCGTCCGTGGCGCCGCCCGCGGCGCCCCACGAGCCGGAGACCCCGGCCGACACCCGACCCTCCCTCCCGACCGTGAAGGACACCCCGTGAGCACGACCACCCCCGAGCACCGCTCCGGATTCGCCTGCCTGGTCGGGCGGCCCAACGCCGGCAAGTCGACCCTGACCAACGCCCTCGTGGGCCAGAAGGTCGCCATCACGTCCGGGCGGCCGCAGACGACCCGGCACACGATCCGCGGGATCGTGCACCGCCCCGACGCGCAGCTCGTGCTCGTCGACACCCCCGGCCTGCACCGGCCCCGCACGCTGCTCGGGGAGCGCCTCAACGACCTCGTGCGCGAGACGTTGACGGAGGTCGACGTCATCGCGTTCTGCCTGCCGGCGGACCAGAAGATCGGGCCGGGCGACCGGTTCATCGCGAACGAGCTCGCCGAGCTCATGCGCGGGCGCCGCGGCACGCCGGTGGTCGCCGTCGTGACGAAGGCCGACCTCGTGGACCGCGGCACGCTGGCCGCGCACCTGCTCGCCGTCGACCGGCTCGGGGAGATCGCGGGCGGCTGGGCGGACATCGTCCCGGTCTCCGCGCAGGACGGGTACCAGGTCGACGTCCTCACCGACGTCCTCGTGTCCCACCTGCCGGAAGGCCCGGAGCTCTACCCGGGCGGCGAGCTCACCGACGAGCCCGAGGCCGTCATGGTCGCCGAGCTCGTGCGCGAGGCCGCGCTCGAGGGCGTGCGCGACGAGCTGCCGCACTCGCTCGCCGTCCAGGTCGAGGAGATCGTGCCCCGCGAGGGCAGCGGCGACGAGGCGACCGGTCGCCCGCCCTTGCTCGACGTGCGGGTCAACCTCTTCGTCGAGCGCGACTCGCAGAAGGCGATCGTCATCGGCCGGGGCGGCTCGCGGCTGCGCGACGTCGGCACGCGCGCCCGGCACGGCGTCGAGGCGCTCCTCGGGACCCGCGTCTTCCTCGACCTGCACGTGAAGGTCGCCAAGGACTGGCAGCGCGACCCGAAGCAGCTCCACCGCCTCGGCTTCTGAGGCTCCGCGGGCGACCGGTCGGGGGGATGGCCCCCGCCCGGTCGTCGGGGCGTCACCAGGGACCGGCGTCCGGGGTGCGACGTACGATTCCCCGGTGATCTTCCGGACCGCCGCGACCACCGCCGCCCTCGCGATCGTCCTCGCGATCGTCGGGGCGATCACGGGACCGCAGTGGGACCCGGTGCCCGTGACCGAGCACCTGGAGCCCGCGACGCCCGACACGACGATCGGCGGCCAGCCCCCCGGCGGCGCCGACCCCGTCGGCACGTACGACGTGCGCGAGACGGACGTGACGATCCGGCTCGACGGCGCGACGGTCGGCGGCATCCTGCGCGAGCCCGTCGACGCGGGGGACGACCTCCCGGGCGTGGTGTTCGTGCACGGCGCGGGCACGGGCCTGGCGACGGAGGCCTTCGTGGACGTCGCGACCGACCTCGCGAGCGCCGGCGTCGTCACCCTCGTGCCCGACAAGCGCCTCGACACGTACACGACGCGTCACCGCGACTACGAGGCGATGGCGCGCGACTACGAGCACTCGGTCGACCTGCTGCGCGCGCGGCCCGGGGTCGACCCGGAGCAGGTGGGACTGTACGGCGAGTCGGAGGGCACGTGGATCGTGCCGGTCATGGCGGTGGCGGACCCGACGATCGCGTTCTCCGTGCTCGTGTCCGCCCCGGTCGTGCCGCCGCGGCAGCAGGCCGCGTTCGCGGTCGACAGCTACCTGCGCAACACGGACGTCCCGCACGGGGTGTTCCGGGCGATCCCGCGCGCGGTCGGCATGGCGATCCCCGGGGGCGGGTTCGAGTACGCCGACTTCGACGTCGAGCCGTTCCTCGAGCGGCTCACCCAGCCCGTCCTCGTGGTCTACGGCACCGCGGACCCGTCGATGCCGGTCGAGCAGGGGGCGCGGCAGATCCTCGACGCGACGGGGCCGTCGTCGGCGTCGGGCGGCGCCGACGTCACCGTCCGGTTCTACGAGGACGCGAACCACGGGATCAAGATCGACGAGGTGCTCGTTCCCGACTTCCCGCGCGACCTCGGCGCCTGGATCACGTCCCTCCCGGACAGCGCGACCGCGCAGCCGCAGGTGGCCGGCGCCGAGCCGAACCAGCAGTACCTCGCCGGGCCCGTCCCGACCCCGCGCTGGCTCGGCAACGGCGACCTCCTGGTCGGGCTCGTGCTCGGCGCGGTGGGCCTCCTCGTGCTCGGGCCGCTCGTCGGGCTCGCCGGGGGGCTCGTGCGCCGTCTGCGCCGCGTCGCCGGGCGCCCGAGCGCGCCCGCCGGTCTCGCGCCCGGCTTCCGCGCGCCGCTCGCCGGGCTCGGGGTGGGAGCCCTCGGGACGACGGTGGCCCTCGTGGTCTACCTGGTCGCCGTCGCCCGGCTCGCCCTGGACTACGAGAAGGACGCCTGGGTCGTGCAGGGCGGCTGGATCGGGGTGCGCCTCGTCGGGCTCGCGACGCTCGTCGCCGCGGCCCTCCTGATCAACCGCTCCGCCGAGGTCCGGACGGCTCGGCGCGCCGCGGCGGACCTCGCCGACGCGGCCGGCCCGGGCGTCGTCGAGGAGGGCCGTGCCGGGGTGCTGCGGGTCGCGCGCGGCCTGACGACGCGCGTCATGCTGTGGTGCGTCGTCGCGGGTGCCGCGATCCTCCTCGTGATCGTCGCGTACTGGGGCGTGTACCAGCTCGGCATCTGACCGCCCGCCCGGGCGCGGGCGCCACCGCGTGCGTATCGTGGACAGGTGAGGCGCCGTCGGCTCGCGCAGGACCGGGCGGCTCGTGCCGGGCACGCCACCCACGAGCCGACGACGGACGGTGCCAGCGCGTCGGCGGGCGCCGTCCGCTTCGAGCTCCTGCCTCCCGAGCTGCGCACGGACGAGCGCTTCGACGCCGTGTTCGACGGCGAGCCGGAGGCCGCGCGCGACGGCGACCGGTCGGGGTGCACGGACCCGGGCACCCCGAGCGAGGGGCGTCGTGGCCCGCGCCCCCGGGGCGCGGGGCGCGCGTCGCGACCCTCGACGCCCCCGGCGGGATCCGCCCGGACCGCGCGCGGGCGAGGACGGTCCCGGGGGAGCGGTGGCACGGACGCGCCGCGCCGCGCCTGGTACGCGCACCCCGTCCCGTGGGTCGCCGTCGCGGTCGCCGCCGCGTTCGCGGGCTCGGTCGCCTTCACGGCCTCGATGGAGGACGCGCGGCCCGTCGACGTCACCGCGCTCGCCGGCGGGCTGCGCCCGCTCGAGGAGCCGCCCGAGCCGCGCTGGTCCGTCCCGGTCGCGCCGGGCTCCGAGGTCGTCCCGGCGCTGGGCGCCGTCGTGACGGTCGACGACGGCCTCACCGCGTACTCGGTCGACGACGGCTCGGAGATCTGGCGGTCCGAGCGCCTCGGGGACCGCGCCACGTGCCTGCCGGCCCAGGGCGAGCCCGCCCGGGAGGTGGTGGTGTGCGCCGTGCCGTCGGGGTGGCGCGAGCAGGTCGCCCGGCTGGTCACCGTCCGGTCCGCGACGGGCGAGGTCGTCGGCGACCGCACGGTCGAGACCGCCGGCCGCCTGTCGGTCGTGCCGGTCGGCGCCACCGACGTCGTGCGCGCGTGGTGGCGGGGCGGCGAGGTCGCGCTCGTGCGCGAGGACGCGGCGACCGGAGAGGTCCGCTGGGACCGGTCGCTCCCGCACGACGGGCTCGGGCGCGGGGGCGACGTCGTGCTCGACGTCCGCCGCGGGGTGGTCGACGTCCTGGCGCCGGGCGTCGCCGCGGCGCTCACGGAGGACGGCCGCGCGCTCGTCGAGGACGACGTGTGGACGATCGTGCGGCTCCAGGACGGCCGCTACGTCGGGAACGAGTACGGGCGCGGCACGGCGACGGTGTTCACGGCGGCGGGCGAGCCGGACTTCCGGATCAAGGGCCGCGTCCTCGAGGCGCCCCTCTCGGACGGGTCCGCACCGGGCGTGATCGTCACGAACACGTTCGGGAGCATCGTGGGGGTCGACGCAGCGACCGGCTCGGAGCTCTGGTCCCTCCCGGGGACCGGCCTGCGGGCCGTCGCTCGCGTCGACGGGCGCGTCGTCGTCCAGACGGACTCGGCCTATCGCAGCGTCGACGCGCGCACCGGCGAGGAGGTCTGGGCCGTGGACGTCGACGACAGCGGGCCGTGGCCGGTGCTCACGGACGGACGGTCGCTCTTCGTGACCGAGCGCGGCCGCGAGGGTCAGGCGCTCGTGTCGCTCGCGCTCGACGACGGTGCCGTCGAGTGGCGCTGGGCCCTGCCCGAGGACACGTACCACGTGGTCGCCGTCGAGGGCCGGCTCTTCCTGCTCGGCGTCGACCGGCTGACGGCCGTGTCCTGAGCCGTCCGTCGGATCGGGGTCCGCGCCGCGTGGGCGCTTGAAGACGCACGTGATGAACCGGTAGAAACGGTCGGGGCCCGTCGGGCCGGCGTGCGTGCGTACGGCACGGCGCGACAGCGTAGGGAGTGCACGATGACCAACCAGACAGAGCCGGCCGAGGACCCGCAGCCGCGCGCTGCGGGCACCGGGCCGACCACGGCGCCCGACGGCGTCGCGGTGGGTGACGGGGACTCCTCGGCCGAGCGCGCACCCGGCGGGGCACCTGCCGAGCCGAGCGCCGGGGACGACGGCCGACCGGGCGGCGCGGAGGGGGCCGAGGCTCCCGCCGAGCAGGCGGCCGCAGCCGCCGCACCGGGTCCGGTCTCGCCCTTCGCCGGGATGCCCGTGAGCGACTACGTGCGCGACGGCGTCGCGGCGCTCCTGCTGCTCGTGTCCCTCGCGCTGCCGTGGGACGTCGCGAGCCGCGCGTCCGACAAGATCGAGGTCGTCCTGCTGACGATCCTCTCCCTGCTCACCCTGGCGCTGCCGTACCTGGCCCGCACCGGGGTGCTGCCCGCGACGTGGACCGTGCACACGACGCGCACCGTCCGCCTGCTCGCCAACGCCCCGTACGTCCTGCTCGTGGGCGTCTACCTCGTCGTCGACGTCGTCGGGGGTGGGGACTTCGGCGACGGCTGGGGCGGCGTCGGCTCCGCGGCCGCGCTCGGTCTCGCGGGCGCGCTCCTCGCGGCGCAGCCGCGCGAGAGCGAGCTGGGCCCCGAGGACCAGGACCGCGCGGTCTCGAACCGCTGGCTCCAGGCGCTCCTCGTGGGGGCCGCCGTCCTGGCGGTGACCGTCCTGCTCACGATCATCCTCACCGTCACGGGGACCCGCCTCGGCGGCGCGCTCTTCGTCCTGCTCGTGCTCGTCTCCGCGCTGTTCGTCCTCGCGCTCGTCGGCCTGCCGACGTACGGGACGTGGCGCCGGTCCGAGGCGGCGCGCCTCACGCTCGTCGGGCTGGGCGTCATCCTCGCGGTGGCGTTCGTGCTCGGCTCGGGCAACAACGGCCTCGTCACGATCGAGAGCACGCACGGCGGCCGGTTCGGGCTCGTGCTCGTCCCGGCGCTCGCGGCGATCGCCGCGGCGCCCGCCGTGCACCGGGCGATGACCGCGGCCGACCCCGTGACGACCTGGGTCCGCGTCGCCGTGAACGCCCTCGACCTCGCGCTCGTCGTCGCGGGGTACGTCGCCGTGAGCGCCGTGCTCACGCTGGCCGACGGCGCCCGGGGCGTGCCCGTCGTGCTCGCCGTCGTGGTGGGCGTGCTCGCGGCGGCCGTCGCGTTCGTCGCGCGCCGCTCGCTCGCCCGCGACGCGACGACGGGCCGTCCGCTCGCCCTCGGTGGCGCCGGCGCCGTGGCCCTGCTGGGCATCGTCCTGCTCGTCGTGACGTCCAACCGGGTCGTGCTCGGCGGCGGCGTCGAGCACGTGCTCCTCGCCTTCGGGCTGCCGTTGCTCGTCGTCGGCGCCCTGACGGTCCCGCGCGAGGTGCGCGCGTACTTCGCCGAGCACCGTCCGGTGCCCGCCGCTGCCGCCGGGGAGGCGGCGCAGGCGTACGTCTGGCAGCCGCCCGCGCCCAAGCCGGTCCGTCCGGCGCCCGTGGCGCCGGCCGGGCCGGTGGCGGCACAGCCGCCGACCGGCGCCTACACCGGGGCACCGCACGGCGCCACCGCGTACCCGGGTGCCGCGCACACCGGACCGGTCGCCACGCAGCAGCCCGGGCAGGACCGCTGGGCGCCCGCGGGCGGCGACGCGACCGAGGTCCTCCCGGTCCAGCAGGTCGAGCCCGAGCGCAGCGGGTACGCGGCGCGCCCGGGGCTGGACCCCGACCAGGGCCCCTCGACCGCCGTCATGCCGGCGTACCAGGAGGGACAGCCGGGCACCGGCCCGCAGCCGACCGCGCAGCCCGGCGCCGGGTACCCCGCGCGGGGTTACGGGCAGGGGTACGGCCAGCAGCACGGCCAGCAGGGCTACGGCGCCGGGTACGGGCAGCAGCCCGCGGCGCAGCCGCAGCCGTCGTACTCCCCGCCGGCGCAGCCCGCCCAGGCCCCGGGGTTCACGGCCGCCCAGGCGCTCGACCCGAGCACGCCGCTCGAGGTGCTCGCGCAGATCGTCCAGGACGCGCCGCACCTGCGGCCCCAGGTGGCGGCCAACCCGTCCACCTACCCCGCGCTGCTGGAATGGCTCGGCAACCTCGGCGACCCCGCCGTCGACGCCGCGCTGCGCTCGCGCCGCTGACCGACCGACGACGCCCGGCCGACCTCCTCGGAGGCGGCCGGGCGTCGTCGTGCCGTGCACGAGGGGCGCGCGCGGGCCGCCGTGGCGCACCGTCGCGCGACGTGCCCGAGGAGCGGACGTCCGCGGGGCACGGACGGCGGAGGAGTACAGTGGGCGACGTGCACCTGATGCGGCAGCTCCTCCTTCGTTGCCGCGGCGAGGCTCTCTAGCCGGTCCCTCGTCGCGGTGGTCGGTGTGCCGGCTGACACCCATCAGACGACCCGAAGGACCCATGATGAACGCCTCAGCCCCCTCCTCGACGCCCGCCGCCACGGACGCGAACCCGCAGCAGCCGTCGGGAATGCCGATCCACAAGTACCTGCCGTTCCACCGGCAGATCGACGTGTCGGTGCCCGACCGCACGTGGCCCGACAAGCGCATCGAGACCGCCCCCCGCTGGTGCGCGGTGGACCTGCGCGACGGCAACCAGGCCCTCATCGAGCCCATGAACGCGGAGCGCAAGCTGCGCATGTTCGAGCTGCTCGTCGAGATGGGCTACAAGGAGATCGAGGTCGGCTTCCCCTCCGCCTCGCAGACCGACTTCGACTTCGTCCGGATGCTCATCGAGGAGGACCGCATCCCCGACGACGTCGTCATCCAGGTCCTGACGCAGTCGCGCGAGCACCTCATCGCCCGGACCTACGAGGCCATCAAGGGCGCCAAGCAGGCGATCGTCCACCTGTACAACTCGACGTCGGTGCTCCAGCGCGAGGTCGTCTTCCGTTCCGACCCCGAGGGCATCATCGCGATCGCCGTCGACGGCGCGCGGCTGTGCAAGAAGTTCGAGGAGACGGTCCCCGAGACCACGGTCTACTACGAGTACTCGCCCGAGTCGTACACCGGCACCGAGCTCGAGTTCGCCGCCCGGATCTGCAACGAGGTGCTCGACGTCTTCGAGCCCCGCCCCGACCGCAAGGTCATCATCAACCTGCCCGCGACGGTCGAGATGGCGACGCCCAACGTCTACGCCGACTCGATCGAGTGGATGAACCGGCACCTGAACCACCGCGAGAACGTCGTCCTGTCGCTGCACCCGCACAACGACCGCGGCACCGCCGTCGCCGCCGCCGAGCTGGGCTACCAGGCGGGCGCCGACCGCATCGAGGGCTGCCTGTTCGGCAACGGCGAGCGCACCGGCAACGTGTGCCTCGTGACGCTGGGGATGAACCTGTTCAGCCAGGGCGTCGACCCGCAGATCGACTTCTCCGACATCGACCACGTGCGCCGCACCGTCGAGTACTGCAACCAGCTCGGCGTGCCCGAGCGCCACCCGTACGCCGGCGACCTCGTCTTCACGGCGTTCTCCGGCTCGCACCAGGACGCCATCAAGAAGGGCTTCGACGCGATGGCCGCCCACGCCGAGGCGGAGGGCAAGACCGTCGACGACCTCGTCTGGGCCGTCCCGTACCTGCCGATCGACCCCAAGGACGTCGGCCGCTCCTACGAGGCCGTCATCCGCGTCAACTCGCAGTCCGGCAAGGGCGGCATCTCCTACCTGCTGAAGTCGGAGCGCCACCTCGACCTGCCGCGGCGCCTGCAGATCGAGTTCAGCCAGGCGGTGCAGCACCACACCGACCAGCAGGGCACCGAGGTCACGGGCGACGACATCTGGCGGATCTTCTCCGACGAGTACCTGCCCGTCGAGCCCGACTCCGGCCTGGAGCCGTGGGGTCGGCTCAAGCTGCGCTCCACGCGCGCGTCGTCGAGCGAGGACGGGCCGGACACCCTGAGCGTCGACGTCGTCGACCGCGGCGAGCAGCTCACGCTCGAGGGCACCGGCAACGGCCCCGTCGCGGCGTTCGTCGACGCGATCGCGCAGGTAGGGGTCGACGTCCGCGTCCTGGACTACGCGGAGCACGCGCTCTCGGAGGGCGGGGACGCCACGGCCGCCGCGTACGTGGAGTGCCAGGTGGGCGACGACGTCCTGTGGGGCGTCGGGATCGACCCGTCGATCA
Organism: Cellulosimicrobium sp. NPDC030954; assembly: GCF_055571305.1. Lineage (NCBI taxonomy): Bacteria > Bacillati > Actinomycetota > Actinomycetes > Micrococcales > Promicromonosporaceae > Cellulosimicrobium > Cellulosimicrobium sp. NPDC030954. The sequence continues at coordinate 293,391 of NZ_JBVIFN010000002.1, forward strand.
CGACCGCCTCGCTCAAGGCCATCGTGTCCGCCGTGAACCGCGCGGAGCGCGCCCAGGGCTGACCGCCCGCCACGCCGATCTCCCGACGGCCCGGACGACCTCGTCGTCCGGGCCGTCGGCGTTTTGCCGACGCGCTGTTGGTAAGATGCCGACGCACTGTCGACAACATCGGAAGGTCCCTCATGTTCCTCGCGTTGCGCGAGCTCGTCTTCGCGCGCACCCGCTTCCTGCTCATGGGCGGTGTCGTCGCGCTGGTCGCGGTCCTCGTCGTCCTGCTCTCCGGGCTGTCGGCCGGACTCGTCAACGACGGCGTCTCCGGCCTCAAGCGCACGCCCGTGACCGACTTCGCCTTCGCCGAGGGCACCGGGACCGACGCCGCGTTCACACGGTCCGTCATCGAGACGGACCAGGTCGGCACCATGGCCGCGCAGTCGGGCGTGCTCGACGCCGCCCCGTACGGGCTGCTCCTGGCGAACGCGCACCAGGAGGACGGCTCGCCCGTGGACCTCACCCTCGTGGGTGTCGAGCCCGGTTCGTTCGTCGCCCCCACCGCCCTCGCGGAGGGCGACCCGGTCGGGGCGGCGGACGGGATCGTCGTCTCGGCGACCGCCGCCGACGACGGCCTCTCCGTCGGGGACACCGTGGCTCTCGCACGCCCGGAGCGCACCCTCACCGTCGTGGGCGTCCTCGAGGACCAGCACACGTTCGGCCACGTCGACGTCGCGTACCTCCCGCTCGGCACGTGGCAGGAGCTGCTCGCCGGTGCGGTGGACCCGGGCACCGACGTCCCGGACGTCGCGACCGCCGTCGCGCTGCGGACCGACCCCGGGTCGTTCGACCGCGAGGCCGCCGACGCGGCGTCGGGCACGGTGACGCGCACGCTCACCGAGTCCTTCGACGCCTCGCCCGGGTACACGGCCGAGACCGCGACCCTCCTGCTCATCCAGGTGTTCCTCTACGCCATCTCCGCGCTCGTCGTCGGGGCGTTCTTCACAGTGTGGGTCATCCAGCGCCGGCACGAGATCGCCGTCATGCGCGCCATGGGGGCGCGGCGCCGCTTCCTGCTCGCCGACTCCCTCGGCCAGGCCGCCGTGCTCCTGCTCGCCTCGATCGGCGTGGGCTTCGCTCTCGGCGTCGCGGCGGGCGCGGGTCTCGGCGCGTCTCCGATGCCGTTCGCGCTCCAGGCACCCGACCTCGTGCTGGCCGGCGTCCTGCTCTTCGTCCTCGGCATGGCCGGAGCGGCCGTCGCCGTCGCGCGCATCACCTCCGTCGACCCCCTGACCGCCCTGGGAGGGCAGCGATGAGCACCACCACCCCCGCCACGGCCGTGCTCGAGATCGAGCGGGTCACCGTCCGCCACGGCGACGGCGACACCACGGTCGTCGCACTCGACGAGGTCAGCCTGAGCGTCGCCGCGGGCGAGCTCGTCGGTGTCGTCGGGCCCTCGGGGTCCGGCAAGTCGAGCCTGCTCGCCGTCGCCGGCGCGCTCACGGCGCCGGAGTCCGGGACCGTCCGCCTCGAAGGCGTCGACCTCGGTGCGGCGGGCGAGCGCGAGCGCGCGCGGCTCCGGCGCGAGCGCATCGGCTTCGTCTTCCAGTCCGGCAACCTCCTCCCGGCGCTCACGAGCGTCGACCAGCTCCGGCTCGCGCTGCGGATCGCCCGGGTCGACGAGCGCGACCCCCGCGCCCGCGACCCCCGCCAGCTCCTGGAGTCCGTGTCCATGAGCCACCGAGCGGACCGTCGCCCGGACCAGCTCTCCGGCGGCGAGCGGCAGCGCGTGGGCATCGCCCGAGCGCTCGTCGCGAGCCCCGCGCTGCTCCTCGTCGACGAGCCGACGGCGGCGCTCGACCGGGCGCGCAGCCACGAGGTCGTGAGCCTCCTGGCCCGTGAGGTCGAGGCGTTCGGTGCCGCCGCGCTCATGGTCACGCACGACCACGACGTTCTCGAGCACTGCCACCGCGTCGTCGAGATGGTCGACGGGCGCCTTGGGCTCCCCGCCGTCGCCGGGTGACCACCGGGTGACTGGCCGGGGCGGCCCCGCGAGGACGGCGCCGCCCCGCGCCCGGTCCTCGGGCATGATGGTCCGGCCGGGTCGTCGTGCCCGGGGAGGAGGAGGCACCGTGCCGAAGATCGCCGCTCCGACGGTGGCGGAGCACCGCGCCGCGCAGCTGCGGACCCTGCTCGACGCCGCGCGCGAGCTCATCCGCGAGGACGGGAGCGGGCTCACGCTCGCGGCGGTCGCGGCGCGCGCCGGGCTCGCCCGGTCGAGCGTCTACCAGTATTTCGGGTCGCGGGAGGAGCTGCTCGACGCCGTCGTCGCCGACGTCGTGCCGCGCTGGTCGGCGCGTATCACGAGCGCGGTGGGCGGCGCTGCCTCCCCGGAGGACGCGATCGTCGCCTACGCGCGCGAGAACCTGCTCCTGGTCGCCGAGGGCGAGCACGCCGTCGTCGCGGCGCTGCGCGCCGAGGCGGGCCGCGAGGCGCTCGCGCAGCAGAGCGCCGCGATGCACGCGACGATCCTCGTCCCGCTCGTGGAGGCCCTGGAGCAGCGCGGCGTCCCGGACGCCGCGCGCTCCGCGGAGCTCGTCAACGCGGTCGTCCTCGCCGCGGCGCGCCAGGTGGAGGCCGGCGAGGACCCGGAGACGACGCTGGACCGCGTGCGGGCCGTCCTCGGGTGCCTCGCGCCGGCCTGAGCGCCGTCGGCGGGTGGTGCGCGCCGTGTCGGCGGCGTGACGGACAATAGGGGCGTGGTGCTGTACCGAGACGACGCGATCGTGCTGCGCGCCCAGAAGCTGGGCGAGGCGGATCGCATCGTCACCCTCCTGACGCGCGAGCACGGGAAGGTGCGCGCCGTGGGCAAGGGCGTGCGGCGCACGTCGTCCCGGTTCGGTGCGCGGCTGGAGCCGTTCATGGTCGTGGACGTCCAGCTCTACGCGGGACGGTCCCTGGACACGGTGACGCAGGCGGAGACGATCGGCCCGTACGCGCGGCGGATCTGCGAGGACTACGGCCTGTACACCGCGGGGGCGGCGATGCTCGAGACGGCGGAGCGGCTCGTGGCCGACGAGCGCGAGCCCGCCGTGCAGCAGTACTGGCTGCTCGCGGGGGCGCTCCGGGCGCTGTCCGAGCAGGCGCACGCGCCGAGCCTGGTGCTCGACTCCTACCTCCTGCGCGCGCTGGCCGTCGCGGGCTGGGCGCCGTCGTTCGTCGACTGCGCGCGCTGCGGCGAGCCGGGCCCGCACCACGCGTTCGCCGTCGCGCAGGGGGGTGCGGTCTGCTCGCGCTGCCGCCCGCCCGGGTCGACGGCGCCCGCGTCTGAGACCTTCGCGCTCCTCGCCGCGCTGCTCGCGGGGGAGTGGGAGACCGCCGACGCCTCGGACGCCCGGCACCGCAAGGAAGCGAGCGGCCTCGTGGCCGCCTACAGCCAATACCACCTGGAGAGAACGTTGCGATCACTGCGCATGGTCGAGCGGGACGCGCCCGTCGCCCCGTCTGCCGCCTCGCCCGCGGGGCCGGTCGGCGCCGCCGCCGACCGTCGAGGCACGGGGGCGGACGCCTGATGGCGAAGCGGACCTACGCTCCGCCGTTCCCGCACCCCAGCGGTGCGCGACCGCCGGCGATCCCGGCGCAGTTCGTGCCGAACCACGTGGCCGTCGTCATGGACGGCAACGGCCGCTGGGCCAACGCGCGCGGTCTGCCCCGCACCGCGGGCCACGAGGCGGGCGAGGCGGCGCTGCTCGACGTCGTCGCGGGGGCGATCGAGATCGGCGTCAAGCACGTGTCGGCGTACGCGTTCTCGACGGAGAACTGGAAGCGCTCGCCCGACGAGGTGCGGTTCCTCATGGGCTTCAACCGCGACGTCATCCGGCGTCGCCGCGACGAGATGGACTCGTGGGGCGTGCGGGTGCGGTGGGCGGGGCGCCGGCCGCGCCTGTGGACCTCCGTCATCAAGGAGCTCGAGATCGCGGAGGAGCAGACGAGGCAGAACGACGTCTGCACCCTGACGATGTGCGTCAACTACGGCGGGCGCGCCGAGATCGCCGACGCCGCGGCCGCCATCGCGCGCGAGGTCGCCGCCGGGCGGCTCGACCCGGGCAAGGTCACCGAGCGGACGATCCAGCAGCACCTCGACGAGCCCGACCTGCCGGACGTCGACCTCTTCCTGCGCAGCTCGGGCGAGCAGCGCACGTCCAACTTCATGATCTGGCAGGCCGCCTACGCGGAGCTCGTGTTCCTCCCCGAGCCGTGGCCCGACGTCGACCGCCGGTCGCTGTGGCGCGCGGTCGAGGAGTACGCGCGGCGCGACCGTCGCTACGGCGGCGCGGTGGACGCCGTGGGCGGCACGGCCTGACGCCGTGCGCCCGGCGTGCGGGTCGCGCAGGTCGTCGTCGAGACGCCGTGGGTGCCGACCGGTAGCGTGCGCGGCATGGCTCTGAGCATCGGCATGGTGACCGTCGACTCCACCGACCCGCGACCGCTCGCGCAGTGGTGGGCGCGCCAGCTCGGCGGGCGGGTCGTCGACGAGTCGGACGGGTGGTTCCTCGAGGTCGTGCCCGCCGAGGGGGTGACCGCCCCGGTGCTCGGCTTCCAGCGCGTCGAGGACCCGACGCCCGGGAAGAACCGGCTGCACCTGGACCTCGGGGCGTCCGACCGCGAGGCGGACGTCGCCGCGCTCGTGGCGGACGGCGCGACGTTCGTCGCGGAGCACACGATCCCGGGCTACCGCTGGGCCGTGCTCGCGGACCCGCAGGGCAACCAGTTCTGCGTCGGCGCGGCCGACGGCTCGGCGACGACCGTCGGCTGAGGCGCCGGGGAACGCCCGTCCGTCAGCCGGCGAGGGCGGCGAGCCGGGCGGCGAGCTCGACCGGTCGGCTGAGCGCGACGAGGTGGCCGCCGGGCAGCGTCTCGACCTCGGTACCGAGGCGCTCGCGGGCGACGGCGCGCTGGAAGGGCAGGGGGAAGAGCCGGTCGTCGGCGCCCTGGAACACGACGGTCGGCACGTCGGGCCACGAGCGGGCAGGCCACGGCTCGGCGAACGAGCGGTCGGACGGCTGCCGGTCGCTGCTCTGCACGGCGGCCGCGACCGGGTCGGGCACGTCGTGGAAGAAGTCGTCCACCGGGTCGAACGGCCCGAGGCCCGTCGCGGCACGCCGCGCGGCGTGGTCCGTCGCGCGCCACCAGTCGGCGCCCGACTCGCCCGGCAGCGGGATCATCGGGTTGAGCAGCACGAGCAGGCGGACCGGCTCGCGCTCGCACACGAGCGGGCCCACGTACGCACCCATGGACTGGGCCACGACGACGAGGTCGCCCCGCTCAGCGGGCCCGGCCGCGCGGTGCAGGGTCGCGACGGCGATGTCGGTGAGGTCGGCCCAGCCGTAGGCCTCGTCGTGCTGGGGCAGGTCGACGGGCACCGGCAGATGGCCGAGCCGGTCGAGCTCGGGCGCGAGCAGGTCCCAGTACGCGGGGTCGCCGCCGGCGCCGGGGAGCAGGAGAAAGGTCGTCATGCACGTTCGGACGGTCGAGCGCGCGCCGTCTCATCGGTCGAGGCGCGGCGCGTCCGTCCCGTCCAGGACGTGCGCGTCCGCGCCGTCGCGGACGAGGCCGTCCATGTCGAGGGCGACCGTCGCGCTCTCCGCGACGCCGGGCTCCCGGGCGGCGCGGCGGCGGACCAGGACGACCACCCCGACGGCCACGGCGAGGACGAGCGCGACGAGCGCCGCGACACCCCACGGCGACCCGGTCGCCGCGGCGAAGGCGGCCGTCCACACGGCCCAGCCGACGGTCGCGTAGATGGTCGCGTGGACCGCGCACCCGAGCGTCATCGCGGCGAGGTAGCGGCCGAACGGCATCCGGACGACCCCGGCGGCGGCGTTCACGACGGTCTTGGTGCCGGTCGCGAGGAAGGACACGGGGACGGCGAGGACGCCCCAGCGGCGGACGGTCTCGATCCCGCGCGCCGCCGAGCGTCCGGACAGCCAGGCGTGGACGCGCGCGACCCACGGCCTCACGGGCCGCGTGCGGTCGAGCGTCCACGTCGTGACGAGCCGCGCGATCCAGTACGTCGCCTGCGTCCGCACGAACGCGATCGCGAAGAAGAACGCGAACAGCGCGGCGAACGGGGCACCGTCCAGCGCGTCGGGCACGGCTCAGTCCCGCGCGGAGGCGCGGGCGCACCCCGCGCACGTGCCGAACAGCTCGATCGTGTGCTGGATGTCGACGAACCCGTGCGACGTGCCCACCTGGTTGGCCCACGTCTCGACGGTCGGGCCGTCAATCTCGACCGTGCGGCCGCACGTGCGGCACACGAGGTGGTGGTGGTGCTCGCGGCGCTCGCACCGGCGGTAGAGGTTCTCCCCCTCTTCGGTGCGCAGCACGTCGACGTCGCCGCCGTCCGCGAGGCTCTGGAGCGTGCGGTAGACGGTCGCGAGCCCCACGTTGTCCCCGCGGGTGCGCAGGATCTCGTGGAGCTGCTGGGCGCTGCGGAAGTCGTCGAGGTCCTCGAGCGCGTCCGAGACGGCGGCGCGCTGCCGGGTCATGCGCTGCACGTGTCACCTCCGGGTGTGCGGTCCGACGCCCCCGAGGGTACGAGGTCCAGCTCGACGTCGTCGGGGATGTCCGGGTGCGGGTCGCGCGCCACGCGCGGGCGTCGCCGGACCCACAGGGGCCGCAGGACGGCGACGAGCAGGTAGGCCGCGATCGCGAGGACCACGATGGTCGCACCCGGCGAGACGTTGTTCCAGTACGTGAAGGACAGGCCCGCGACGCACACGACGACGCCCACGACGGACGCGACGAGCATGGTGCGGCGGAACGAGCGCGTGACGAGCTGGGCGACCGCGACGGGCACGATCATCAGCGCGCTGACGAGCAGCAGCCCGACGACCCGCATCGACACCGTCACGGTGAGCGCCGCGACGACGGCGACGGCGATGTTGAGCGTGCGCACGGGCAGGCCCGACGCGCGCGCGAACTCCTCGTCGTGGCTCACGGAGAACAGGGCCGCGCGCAGCCCGACCCCGACGAGCAGGATCACCGCGCTGAGCACGACGGTGAGGACGAGGTCCGACGACGTCACCGTCGAGATCGAGCCGAACAGGTACTGCATGAGGCTGCCGGACGAGCCGCCCGCGAGGCCGATGAGCAGGACGCCGCCCGCGATGCCGCCGTAGAAGAGCAGCGCGAGCGCGAGGTCGCCGCTCGTGCGGCCGCGCTCGCGCACGACCTCGATGGCGACCGCACCGAGCACGGCGGCGACCACCGCGCCGGGGATCGCGAGCGCGTCGTTCGGCACGACGCCCATCGCCGCCCCGACGAGCCAGCCGAGCGCGACGCCGGTGAGGGCGACGTGCCCGATGCCGTCGCCGAGGAGCGAGAGCTTGCGCTGCACGAGGTAGGTGCCCACGACGGGCGCGCTGACGCCGACCAGGAGCGCGGCGAGGAGGGCACGCTGCATGAGCGGGTCGGTGAGCATCAGGGAGATCTCGGAGAGCAACGTGGTCATGAGGCCGTCCTGGGTGCGTGGCCCGCGGCGAGGTCCGGGTTCAGGGTGTCGGTGAGGCCCGTCTCCGGTCCGGCGGTGCGGTTGTCGGTGTCCGCGGGCTCGTGCGGGTGCAGGTGCTGGTGCGTGGCGCCCGCGTGGGTCGACGACGCGCGGGGCGGGGCGCCGTCGTGCACGACGCGGCCGTGGCGCAGCACGACGGCGCGCTCGATGAGCGGGGCGAGCGCCCCGAGCTCGTGGAGGACGACGAGCACGGTGAGCCCGTCGCCGACGAGCCGCGTCATGGTCGCGGCGAAGGCCTCCTGGCTGGGCTTGTCGACGCCCGCCACGGGCTCGTCGAGGACGAGCAGGTCGGGCCGGCGGACCAGGGCGCGGGCGATGAGCACGCGCTGCTGCTGGCCGCCCGACAGCTCGGCGGTGGAGTCGTCCGCGCGGTCGGCGAGCCCCACGAGGTCGAGCGCCTCGACCGTGCGCGCCCGCCAGCCGCGGGGGAGCCGGAGGCGGCCGCCGCCGAGGAGGCCGGAGGCGACGACCTCGGACGCGGTGGACGGCATGCCCGACGGCGCGGCGACGCGCTGCGGCACGTACCCGAGCCGCCGCCAGGGCAGGCGGGGACCGAGCGGTGCGCCGAACAGGTCGACGGAGCCACGGGAGAGCGGGACGATCCCGACGAGCGCCCGCACGAGCGTCGACTTGCCCGACCCGTTGGCGCCGAGGACCGCGACGACCTCGCCGGCGCCGACGGTCAGGTCGATCCCGCGCAGGATCTCGCTCCCGCCGAGGGTCACGTGGACGTCGCGCGCGGCGACGAGCTCCGCTGCGCCCGTCATGAGCAGACGAGACCGGAGGTGAGCGCCTCGAGGTTGGACTCCATGACCTCACGGTAGTCCGTCGCACCGTCGGCGAGGCTCTCGATCGGGTCGAGGAGGGCGGTCTGCACGCCGAGGTCGTCGGCGAGCGTCTGGGTCACCTTGGGGCTCACGAGCGTCTCGAAGAAGATCGTGGTCACGCCGTTCTCGCGGACGATCTCGCCGACCTCGCGCAGTCGCGCGGGCGACGGCTCGGCCTCGGGGTCGATGCCCGAGATGCCGACCTGGTGGAGGCCGTAGCGCTCCGCGAGGTAGCCGAACGCCTCGTGCGACGTCACGAGCGTCGCGCCGGCGCACGGCGCGAGCGCCTCGGCGAGCTCGGTGTCGAGGTCGTCGAGGTCCGCGGTGAGGGCGGCGGCGCCGGCGGCGTAGTCGTCCGCGTGGTCGGGGTCGATCGCGGAGAGCTCGTCGGCGACGGCGTCGCCGACGGCGGCGAGGCGCGTCGGGTCGAGCCAGAAGTGCGGGTCGGTCGCGCCGTGGTCGTGGCCGTCGCCGGACTCGTCCGCGTGCTCGGCGTGCTCCTCCGCGCTCTCGTCGGCGTGCTCGCCCTCGCCGCCCGGGTGCTCCTCGAGCCCGGCGGACTCGGCCGCGTCGACGACGTGCTCCGGGGCTCGCTGCTCGATGCCCTCGTCGACGGCGGGCTGGAAGCCCGAGAGGTAGACCACGAGGTCGGCGTCGCCGATCGCGCGCACCTGGGCGGGCGCGAGCTCGAGGTCGTGGGGCTCGGCCGCGGGCGGCGTGAGGTTGGAGACGTCGACGTGGTCGCCACCGACCTGCTCGACGACGTACTGCAGCGGGTAGAACGACGCGAGCACCTGGAGCCGCCCGTCGTCGCTGCCATCGGAGCCTCCGGAGCCGCCGTCGCCGGGGGAGCACGCCGCGACGAGCGCGGCCGTGGCGAGGACTGCGGTGGTGGCGAGGGCGCGGCGGCGCGGGGCGGAGGAGCGGTGCATGACCACCAGTGTCCGCCTTCTTGAGAATGAATGTCAAAACCGATCCCGGTGAGGCCGGTCACGGCCGGGTACGCTGGTCGGTCGGCGCCCGAGCGGGCGTCGCCCACCCGTCCAGCCCCCACGAGCCACGTGCGGGGCCGTGAGCACCAGGAGTGATGTCCGTGGCCGCAGCGCCCTCACCCACCGCCCGTCTCGACGCCGTCGTCTCCCTCGCCAAGCGGCGCGGGTTCGTCTTCCCCTCGGGCGAGATCTACGGTGGTACCCGCTCCGCCTGGGACTACGGGCCGCTCGGCACCGAGCTCAAGGAGAACATCAAGAAGCAGTGGTGGCGCGCCATGGTCACCAGCCGCGACGACGTCGTCGGCCTCGACTCGTCCGTCATCCTCCCGCGCCAGGTCTGGGTCGCCTCGGGTCACGTCGGCGTCTTCACCGACCCGCTCACGGAGTGCCTGCACTGCCACAAGCGGTTCCGTGAGGACCAGATGATCGAGGAGTTCGAGGAGAAGAAGGGCCGCGCGCCCGAGGGCGGCCTCGCCGAGATCGTGTGCCCCAACTGCGGCACCCGCGGGCAGTGGACCGAGCCGCGCGACTTCAACATGATGCTCAAGACCTACCTCGGCCCCGTCGAGGACGAGTCCGGCCTCCACTACCTGCGCCCCGAGACGGCACAGGGCATCTTCGTGAACTTCGCGAACGTCATGGGCGCGAGCCGCAAGAAGCCGCCGTTCGGCATCGGCCAGATCGGCAAGTCGTTCCGCAACGAGATCACGCCCGGCAACTTCATCTTCCGCACGCGCGAGTTCGAGCAGATGGAGATGGAGTTCTTCGTCGAGCCGGGCACGGACGCCGAGTGGCACCAGTACTGGATCGACACGCGCACCGACTGGTACGTCGACCTGGGCATCGCGCGCGACAACCTGCGTCTGTACGAGCACCCGCAGGAGAAGCTCTCGCACTACTCGACCCGCACGGTCGACATCGAGTACCGCTTCGGCTTCTCCGGCTCGGAGTGGGGTGAGCTCGAGGGCATCGCCAACCGCACCGACTTCGACCTCAAGACCCACGCCGAGCACTCCGGCAAGGACCTGTCGTACTTCGACCAGACGAAGAACGAGCGCTGGGTCCCCTACGTCATCGAGCCGGCCGCGGGCCTCACGCGCTCGCTCATGGCGTTCCTCGTCGAGGCGTACACCGAGGACGAGGCGCCGAACGCGAAGGGCGGCGTGGACACGCGCACGGTCCTGCGCCTCGACCACCGCCTCGCGCCGGTCAAGGCCGCCGTGCTCCCGCTGAGCCGCAACGAGCAGCTCTCGCCCAAGGCGAAGGACCTGGCCACCGAGCTGCGCAAGTACTGGAACGTCGACTTCGACGACGCCGGCGCCATCGGCCGCCGGTACCGCCGTCAGGACGAGATCGGCACGCCGTTCTGCATCACGGTCGACTTCGACACGCTCGACGACCAGGCCGTGACGATCCGGCACCGCGACTCGATGGCCCAGGAGCGCGTGGCGCTCGACAAGGTCACCGAGTACCTCGCCGGGCACCTGCTCGGCGCCTGACTTTCCGCCCGGCCGCGCGGGGAGCCCGCGCGCGCCGGGCACGCAGGAGGGGCGGGACCTCGTGGTCCCGCCCCTCCGTCGCGTCGTCCGGGACGCGTCGCCCCCTGCGGCCTCGCGCTAGCGGGCCGCCCCCTTCGCCCGGTTGAGCAGGCCGACCACGAGGCTCACGACCAGCACGATGATGCCGATCCAGATGAGGATCTTCGCGGCTTCGATGGCGACACCGAGGATGAGCAGCACGGCGCCGACGATGACCAGGATGAGCCAGAGAGGCATGTCGTCCCTTTCGTCCGTGTCCGACCTGGATTGCCGGACCTCCCCACCGTCACACAGGTCACGTCCACTCGCTCGCTGAGAGGCGATCGCGGCGGGGCTCCGACCGGATGGGACAATGGAGCGCGTGACTGCTCCCGCCACCGTCCTCAGCACGACGACCGCCGCCGACCCCGGCGCGGGTCGGCTGCTCGCGCCGCTGCAGATCGGTCCGATCGTCGTCGACACGCCGGTCGTGCTCGCGCCGATGGCGGGCGTCACGAACCGGGCGTTCCGCACCCTGTGCCGCGAGGCGGGCGCGAGCGGCGGTGACGACCCCGGTCTCTACGTGGCCGAGATGGTGACGAGCCGTGCGCTCGTGGAGCGCAACACCGAGGCGCTGCGCATCGTGACGTTCGGCGCGGACGAGACGCCGCGCTCCGCCCAGGTGTACGGCGTCGACCCGGCGACCGTGCGCGAGGCGGTGCGCATCATCGTCGCCGAGGACCGTGCCGACCACGTCGACCTCAACTTCGGCTGCCCCGTGCCCAAGGTGACGCGCAAGGGCGGGGGAGCGGCCCTGCCCTGGAAGCGGGACCTGTTCACGGCGATCGTGCGAGGCGCGGTCGAGGCGGCGCGCCCGTACGGTGTGCCGGTCACCGTGAAGATGCGCAAGGGCATCGACGACGACCACCTCACCTACCTCGAGGCGGGCCGGATCGCCGAGGGCCTGGGCGTCGCCGCGGTCGCGCTCCACGCGCGCACGGCCGCCGAGCACTACTCCGGCACCGCCGACTGGACCGCGATCGCCCGCCTCAAGGAGGCCGTGACGAGCGTCCCGGTGCTCGGCAACGGCGACATCTGGTCCGCCGAGGACGCCGTCCGCATGGTGCGGGAGACGGGCTGCGACGGCGTCGTCGTCGGCCGCGGCTGCCAGGGGCGGCCATGGCTGTTCGCCGACCTCGCCGCCGCGTTCGCGGGGCGCCCCGAGCGCGTGCGTCCCGGGCTGCGCGAGGTGGCCGACACGATCTACCGCCACGGCGAGCTCATGATCGAGTACTTCGACGGCGACGAGGGCAAGGGCATGCGCGACCTGCGCAAGCACATGGCCTGGTACCTCAAGGGCTACGCGGTCGGCGGCGACGCGCGCCGCGCCCTCGCGATGGTCTCGACGCTCGACGAGCTGCGGGAGTACCTCGACGCGCTCGACCAGGACGCGCCCTACCCCGGCGAGGCCGCCGAGGGTCAGCGCGGCCGCGCAGGGTCGCCCAAGACGCCGCACCTGCCCTACGGCTGGCTCGACTCGCGCGAGCTCGACGCCGAGCACGAGGAGCGCCTGCGCGAGGCCGAGCTGAGCGTCTCCGGCGGCTGACGGCGGCTGACGGCAGCTCGGCGGGCGAGCGGGGACGCGGCGATGCAGCGAACGGGCGAGCCGTCGTGGCGCCTGTCCGTGGCGGACGGGCACGACCTGGACCTCCTGCTCTGGTTCCGCGACGCGCTCGGGCTCGTCGTCCTTGGCGACGACGTGCCTCCCCGCGCGGTCCCGCGGCCGCCGGACCGGTCGGGTCTGCTGGCGGACGACGAGCGGGTGGCGGCCTCCGGCCGGTGGGCCGCGTGGTGGCGGGCCGCCCTCGCGTTCGCGGGCGAAGGCCAGGTGGCGGAGCCGCCCGCGGGAGAGGGGCCGTTCCTCTCGTGGGTGCGCGAGCGCGCCGTCGTGCACGAGGCGATCGGGGCGCCACCCGGCTTCGCCGCGCTGGGCGACGTGCCCGCGCTGCGCGACGCCGTCGTGCGCCTCTTCCCGGAGGCGTGGCGCGACCTCTCGGCGCGTGAGGCGGCCCGCGCGGGGGAGCTGCCCCGGCGTGCGACGGCGGGCGACCACCGCGGGCTGGCCGCGCTCGCCGACGACGTGGCCCGTGCGCACGGCGTCGGGATCGGGGCGGTGCGCGGCGCCGTGCTCGTCGTCGCCGTGGAGGGGCCCTGGTGGCGGCTCGTCGGCCCGGGCGTCGTGGCGTGCTCCCCGGACGACGGCGACGACGCGGCGCTTGCCGCGGTGGTCGTCCGGGCCGCGTTCGAGTCCGGGCTGCGGGCATGACGACGGCCGGGGCCCCTGGGGGCCCCGGCCGTGCCCGGGGGTGTCGCCGCCCCTTGTCGGCCCCGACGAGCGCGCAGGTCAGTGCGCGCGCAGCCAGACCGTCGTGTCGGACGGGACGCGGACCTGCGGGTCGGCCGAGCGGTCGGTGAGCACCGGGCCCGACGCGACGAGCACCTCCGTGCCGCGCGGCAGCACGACGGGCTCCGTGCCGAGGTTGGCGAGGACGACGACGTCGCGGTTGCGGAGCGCGACGACGTCCGCGGAGCCCGCGAAGTCCTCGACCCACGCGAGCGTGCCGGAGCCGAGCCGCTCGGCGCGGCGCGTCGCGAGCGCGGTGCGGTAGGTCTCGTAGGTCGAGCCCTCGACGCCGCGCTGGGCGTCGGCGGCGTAGCGGCCGTAGGACGCGGGCTGGGGCAGCCACGTCTTCCCGGACGGACCGAAGCCGAAGCCGTCGGCGTCCGCGTGCCAGGGGATCGGGATGCGGCAGCCGTCGCGGCCCGCCTCGGCGCCCTGGGTGCGGAAGAAGGCGGGGTCCTCGCGCACGTCGTCGGGCAGCGCGGTGTGCTCGGGCAGCCCGAGCTCCTCGCCCTGGTAGAGGTACGACGACCCGGGCAGTCCGAGCATGAGCAGCGACGCGGCGCGCGCGCGGCGCAGGCCGAGCTCCTCGTCGGGCTGCGGGTCGTGCGCGAAGATCCCGTTGGGGCGCAGACCCGGGTCGGCGAGGCCGAGGCGCGACGCGTGCCGCACGACGTCGTGGTTCGACAGGACCCACGTCGTGGGAGCGCCGACCTCGTCGTTCGCGCGCAGCGACGCCGCGATCACGGTGCGCAGCGGCGCCGCCGACCACGCGGTGGTGAGGAAGGAGAAGTTGAACGCCTGGTGCATCTCGTCCGGGCGGACGTAGCGCGCGAGGCGCGAGAGCGGCTCGACCCACGCCTCGGCGACGAGGGCGCGGTCGCCGTCGTACCCCGCGAGGACGCGGTGCCACGCACGGTAGATCTCGTGGACGCCCTCCTGGTCGAACATCGGGCCGGAGTTGCCGGCGCCCGTGGACCCGTCCTCGGGCGCGCCCGGGTCGGTCTCCTCCTCGGCGGTGCCCTCCACCATGGACACGGTGCCGTCCCAGTCGGGCAGGCCGTCGGCCTTGATCATGCCGTGCGCGACGTCGACGCGGAACCCGTCCACGCCCTTGTCGAGCCAGAAGCGCAGGACCTGCTCGAACTCCTCGCGGACCTCCGGGTTGTCCCACGCGAGGTCGGGCTGGGTCGAGTCGAACAGGTGCAGGTACCACTGGCCGGGGGTCTCGTCCTCGGCGCCGGTGACGGGGCGGGCGCCCGGGCCCGCGGTCACGCGGGTCCACGCGGGGCCGCCGAAGATCGACTGCCAGTTGTTCGGGGGCAGCTCGCCGTGCTCGCCCTCACCCTCGCGGAACACGTAGCGAGCGCGCTCGGTCGAGCCCTCGGGCGCGGCCAGCGCGGCCTGGAACCACGCGTGCTGGTCGGACGTGTGGTTCGGCACGAGGTCGACGATCACGCGGATGCCGCGGGCGTGGGCCTGGGCGAGCAGCTCGTCGAAGTCGGCGAGCGTGCCGAACAGCGGGTCGACGTCGCGGTAGTCGGCGACGTCGTAGCCGGCGTCCTTCTGGGGCGAGCGGTAGAACGGGCTCAGCCACACCGCGTCGACCCCGAGCTCGGCGAGGTGGTCGAGCTTCGACGTGATGCCGGGCAGGTCGCCGACGCCGTCGCCGTCGCCGTCCGCGAAGGAGCGGGGGTAGACCTGGTAGATCACGGCGTCGCGCCACCACTCGGGCGCCTCGCCGGGGCCGGCGTGCACGAGCGCCCCGGTGCTGAAGGGTGCGGGCGCGGCGGCCGGCGCGGTGGTGCTGGCGGTCGGCATCGAATCGATACGAGTCATCGAGCTGTCGGTCCTCACGTGCGTGGTGTCGGGGTTCTTCAGGGGGATCACTCGGCAGGCGGAGCGGGGTGACGCCGACCCTCCGTCGAGTGTAAGCGCTTGCGGTGACGGGTCGACGGCGTCCGTCCCGACAGGCTGGCGGGCAGGTCGTCGACGCCGCAGCGTGAGTCGTGCCTCGGGTCGTGCTGCCGCGGCGTGCCGTCGTCAGGCGGTGGGTCCGCCGGTTGCCGGGGCGGCGCCCGTGGAGTCGCGGACGATGAGCTCCGGCTGGAACAGCAGCTCCGAGCGCGGGGCGCGCTCGCCCGCGATCTCGGTGAGCAGCGCGCTCACCGCGGCGTGCGCCATCGCGTTCACGGGCTGGCGCACCGTGGTCAGGGGCGGGTCGGTGAAGGCGATGAGCGGCGAGTCGTCGTAGCCCACGACCGAGACGTCCTGGGGCACGCGCAGGCCGCGTGAGCGGGCCGCGCGGATCGCGCCGAGCGCCATGAGGTCGGAGCCGCAGACGATCGCGGTGTGCCCGGAGTCGATGAGGTCGCCGGCCGCCGCCTGCCCGCCCTCGACGGTGTACAGCGTGACGACGACGTGCTGCGCCGCCTCGGACTCGTCGGCCACGAGGCCGTGGCGCACGAGGGAGTCGGCGAAGCTCGCGAGCTTGCGCTGGGCGGGCACGAAGCGGTCGGGCCCGATCGCGAGCCCGACGCTCCGGTGCCCGAGCGAGACCAGGTGGCGCACCGACAGCTCGACGCTCGCGACGTCGTCGGGCGAGACGAAGGGCGCGTCGATGCCCTCGGCGAACCCGTTGACCAGCACGATCGGGATGCCGCGGCTGCGCAGGCGCTCGTAGCGCTCGTGGCTCGCCTGGGTGTCGGCGTGCAGGCCGGAGACGAAGACGATGCCGTCGACCGCGTGGTCCATGAGCATCTCGACGTAGTCGTCCTCGGTCGTGCCGCCGGGAGACTGCGTGCACAGCAGCGGGGTGTACCCGTGCTCCGACAGCAGCGACTCGATCGTCTGGGCGAACGCGGGGAAGACCGGGTTCGTCAGCTCCGGGACGACGAGGCCCACGAGGCCGGCCGAGCGGGTGCGCAGCGTGGAGGGGCGTTCGTAGCCCAGCACGTCGAGAGCGGCGAGGACCGCCTGGCGGGTCTCGCTCGCGACGCCGGGCTTCCCGTTGAGGACGCGCGAGACCGTCGCGGTGGAGACGCCGGCCTGGGCGGCGAGATCGCTGAGACGGGTGCGCACATGGGGAAGCGTAGGGGACACCGGACCTCCTCGTCCTGGTCGTCCGGTCGGTGGGCCGTGCGCCTCCGTGGGGAGGCGCGCGGACCCGTCGGCCGGGGGAGGCGGGGCGGGCGCCGGTCGACGCCCTGCAAAGCGTTGCATGAAAGTTACCGCAACGACTTGCATCGGTGCCACCTCGCGCTCTACCGTCGTCGCATCAGGGCCACGGTCGGTGCGAAACCGACGTCGGCCGCCACCGCACTGCAACATGCTGGGAGTGACCACTGATGCGACGGAGCATCCTTCTTGCCGCCGCGCTGACCACGACGTTGGCGCTGGCCGCCTGCTCGTCCGGCGGCTCGGGAGACGAGAGCACCGACGAGCCGAGCGCCGAGGACACCTCCGCCGGCGGCACGCTCACCGTCTGGGTCGACGAGACCCGCCAGGACGCCGTGACCGCGGCGGCCGAGTCGTTCGAGGCCGAGACGGGCACGACCGTCGAGGTCGTCCTCAAGAACTTCGAGGACATCCGCGCGGACTTCCTCGCGCAGGTCCCGACGGGCGAGGGCCCCGACATCACGGTCGGCGCGCACGACTGGCTCGGCGAGCTCACGACGAACGGTGTCGTGGCGCCGCTCGAGCTCGGCGACAAGGCGGCCGACTTCGAGAACGTCTCGATCCAGGCGTTCACGCAGGACGGCCAGGTCTACGGCCTGCCCTACGCGATCGAGAACATCGCCCTGATCCGCAACACCCTCCTCGCGCCGACCGCTCCGGCGACGTGGGACGAGGCCGTCGCCGCCGGCCAGGCCGCGGGCACCCAGTTCCCGATCCTCGTGCAGTCCGACGGCGACAAGGGCGACCCGTACACCCACTACCCGTTCCAGACGTCGTTCGGCGCCCCGGTGTTTACGCAGAACGAGGACGGCAGCTACACGTCCGAGCTCGCGATGGGCGGCCCCGAGGGCCAGGCGTACGCGCAGTGGCTCGGCGCCCAGGGCGCCGCGGGCGTGCTGAGCCAGGACACGACGTACGACATCGCCGTCGAGGCGTTCAAGAACGGCCAGTCCCCGTTCATCGTCGGCGGCCCGTGGATGATCGAGTCGTTCGAGGGCATGGAGCTGTCGATCGACCCGATCCCGACCGCGGGCGGGCAGCCCGCCCAGCCGTTCGTCGGTGTCCAGGGCTTCTACCTCAGCGCCGAGAGCAAGAACGCGATCGTCGCGAACGACTTCCTCGTGAACTTCCTGTCCACGGAGGAGGCCCAGCTCGCCCTCTACCAGGCAGGCAACCGTCCGCCGGCGCTGACGGTCGCGGCCGACTCCGCCTCGGCGGGCGACCCGATCGTCGCGGGCTTCCGGGCCGTCGGCGCCGAGGCCGTGCCGATGCCCTCGATCCCCGAGATGGCGTCCGTCTGGAGCTTCTGGGGCGTCACGGAGGCCGCGATCGTCAGCGGTGCCGACCCCGTCCCGACCTGGGACAAGATGATCGCCGACATCCAGGGCGCGATCGACTCCTGACCTGGTCCCGGTCGCCGTCGCGGTGCGCAGGACGTCCCTGCGCACCGCGACGGCGCGTCGGCACCACCGACCCGGCACCGGCTGCGACGCAGCACGACGACACTCGGGAAGACGCGGGACGCACCGCGTCCGACGACCTCGGAGGCACCACGATGTCCGCCCCACAGACCACGACCGACGCGGGAGTCGGCTCGCCCGGAACCGACGGCCCCCCGCCTCGGCACACCCTCCGGTCGCGCGGGGCCGACGCCTCGCACGCACGGGACTACAGCCCCGGGTTCTTCGTCAAGCTCGCGCTCATGGCCGTCGTCGACGCGCTCGGCGTGTACGTGGTCTGGTCCGCGTGGACCGAGGGCTCGTACGGGATCCTCGCGGCGTCCCTGGCGATGCTCGTCGTCGCGAACTGGGTGTACTTCTCCAAGCGCGCGCTGCCGCTCAAGTACATCCTTCCCGGGCTGCTCTTCCTCCTCGTCTACCAGATCTTCGTGGTCGGCTACACCGGGTACGTCGCCTTCACCAACTACGGCACCGGGCACAACGCGACCAAGGAGCAGGCGGTCTCCGCGCTGCTCATCCAGAACGAGCGCCGCGTCGAGGGCTCTGCCTCGTCGGCCCTGACCGTGGTCGAGGACGGCGACGCGCTCGGCTTCGCGGTCGTCACCGAGGACGGCGAGGTCGAGGCCGGGACGGCGGACCGGCCGCTCGCCGTCGTGGACGGCGCGACGGTCGAGGACGGTCGCGCGACCGACGTCCCCGGCTTCACCGTGCTGCCCCGTGACCAGGTGCTCCAGCGCCAGGCCGAGGTGACCGAGCTCCGCGTGCCGGTCTCGGACGACCCCGAGGACGGGTCGATCCGCACCACGGACGCGCGGACCGGCTACGTCTACACGTCGGCGCTCGAGTGGGACGCCGCGGCGGACACCATGACCGACACGACGACCGGGACCGTCTACACCCCGAACGACGAGGGCCAGTTCCAGGCCCCCGACGGCTCGACCCTCGCGGTCGGGTGGCGCGTGCCCGTCGGCTTCGACAACTTCGTCACCGCGTTCTCCGACGCCCGCTACGCGCAGCCGTTCGTCAAGATCCTCGTGTGGACGTTCGTCTTCGCGATCGGCTCGGTCGTCACGACGTTCCTGCTCGGCCTCTTCCTCGCGATCGTCTTCAACGACACGCGGATGCGCGGGCGCAAGGTGTACCGCACGCTCATGATCCTGCCGTACGCGATCCCGGGGTTCCTCGCCGCGCTGCTCTGGTCCGGCCTGCTCAATACGCGGTTCGGTTTCATCAACGAGGTGATCCTCGGCGGCGCGCACATCCCGTGGCTCACGGACCCGTGGCTCGCGAAGCTCTCGGTGCTCGGCGTGAACCTGTGGCTGGGCTTCCCCTACATGTTCCTCATCTGCACGGGCGCGCTGCAGTCGCTGCCGGGCGACGTCATGGAGGCGGCCAAGATCGACGGCGCCGGGCGCTGGCGGACGTGGCGGGCGATCACGCTCCCGCTCCTGCTCATCGCGACCGCGCCGCTGCTCATCTCGTCGTTCGCCTTCAACTTCAACAACTTCACGCTCATCTACATGCTCACCGGCGGCGGTCCACGGTTCGCCGACGCGTCCGTCCCGCTCGGCCACACCGACATCCTCATCTCGATGGTCTACTCGATCTCGGGTGTCGACGGGTCCGCCCAGAAGGACTTCGGTCTCGCGAGCGCGCTGTCGATCGTCATCTTCGTCATCGTGGGGACGATCTCGGCCATCGCCTTCCGCAGCACGCGCAAGTTCGAGGAGATCAGCTGACATGGCGACCACCCAGGCACCCCCCGTCGTCGGCGGTCGGCCCGCCCCGTCCGCGGTCTCGCGGACCCGGATGAAGCCGGGCCGCTGGTTCTCCGAGCTCGGCTGGCGGCACCTCGTCGGTGTCATCGCCGTCGTCTACGCGGCCTTCCCGCTCGTCTACGTCCTCTCGGCGTCCCTGTCGGAGAACGGCACCCTCACCGGCTCCAACACGCTCTTCTCCGACGTGAGCGGCGCGAACTACGCCGAGCTCGGCACCACGATGTTCTGGACGTGGATGGGCAACACGCTGGTGATCGCGGTCGCGACGTCCGTCGGCACGGTGCTCATGGGCGCGGCCGCCGCCTACGCGTTCTCGCGCTTCCGGTTCGCCGGGCGCCGCATGGGACTCACGTCGCTGCTCATCGTCCAGATGTTCCCGCAGATGCTCGCGTTCGTGGCGATCTTCCTGCTGCTCATCGGGCTCGGGAACGTCGTCCCGATCCTGGGCCTGAACAGCAAGATCGCACTCATCGCCGTGTACCTGGGCGGCGCGCTCGGCGTGAACACGTTCCTCATGTACGGGTTCTTCAACACGGTCCCGCGCGAGCTCGACGAGGCCGCCAAGATCGACGGCGCCACGCACTCGCAGATCTACTGGACGATCATCCTGCGCCTGGTCGCCCCGATCCTCGCGGTCGTCGCGCTGCTGTCGTTCATCAGCACGTTCGGCGAGTTCATCATCGCGCGCATCGTCCTCACGTCGGAGCGCAACTGGACGCTCGCCGTCGGGCTCTACGGCTGGGTGTCGTCGCTCAAGGAGGCGAACTGGGGCCTGTTCACGGCCGGCGCCGTGATCTCCGCGCTGCCTGTGCTCGCGCTGTTCCTCTACCTGCAGAAGTACATCGTCGGCGGGCTCACCGCCGGGTCCGTGAAGGGCTGACGGCGTGCGCGACGTCGCGAGCCCCGTCCCGCACCACGACGGCTCGGCGCTGTACGTCCCCGAGGGCGTCCCCGCCCTCGGGGAAACGGTCCCCGTCCGCGTGCGCGTGCCCCGGTCGGCGGGCGTGCGCGACGTGTGGCTGCGCACCGTGCGCGACGGCGAGCCCCGGCTCGCCCCCGCGCGGCTCGACCGCTCGGACGAGCACGAGGACTGGTACGTCGCCGAGGTGCTCGTGCACAACCCCGCGACGGGGTACCGGTTCTTCCTCGACGAGGGCGCGGCCGGGTACCGCTGGCTCAACGGCCGCGGGGTGTGGGACCGCGACGTGCCCGACGCCGCGGACTTCCGCCTCACCGTCCACGAGGGCGCGCCCGCGTGGATGCGCGACGGCGTCGTCTACCAGGTCTTCCCGGACCGGTTCGCCCGGTCGGCGGCGGCCGACGGGCGCCCGCTGCCCGAGTGGGCCGTCCCGGCGGCCTGGGGCGACGAGCCGCACGGGTCGGGGCCCGACGTCGGGACGCAGTTCTACGGGGGCGACCTCGCCGGCGTCGAGGAGCGGCTCGACCACCTCGTCGCGCTCGGCGTCACGACGCTGTACACGACGCCCGTCTTCCCGGGCCGGTCCAACCACCGCTACGACGCGAGCACGTTCGACCATGTCGACCCGCTGCTCGGCGGTGACGCGGCGTACGCGTCGCTGGTCCGCGCCGCGCACGCGCGCGGGCTGCGCGTCATGGGCGACCTCACGACCAACCACACGGGCGCCGGGCACGAGTGGTTCGCGCGGGCGCTCGCGGATCCCGCCGCGCCGGAGCGCGACTTCTACTACTGGACCGACGGCGAGCCCGGGTACGTGGGCTGGCTCGAGCACGCGTCGCTGCCCAAGCTGTCGTACGGCTCGGCCGAGCTCGGGGCGCGGATGATCGACGGGCCCGGGTCCGTCGTCGGGCGCTACCTGGGCGAGCCGTTCGGCCTCGACGGCTGGCGCATCGACGTCGCGAACATGACCGGCCGGTTCGGTGCCGAAGACCGCACGCTCGAGGTCGCGCGGCGCCTGCGCGCGACGATGCGGGCCGCGAACCCCGAGGCGGCGCTCGTGGCGGAGCACTTCCACGACGCCTCGGGTGACCTGGCGGGCGATGGCTGGCACGCGAACATGAACTACTCGGCGTTCACACGCCCGGCCTGGACGTGGCTGTCGCCCGCGGACTCGCCGGTGCCCTACCTCGGCCTCCCGGTGCGCACGCCGCGGCGCGGCGGCCGCGACGTCGTCGCGACGATGCGCGAGTTCGACGCCGTGCTGCCGTGGCGCGTCACGGCGTCGCAGTGGAACATGCTCGGGTCGCACGACACCCCGCGCCTGCGCTCGATCGTCGGCTCGCGCGAGATGGTCGAGGTCGCGGCGACGCTCCTGCTCACCTACCCCGGCACGCCGGTCGTGTTCGCGGGCGACGAGGTGGGGCTCACGGGCCTCAACGGCGAGCACGGGCGCGCGACCATGCCGTGGGACGACGCGTCGACGGGTTCGGGTCGCTGGGACGCCGCGACGTTCGACCTGTACCGCGACCTGATCGCCGTCCGGCGCAGCTCGGACGCGCTGCGGCACGGCGGCCTGCGGTGGGTGCACGTGGACGACGACGCCCTCGTCTACCTGCGCGAGACGCCGGAGGAACGCGTGCTCGTCACGCTCGCCCGCGCGCCGTGGGACGGCGTCACGCTGCACCCGGCGCTCGTGGGGTCGGGCGAGGCAGAGCGGCTGCACGGCACGCTGGACCTCACCAGGCACGACGGCGGCGCCCGGCTCGCGGGCGACGGCCCGGCTGTCGGGGTGTGGCGCCTGGGCTGATCCGCCCGTTCGGGCAGTCCCGCAGGGCTGCCCGGCGAGCGACGGTCAGTCGAAACCCGCTGGGCGGTCAGTCGAAGAGGTGCGCGACCTGGCGCACGGCGTCGTCGTACTGCGCGCGGTCGAACGTGAACGCGCCAAGGGCGGAGTAGTCCCACTCGGGATGGAAAGGCTGCGCGAGGTCGTGCCACGTGACCGTCGTCGCGTCGACGTCGATCGCCACCTCGAACGGCCAGCAGCCCGCCTCGTGGCAGCCATCGCACGCGAGCACCCACGCGTGCCTGCGGCGTCCGGGGAGGCGACCGTGGCCGTACCACTGGCGTGACGCCCTGCCGTACCGGAACACCTCGGGCACAATGCCGCCGTACCCGCCCGACGGCGTGTACCGACGTGCCGACTCGAACGCGCTGACGATGCTCACGAGCGAGCGGCCGTCGAGGTACGGGACCACTTCGACGACCTCGTCCTCCCGGACCACCCGCAGCTCGAGCGCGTGCGCTGCACCCATGTGCGCGAGGCTACGCCCCCGCCCGGCAGCGCGCCGCCGAGAAGGGAGTTCTCGCCCCCGAGAAGCGCGGACCGAGGGCGAGAACTCCCTTCTCGGCCCGGCGCGCTCGTGGCAGGATCGCGACGTGACCGTCGAGCGCCTCGCGATCCTCTCGGACGTCCACGGCAACCTGTCCGCGCTGGAGGCGGTGCTCGCCGACGCGCGGTCCCGCGGCGTGACGACGATCCTCAACCTCGGGGACATGGTCGGCAAGGGTCCTCGGGGGCAGGCCGTCGTCGACCGGTGCCGTGACGCGTGCGCGGTCACCGTCCGGGGCAACTGGGAGGACTTCCTGCCCCGGACGCCTGACGACGGGGTCCCGGAGCACGTCTGGTGGCGCGACGAGCTGCGCGCGGACCAGCACGCCTGGTTCGGTACGCTCCCGCTGAGCCACGACCTGCTGCTCAGCGGCCGCCGGGTCCGTCTCCTCCACGCGTCGGCCGCGTCGGTGCACGTCAAGGTCTTCCGCGACCACTCCCCGGGGGAGTTCGCCGGCATGTTCGCGGCGACCGCTCTCACCGGTGCCGGCCCCGAGCCGACCGTCGTCGTCTACGGCGACACCCACGACGCGTACGTCGAGACGTCCCGGGGGCGGACCCTCGCCAACGTCGGCAGCGTCGGGAACCCGCTCGACGAGCCGACGCCCGTCTACGCGATTCTCGAGGGCGTGCCCGGCTCGCCCGACCCGGCGCCGTTCGCGATCCAGCACGTGCGCGTGCCGTACGACGCCGAGGCGGAGATCGCCGTCGCGTACGACCTCGGCATGCCCGAGGCCGACGCGTGGGCGGGCGAGCTGCGCACCGGGGTCTACCGCGGCCTCGCGGACCCGGCTCCCGCCACGCCCTGACCGGCGTCGTTACGCTGGGGCCCGTGCAGACGTTCGAGCAGGAGGCGTTCGACCCCGCGGTCGTGGGGACCGGGCCGCGCCCGGCGCGCGGTGAGGAGGGCACGGCGTCGTACTCGGACGCCGACACCGAACGGTGGTTCGTCGAGTCCGCGAAGTCCCGCGCGCGCACGCCGTTCGAGCGCGACCGCGCGCGCATCGTCCACTCGTCGGCGCTGCGCCGCCTCGGCGCGAAGACGCAGGTGCTCGGGCCGGGCAGCGACGACTTCGTCCGGACCCGGCTGACGCACACGCTCGAGGTGGCGCAGGTGGGCCGCGAGATCGGGAAGGCGCTCGGGTGCGACCCGGACATCGTCGACACGGCGTGCCTCGCGCACGACCTGGGGCACCCGCCGTTCGGGCACAACGGGGAGCGGGCGCTCGCGGACCTCGCGGTCGACGTCGGCGGGTTCGAGGGCAACGCGCAGACCCTGCGCCTGCTCACGCGTCTCGACCCCAAGGTCGTCGACGCGGACGGGCGGTCGTACGGGCTCAACCTCACGCGCGCGAGCCTCGACGCGAGCGTCAAGTACCCGTGGGGCGCGGGCGAGGCGCCGCTGCGCGCGGACGGCCGCCCGACCCACAAGTTCGGCGTCTACGAGGACGACCGACCCGTGTTCGACTGGCTGCGCGCGGGCGCGCCGAGCCAGGTGAAGTGCCTCGAGGCGCAGGTCATGGACCTCGCGGACGACGTGTCGTACTCGGTGCACGACGTCGAGGACGCGATCGTGGGCGGGCGCATCGAGCTCGCGGTGCTCGACGACCCCGACGAGCGGGCCCGGGTCGTGCGCGCCGTCCACTCCTGGTACGGCACCGCGTACGACGAGGCGGCGCTCGACGCCGCGATCACGCGTCTGCAGGGCACCGGGCACCTGGTCACCGGGTTCGACGGGTCGCGGCGCGCGCTCGCCGCGCTCAAGGACGCGACGAGCCAGCTCATCGGCCGGTTCACCGGCGCGGCGCAGGACGCGACCCGCGCCCTCTACGGGGACGGGCCGCTCACCCGGTACGCCGCACGGCTCGTCGTGCCGGACGAGACGGTGGCGGAGATCCTCGTGCTCAAGGGTGTCGCGGTCGCCTACGTCATGGCGCCGCGCGAGCAGGAGCCGCTCTACCAGCGCCAGCGCGAGGTCATCGCCGATCTCGTGCACGTCTTCTCCGACCGCGCGCCCGTCGCGCTCGAGCCGTCCTTCGCGGCGGACTGGGAGGCCGCGCCCGACGACGCCGCCCGGTTGCGCGTCGTCGTCGACCAGGTCGCCTCGCTGACCGACGTCTCGGCCATGCAGCTCCACGCACGCCTCGTGCGCCCGCCGGTCTGAGCGACCGGCGAGCGGCACCGCCGTCTGGCTGGGCGCCCCGGGGTCAGCCGCGCTCGGAGACCCAGGCGTCGCTCGCGCGCTGGACGTCCTCGGCCGTCACCGAGTCCGCGACGGTCGCGAAGTACCAGCGGTGCCCGAAGGGGTCGCGGACGGCGGCCTGGCGGAACCCCTCGAACCAGTCGGCGGGTTCGGCGAGGCTCGTCGCGCCGGCCGCGAGCGCCCGCGCGTACGCGGCGTCCGTGTCCTCGACGGGGACGGTGAACGACGCGTGCGTCGGCGCACCCGGCTCCGGCGCGACCGAGTCGGGCGGGAACGCCTCCGCGACGGTGAACGTGCTCGTCCCCGCGGGGGAGTCGAGGCGCAGGTCGGAGTGGATGACGGCGTCGCCCGCCGTGATCGTGTCGACCACCTCGGCGCCGAGCGCGGCCTCGTAGAACGCGATGGCCTCGCGCGCGCCGTTCACCGTGACGTTGGGGTGCAGTGCCGACATCTCCATGGGGTCCTCCTCGTCGTGGTCGCCCGCGGGGTGCGGGCCGTACCACCATGCTCGTGTCGGCGGGCCGTGCCAGTCTTGGAGGAATGCGACAGGTGTTCGAACCCCAGGACCGCGCCGACGCGAGGGCGGCGTCCCGGCGCGGCCCGACGACGTCCCTGCGGGGGCTCGTCGACCCCGCCGCTGCGCGGCGCGGGTTCGAGCTCGTGCGCGTCGATCCGGCGCCGGACCTCGCGGACCTCGTCGAGCGGCACTGGGTCGTGCGCTGGGACCTGCCGCGAGGGGAGTCGTTCACGCAGGTCGTGGTTCCGCACCCGGTCGCCAACGTGGTCGCCCAGGCGGCGGGGTACGTCGCGCACGGCGTCCCGCCGGGTCTGTTCGAGCGCACCCTGGCCGGGTCGGGTGCCGTCGTGGGGACCAAGCTGCGGCCGGGCGCGTTCCGCGTGCTGCTGGGGCACGCGGACGCCGTGCGCGCGGGCGTGCAGGTGCCCGCCGCCGCGTTCCTCGGCCCGACGGCGGAGCGCACCGGCGACGCCGCGCTCGCCCTCGCCGTCGCCGGCCGGGACGAGGAGGCCGCGCGCGGCGTCGAGCCGCTGCTGCGGGCGCGGGCCGACCGCGTCCGCGACGCGCGGGCGGCACGCGACCTCGACCGCGTCGCCCGCGCGTTCGCCGCCCTCGTGGCCGGGGACCTGGGGCCCGGCGCGGGCGTCGCCGACCTCGCCGCCGTCGTCGGGACCTCCGCACGCTCGCTCCAGCGGCTCTTCGCCACCTACGTCGGCGTGAGCCCCAAGTGGGCCCTGCAGCGCCACCGCGTGCACCTCGCGGCCGACCTGCTCGCCGCGGACCCCGACCAGGACCTCGCGGCGCTCGCGAGCGCCGTCGGGTACTACGACCAGGCGCACCTCGGCACCGACTTCGCGCGCGCGACCGGGTCCACGCCCGGGGCCTACGCGCGACGCTGCGCCGCGTCGCGCGACGCGCTCGTCGGGGCGGGCGCGACGGTGCACCCGGGGTGACCGACGACGCCGTCGAGCCACCCCCGAGGCATCGCCCGGGCGCATAGACTCGCTCCGTGGCCGGCCTGATTCGACGCGAGGACGTGGAAGCCGTCCGCGACCGCGCACGGATCGACGAGATCGTCTCCGCGCACGTCACCCTCAAGACCGCGGGCGTCGGCTCGCTCAAGGGGTTGTGCCCCTTCCACGACGAGCGCTCGCCGTCCTTCCACGTGCGACCCGGCGTGGGGCGCTGGCACTGCTTCGGGTGCGGCGAGGGCGGCGACGTCATCTCGTTCGTCCAGAAGATCGACGGCCTGACCTTCGTCGAGGCGGTCGAGTACCTCGCCGACCGCGTCGGGATCCAGCTCCGCTACGAGGACTCGGGCGGGCCGCAGCGCCCGCGCGAGGAGCCGGGACGGCGCCAGCGGCTGCTCGAGGCGCACCGTGTCGCCGCGCAGTACTTCTCCGAGCAGCTCTTCGCGTCCGGCGCGCAGGCGGCCCGCGCGTTCCTCGCCGAGCGCAGCTTCGACCGCGCGGACGCCGAGCACTTCGGCGTCGGGTACGCGCCCACCGGTTGGGACAACCTGCAGCGGCACCTCCAGGGGCGCGGCTTCACGCAGCCCGAGCTGATCGCGTCCGGCCTCATGAGCCAGGGCCAGCGCGGCATCTACGACCGGTTCCGCGGACGCCTCGTGTGGCCCATCCGCGACGTCACGGGCGAGATCGTCGGGTTCGGCGCGCGGCGCCTCTACGACGAGGACCAGGGGCCGAAGTACCTCAACACCCCCGAGACCTCGCTCTACAAGAAGTCGCACGTGCTCTACGGCATCGACCTCGCCAAGCGCGAGATCGCCAAGCAGAAGCGCGTCGTCGTCGTCGAGGGGTACACGGACGTCATGGCCGCGCACCTCTCCGGCGTGACGACCGCCGTCGCGACGTGCGGCACGGCGTTCGGGTCCGACCACGCGCGCATCGTGCGCCGGCTCCTCGGCGACACGACGGCCGGGGGCGGCATGCAGCTCGCCTCGGGCGCCTCCGTCGGGGGTGAGGTCGTGTTCACGTTCGACGGCGACGCCGCGGGCCAGAAGGCCGCCGTGCGCGCGTTCGGCGAGGACCAGCGCTTCTACGCCCAGACGTTCGTGGCCGTCGAGCCGAGCGGCATGGACCCGTGCGAGCTGCGCATGGCGCGCGGCCCCGACGCGGTGCGCGCCCTCGTCGACGGGCGCCAGCCCCTCTTCGAGTTCGTCATCCGCACGACCCTCGCGACGTTCGACCTCGACACCGCCGAGGGCCGCGTCGGTGCGCTGCGCGCCGCCGCCCCGGTCGTCGCCGGGATCCGCGACGCCGCGCTGCGCCCCGAGTACGCCCGCATGCTCGCGGGCTGGATCGGCATGGACGCCGAGCGCGTCCGGCGCGAGGTCGCGGCGGCCGCCAAGCGCGGCAGCGCGCCCGGCCCGGTCCGCACGTCGCGGCCCGACGGCGCCCGCCCCGGCGGCGAGGCGACCGAGCCCGAGCCCACGGTCCCGGCGCTCCCCGCACCCGACCCGCGCGACCCGGTGGCGCGCCGCGAGCGCCTCGCGCTCGTCGCCGTCCTGCAGTACCCCCAGCACGTGCCGCCGGTCTTCGACGACCTCGGCGAGGACGCGTTCGCCGTCCCGGCCTGGCGCGCCGTCCACGCCGCGATCCGCGCCGCGGGCGGGGTGCGCGAGGGCGCGACGCTCGGCGCCGGGCACTGGGTCGAGGCCGTCGTCGAGCAGGCCGCCGAGCCCGTGCGCGGCCTCGTGACCGAGCTCGCCGTCGCACCGCTCCCCGAGGACCGCGAGAACGTCGTCGGCGGCTACGTCGCCGGCGTCGTGCGGGGCCTCGTCGACCTCGGCCTCACCCGCCGCGTCGCCGACGCGAAGAGCCGCCTGCAGCGCCTCGACCCCGCGGCCGACCTCGCCGCGTACCAGGAGGCGTTCGCCACGCTCCTCGCGGTCGAGGCCGAGCGCCGCACGCTGCGCGAGGGCGAGATCGCCTGAGCCGTCCGGGAGGTCAGGCCGTCGCGTCCGCGGTCGCGGCGGCCGTCGCAGCCCGACGGTCGCGCGCCGCCTGCCGGTCCGCGGGCATGAGGGCCGCGAGGACGACGAGGACCGCGGCGCTCGCGGTGAGCAGGACGAACACGACGTGGATCGCGCTCATGAGGCCGGGGCCCTCGGGCGTGCCGTCGGCGCCGAGCGTCGTGCGGGCGTTGATGATCGCGCCGCAGACCGCGACGCCGACGGCCGAGCCCAGCGACCGCGCGAACATGTTGGTGCCCGTCACGGCGCCGCGCTCCGTGAAGACGGCCGACGACTGGGCGGCGATGAGCGTCGGGACGGCGGTCAGACCCATCCCGACGCCGACGACGAACGTCGTCGCGGCGACGGCGACGACCGACGACGACGCGCCCAGCAGCAGCGTGAGCGACGTGCCGGCGAGGACGAGCGCCGACCCGATGACGGCGGTCCAGCGGAAGCCGATCCGCAGGTAGAGGCGCCCGGCGTTCGAGGCGGAGATCGGCCAGCCGACCGTCATCGCCGCGAGCGCGAAGCCCGCGACGAGCGGCCCGACGCCGAGGACGCCCTGGGCGTAGATCGGCACGTACGTGGAGAGCGCGAGGACGATGACCCCGACGAGGAGCGAGACGGCCGTCGAGACGCCGACGACGCGCCGCCGCAGGATCGCGAGGTCGACCACGGGGTAGCGCGTGCGGCGCGCGTGCACCGCGAAGACGCCGAGCAGGAGGAGCGCGGCACCCAGGACGGCGACCGACGCGGGGGATGCCCAGGCCCACGTGGACCCGCCCTCGAGAAGCCCGAGCAGGAGCAGCGTGCTGCCCGCCGTGAGCAGCGTCGCGCCCACGTAGTCGATGGGCTCGCGCGCTCCCTCGCGCGGGGACTCGTGGTACCGGCGGTGCAGCATCCACGCCGCCAGGGCGCACAGCGGCACGTTGACGAAGAAGATCCAGCGCCAGCTCACGAACTCGGAGAAGACGCCGCCGAGCGTCGGGCCGACGACGGACGAGATCGCCCACACCGACGCGAGGTAGCCCTGCGCCTTCGCGCGCTCCTCGAGCGTGTAGATGTCGGCGGCGATCGTCTGGGAGACGGGCATCACCGCACCGGCGCCCAGACCCTGGAGCACGCGGCCCGCGACGAGCGCGGGCATCGACCACGCGAACCCGCACAGCACGGACCCGAGGAAGAACAGGGCGACCCCCGCCAGCATGAGCCGCTTGCGGCCGAGCACGTCGGACAGCCTGCCGAAGACCGGCGTCCCGACCGCCTGCGCGAGCGGATAGCTCGAGAAGAGCCAGGGGAGCTGCTCGAACCCGCCGAGCTCGCGCGCGATCGTGGCCGACGCCGTCGCGATGATCGTCGCGTCGAGCGCGACGAGGGCCGTGGACAGCATGAGCGCGAGGAGGACGGGGCCGCGCTCGGAGCGCAGGCCGATCCCTGCGGAGGACGTCGTGGTCACGACAGACGCAAGCCCGGGGCAACGGTCGCGTATTCCCGGACGTGCCGACCGTGCCAGGTCGACGCACCGGCGGGGGCGGAGAAACGGCTCGGCCCCGGACCGCTGTGCGGTCCGGGGCCGAGCTCTCGAGGCTCCCGCGGTAGGACTTGAACCTACGACCGTCCGATTAACAGTCGGATGCTCTGCCAGCTGAGCTACGCGGGATCGATCGTGGCCGTCACGGTGTGCACCGCAGCGACCGGGGAAAACTCTAGCAGGCTCAGAGGGGTAGTCCGGACGCGGACCGGACCCGGCCCTCGGCGGCGTCCACGCGGGCCGTCACCTCGGGGTCCGTCAGGTCGACGCCGGGGTCGGCGACGACCTGCGAGAAGAGCTCGCCGTCTCCGTCCCGGCGCACCGCGACCCGTGCGGTGAGCCCGGGGGCGAACGTCACGGTCTCCGACAGCACCACCGACGACTGGACGCGCTCCCGCAGCGTCTGGGCGAGCGACGTACGGCGCGCGTCGGCGAGCGTGAGGGCCAGCGGAGGTGCGCCGTCGACCCACGAGACCGTGATCGTGGCGGTCTCCGGTACGTACCCCGCCCGGTCGACGTCCGACCACGGGCGTCGTGCGATGACCCCGCCGGTCGGGTCGCTCGTGAGGAGCTCGGTGCGGGTCGCGACCGCCCACGAGCCGTCGGCCAGCTCCGCCGAGGCGAGCACGCGGTCGCTCGCCGGGACGTCGAGCGATCGGCGGACCGGGTCGGGCAGGCTGGGGCGGCGGAACCAGGACACGTCCCCACCGTAGCCGCTCGAAGGTCAGGGCTGTACGCAGGTCGGTCGAAGAGCCCCGGTGGCTCTCCGCTGGCCGATCCGCCGGAAGGCAGCGAGCATCCGAGGAGGCGAGCTTCACGGGCGAGGGGGACGGACCATGATCATGAGGACGGCTGCAGGACTGGTGATGGCGGTCGTCGCGGTGGTGTGCATCGTGCTCGCCGCGATGCCGAGCGCGGCGCTCTCGTACGCCTACCGTGCAGGTCATCCGATGTACTTCAGCGGTCCCCGCTCGGGCGTCCTGTGCACCGGCTCCTACACCATCACCGGGACCAGCGGCTCGTTCCCGGTGACGGCCGCGCACTGCGCCGCGCCGGGGACCACGGTGTTCGGCACCGACGCGCCCTGGGGTGCGGTCGCCTATGCGAAGACATACCCGAACACGGATACAGCGCTGGTCCGCGCCTCCGGCGGCGTGGGGCTGTACCAGATGGTCGTCGACCCGCGCACGGGCGCGACGCCGGGTGACGGCAGGGTGACGGGGATCATGCGGACGAGCGCGCAGAGCCGGGACGCGCTCGTCGGCAAGATGGGCGTGACGAGCGGCTGGCAGGAGGGGCGTATCACGTTCTGGGGGTACCACCCCCAGTACGGCGGGGTCCTCGTCTGTCACACGGCGACGACTCTCGCCGGGGACTCCGGAGGGCCCGTGTGGCGCATGGACGAGTTCGGGCTGCGCGCGGTCGGGATCACCGTCCTGCGGCTGGCGGACGGTTCGGGGGGCTGCTACCACCCGATCGACCACGTCCTGAAGGCCTGGGGGGCACGCCTGAACGTCTTCCCGAGCGGTTCGGTGACGTACTCCGAGGCGACGCTCTCCGTGCCCGGCAGCCTGCCCTTCGTCAACCTGACGCTGGGGGGCGCGTCCGCCCGGTCGGCACCGAGTCCCGGCGCCACCACCGATACACCACACCAGGACGCGCCGACCGTGGTCGTGACCTACTGACGCGGAGTCGAGCCCTCGGAGGGCTTCCGGTCCTCGTGCCCCGTGCAGGACTTGAACCCGCGACCGAGAGATTATGAGTCTCCTGCTCTGACCAGCTGAGCTAACGGGGCGCGCCGGTGAGCATACCGCCGCGGACGGTCGGTCCGGCGCTGCGGATGCGGTGCGCGCGGCGCGGGGGTGTCATGGCGTCATGACGATCCGGATCAAGCGCGTGTACGAGTCGGTCGACGAGGACGACGGGTACCGCGTGCTCGTCGACCGGCTGTGGCCGCGCGGTGAGAGCAAGGAGAAGGCGCACGTGGACCTCTGGCTCAAGGAGGTCGCGCCGTCCACGGAGCTGCGACAGTGGTTCCACCACGAGGAGCGGCTGTTCGACGAGTTCGCGGAGCGGTACCGGGCCGAGCTGGACGCGAACGGCGAGGTCGTGGGAGAGCTGCGGGACGTCGTCGGGCAGCATCCCGTGGTGACGCTCGTGTACGGGGCGCGGGACGAGGAGCACAACCAGGCGGTCGTGCTGCGGGACTACCTGGCCGCGACGGGCTCGTCCTGACGCGCCGGGGCGCGCCGGCCCGGGCGGCCGGGGTCGCGCCGGAGGTCGCGGTCGAGCGCGCGGCGCAGCCGCGGGCCGAGCGGGAGCTCGACGGCGCGGTGGACCGCCCAGGCGAGCAGGAGGCACGCGGCGACCGCGACGGTGAGCGTCGCAGCCTGGGGAAGGTACGGGTGCACCGACTCGATCACCCACCGCCCCCACGACGCGTGCACGAGGTAGAGCGGGTACGTGAGCGCACCCAGGGCGGTGAGCCACCCCCACGAGACCCGCGCGAGCGGGGTCAGCGTCGCGACGGCGACGACGGCGAAGCACAGGACGATCGCGACCCACCAGACGGCGGGGGGCACGACGACGTCGGTGCTGTTCTCGATGCGGGCCGCCTGGATCCGGCCCGAGACGGCGGCCGCGAGGGCGACGTCGAGGGCGAGCGCGAGCCAGAGCACCGGCGACCGGCGCTCCCGCGTGAGGAGGTAGAGCACCATCCCGCCGGCGAAGAGCGGGGCGTCGGGTGCGACGAGGGCGGTCGCGACGAGGTCTGAGCCCGTCCGTGTCGCGATCTCTCCCGCGACGGGCCACAGCACGGCGAACGCGATCACCCGCGCCCGGGTGAGGCCGACGGCGACGAGCACGCCGACGAGGACGTAGAACCGCAGCTCCGACCAGAGCGTCCAGTAGACCGCCTCGAGGTCGGGGATGCCGAACGCTCGCTGGACCATGGTGAGGTTGGCGGCAGCCTGCGGGAGGTCGACGTCGCGCCGGCCCGGGATCACGAGGACGAGCAGGGCGAGCGTGAGGAGCACGGCGGCCCAGTACGCGGGGAACAGCCGGCCGGCTCGCGAGGCGACGAAGCCGCGGACGTCGCGGCCCCACGCCGTCATGAGGATGACGTAGCCGCTGACCACGAAGAAGAGCTGGACGCCGAACGAGCCGTAGGCGGCGACGCCCTGCACGCCCGGCAGGGAGTCGCTCGTCCGCTCGCCCCACGCGTGGTGGTTGACGGCGACGAAGTGGTACACGAGCACTGCCGACGCGGCGGCGAACCGGAGTCCGTCGAGCACCGCGAGGCGCGGGTTCGTCGTGGGCATCCGAGGCACGTTACCAAACCGTGATCTGAGCTTCCTGGGGACGGCGCTCGGCGTGCGTGCGGGGCGCGGGGCTGGCACGGTGTCCGGGCCGGAGAACCCGGCGGCGCGCTGGGGGCGGCGTCCCGACGACCGAGGAGGTCCAGTGGCACCGAGCATCAGCTCGACGGGCAAGACGGCGGCGCGCGGGGCGCGGGGCAGCAGGCCGCTCGAGATCCTCGCCCGCGCCGGGTACGCCGTGAGCGGCCTGCTCCACCTCGTGGTCGGGGTGCTCGCCGTGCAGGTGGCCACCGGTTCGACGTCGAGCGAGCAGGCGGACCAGACCGGCGCGCTCACCGCGATCGCGCAGACGCCGGGCGGGACCGTCCTGCTCTGGTTCGCGGTCGTGGCGTTCGCCGCGCTCGCGCTGTGGCAGCTCACCGTGGCGATCAGCGGCGCCGCCGAGACGTCCGACCGGCTCAAGGCCGCCGGCAAGGCGGTGCTCTACCTGGCGCTCGGCGTGCTCGCCGTGCAGGTCGTGAACGGGTCCGCGGGCGGCTCCGGCCAGGAGGAGAGCATGACGGCGACGCTCATGCAGAAGCCGGGTGGCGTGCTCCTGGTGGGTGCCGTCGGCGTCGGGATCGTCGCCGCGGGCGTGTACCACGTGGTCAAGGGGTGGCGGAAGAAGTTCCTGGAGGACCTGGAGGGCGGCACGGGCGGGAACGTCGGACGTGCCGTCGTGACGCTCGGGCGGGTGGGCTACGTCGCCAAGGGGGTCGCGCTCGGCGTGCTCGGCGCGCTCTTCGTCGTGGCCGCCGTGCAGCACGACCCCGAGCAGGCGGGCGGTCTCGACGCCGCGTTCGCGACCCTCGCGGCCCAGCCGTTCGGCGCGGTGCTGCTCGTCGCCGTCGGGCTCGGCTTCGCCGCGTACGGGCTCTACTCCTTCGCCCGCGCCCGGTACGCCCGCATGTGACGCGGGCCCCAGGCGCGCGGGTCGGAGACCCGGCCGCCCGTCGTCGTGCGCATGGAAGAATGGCGTCCATGGCGATGAGAGAGATCCGGACCATCCCGGACCCCGTGCTCCGCACCCCCTGCGACGAGATCACCACCATCGACGACCGCGTGCGCTCGCTCGTCGCGGACCTCGTCGAGACCGTCGACCACGAGGGACGCGCCGGCCTCGCCGCCAACCAGATCGGCGTGAACCTGCGGGCGTTCTCGTGGAACATCGACGACGAGATCGGGTACGTGCTCAACCCGCGCATCGTCGAGCTCTCCGACGACTACCAGGACGGCGACGAGGGCTGCCTCTCCGTCCCCAACCTCTGGTACCCGACGCGCCGCGCCTGGTACGCGCGCGTCGTGGGGACGGACCTCGACGGCAACGAGGTCGTCGTCGAGGGCACCGAGCTCATGGCCCGCTGCCTCCAGCACGAGTGCGACCACCTGGACGGCATGCTCTACCTCGACCGTCTGGACCGGTCCGTCCGCAAGAAGGCGATGCGGGAGCTGCGCGCCCACCTGTGACGGCCCGCGTCGGCCGACCGCGGCCGGGCACACCCGGCGAATCTCTCGCGCGAACGCGTGATCTCGTGCAAGATGGGCACGAGACACGCCGCGCGATACCTGTGACGTGCTGTGACACCACCCTTGGTGAGGACGTTGGGGAAGACGCAACCTCGACCTAGGGAGGCAGACATGGCCGGTGCCATCACCCGCGGTGTTCTTTACGTGCACTCAGCACCGCGTGCTCTGTGCCCGCACATGGAGTGGGCCGCGGGCAACGTCCTCGGCGTGCGCGTGTCGCTCGACTGGACCGAGCAGCCCGCCGCGCGCGGCCTCTACCGGGCCGAGTACTCGTGGCAGGGCCCGCAGGGGACGGGCGCCAAGCTGGCCTCCGCGCTGCGCGGCTGGTCCCACCTGCGCTACGAGGTCACCGAGGAGCCCAGCCACGGGGTCGACGGCGGGCGGTGGTCCCACACGCCCGACCTCGGCATCTTCTACGCCCAGACGGACGTGCACGGCAACATCGTCGTCCCGGAGGACCGGATCCGTGCCGCGCTGGAGCAGGTGAGCGAGCCCTGGGCCATGCGTGACGCCCTGCACCTCGCGCTCGGCAAGGCGTGGGACGACGAGCTCGAGCCGTTCCGCTACGCCGGTGCCGGCGCCCCGGTGCGCTGGCTCCACCGCGTCGGCTGACGCCGGGCGTCCGCCTCCACGACACGACCGAGGGCGCCTGCCGGGAGATCCCGGCAGGCGCCCTCGGTCGTGGTGCGCCTAGCTCGCCCGGCGCGCGCGGTGCGCGCGCACGCGCACGACGGCGCCGGTGGTCACCAGCAGGAGCGCGGCGACCAGGACCAGCGCCAGGTCGTCGGTGCCGGTCCGGGCGAGGTAGTCCGACCCGGTGCCGTTGCCGGCGTTGTTCGAGCCCGAGCCCGAGCCCGAGCCGGGACCGGAGCCGCCCGGTCCGTCGCCGCCCGAGGCCGTGAGGTAGACCTCGAACGACGCGACCGTGGAGTCGCCGACGGTGACGCTCGTCGCCGTGCCCGTGTGCGGGCCGACCTCGAAGTCGGCCGGGACGACGAACGTCCAGCTGACCTGGCCGCTCGCGTCGGCGGTCGCCACCGGCAGGATCAGCGGCTCCGAGTTGATGACCGCCTGGACCGACTCGCCCGGCTGGAAGCCGGACGCGACGAACGTCTGCTCCGCGCCGCGCAGCACGCGAGGCGTGGCGAACGACGAGACCAGGGCGCGGTCACCGGCCGCGACGACCGTGAGCGGCGTCTCCGCCTCGTTCCCGGTCTCGTCGGACGCGTGCACGGTGTTGTCGCCCGGCGTCGCGTCCTCGGGGACGGTGATCGGGGTGGTGAAGCTCCCCGTGTCGTCGGTCTCCACGTCGACCGTCGCGACGACGTCGCCGTCCTCGTCGAGCAGGTCGACGGTGACGGTCGTGCTCGGCGGCCAGCCCTCACCCGTCACGGTGACCTCGTCGCCGGGGTTCGCCGTGGTCGGGTCGACCGTGACGGTCGGCTCGGACACCCCGACGCCACCGACGCCGAGCGGGGTCTCCGCCTCGGTCGAGGTGGTGTCGTCGATGCCGACGACGGTGTAGTCGCCGGGGGTGGTGTCCTCAGGGACGGTGATCGGGGTGGTGAAGCTCCCGTCGCCGTCGGTCGGGACGTCGCCCAGGCTGGTGACCACCGCGCCGGAGCCGTCGCGGATCTCGACTGTGACCGTGGCGTCGGGGGTGTAGCCCGTGCCGTCGACGGTGACGTCGTCACCGGGGTTGGCGGTGGTCGGGTCGACGGTGATCGTCGGCTCGATCGCGGCTGCCTCCACCGTCAGGGGCGTCTCGGCCTCGGTCGAGGTCGTGTCGTCGATGCCGACGACGGCGTACTCACCCGGGGTGGCGTCCGCCGGGACGGTGATGGGCGTCGTGAAGCCGCCGTCGCCGTCGGTCGGGACGTCGCTCAGGGTGGCGACGACGGTGCCGGCCGTGTCCCGGACCTCGACGGTCACGGTGGAGTCCGGCGTGTAGCCGGTGCCGGTGACGGTCGTCGGGGTGCCCGCGGGCACGGTCGACGGGTCGACGGTGACCGCAGGCGTGATCGCTGCGACCGTCGAACCACGGACGGTCGCCGAGGCGAGGTGGAGCTCGGCGAGGCCCGTCCCTGTGCCGACCTCGAGGAGCGACAGGGTCAGTGCGCGCTGCGTGAACGTCGCGTCCGCGACGGACGGCTCGGGCTCCTGGACGTTGACGACGAGGCTCACGACCTCCGTGAGGATCTCGAACACCGGCGAGAGCGCGGTGAGCACGGGACCGGTGACCTCCGACGTGATCGTCCCGGCGAGCGTGCTCACCAGTCCGGTCCCGTCGGCGAACAGCACGGTGTTGAGCGGAACGGCCAGCGCACTGACGAGGTCGCCCAGCGGGAGCGTGACCGGCAGGCCGGAGAGCGCGATGGTGATGGTCGCGTCGCCGGGGGCCACGGTGCCGTCGACCACGTCTCCGACGGTCGTGTCGAGGTTGATGTCGAGGTTCAGCAGGTCGGGCGCGAGGGGGATCGGGTTGTCGACGACGGCCTCGACCGACAGCGTCAGGCTCGCGGCGTGCAGGGCCGTGTCGACCGCGCCGACGAGCGCGGTCGTGAGGTCGTCGAGGGCCGCGCCGAGCCCGTCGAGGATCGCGTTGATCGCGGCGTCGTCGAGGACCTCGGTGTTGGGGTCGAACCCGTTCAGCGACCCGGTGCCACCGAGGATCGTGTCGAGGTCGACCGTGACGGTCCCGTCGCCGACGTTGATCACGACGCCTTCGTCGCCGAAGTCCTGGTCGAGCACGGGCGCCAGGGCGCCGTCGAGGTCGACGTCGATCGCGACCGTGGGTTCGAGGTCCCCGCCGAGGACGGTCAGAACCTGGGCGAGCGCTCCGATCCCGTTCAGCGCCTGGGCGAGCAGCCCGTCGGTCCCGACGAGCTGTCCGACGGCGCCGTCCACGAGCGGGACGACCTCGTCGTCGACCGTCGTGGCGATGCCCGAGACGGCGGGGCTGTCGAGCGTGAGGGTCGCACCGGCGATCTGGTAGTCGCCGGTCGGTGCCGTGCCGCCGGTCGCCTCCGCCGTCGCGGACAGCGCGCCGAGCGACAGGTCGAGGTCTGCGACGACCGACTCGAAGCCGGGGCCGAGGAGCTGCGTGAGGTTGAGCTGCGCGTCGGACGGGAACTCCTCGCTGCCGCCGACGGAGATCGCGCCCTGGTCGGAGACGGCGCCGGACGCGGCGCGGGCCGAGCCGTCGTCATTCGCCTCGCCGTACTGGTTGACCGCGCCGAGCTGCAGGAT
Source organism: Cellulosimicrobium sp. NPDC030954 (assembly GCF_055571305.1). Taxonomy (NCBI): domain Bacteria; kingdom Bacillati; phylum Actinomycetota; class Actinomycetes; order Micrococcales; family Promicromonosporaceae; genus Cellulosimicrobium; species Cellulosimicrobium sp. NPDC030954. The sequence continues at coordinate 331,772 of NZ_JBVIFN010000002.1, forward strand.
CCCGTTGGGGCCCAACAGCTGGAGGGTGCCCGTCAGGTCGATCCCGAGCGACTGGAAGACCGAGGCGGCCAGGGGGTTCGTGACGACGGGGTGCGCCCCGGAGGGGTTCTCGGCCACGGCCCCGTCGAGGGCAGCGATCGTCGCGAGGTCGAACCCGGCGACGCTGCCGCTGAGGAACTGCCCGCTGGCCTCCGAGTCGTCGGTGGGGGCGGCCGTCGCGGCGATCCCTCCCGCGAAGGTCAGGGCGCCGACGACACCTCCCACCGCGGCGAGCGCCGTCGCTCGCCTCCAGAGGGGAGGTGGTGCCTGGGTGGAGAGGTGTCTCGCCGTTCGGGTCAGCTCGCCTGCCTCGAGGTCGTGATGCGGCAGACGCCACATCACGCCCACAGGGTCGGCGATGGGACGCGGGCGCGCTCGGCGGGTGACGAGAGGAGCGGGGTGAATCCCCGGGCGGTGCGGTCGCCCGGGGATCTGCGTCCGGCTTTGGACGGTCTTGTCCGGACAAACCGGATGGGTGAAAACGCAACGAACTGGACGGACGTCCATCTCAGGGGCCGAGAACCCGGCATCCAGACCGCTGGCACTGGACGCACGCGAGCCCCGGTGCGACGGCTGTTGAGGCCCTCGCGCCGGGGCCCGTGGAGAGTCGGTCAGACGCTCGCGACCGCGAGCGCGACGTTGTGGCCGCCGAACCCGAACGAGTTGTTCACCGCGACGATGTCGCCCGACGGCAACGGAGCCGGGGTGTCGCGCACGAGCGGCACCTGGAGCTCGGGGTCGGGGTTCGCGACGTTGATCGTCGGGGGAGCGAGGCGCTCGGCGACCGCCTTGATCGTGAAGATCGACTCCAGCGCCCCCGCGCCACCGAGGAGGTGGCCCGTCATCGACTTGGTCGCCGACAGCAGCACGTGGTCCGTGTCGGAGCCGAGGAGGGAGCGGATCGACCGGGTCTCGGTGAGGTCGCCCACCTTGGTCGAGGTCGCGTGCGCGTTGACGTGCACGACGTCGCGGCCGGTCACCCCGGCCTCCTCGATCGCGCGGCGCATCGCGGCGACCTGACCGCGCCCGTCCGGGTCGGGAGAGGTGATGTGGTAGGCGTCGGACGACAGGCCGACGCCGGCGAGCCGCGCGTACACGCGGGCGCCGCGCGCGGCGGCGTGCTCGGCGCTCTCGAGGACGACGACGCCCGAGCCCTCGCCGATGACGAAGCCGTCGCGGTCGACGTCGTAGGGGCGCGACGCGCCCTGCGGGTCGTCGTTGCGCAGCGAGAGCGTGCGCGAGGCGGCGAAGGCCGCGATCGGCATGGGGTGGATCGTGGCCTCGGTGCCGCCCGCGACGACGACGTCGGCGCGGCCGGCGCGGATCATGTCGACGCCGTAGCCGATCGCCTCGGCCCCGGACGCGCAGGCCGAGACGAGCGCGTGGGCGCCCGCGCGGGCACCGAGCTCGAGCGACACGTAGGCGGTGGGGGAGTTGGGCATGAGCATCGGCACGGTCATCGGGAGCATGCGGCGGGCGCCGCGCTCGCGCAGCGTGTCCCAGCCGTCCAGCGTGGTCCAGATGCCGCCGATCCCGGACGACACGACCGTGCCGAGCCGGTCGCCGTCGACCTCGGGGCTGCCCGCGTCGGCCCACGCCTCGCGCGCGGCGATGATGGCGTACTGCGTGGAGGGGTCCATGCGCTTGATCTCGGGCCGCGCCAGGACCTCGGCGGGGTCCACCTTGAGGGTCGCGGCGAACGTCACCGGGATCTCGTAGCGCTCCGCCCAGTCGTTGTCGAGGGTGCGGGCGCCGGACTCGCCGGCGAGCGCCGCGGCCCAGGTCGAGGGCACGTCGCCGCCGAGCGGCGTGGTGGCGCCGAGGCCGGTGACGACGACTTCAGTAGCGGCGGACATGGTGCTCCTCGGGTGGGGTTCTGGGGCGGGAGGACGAGCGGGTCGGCGCGGGTGACGCCGACCCGCCCGCAGGCCTGCGGGGCAGGCGGGGCGTGCTCAGGCCTGGGCGCCCGTGATGAAGGACACGGCGTCGCCGACCGTCGTGAGGTTCTTGACCTCGTCGTCCGGGATGCGGACCCCGAACTTGTCCTCGGCGTGCGTGACGATCGTCATCATCGACAGCGAGTCGATGTCGAGGTCGTCGGTGAAGGACTTCTCGAGCGCGACGGCGTCGGTCGGCAGACCCGTCTCCTCGGCGACGATCTCCGCGAGGCCGGCGAGGACTTCCTGCTCGGTGTAAGCCATGGTTTCTCCTTGTCGTGGGGCCGGCGGCGACCGGTCCCGGTGGCGGTGCCCGGGTGGGTGTCCCGGGCGGTACAGCGATAGACGGTGCGTGCGACGGACGGGTCCGCCGACGGCGTGGGTCCTCCCGCGGGGGAGGGCGGCCGTCCGTCCAGGGTGATTCTCCCCTACGGCAGGACGACCACCTGCGCCGCGTAGACGAGCCCGGCGCCGAACCCGATCTGGAGCGCGAGGTCTCCGGAGCGGACCTGGCCCTCGTCGAGCAGACGACGCGTCGCGAGCGGGATCGAGGCGGCCGACGTGTTGCCGGTCTCCGCGATGTCGCGGGCGACCGCGACGGTGTCGGGGAGCTGGAGCTGCTTGATCATCTGGTCGATGATGCGCATGTTCGCCTGGTGCGGCACGAAGGCGCCGATGTCGCCGGGGGCGACCCCGGCCTCCGCCATGGCCTTGGCCGCGACGGGCGCCATCTGGAACGCGGCCCACTTGAACACGCTCTGCCCGTCCTGGCGCAGCGTGGGCCACCCGAGCGAGGGGTCCTCGCGCAGGTCCGACCAGGCGTGGGTCTGGCGGATCGCCTGGGCCTTGCCACCGTCGGACCCCCACACCGTGGGGCCGATGCCCGGGGTGTCCGACGGGCCGACGATCGCGGCGCCCGCGCCGTCGCCCAGGAGGAACGAGATCGAGCGGTCCGTCGGGTCGATGAAGTCGCTCATCTTCTCGGCGCCCACGACGAGCACGTGCGTCGCGGTGCCGGCGCGCACGAGCGCGTCGGCCTGCGCGATGGCGTACGCGTACCCGGCGCACGCGGCGGAGACGTCGAACGCGGCGGCGGGCGTGGCGCCCAGGCGCTCGGCGAGCACGGCGGCGGCCGCGGGCGTCTGGTGGAAGTACGTGACCGTCGAGACGATGACGGCGTCGATGTCGGCGCCCTGCAGGCCCGCGCGGGCGAGCGCGTCGCGCGCCGCCGCCTCGGACAGGTCGAGCACGTCGACGTCGGCCCCGGCGCGACGGCGCGTCACGATCCCCGTGCGCTGGCGGATCCACTCGTCGGACGAGTCGATCGGCCCGGCGATGTCGTCGTTCGTGACGACGTTCTCGCCGCGGACGCCCCCGATCGCGAGGATCCGCGAGAACGCCGGCCCGGTGGCCTGGCGCAGCGTCACGCCGCTCACGCGTCGTCGCCCGGGGCGGGGGCGCCACCCACGACGGAGTGGCGGGCGATCAGGTCGCGGGCCGCCTCGACGTCGTCGGGCGACTTCACGGCCACCGACTCGACGCCCTTGAGCGTGCGGCGTGCGAGGCCCGTGAGGACGCCGCCCGGCGCGAGCTCGAGGATCGCGGTCACGCCCAGCTCGGCGAGCGTCTCCTGGCACAGGTCCCAGCGCACGGGGGCGGCGATCTGCGCGGTGAGGCGCCGGACGACGTCGCGCGCCTTGCCGGACGTGCTGCCCTCGATGTCGATGGTCGCGTACGACTCACCGTCGGCGTTCGAGAGGAACGGCAGGCGCGGGTCGGTGACGTCCCACGACGCGGCGACCGGCTCGAACTCCTCGAGCGCGGGCTGCATGAACGGCGTGTGGAACGCCCCGGCGACCTGGAGCGGGATGACGCGCGCCTTGGCGGGCGGGTTCTCCGCGAGCGCGGCGAGGTGGTCGAGCGCCCCGGCGGCGACGACCTGGCCGCCGCCGTTGACGTTCGCCGGCCACAGGTGCGCGGCCTCGATCGCGGCGAGGACCTCCTCGGCGTCGCCCCCGACGACCGCGCTCATGCCCGTGGGCGTCGCGGCGGCGGCCGCGGCCATGGCGCGCGCACGGTGCGCGACGAGCCCGACCGCGCCGACGTCGGTCAGCGCACCCGCGACCGCGGCGGCGGCGAGCTCGCCGACCGAGTGGCCCGCGGTGACGTCGACGACGTCCGCGGTGTCCCGGCCGTCGAGGATCACCCGCAGGGCGACGAGCGACGACGCGACGATGAGCGGCTGGGCGACCGCGGTGTCACGGATCGTGTCGGCGTCGGACTCCGTCCCGTGCGCGCGCAGGTCGAGGCTCGCGGCCTCGCCGAACGTGGCGACCTGGTCGGCGACGCCGGGCAGCTCGAGCCAGGGGGCGAGCATTCCGGGGGACTGGGAGCCCTGTCCAGGGCACAAGACGGCGAGCACCCGTCAACTGTGCCAACCCGCGGCTCTCGCGCCACGTCACGACCCGCACCAACCTTGCGGAGGGTGATTGTGCCGAACCTACAAGGCGGTCCGGACAGCCGCGTCCTGCGGGCGACCCGGCGCCCGGCCGGGCTCAGCGCGTGGTGGAGAGCTGCCCGAGCGCGAGCGCGACCTGCAGCACGAACGACTCGCGCGCGTCGAGCGGGTCCCACCCGGTGATCTCGGAGACCTTGCGCAGGCGGTAGCGCACCGTGTTGGGGTGCACGTACAGCGAGCGGGCGGCCGCCTCGAGCGACCGACCCGTGCCCAGGTAGGCCGACAACGTCTCCAGCACCGACCCCGTCGCCTCCGCGAGCGGCCGGTACGCCTGCGCGACGAGCGTGCGGCGCGCCGTCGTGTCGCCCGTGAGCACCCGCTCCGGGAGCAGGTCGTCGGCGAGGACCGGTCGCGGCGCCTGGGGCCACGCCGGCGCGGCGCGCAGGCCCGCGAGCGCGGCCTGGGCCGAGCGCGCCGCCTCCTCCAGGCCGGGGACCGTCGGGCCGATGACGACCGGGCCGGGGCCGAACCGCGGCAGGAGCGACGCGGCCGCGGCCTGCAGGTCGCCCTCCCCGCCGAGCACGAGGACGAGGCGGTCGCCGTGGATGCCCACGAGCGCGTCGCCCGCCGCGCGGCGCGTCGCGCGGCGCAGCTCGGCCGTGCGCACCTCGTCGAGCGTCGAGGCGATCGTCCCCGCCATGACCAGGGTCGGGCCGTGGCCGCCCCAGCCGAGCGCCGAGACCCGCGAGCGCAGCGAGTCGTCCCCGTCGCCGCGGATCAGCGCGTCGACGACGAGGGCCTCGAGGCGCGCGTCCCACGCGCCCCGCACCTCGGCGGCGCGCGCGTAGACCTCGGCCGCGGAGAACGCGACCTCGCGCGAGTAGCGCAGGACCGCCTCGCGCAGGTCGCGCTCGCCCCCGGGGGCGGCGAGCTGGTCGGAGTACGCCTCCACGACCTCGACGACGATGCGGACCAGCTGGAGCGTGTTCTGCAGCGAGATCGAGCGTGTCAGCTCCGGCGGCGCCGCCGCGAAGATGTCGCTCACGCCGTGCGGCGGGGCCAGCGGGTCCGCGTACCAGGTGACGAACGCGGTGATGCCGGACTGCGCCACGAGCCCGACGTACGAGCGGTCCTCGGCGGGCAGCTCGCGGTACCACGGGATCTCGTCGTCCAGGCGGCGCAGGGCCGCGGACATGAGCAGGCCGCTCCCGTCGCGCAGGCGCTGGAGGTTGTCCGCGTTGCCCGTCGGGCCGCTCGGGGCGGACGCGCTCGCGGGCGTCCTGGGGGTGGCCGTCACGCGCCGAGCATACGGTCCGGGCTTGTGGACAGTCCACAAAGGGCCGCGCCCGCACCGAGGCCCGCACCGAGCCCGACGGCGTCCGACCCGGGCCGCTGGGTGAGCGTCCGGACGACCCGCTAGGGTCGGGACATGGCCCTCATGCCCCGACTCCGACAGCTCATGCGTCGGCCGACGTCCGCGTCGACCGTCGGCACGCGCCGCCCACGGTCCGGGGAGAAGCGCGGGGACACGGTCCACGAGGACGCCCTGCGGGCCATGCTCGTCGACGACCCCAACGACGAGCGCGCGTTCCGGGCGCTCGCCGAGCTGGTCCGGCGCCGCGCCGCCGAGGGGCCGGCCACGGACGACCCGCTCGCCGCCCCCGCGGACGAGACGGAGAAGCAGCGCGCCGCCGACCTCGCGGTCTGGGCGCTCGCGGAGGAGCTCGCCGGGCACCCCAAGGGGTGGTACCCGCTCGTCGAGCTCGGGCGGCTGTCCCTCGACGACGACCAGGAGGCCGCGCTGCGCCGGTTCGCGACCGCCGCCGAGCGCGACCCGTCCGGCCGCGCGCTCGCGCAGTCGATGGAGGTGCTGCGCACCGCGGGTCTGCCCGTCGAGGCGCTGGGCCTGGGCGTCGGGCACTGGCGCGCGCGCGAGCACGAGCCCGAGGTCGGGCGCCAGCTCGTCCTCGCCGCGATCGAGGCCGACCGTCCCCTCGAGGCACGGCACCACCTGGAGTCGCTGGTCGAGTACGGCGACCCTCAGGGCGTGGCGTCCCTGCGCGCGGACCTCGAGCGCACCGTCGCGCAGGCCGAGCAGCACCGCGCCGGGACCTGACCACCCGCCCGGGCGGGACGAGGCGGGACCGCCGCCCGCCGTCGGGCCACCCGCCTGCCCGTACGACGACGGCCGGCCACCCCGCGGGGTGACCGGCCGTCGTCGTGCTACCGGGCGGGGAGCGTCAGGACTCGCCGCCCGCGTTGCCGGACGTGCCGGCGGTGACGTCCATCAGGCGGTACTTCTCGATCGCCTGGGCGGACGCGTCCGCAGGGATCTTGCCCTGCTTGGCGAGCGCCTGCAGCGTGCGCACGACGACGGACGGGCCGTCGATCTTGAAGTGCCGGCGGGCCGCCGCGCGGGTGTCCGAGAACCCGAAGCCGTCGGCCCCGAGCACCTCGTAGTCGCCCGGGACCCACTTGCGGATCTGGTCGGGCACGAGGTGGTCGTAGTCGCTCGTCGCGACGAACGGGCCCTCGGCGCCGGACAGCTTGGCCGTGACGTACGCGACGCGCGGCTCGGCGCCCGGGTCGAGGAACGCGGCCTGGTCGGCAGCGAGGCCGTCGCGGCGCAGCTCGTTCCAGCTCGTCACGCTCCACACGTCGGCCGCCACGCCCCAGTCGTCGTGGAGGAGCTGCTGCGCCTCCAGCGCCCACGGCACGCCCACGCCCGAGGCGAGGAGTTGGGCACGCGGCCCGTCGCCCTCGCCGACGGAGATGCGGTGGATGCCCTTGAGGATGCCCTCGACGTCCACGTCCTCCGGCTCGGCCGGCTGGACCATCGGCTCGTTGTACACCGTCAGGTAGTACATGACGTTCTGGTCGCGCCCGTCCGCGCCGACCCCGTGCTCGCCGGGGCCGTACATGCGCTCGATGCCGTCGCGCACGATGTGGCGGATCTCGTACCCGTAGGCCGGGTCGTACTGGACCATGGCCGTGTTCGTGCCCGCGAGGATCGGCGAGTGGCCGTCGGCGTGCTGCAGGCCCTCGCCCGTGAGCGTCGTGCGGCCCGCGGTCGCGCCGATGATGAACCCGCGCGTGAGCTGGTCGCCCGCCGCCCAGAACTGGTCGCCGGTGCGCTGGAAGCCGAACATCGAGTAGAAGATGTAGAACGGCACCATGACCTCGCCCTGCGTGGCGTAGGACGTGCCGACCGACTGGAACGCGGCCGCGGAACCGGCCTCGTTGATGCCGGTGTGCATGATCTGCCCGGCCTCGGACTCCTTGTAGCTGAGCATGAGCTCGCGGTCCACGGCGAGGTAGTGCTGGCCCTGGGTGTTGAAGATCTTCGCCGACGGGAAGATCGAGTCCAGGCCGAACGTGCGAGCCTCGTCCGGGATGATCGGCACGATGCGCTTGCCGAACTCCTTGTCCTTGATGAGGTCCTTGAGGAGCCGGACGAAGGCCATCGTGGAGGCGATCTCCTGCTGGCCCGAGCCCCGCTTGAGGACCTCGTACGCCTTGTCGCCCGGCAGCGTGACCGGCTTGGGCGACGAGCGGCGCTCCGGGACGAACCCGCCGAGCTGCTGACGACGGCCCAGGAGGTACTGGATCTCCGGCGCGTCCGGGCCCGGGTGGTAGTACGGGGGCTCGTACGGGTTCGCGTCCAGCTCGGCGTCCGTGATCGGGATGCGCAGCGAGTCGCGCAGCGACTTGAGGTCGGCCAGGCCGACCTTCTTCATCTGGTGCGTCGAGTTGCGGCCGGCGAACGTCGGGCCGAGCGCGTAGCCCTTGACCGTGTGCGCGAGGATGACCGTCGGCTGGCCCGTGTGGGCGCGAGCCGCCGCGTACGCCGCGTAGATCTTGCGGTAGTCGTGGCCGCCGCGCTTGAGGTTCCAGATGTCGTCGTCGGTCATGTTCTGGACGAGCTGCTTGGTCCGCGGGTCGCGGCCGAAGAAGTGCTCGCGGATGAACGCGCCGGACTCCGCACGGTACGTCTGGTAGTCGCCGTCGGGCGTGGCGTTCATGAGGTTCACCAGGGCGCGGTCCTTGTCCGCGTTGAGCAGGACGTCCCACTCGCGGCCCCAGATGACCTTGATGACGTTCCAGCCCGCGCCGCGGAACTGCGCCTCGAGCTCCTGGATGATCTTGCCGTTGCCGCGCACCGGGCCGTCGAGGCGCTGCAGGTTGCAGTTCACGACGAACGTCAGGTTGTCGAGCTGCTGCTGCGCCGCGAGCTGGAGCATGCCGCGCGACTCGGGCTCGTCCATCTCGCCGTCGCCGAGGAACGCCCACACGTCCTGCTGGTCCGTGTCGCGGATCCCGCGGTTGTGCAGGTACTTGTCCGTCCACGCCTGGTAGATCGCGCTCGCCGGGCCGAGGCCCATGGAGACGGTGGGGTACTCCCAGAAGTCCGGCATGAGGCGGGGGTGCGGGTACGACGGCAGGCCGCCGCCCGCGTGCGACTTCTCCTGGCGGAACCCGTCGAGCTGGTCCGCCGAGAGGCGGCCCTCGAGGAACGCGCGCGCGTACACGCCGGGGGAGGCGTGGCCCTGGAAGTAGACCTGGTCGCCGCCGCCGGGGTGGTCCTTGCCGCGGAAGAAGTGGTTGAGGCCCACCTCGTACAGCGTCGCCACCGACGCGTAGGAGGAGATGTGGCCGCCGACGCCGATGCCGGGCCGCTGCGCGCGCGTCACCATGACGGCCGCATTCCAGCGGATCCACGAGCGGTAGCGGCGCTCGAGCGCCTCGTCGCCGGGGAAGTAGGGCTCCTCGTGCACACCGATCGTGTTCACGTACGGAGTGGTGAAGGAGGTCGGGACGGCGACGTTGCGCTCCCGGGCCCTCTTGAGCAGGTTCAGCAGGACGTAGCGGGCGCGAGGGCCCCCGCGGTCGTCGATCAGGCCGTCGAGGGCCTCGACCCACTCGCCGGTCTCGGCGGGGTCGAAGTCCGGAACCTGGCTGAGCAGACCGTTGATCAGCGGTCCGGTCTCGTCGTACGAAGCCACCAGCAACCTCATATCTCGTCGGATGCCGGGCGCACGGCCGCGCGGTACACGGCCGACACCCGTCTCGGGGCCACTCCGGGCGCGCGGCCGCGGCCGCTGGTGGCGACCGCGCCTCTTCACGAGACCAGGGTGGTCTACCCATTGTGTTCACAACGCGCGCGTAAGTCACACCATCGGGTGGTCAAGAGGGCGTGATTTCGGCGACACGGCCCGGAGGGGAGGTGTCCCGGCGTCGTGCGGGCGCGGTGCCCGACGACGGCCCGACGACGGTCCGGGCACCACGTGCCGGACCGGGTGTCCGTGGGAGGCACCTTGCCAAGCAACGGATCCTCCGGTGGGCTACCTTTGCCAGACACGGCAGGTCGTCGTGCGCGCGGGCGTCCGCCCGCGCGTCGGACGGCCCGCCGCACGGACGCACAGGACGAGGAAAGGAACGACACGACAGTGACCGACACCGCAGGACCCCTCGGGGCGGACCGCCTGGGGTTCGCGCCCGGCAACGTGGTGCAGGAGTTCGGCTGGTCGGAGGACGTCGACGACGACCTGCGCGGTGAGCTCGAGCAGCTCGTCGGCGGCGAGCTCGTCGACGAGGACTACGACGACGTCACCGACGGCGTGATCGTCTGGTTCCGCGAGGACGACGGCGACCTCACCGACCTGCTCGTGGACGTCCAGACCGTGCTCGACGACGGCGGCCTCATCTGGGTGCTCACGCCCAAGCCGGGCCGGTCCGGGCACGTGGGCCACAACGACATCCAGGAGGCCGCGACCACGGCCGGGCTGCACGCGACGAGCACGTTCGCCATCGCGCCCGACTGGTCCGCGACGAAGCTCGGGACCCGTGGCCGCGGTCGCTGACGGGGGCGCGACGGCCCTGCGGGCCGTGCCGCCCGCGCCGGGAGACCCGGCGCCCGACTTCACGCTGCCCGACACGCACGGCACGCCCGTCCACCTCGCCGACCTGCGCGGCGGGCCGGTGCTCCTCGTGTTCTACCCGTTCGCGTTCTCCGGCATCTGCACGGGCGAGCTCTGCGAGCTGCGGGACAACCTCGAGGACTTCGAGGCCGCCGGCGTGACCCTGCTGGGCATCTCCTGCGACTCGGTGTTCACGCAGAAGGCGTGGGCGGCCCAGGAGGGCTTCGAGTTCGACCTCCTCTCCGACTTCTGGCCCCACGGCGACGTCGCCCGGGCCTACGGCGTGCTCGATGAGGAGAACGGCCTCGCCCTGCGCGGCTCGTTCCTGCTCGACGCCGACGGGATCGTGCGCTGGTCCGTCGTCAACCCGCGCGGGCAGCGCCGCGACCTCGACGGCTACCGACGGGCGCTCGAACAGCTCTGACGCGGGCGCACCGCGTCGACGAGCACGGCGGAGTGGCCCACGGCGGTCCTCGCGCGGGCCGTCACGACACGGCGTGGCCGGTGGCGGGGTGCGCACCCGGTAGGCTGTGCTCCGCTGTTCCGGGGCCTGTAGCTCAGCTGGTTAGAGCGCCACGCTTACACCGTGGATGTCGGGGGTTCGAGTCCCTCCGGGCCCACCACCAGGCGTCTTGCGTTACCTATCTGGACGTTCGCTAACCGGCTTCATCGACCTCACGACCGAGAAGGACCTTCGCGGGCTCTACAGCGCTGGCATAGCTTGCGACATCCATCGCACACCTGATGGAGCGATCGCTGACCGTTTGGTCTGTCCTGGTCGGATCCGCACCGAAACCGAGTTCGCGCAGATCGCGGAGACGGCGCCGATCCTGGCGTCGTCTCGAAGCACGATCCCCTGTTCGGGTCGAACCAGCACGCCGACCGCAGGTCCTCTGAATCGACCATCCGGCCCAGGGAAGGCCGTCAAGGGCGTCGGGGAACCCTCGGCTGGATCCACTGGACAGCCCTGAATGCCTCTTCGACTGCCTCGGGGAAGTCGCGCACACTGAGCTCGCGAACGGTGCCTGGCTTGCCCACCAGGTATCAAGGGCCAAGTTCGAGATCAAGGGACCAGCGCCTCCATCAGACCTAGGGCCTGTCCTGCGAATGTTCTTTGCATGTGTCCGGTAATGTCCGGGTTGTGGGTGTAGGGCGTGGTGAGCTGACTGACACGGCGTGGGCGCGGATCGAGCCGCTGCTGCCGGTCGCGACCGGGCGTGGTGGGCGGTGGCGTGATCACCGGCAGGTGATCAACGCGATCTTGTGGCGGCTGCGCACCGGGGCGCCGTGGCGGGACGTGCCGGCCAAGTACGGCCCATGGAAGACGGCGCACGAGCGGTTGCGGTTGTGGACCGCGGACGGTACCTGGGACAAGATCTTGGACCACGTGCAGGTCAAGGACGACGCGGTCGGGAAGGTCGAGTGGGTGTTCTCGGTCGACTCCACGCACGTGCGGGCCCACCACCACGCGGCGGGAGCCCGCAAAAAGGGGGCTGTCAGACAGGGTGGGTCAACGACCTCGCCCTCGAGGGCGAGGCACTCGGCCGCTCGCGCGGCGGACTGACGTCCAAGATCCACCTCGCCACGGACGGGCGCGGCCTACCTATGAGCGTGATCCTCACGCCCGGCCAGGCCGGTGACAACCCGCAGCTGGTGCCATTGCTCGACCAGGTCGCCGTGAAGCGCGACGGGCCGGGGCGCCCGCGCAAGCGTCCGGACCGGGTGCTCGCCGACAGGGCGTACTCCAGCCCATCGACCCGACGAGCGATGCGCGCCCGGGGCATCGCGTTCACCAGTCCCGAGAAGGCCGACCACGCCGGCCACCGGCTACGTCGGGGCAGCCGAGGCGGGCGCCCGCCCGCGTTCGACACCGAGATCTACAAAGGCCGCAACGTCGTCGAGCGCTGCTTCAACCGACTCAAGCAGTTCCGCGCGCTGGCCACCCGCTTCACCAAACGCGCCGCCTACTACCGCTCCGAACTCACCATCGCCGCGATCATCCTCTGGCTCCGCGATTCACCGGACACGGCCTAGGTCGGCTCGCACCGCGATCCGCCGCCCGTTTGGGCTGATCTGTGTACTGTGACACCTGCAGATCAGCCGAATGTCAAGGGGACCCGTTGGACTACACGAGTGCGACCTCGAAGGCTGCTGCGGTTGCCCGGATCTACGTGCTCGCGGGCACCCCGCCCGAGCCGCTCGGCCGAGGAAGCAAGGAGAAGAAGGCGTCGCTGGTGACCCTTGGTGCCTTGCTGGGCCTGGAGCTTCAGGACCTCCGTTCGAAGCACCGTTGTGCCAGGGCGATCGCGGACGCGCTTGATGTGGTCTGGGACGACGAGTGCCAGTCCGCCGGCGACACGATCACCCTCAAAGGCATGAACCTCCTCGTGGATGCTGCGGCCCGCGCGCGGCTCGCAAGGGCCACCCCGTCCGAGGCGAGCGACCTCGTCGAGCGACTGCTCGACCCTCGTTTTCCTTCCCGCCCGAGTACGCAAGAAGAGGATGTGCCGATGTCCGAGACCACTCCGGTCGATGAGGTCGAGCAGAATGTTGCCGACTACCTTGCCCGCCTGAGCGAGCCCGGTCCCGTGCCGGAGGACTTTGGTGAACCGCCGCTGCCCTTCTCGGCCAAGGACGTCCGCTTCGACGACGGTTCGTGGCGACAGCGGCTTCTTGACGTGCGGTACTGGCTGAACCTGAGCGCCTCGATCGATGACTCGGACTCTGAAGCCTTCGACCGCAGCCTCTCGGCCGGATTAGGTCTCGAAGGATACGCATCAGGGCTTGACCTCCTGCGCGCTCTCGAGCAGCGGCTCGGGCGGACGTTGGCCCTGCGCGACGAGTTCCGGGCGAGGATGGAGGAGGCGGTCGAGGGCACCGCGACGTTGACGAGCGCCTCGCTCGCCTGGGTCGACTCGTGGGAGGACGAAGAAGACGACGACTTGGCAGAGCAGGGCGGTCCGATTGACGCGGAGGCAAGCACTTGGCCGATTGCCAGCTTCGTGGGATACGCGTCCGACGATGAGCTGAACCTCAGTCCTTCGTATCAACGCGCGGATGTCTGGCCGACGGGTTACGCACAGAAACTCATCGAATCGATCGTCCGAGGGATCCCCCTCCCCTCGGTCATCATCCTCGAGCGAGACTCCGAGAGGGGGACGGAGTACGAGGTGGTCGACGGCAAGCAGCGACTTACCTCGATCCTGCGGTTCATCGGTGCCCATCCGCGGGCCTTGAGAGTTGTCGAAGAGAAGAGCGTCATCTGGGGTGTATCGAATCTTGCGGAGATCTTCCGCACGGACTACAAAAAATTCCGTAGCCTCTGGAAGCAGCACGAGACGGAGCAGTTGACCGCCGAAGTCGCAAGGGCGAACCAATTCCCGTTCCCGCTTCGTTCCAGCACAACGGTCGACAGCAGGAAGCCGCTCACCGGTGACCTGGAACCGCTGCAGGGTAAGTACTACTACGAAGTGCGCGACACCCAGATCTCCGTCCAGGGCAAGCCGCGCAAGGTCAGTTACATCTTCGAGAAGGCCGACGCGTCCTACAAGATCCCCGTGATCGTCTACAAGCAGGTCACGACGGCTCAGGTGCACGAGGTGTTTGCTCTGTACAACAAGCAGGGCAAGCGCCTGAACGCCGAAGAGATCCGAAACGCGCTGTACCACCGGCTTGATCTCATGCGCGCGCTGCTCGTCACCGCAGGCGACTCGTCAGCCGTCGACGAGGTTGCGGACTTCCTCCTCGACGACTGGGACGACTTGACATCGACTGGTGCGAATCTTACCGAGTACGCGTTCGGCTCGGTCGGCTATAAGCGCACGAAGGTCCTCTCCTGGGTTGCGGCGGCGTTGCTCCTCGAAGACAAGGACGGCGACAGCGTGACGCGATCGACCGCCGCGCACATCGACGCCCTGTTGCAGCGGGTCGCCGGCGACAGGCACGACCCGCTGCGCGACACGGAAAAGATCCGGCAGGCGATGCTGCTGATGGATCATGCGCTGGACGCCCACGCGACACCGGACGACGTCTGGTCGAAGACGTTCCGCAGCGGGACTGCGAAGGGCGCGGGAAAGTGGCAGGAACTGCGTCTCGTCGCGAGCCTGATCGGCCTGTCCGCGGCAGGTGCCGTGCTCGGAGACGATCTGGTCGACGCCTTTGAGGACGCCGCGCCGTCGATCCGGAATGCGTCCGAACGATGGCAGAAGCCAAGCCAGAGCCAGTCAAAGGAGCAGTGGCGGTGGATTGGGTTCGTCGTCGGCGAGATCCTGCGCCTCCTCGAGGTCGACTCTGAGGAGGCTCACGACGCGTTGAAGGCACAGTTCGGCTACTCCGGCCTGAGGGCTCTCGTTGCGAACGCTGAGACTCCGAGCGGCTACGTCGTCCGATGAACGAGCCAGTCCCGCCTCGGCACGGCGTCGACCATGTCGTGGCCAAGGCCCACCTAGCCGCCACCTGGTGGTCCGCCTATGCGGAACGCCTGGCGGCATCAGGGATCGGGGAGACGAGTCGAGACGTCATCGAGGACGACGCCCGGTTTATCGTCGAGCGCGGGATCTTCGGGGACGGCGAGCCAGGCTCCAAGGGTTGGATGTCGTCCCGTGAGCGGCGTGGCCTGGTGATGGGTGCCGTCCAGTCCGGTAAAACCGCCTCAATGATGGCTGTCGCGGCACTAGCATTGGACCGCGGCGTTGATGGGCTCGTCATCCTTGGCGGTACCCGCACGACGCTCTGGGTGCAGACTCTGGAGAGAGTCCTGGAGCAGCTCGATACCTTGCCGGACTCGCACAAGCGGCGCCTACGACTCCCGCGAGGCCGAGCGTCGGAACTCGAGGGATCCGACCTGGACCTCGTGTACTCGATCTCGCACGGCGCGGCCGAACAAGCCATCAAGAAGAACCGCCCGCTCCTGGTCGTCGCGATGAAGAACACCGCGCACCTCGAGCGGCTCGGGCGGGCCCTGCACGACGCCGTCTACCCAGCCTCCGCGAAACGGGACCGTCCGTTCCACCTTCTCGTGATTGACGACGAGGCGGACGACTCGTCGGTGGTGGATGTCTCAGCCGATGCCAGCGACACGCTCGACGTCCGGTACAAGCAGGTCCCTCGCCGCATCCTGGACCTCTGGGAAGCCCGGAACCGACCTGGTCAGACGGCCTTCCCGCACGTATACGCAACCTACCTCGCGTACACGGCCACTCCTCAGGCCAACTTCCTGCAGGATGCCAGGAACCCGCTCGCACCCACCGAGTTCGTCGCCAGCCTGCGCACTCCAGGTGCCGTGGGCGACCCCGCGGTCCGTTCCTCCTCATACCGCATCCCCGACGGCATCAGGGGGTGGTACACGGGAGGCGAGGTTTACTACCACACCCTCGCTGACGTGCCGATCTGCGTCCCGACCGACGAGGTGGACCCCGACGACCTCGTCGCCGACGGCGTCCGCGCCTATCTGGTTGCATCGGCGCTAAGGGCCCTTCGGAACCCGTCACGCCTCGGCCCGGTTCAGGCTGAGAGCCGGACGTTCGCGAGCCGCGCTGAGGTACGTGATCACGTCCTGCCTCCGATGTCGATGTTGGTTAACCCGGCCGCGACGAAGGATTCTCATTTCGACCTCGCCAAGAAGATTCTCGACTGGTCGCACGGAACCGACACCGACCATCACTCGTACGCAGAGACGGGATCTCGCGGTCGGCCGCTCGGGACCGTCGGCATTGCAACGGACATGGAAGAGCATGTCGAGCGCTGGACAGCCTGGCTTGAGACCTATCGTGAGGGGGCAGCGAAGACTGCGACGGTGCTTGCCTTGGAAGCTGTGCCCACGGTTGTCGACGACTGGGACCTGGTCCGTCGGACGATCCTCGACGAGGTTGTGCCCGGTACCGGCGTCGCTGTTATCAACAGCGACGAAAACGCAGATGATCGCCCCGAGTTCTCCCCTCATGAGCGTGTCGACGGGTCGTGGGGGGCACCGGCAAACTGCTCGACGATCTTCGTCTCGGGGAACGTGATGTCTCGCGGCCTCACACTCGAGGGTCTCACCACGACCCTGTTTACCCGGAGCGCGTCAACGCCGCTAGCCGACACACAGATGCAGATGCAGCGTTGGTTCGGTTACCGGGGTGGGTACGTCGACCTGTGCCGCGTGCTGATGCCGCAGGATCAGATCGATCTGTTCACGAGATACCACGAGAACGACGAGGCACTGCGCCGCGACGTCTTGCACGCGATGGAGTCCGAGACGGTTCCCGACCTGACGATTCTGCAGGGCAGGTCTTTCCGCGCGACAGGGAAGATCACGAACGTCCAGGCGCAACCGCTCTTCCCGGGGCCGAAGCCATTCGTCCGGCACATGAACCCACCGGGGCTCGACGACGAGAACCTGCGCTTCGTGAGTCAGCTCTTCTCCCACGCCGTCACGCCAGTCCCCGACAGTACGGCGAGCCAAGGTCTTCTGCTCGACGAGCCTGTCGCCCTGCTCGACGCTGCGGACCTCCTAGATCGACTTGCTTACACGGACCACGGTCCCGGTCCGGTCAGCCGCGAGGCGTCTAGGTGGTCCTCGGTCGCGCACCACGCCAAGCTTCCCGCGGACGACCTGGCCTCCCCGCTGTACCGGGCCCCTCGCGTGGAGGCTTCGGTCGACCTCGGGAGCACCTCACCGTACGAGATCGCCGCCTACCTACGGCTGTGGCACGCTGCGATCCCTCGCCTCGTGCCGGGTCTCATGACGACGGACGACCGGCCCGTACCGTGGGACCTTGTCGAGAAGGAGACGCTTGAACGGCGCCGGCCGCGGTTGTGGGTCGGCCTTCGTTTCGGCTCCGGCGATCCCGTTACCGCCGGTCCGCTTGCGAGTCTCCCGTGGACGGTCCGTCCGATGCAGCGTTCGGTCGTCGATGGGACCTCAGGCCTCAAGGCTTCCTGGGGATCACGCAACTATGTCGGCGATCAGGTGCGTGGCGACGAACTGTTCGAGAGCACCGTCCTGCCTGACTCCCTCCACGCGGACCTCACCCTCGATGGCGCGCGTGCGCCGGGGTCCGACGGACTGCTTCTGTTCCACGTCATCGGCCGGGAAGACGGTAGCCAAAGCATCGTCGTCGGCGTCTCCCTGCCGCTTGGCGGTCCCGACCACATCAAGGCCACACTCGGTGAGGCAGGCGCATGACGGGAACCAACCAGTCCTTCGAGTGGCTTCGTGCGGCGATCGAGCAGCAACCTTCGTCGACGGAGAAGAGCGGACGCACAGTCATCTGGGCGAATGGACGCAAGTCTCTAGGTCTGTCCCGCGACCAGAGTGGCTCAATCGAGCTCTTCGTCGTAGGGCCGGAGCTGCACGCAGGCAGGACGGAGGTCAGTGGGTGCCTGACTCATCAGATCTGGACGACCTCTGATGGTACGGATCTTGAGGCAAGCCGCCTCGTGCTACCAGGTGATGCAAACCTGCCCGGCGTGGCTGCCTTCGTTTGTGCTGAGCTGCTCGCCAACGGTCTCGAGGCGGAACCGCAAAGGGCCTTCACCGCGACCGAACCTGTGATCATGTTGCTCCTGCGAGAAACGGCGGGGAGAAATCAGGTCCTCACCGGGCTCGTCGGCGAACTGCTCGCACTAGAGGCGCTGACACGGCACTCGCCGACCCCCGACCATGTGGCCGATTCCTGGTTCGGCTACGGACCCTCGGCACGCGATCTCCAGCTGGGGACTGTGGGCGTCGAGGTGAAGACCGGGACGGGATCGTCGTCGACGCACATGGTCCAGGGGTTCCACCAGATCGAAGTCGGGCATCCCGTGAGCGGTGAGCCCGAGACCAAGCTGTATGTCTTGAGCGTCGGGATCCGATGGCTCGAAGGCGGTAGTTCCGTCGGCCGTACGATCCCATCGTTGGTGGACTTGATCCGCGCACGACTCTCTGCTGGCGCGGCCAGCCGCTTCCTTGCACGGTTGCTCCAATACGGCGGCGACGCCGGCACCGGCTACGACCACGTGCGGGACCGTGAGAATCCACGCTTCACACGACCGTGGTTCGCAACTTTCGAGCGGCTCTACGACATGACAGACGAGCGGATCCGCGTCTTGCGCAGCGACGACCTTCAAGGCATCACGCACATTGACCCCGCCTCGGTGACGTTCCAGATCAGGCTGCCCGAGCAGGTCGATGGAGTCCTCAACCCAGTCTCCGGCCTCGAGCAGATCGCCCGGAAGCTCACGTCCTGAGAGAGGTTCCGGCCGCGTCGACCATCGCCTTGATTCGCGCTGCAGCCTCGACGGCGGGTTCGTGCTCCCAGATCCGCAGCACCGCCCAGCCCAGGCTGCGCAAGGTTGCGTCGGTGTCATCATCCCTCGCTCGGTTCGCAGCGAGCTTGCCTTGCCACCACGCGGAGTTCGAACGCGGCATCGTGCCGTGCTCCGGGCAGCCGTGCCAGAAGCATCCGTCGACGAAGACCGCCACTTTGGCACGCGTGAACGCGATGTCGATCGTCCGTCGGCGCTGCCCGGGGACTGGGTACGTCACCCGGTAGCGCAGACCGCGCGCATGGAGTTCTCTGCGCAGTGCGAGCTCTGGCTCTGTGTCCTTCCGCCGTGCGATCGACATGCGGAGGCTGACCTGAGTCGACGACGCTCCCGGGTGCGCTGGGACGTGCTGCGGCTGCATTAGCTCGCGCGCGTAAGCGGGCGACTCTGTCGGCGGGCCGTTCGCGCCGTCTGCTCGGGGGTTGCGTGTTGCGGAACCTCCTCGACGGTCTCGGCTGTCTCCGAAGCCGTGTTCTCCGCCGAGGCGTGGGTCCACAGGGCAGCGAGCGCCCGGCAGGATCGGAGCAGCCCTTCCAGGCTGCCGACGTCAGCAGCGTCACAGCCGTTGTCGTCCGCACCGAAGTGGTGCAGCATGAACTGCGTGAGCGCGAACTGGACCGTGCCGACGTGCACCGCGTTGCCGAACTGCTTGTAGGACTGCTTCTGGGGCTGCTTCAACTCGACCATCGCCTCATAGACGTTGTCCGGGAAGAGCTGGAGCCTGCCCGCCTCGTACGGAGTGAGACGACGCTTCTCGCTGCCGAGAATCGGTACCTGGTTGATCGCGACGAGTGCCGGCGTGTAGGTCGCCTTCTTCACTCGGACTCCTGAGGGTCGGAGCTGGATCAAACATTGCGCCAGAGACTCTGCGTCTGACGCCTGCCACTCAAGCTTGCGCCACGCCAGGTTCTTCAGGCTCAAGATCTCCGAGAGCAGGTCACCGCTCGCTGTGCCTGTGAGCTGGGGAGAGTACGCCTCGATGAATGCTCGCGACTTGTCGAGAAACTCATCTTTCCAGTCACGGGACTTTCGCCCGCGACCGCGGTGAGAGGTTGCGTCAGCGCGCTGGAGCGCGAGCCAGAGCCGGTCCTCGACCTGGAACCAGATCGGGTGACCCGGAAGCCATGAGCCACGCTGGTTCTTCTCGCGCTGAGCGACCACGGTACGGAGAAGCCGTTCATAGACGTCATACCACGCGTCATCCTCATCGAGCTCGTACTCGGCGAGGTTTCCAAGGTACTCCTCAGCCTGCGCCGCACGCGCCGCGCGTGCACTATCACCGCTCGCGGCGACGTCATGCAGCCAGTCGGTCGTGATCGCGGCAGGGGCACCGTCTCGCAGTTCGGTCCCGCCGATCTCCCAACGATCGGGTGACCAACCTGTGGACTTCGTGGGTCCGTCGAAGGGGGTCAGATCTCGTGACCCACCATCGCGGCCACCAAGAACCTCCTCGCTGACGGCCAGGATGTAGACCCGCTCCCGGCCCTGGGGGCCACCACCCTCCCCCGGTGCTATCAGGTGTGGCGAGAAGACGGTGGGTTCATCGTTCACCACGTACTTCAACGCTCTCAGGGAGTCGACGATCGTCTTGAACGTCGTCTCGCGGTGCTCGGGGCCGATCAGATTTTTTACGTTCTCGAGGAAGACGACCTTGGGTCGGCGTGCCGCGACGATGACTAGGATGTTGTAGAACAACGTGCCCCGCATCGTGTCCAAGACGCCGAGTTGCTTCCCTGACTTGCTGAAGGCCTGGCAGGGAAATCCCGCGGCGAGGACGTCGAACTTCTCTGGGATGTTCTTGACCAC
The DNA here is from genome assembly GCF_055571305.1 of Cellulosimicrobium sp. NPDC030954. Lineage (NCBI taxonomy): Bacteria > Bacillati > Actinomycetota > Actinomycetes > Micrococcales > Promicromonosporaceae > Cellulosimicrobium > Cellulosimicrobium sp. NPDC030954. Next base: position 352,222 of record NZ_JBVIFN010000002.1, read on the forward strand.
GATCTCGCCAGCCCTGGCGCGGCGCAGGAGCTCCTCGACGGTGTGCGCCGTATCGACCGGGACGTCATCGTTGATGTCGTCGGTGACGTGTACGTCCTCGTCCCTGAGCCAGGCCTTGCTGTAGACGGCCTGAGCGAAGGAGTCCTTCTCGGCGACGTAGACGCATCGCCCTCCCAGCCCGGCCAGCGCTGCGTGAAAGCCGCCGATGCCAGCGAAGAGGTCGATGAACGTGAACTGGTCGGACACGGGACTCCTGGGTGCGGACGTGCGAGTCTGCGTTGGTCGTCGCAGCTGGTTCGTAGCTCGAGCGAGGCTACCAGCTGACCGCCCATTCGAACAAGCGTGCGAAGCGGCTAGCGATGGCCGCACGGCCGACCGGGTGCACGATACCAGCGCGCCGCGTCTGCGCGCTGTGTTGGAAAGGCGGGGCAGCAGTAGCAGTTCGGCTGACGCCGGGTCGTCGGTCCGTCCCAATCTGGAACACGCATGATCCGCCGCAGAGGCTCCGGCCCGCGAAACGGCAGCGGCCCACGATTCCGGTGCGCACACGCAGGTCAGACCACTTTCACCAGGTGATCGTGGATCGCGGGGGGTCGAGTCCTGCCGGGCCCACCCGTCCGGGGGCAAGAGTGGCCCGTGCTAGGGCTTCTTCGCCCTCGTGCACCGCCGGCGAACACCCAACGTTGCACTACCTGCTGGCGCCGGGCACTGGTCGTCCGGCGCCTTGCGATGGCAGTCTGACGCGGTGGCCCACATGAAGCGGTACGGCGTCGTGATCGTGGTGGTGGTCGTCGCGGTGGCGGCGGCGGCAGGTCTCGCCCGCGGCATCTGGCAGAGCGGTCCGCGCTGGGCGTGGAAGCTCGCGGACCTGGACCGGAACGAGCTGCACCTCGGCGGGGTCGAGGACGTCGAGGACGGTGAGGTCGTCAGGGTCGACGACGACGTGGTGGTGGTGCGGTACACGCGACCGGAGCTCGACTTCTTCGGCGTCGACACCGGGAACGTGGGGCAGGAGGTGTGCTACCGGTTCTCCCTGGACGACCCGGACGCCTTCCGCCGGGTGACCTGTCCCTGAGCGCCCCGGGCGGCGTGTCGGCGCCCGCCCCTAGCATCTGCCGCACCAGCAGCGACGACGTGACGGTGAGGTAGAGGTGCTCGAGAAGGTCAAGGGTCTGTTCCGGCGGGACGAGGAGCAGGCGGGAGGTGGCCGTCCGAGCGCTCGGCTCGTCGACGCGCTGAAGGTGCTCGCCGTCGAGTCGCCGGGTCTCGCGGACCGCGCGGTCGCGTACGTGCACCGGGGCGAGGGCCCCGAGGTGCTGCTGGAGCTCGAGGCGCTGCGAGGCGGTGACGTCGAGGTGCTGCTGGGGCGGCCAGGCCAGTCGGGGATCTATTCGTGGACGACGCCCGCGCAGGACGAGCGGCTCAAGGCCGCGGTGCCGGGCTGGACGTCGGCGAAGGCCGTCACGGCCCGGTCCAACCTCTACACGCTGACCGACTCCGTGACGATCCCCGAGCTCGTTCGCCTCGGCCGGGTGCTCAGCGCCGTGTCGTCGGAGGTCGACCGCGAGCGCCCCACCGACCCGCGCTGGCTCACGGTGCTGGTCAACGACATGTCGCGGCGCGCGAACGACCGCCGCAAGGGCAAGAACGGCAAGCAGGCGCCCGACCGCTGGACGCCGGACCTGCTGGTGGCGCTCGCGGTCGAGGGCGGCGTGCCGGAGGCCGAGGCGACGGCGGTCGTGCTGCGTGAGCTCTTCGAGCGCCCGACGTCGTCGGGCTGGGCCTCGCGGCACCTCGGCCCGGCGCTGCTCGGCTCCCCGGCGCGCGACTTCGTGGTCGCGCACGTCGACGTGGCGACGCAGGCGGTGCCGGGCGTGAGCGCCGCGGGCCGGACGGAGCTGGTCGAGCTCGTGGCGTCCGACCCGGCGGCGACGGACGCGCTCGCCCCGCTCCTGGCTCGGCTCGCGGCGGACACGAGCAAGGGCGTCCGCGAGGCGGCGGTGGCCGCCGTCGCGCAGCTCCCCGGCGAACGTCAGCAGGAGATCCTCTCCCCGCTCCTCACGGCACTCGCGCCGTCCCGGCTCGGGACGGTCGTGACGCGCCTCGCGCAGGTCGACGGCGGGCTGGCCGACCTCGAGCAGGCCGCCGAGCAGTCGACCGGGGCGCGCGCGACGCTCCTGCGCGACACTGTCGAGCGCGCCCGCGTGCTCGACGCCGCGCGGGACGACGAGTCCGAGATCGACGTTCCGCCGTTCGAGCCACTGCCGGAGACGGTGCTCGGCGACGAGTTCGTGCAGGCCGCGCGGGCCGCCATCGACACCGCCCTCGAGCGCGCCCGCGCCGAGCAGGCGGCGCGCCCCGGCAAGGGCAAGGGCGACGACGACGGGTGGCCGCGGTGGCGTCGCCAGGCCGTCGAGCAGGACCTCAAGGAGCTGCCCGGCATCTCCGACGAGGACCTCCGGGTCTTCGCGGCGTTCCTGTCCGGGACGAGCACGCGTCGCCCGGGCGGTGTCGCGATGCGCCGGCTGTCCGCCCCGGGCGTTTTCTCGCGCCTGCCCGGCATCACCCTCCTGCACCGGCTGCGCCTGCAGGCCAACGAGGCGCGCGGGCAGAGCGCCCGGTTCGGCTGGTACCGCCTGAACGACGGCGACCTGCTCGACGTCGACCTGCGCGTCCTCGACGAGGCGCTGCGGCGCATCGGTCGCGACGACGCCGAGGCGCTGATCGACGAGCTGTACTTCTCCACGTGGTGGGCCATGGACACGGTGACCCCCGAGAACGCGTGGCCGTACTACGCAGGCCGGTTCGACCGGCTCGCCGCGGCGCTCGACGACCGCGAGCGCACCTACGGCACGACGAAGCCTGCCCGGGCGCTCGCCGTGCTCGCGCAGCTCCCGCACGTCCCGCGCACGTTCCTGCCGCGCCTCACCGAGCTCGCGCTCGGCGAGGGCCGCACGTACCGGGCGACGGCGCAGGAGGCGCTGAGCACGCACCCCGGCGTGCGGGGCCTGGCTGAGCAGGGGCTCGGGAACGGCCGGTCCGAGGTGCGCCGCACCGCCGCGGAGTGGCTGGCCCGGCTCGGCGACGCCGCCGCGGTGCCCGCCCTGCGGGCCGCGCTCGCGAAGGAGCGCAGCGAGGTCGTCCGGGCGGCGATCCTCACGTCGCTCGAGGGCCTGGGGGAGGACATCTCGGTCGACCTCGCGCCGGAGGTGCTGCTCGCGGAGGCGACCAAGGGACTGCGCGGCAAGACGCCGGTGAGCATGTCCTGGTTCGACCTGGGCACCCTGCCGGACGCGCGCTGGGCGGCGGACGGCACGCCGGTGGACCCGACGATCCTGCGCTGGTGGGTCGTGCTCGCGGTCAAGCTCAAGGACCCGAGCGGCGCGGGGCTGCTCGAGCGATACCTGTCCCTCCTGCAGGAGGGGGACCGCGCACGCCTCGGCAGCCACGTGCTGGCCGCGTGGGTCGCGCAGGACACGCGCAACCCGTCGGCGCAGGAGAGCGACGCGCACGCGACGGCGGGCGCGCAACAGCGGTACGACCAGTACCAGGCGTGGGCCAAGCGTTCGCCCGAGTACTACTCGGTCGAGGCGTCCAAGTCGGTCGAGGACCACCATCGCGACCTGTACCGGGAGCACCAGGCGACGTACCTCGGCTCGGCGGTCAAGGACAAGGGGATGCTCGCGCTCACGGTCGCGATGCCGGGCGGCGAGCTCGCCGCGACGTTCCAGCGCTACGCCAAGGCGCACATCGGGCGCCGGGCGCAGACCGAGGCGCTGGTCCAGGCGCTCGCCGCGAACGGTCAGCCGGCCGCGATCCAGGAGCTGCTCGCGGTCTCGCGCCGCTTCCGGCAAGCGACCGTGCAGGAGACGGCGCAGCGGCTCGCCGCCGAGCTCGCGGACCGGCGCGGCTGGACGGCGGACCAGCTCGCGGACCGGACGGTCCAGACGGCGGGCTTCGAGGACGACGGCCTGCTCCACCTCGACCTCGGGTCGCGCGAGTACCTCGGGCGCATCACGCCCGCGTTCACCCTCGAGCTCACGAGCGACGCCGGGAAGGTCGTCAAGGCGCTCCCGGCCGCGCGGGCGCAGGACGACCCGGAGCTCGTCTCGGCCGCGAAGAAGCAGCTCACCGCGAGCCGCAAGGAGCTCAAGGCGGTCGTCGCGCTCCAGACCCAGCGGCTCTACGAGGCGATGTGCGTGGGCCGCACGTGGACGGCGCAGGAGTGGCAGGAGTACCTCCTCGGCCACCCGGTGATGTCCCGGCTCGTCGAGCGGCTCGTGTGGGTCGAGAACCCCGGCACGGACGGGGCGCGCCCGTTCCGTCCCGACGGCGGCGCGCTCCTCGACGCGGACGACGAGGACGTCGTGCTCGGCGAGGGGTCGACGGTCGGGCTCGCGCACGCTGTGCTGCTCGGCCCGGACGTCACGGCCGCGTGGTCGGCGCACCTGGCGGACTACGAGGTCACGCCGCTCTTCGCGCAGCTCGACGTCGCGACGCCCGACGTCCCCGCCGGCGCGACGGCGATCGACGACCACAGGGGCTGGTTCTCCGACAGCTTCTCCATCCGCGGGCGCGCGACCAAGCGCGGCTACACGCGCTCGCAGGCCGAGGACGCCGGGTGGTTCAGCGCGTACACCAAGTCGTTCGCGAGCGCGGGGGTCGTGGTGCAGATCGAGTTCACGGGGTCGTTCGTCCCGGAGGAGAACATCGCGGCTGCGGTGACGGCGCTGACGTTCGAGCGGACGGCCCGCGGCTCCGGGCGGGGGACCGCACGGATCGCGGACCTGCCGCCCGTCCTCGTCGCGGAGGCGTACCGCGACTACGTGGCGGTGGCCGAGGCGGGGGCGTTCGACCCCGACTGGGAGCGGAAGAGCCAGTGGTGACCCGGTGGACGCTCCCGTGAGCGGCGGCGCCGACCCGTGATCGTCGTCGCGACGCTCGCCTGGCTGCTCGTGGCCGTGCTCGCGCGCCGGTCGCCCGCAGTCCGGTCTGCCGTGAGCACGGCGACGTCGACGCTGCTCGCCCTCGCGGGCGTCGCGGCGGTCGTCGTCGTGGTGGCCGTCGCCGCGGACGACGGCGGGACGCGGGCGCTCGCCGCGCTCGCGAGCGTGCCCGTCGCGGCCGGCGTGGTCGCCGCCGGGACGTGGTGCGCGCGAGCGGTGGTCCGCCCGTGGACGGTGCGGCGGCGCGGGCGCGCGGCGGGCCGGGTCCCGTGGCAGGACCGCGTGCTCGCCGCCGCGGCGCGCACCGGGCCACGCGTGCGGGGCGTGCGCGTCGCCGACGTCGCCGCCCGCTCGGCGTTCCGCGTCGCCGGGGTCCGCGTCACGGGCCTCGCCGCCGAGATGTCGTACTACGGCCTCATCTCTCTCATCCCGCTGACGACCGCGATCGGGTCGAGCCTCGGCTTCCTGCGCCCGCTCCTCGGCGACGACACCGTCGACTCGATCCGCTCGTCGATCGTCGGCGGGCTCACCACGGTGTTCGCCGAGCACGTGTCGACCTCGGTCGTCGCGCCGCTCGTCGACAGCCTCCTCGACGAGCAGCGCACCGGGTTCGCCGTCGGGTCGTTCCTCGTCGCGCTCTGGCTCGCGAGCCGCGTCTTCCGCGCTGCGGTCCGCGCCCTGGACGACGCGTACGGCGTCGAGCGGCGCCGCGGGGTCGTGGCGCAGTACGTCCTGGGGGTCGCGCTCGCCCTCGGCGCGATCGTCACAGCGGTGTCCGTCGTGGCGCTCGTCGTGGTCGGCCCGCTCCTGGGGGACGGGACCGACCTGGCCGAGCGGCTCGGTCTCGACGCCGCCTTCCGGCAGACGTGGGACGTGCTGCGCTGGCCGACGGTGGTGCTCGTCTGCGGCGCGTACCTCACGCTGCTCTACCGGTACGCACCGAACGTCGACACGTCGTGGCGGCGATGCCTGCCGGGCGCGGCCGTCGGTACCGGCGGCGTCCTCCTCGTGTCCTGGGGGTTCGGGCTCTACGTCCGGCTCGCGGGACCGGCGGCACCGGGCGCGGAGGCCGCGACGACGGCGGTCGTCCAGGCAGCCGGGCAGATGCTCGGCCTCGTCCTCGCTGGGGTCCTCTGGGGCTGGCTCACGAGCATCGTCGTGCTCGTGGGCGGTGTCGTGAACGCGGAGGCCGACCCGCACCGCGTGGTCCCGGCGGGTCGGGCCTCGGGCGGGTCGTGGGCCGGCGGGCAGGGCGCCACGACGACCGCCGCGCCCGCCGGACCCGTCGACGACCGTCCCCGGCGCACGGGCGCCGGCCGTGTGGGACGCGGCTCCTACGCTGACCTGCAGGACCACGGGCACGGTGCCCGCGACCGGACCGAGGAGGAGCCCGGGTGACGAGCACGACGACCGGTGACGAGCAGGCGCCCCCGGCGCTCGCGGAGCTGCGACCGCCGGCAGAGGTCCGGTACGCCGACGAGCTCGCGGCGCTCGCCGCGGCGGACGCGCGGCGCGGTGCCGACGTCCCGCCCGGATGGCGCCTGAGCCCGCGTGCCGTGCGTGCGTTCGTCGTGGGCGACGCCGAGCTCGGCGTGAGCCGCAAGTTCTTCGGCGACGACCCGCTCGTGGACCGTGCGGTCGTGTCGCTGCTGGGCCGCCAGGGGCTCATGCTCGTCGGCGAGCCCGGCACCGCCAAGTCTCTGCTGTCCGAGCTGCTCGCGGCGGCCGCGAGCGGCACGTCGACCCTCACGGTGCAGGGCACCGCGGGCACGAGCGAGGACCACGTGCGGTACTCGTGGAACTACGCGCTCCTCATCGCGGAGGGGCCGAGCGAGCGCTCGATCGTGCCGTCGCCCGTCTACCGCGCGATGGAGAGCGGGCGCGTCGCGCGGTTCGAGGAGATCACGCGCTGCGCCCCGGAGATCCAGGACACGCTCGTCTCCGTGCTGTCCGAGAAGCAGCTCATGGTCCCCGAGCTCGGCGCCGACGCCCGCGTCGCGGCGCGGCCCGGGTTCAACGTCCTCGCGACGGCGAACCTGCGCGACCGCGGCGTCCACGAGATGTCGGCGGCGCTCAAGCGCCGCTTCAACTTCGAGACCGTCGCGCCCATCCGGGACCGCGCGTTCGAGATGGAGCTCGTCGAGAGCCGACTGACGGCCGAGCTCGGCCCGGCCCCGGAGCGTCCGCGGCTCGACCGCGACGTGCTCGAGGTGCTCGTCACGGTCTTCCAAGACCTGCGCACGGGCACGACGGCGAGCGGCGCCCCGGTCAAGCGGCCCGAGACGGTGATGTCGACCGCCGAGGCCGTGAACGTCGCGGTCGCGGCGTCGCTCGAGGCCCGGTACCTCGGCGACGGCACGGTGACCGCGGGCCAGGTCGCGCGCCAGGTGGGCGGCGTCGCGCTCAAGGGCGACGAGGAGGACGCGCGCCGCCTGCGGCACTACGTGGACAACGTGGTGCGCGAGCGCGCGCGCTCGGACGCGCGGTGGAAGGACTTCCTCACCGCGGCGGGCGACCTGTGGCGGTAGGCCTGCGCGCGGCGTGGGACGCCGCGCCGCCCCGGCTGCGGCAGGCGGCGCAGGACCTGGTGACCCTGCGCGAGCGCGACGGCGTGCACCTGTTCGGCGTGCGCCACCACAGCCCGGCGTGCGCGGTCGCCGTCGCCGCGCTGATCGAGGAGGTCCGGCCCGCGGTCGTGCTCGTCGAGGGGCCGGAGGAGTACACGCGGCTCCTGCCCGCGCTGCTCGACGAGCGGACGGTCCCGCCGGTCGCCGTCCTCAGCCTCGCCGGCGATCCCGCGGACGCGGCGGGAGGCGGCACGCGCGGCGCGGGGTTCTACCCGCTCGCGCGGTACTCGCCCGAGTGGGTCGCGCTCCGAGCCGGGCACGCCCTCGACGCGCGGCTCGCGTTCGTCGACTCCCCGTGGGGCTCGCGGCAGGCGGAGGACGGCGACGAGGGCCCGGCCGCCCGCACCGTCCTCGCGGAGCGGCACCTCGCGCACTCGCGCACCGTCGCGCGGCTCGCCGAGCGACTCGGGTGCCGCGACCACGACGAGCTCTGGGACCACCTGTTCGAGGCGCGCGACACCGCGCGCCTGCGCGACTGGCGCGAGCTCGCCGACGACGTGTTCGCCTGGGCGGCCCTCGCCCGCCTCGACTACGAGGTCGAGGCGCTCGTGGCCGACGGGTCGCTCGACCGGGAGGCGCGGATGTCGGCGCGCGTCGCCGAGCACGCGGCGCGTGCGGACGGACCGGTCGTCGTCGTGACGGGTGCGTTCCACACGCTCGCCCTCGTCGAGGCGCTGACGGGGAGCGCGCACGGCGAGGCCGTCGTCGCGCGCCGCCCGGCGGGCGGGTACGGCGACCTGGCCGACGCGCCCGCGTGGCTCGTGCGGTACGACGACGAACGGCTCGACGCGCTGCGCGGGTACGGCGCCGGCATGCCGACGCCCGGGTACTACGACCGGCTCTGGGCCGCGCACCACGACGCGGGCGGTCCTGCGGGCGCGGCGAACGGCGTCCTCGTCGACGTCGGGCGCGGAGCGAGCGAGCGAGGCGCGCTCGTGAGCGTGGCGCAGTCCCAGGCCGCGGTCGAGCACGCGCACCGGCTCGCGGCCCTGCGCGAGCGGCCGTGGCCCTGCCGCACCGACCTGCTCGACGCGATCACGTCCTGCTACGTCAAGGACCCCGACGACCTCGACGCGGCGGGCGACCGGCCGCTCGGGCTCGCGGTCGCGGAGGTGTTCGCCGGGCGCGCGCTCGGCGACGTGCCGCCCGGGGGTGCGTCGCCGCCCCTCGTGGAGGAGGCACGCGCACGCGCGCGGGCGCTGCGCCTCGACGTGTCCGACTCCGTGCCGCGCACCGTCCGGCTCGACGCGCGCCGTCGTGCCACGCACCGCGACCGGCGCCGGTTCCTCGCGCTGTGCGCGTTCCTCGAGCTCGGGTTCGCGCGCCGGGTCTCCGGCCCCGACCACGTCGCCGGACGAGGGCTCGGCCTCGTGCTCGAGGAGTGGGAGTACGCGTGGACGCCCCTCGTCGAGGCGCGGCTCGTCGAGCTCTCGCACCGCGGGGCGACGCTCGACGCCGTCGCCGTCGCGCTGCTCGACGACGCGCACGAGCGGGCACGCGAGGAGCGGTCGAGCGACGCGGTGGCGCGACTCGTCGCGCAGTGCGTCGTGGTGGGTCTGCCCGACCGGCTGCCCCCGCTGGTCGCGCTCGTGCGTGCGACGCTCGACGTCGACCCGTCGCTCGCCTCGGTGGTCGCGGGTATGCGCCGCCTCGTCGGGCTGTGGCGCGCGCGCATCGAGCTCGAGCTCGGTGAGCACGCCGAGGCGCTGCTCGACCTCGCGGAGCAGGGGCTCGCCACGGCCGCCTACCTCGTCCCGGACCTCGCCTCCGCGGACGAGGCGACGCAGGACGACGCGCTGGCGAGCCTCGTCGCGCTGCGCTCCCTGGTCCGGGACCTCCGCGCCGCCGGCCGCGACGGCACCGGCTCGGCCGCGGGGTCCGTCGCCCGGGCGCTCATGCACGTGCGGGAGGACGACGACGCGTCTCCGGCGGTGCGCGGCGCGCTCACGGCGTTCGCCGCCGTCGACGACGAGCTGGACGACGAACCCGGCGGCGACGGCCTCGTCACGCGCGTCCGGGCGCAGCTCGCGCCCGGCGCCGACCCGGTGGCGGCGACGGCCTTCCTCGGCGGCGTGATGCGCGCCGCCCCCGACCTCCTGCTCCACACCCCGGAGATGTTCGACGCGGTCGACGAAGGGCTGCGCGGCCTGGACGAGGACGCGTTCCGGGCGGTGCTGCCGGACCTGCGCCGGGCGTTCACCTGGCTGCGGCCCACCGAGACGCACCGGCTCGCGGAGCGCGTCGCGGCGCGGACCGGGACGAGCGCCGCCGCGCTGGACCGGCACGTCGACGTGACGGAGGACGACCTGCGCGCGGGCCTGCTCGTCGAGCGCGAGCTCGTCGCGGTCCTGGAGCGCGACGGCCTCGGCGCGTGGGTCGCCGGGGGTGCGCGGTGACGGCCGCGGGTCCGGGCACGGCGGACGTGCCGGGGGCGACGTCGACCGGGACCTCGCCGGACGGCCCCGGTCCCGTGGCGGGAGGGCGCGCCGAGGGCCGCGCGGACGACCACGAGGCCGCGCGCCGGTGGCGGCTCGTGCTGGGCCGGTACGCGGGCGACGCATTGTCCGTCCCGGCGGCGGACCAGGGCCTCGACCGGACGCTCGGCCACCTGTACGACCGCGAGTACACGGCCCGCGGGCACCGGCACGGCAGCGGTGACGGACCCGGTGACAGGCGAGGCGACGGACGGGGCGCGGGCGGGCGCGGGGGCTCCGTCGTCGCGGGGCTGGACTGGCTCGAGTCCGCGCGCGAGCTGTTCCCGCGCGAGACGTTCGAGCGCATGCAGGTCGAGGCCGTGGGCCGGTACGGGATGACGGAGCTGCTCGCCGACCCGCGCGCCGTCGACGCGGTGGAGCCCAGCACGGAGCTCGCGTCCGCGCTGCTGCGCGCCCGGGGCCGGCTCGGGGCCGGGGTGCAGGACGGTCTGAAGCGGCTCGTCGCGCGCGTGGTGGAGGACGTCGTGCAGCGCCTGCGGCCGCGCTTCGAGACCGCGGTGGACGGACGGCGCGACCGGTCGCGCCGCTCGTTCGTGCGCTCCAGCCGCACGTTCGACGCGGCCGCGACCGTGCGCGCGAACCTCGGGCGCTGGGACCCGGAGCGGCGGCGCCTGCTCGTCACGGACCTGCGCTTCTCGGCGCGGCGCCGTCGCGCACTGTCGTACGACGTGGTGCTGCTCGTCGACCAGTCCGGATCGATGGCCGCGTCGGTGCTGTACAGCGCGGTGAGCGCGGGCATCCTCGCGGGCCTGCCCGGCGTCACGGTGCGGCTCGTGCTGTTCGACACGTCCGTCGTCGACATGTCGCACCTCGCGCACGACCCGGTGACGGTGCTCCTCACGGCGCAGCTCGGCGGCGGCACGGACATCGCGCGCGCGGTGCGCTACGCGGAGCAGCACGTGCGCGACCCGCGCCGGACCGTCGTGGCGCTCGTGAGCGACTTCGAGGAGGGCGGCTCCGTGTCACAGCTCGTGGCGAGCGTCGGGCGGCTGCACGCGTCCGGCGTGCGGCTGCTCGGCCTGGCCGCGCTCGACGGCCAGGCGAACCCCGCGTACGACCGCGGTGTCGCCCGGCGGCTCGCGGAGCAGGGCATGGAGATCGCGGCGCTCACCCCGGAGCGGTTCGCCGAGTGGCTGGGCGAGGTGCTCCCGTGAGCGGCACCACCGGTCCCGTCCCGTGGGCGACGGTGTACGCCGGGTACGACGACGCCGCGCTCGCGACCCTCGCCAGCACGGGCCTGGTGCGCCGCGCCCGCAAGGACGTCGCCGCGGGCAAGGTGGAGGTGATCGAGCTGCGCGCGGACGGGGCCGCGCTGTCGGTCGCGGGCGCGCGCGTCGAGCTCGACGCGCGCGGTCCCGCGGGCGCGCGGTGCGCGTGCCCGACGCCGGGTGCGTGCCAGCACGTCGTGGCCGCGTGCCTGTGGGCGCGCGACGCAGCCGCCGAGCCGGTGGCCGACGCGGCGGCCGAGCACCTGGAGCCGGTCACCGCGGCCCGTGACGACGCGGCGGTGGCGCGACCGACCGCCGACGCTCCCTCCGACGCTGACGCCGACGCCGACGCCGACTCCTACGCCGGTACCGAACCCGGGGCCGTCCGCGCGCGTCTCGGTCGAGCCGACGCCGGTTCGGCGGGTCCGACGGCGCAGCGCGCCGGGGCGGGCGCGCCACCGCAGCCAGACGCTGGTCCTCGTGCCGCGTCGGGGGCCGACCCGCTGGGCGAGGTCCTCGCGCTCGACCCGCGGGCGGTGCACCGCGCGGCCGGGGCCGCCGTCGTGCGCGCGGTCGCCCAGGAGCTGCGGGAACGGGCGGACACGCCGATGCCCGGCGGCTCCACGGACGTGACGGTGGACGGTCCCCGCGTGGTGATCGCCTGGCCCGGCGCGCCGCGCGTCACCTACGTCGCGGGCGCCGGGTTCGCGGGGATGCTCGTGGAGCGCGAACGCCCCGGCCAGGCGTCCTCGGCGGCCCGGCCGGACGACCGTCGGTGGCGGCTCGAGGCGCTCGCCCGCGCCTGGCGCGCGCACGGCCGTGCCTGGCCGTGGCCCGAGGAGACAGCCACCGCCACACCGCGCTCCGCGGGGGTCCCCGATGCGCGCGCGGTCGCGGACGAGGTCGCGCGCGCCGTCGAGCGGGTGCTCGACGTCGGGCTCTCGCACCTCGGCCGCGACGACCTGGAGGAGCTGCGCGGCGCCGGTGTGCTCGCGCGGCTCGGGCGCCGGCCCGCGGTGCAGCGGCTCGTCACGTCCGCGGTCGGGCGGCTCGAGGCGCTCGCGGACCGCCGGGACGCCGTCGACGAGGAGGAATGCCTGCTCGCCCTGGCCGAGCTCTGGGCGTTCGTGCGGGCCGAGCCCGCGCCGGACGCCACGGCTCCGGACGAGCGCGTGACCGACCTGCCGCACCTCCTCCCGCTCGGCGCGCGCTGGTGGGTCGCCCCCTCGGGGGCGCGCGGGGTGACCGTCCACCTGTGGGACGCCGTCGAGGGCAGGACGCGGGCGGTCACCACCGGTCGGCCGCCCGGTGCCGACCCCACGTTCCGCCGCTCCTGGGACCTCCCGCTCGTGTGGGGACGCTCGGTGGAGTCGCTGTGCCGCGGCCCGTTCGCCCTGCGCGGCGCGACCGAGCGCGCGGGGACGCTGCGCGCGGGCGAGGAGCCTGTCGTCGAGCCGCTCGGGCCGCTGACTGCCGACGCGCTGCGGGACGTCGCGGAGCGGACGGTGTCGCTCGACGCGCGGACCGAGGTCGGGTTCGGGCGGAGACCGGTCGTGGTGCGTGTCGTCATGGTCCGGGACGCGGGCCGTATCGGCGTCGACGAGGTCGCGCAGGAGCTCACGTGGCACCTCGTGGCCGCCGACGGCGCCCCGACCGTCGTGCGCGTCGACGCCGCGGACGAGCCGGCCTGCGACACCCTCCTCGGGGTCGCGGCGGGGAACCGTCGCCTCGTCGCCGTCGCGGTCGAGCACGACCTCGACTCCGGCGGGGTCGAGGCGGTCGGCCTGTTCGTCGAGCGTCCCGGCGGCGGGCTCGGGCTCGTCGTGCCGACGCTGACGCCCGCCTACGACCACCGCGCCTGGTCGAGCACGTGGACCCGGCTGCGCGCACGCGTCCGGGCGCTGCGCGGGCGCGCCACGACCCAGGTGCACGAGGTCACGGCACCGGCCCCCGTCGAGGACGTCTGCGCCACCGTGCTCGACGCCGCCGTGGCGCTCGCCGCGACCGGCCGTCGGCACCTGAGCCCCCAGCAGGAGGCCGCGCTCGCGCGCGCGGCGCGCACCGCGGACGACGTGGGGGCGCCGACGCTGTCCGGCGCGGTGGCGCTCGTCGCCGGCGAGCCCGACGCCGCGCGGCTCCTGCGCGCGGCGCTCGTCGCGTCGCGCGGTCGCGCCCTCGCGCGCGCCGTGACGGCTCCCGGCGGCACGACCGACCGGGCGGCGCGCGCATGAGCACGTACGCCGTCCACGTCGGGCCGCTCGACCGGGCCAGGGTCGAGCACGTCGTCGACGGCCCGGCGGACCTGGTCCGCGAGACGTGGGACGACACGAACCGGTGGTACCCGCGGCTCCTCGCGGAGGGCCGGCGCGTGGAGCGGTCGCACGACCTGCGCCTGTCGCACGTCGTGCTGCGACGCTCGCAGCTCGCTGCGGGCTCGGCGCTCGCGCGGCGCGAACCGGGTCCGTGGGACGTGCTCGCCGCGGTCTCCGCGGGGCGTGAGCCGACGGCGGAGCCGCGGCCCGTGGGCCTGTTCGAGCTCGGGCCGCAGGACGCGCCGCGCGTCGAGCTCGACCCGGTCGCGGAGCTGCGCGACCAGCTCGCCGCGGTCGGGGGGGCCGACGGCCCGGGCGGACCGGGGCGCCTGCGGATGCTGCTCGCCGCCGAGTCGGCGGGTGCGCTCGTCGCGGCGGAGATGCACCACGCGGGCGTCCCGTGGCGCGCCGACGTGCACGACGCGATCCTCACGGACGCGCTGGGCCCGCGTCCGCGACCGGGCGAGCGGCCCGCCCGCATGGAGGACCTGGTCGCGCGCATCCGCGCCGCCCTCGACGCACCACCGACCCTCAACCCGGACTCGCACCCGGACCTGCTCAAGGCCCTGCAGTACGCGGGCGTCGGCGTGCGGTCGCTGCGCAAGTGGGAGCTCGAGCGCGCCGACCACCCCGTCGTCGAGCCGCTGCTCGAGTACAAGAAGCTCTCGCGGCTCTTCACCGCGAACGGCTGGTCCTGGCTCGCCACGTGGGTCCACGACGGCCGGTTCCGCACCGAGTACGTCGTGGGCGGCGTCGTCACTGGCCGGTGGGCGTCGAGCGGCGGCGGGGCGCTGCAGCTCCCTCAGCAGGTGCGCCGCGCGGTCGTCGCCGACCCGGGCTGGAAGCTCGTGGTCGCGGACGCCGCGCAGCTCGAGCCGCGCGTGCTGGCCGGGCTCGCGCACGACGAGCGCATGGCGGCGGCCGGGCGCGGGGGCGACATGTACGCCGGCATCGTCGCGTCGGGGGCGGTCGCGACGCGCGACCACGCGAAGGTCGGGATGCTCGGGGCGATGTACGGGGGTACGACCGGCGACAGCGCGCTCGTCCTGCCGCGCCTCGCGAAGGCGTTCCCCGACGCGATCGGGCTCGTGGAGCGCGCCGCGCAGGCGGGCGAGCGCGGCGAGGTCGTGTCGACCCTCCTGGGCCGCAGCTCGCCGCGCCCCGGCGAGTCGTGGCAGGCCGCCCAGGAGGGCGCGTACGCGGTCGAGGACGGCGCGGAGGACGTCGGGAGCGGCCGGACGGGCGCGGACGCGCAGGCCCGCGCCCGGTCGTACACCCGGGCGTGGGGCCGCTTCACCCGGAACTTCGTCGTGCAGGGCACGGCCGCCGAGTGGGCGCTGTGCTGGCTCGCCTCGATCCGGCGCCGGCTGTGGGAGCTGCCCCTCGCCGTGACCCCGGGGGCCGCGCCCGCGCCGTTCGCCGACCGGGCGCATCTTGTGTTCTTCCTCCACGACGAGGTCGTCGTGCACGCGCCGGCCGAGCTCGCCGAGGCGGTGGCCGACGAGGTGCGCGCGGCGGCGGCGGAGGCGGGGCGCCTCCTCTTCGGGGAGTTCCCGGTCGACTTCCCGCTCACCGTCGCGGTCGTCGACCACTACGCCGAGGCGAAGTGAGGGACGAGCGGCGGGCCGCGGCGGACCCGTCGCCCGGTGGTGCCGTCGCCCGGCGGCGTCAGCGCCGCGGCTCGCCGCGGTAGGTGCCGAACGACCACAGGTTGCCCTCGGGGTCCTGGAGGACGAGCTCTCGGCTCCCGTAGTCCGTGTCCCGGAGGGGGATGACGACGCGACCTCCGGCCCCCGGCGCGCGCTCGCGGAGCCGCGCGTCGAGCGCCTCGATCTCGCTGTCGGGGACGACGACGTACGTGCCGCAGGTCCCGGGCTCGCGCGACCACTCGCGGTCGGGGGAGTGGCTGCCGAGCATGACCCCGCCGCCGTGCGGCCAGTCGAGCTGGGCGTGGGCGACGTCGCGGTCGTCGCCCGCCATGACGGCCGTCGCGACGAACCCGACGACGTCGGTGAGGAACGCGACGAGGTCGCGGGCGTCGTGCGCCTGGAGGGTGGGCCAGACCGTCGGCGGCGGCGCGTCGGGCACCGGGGTCGGCGCCGCGGCGGTGGGGGAGGTGTCAGCGGTCGTGCGGGTGCTCTCGTGGATGCTCATGTCCCCACCCTGGCCCGTCGGTGTGGCCGCCGGCTTGGATGTTCCCGAGCTCTTCGCGCACCCAGGCGGTCGGGCTCGTGCCGGCGAACCGGCGGAAGTCGCGCACCAGGTGGGAGTGGTCGGCGTACCCGGTCTGCGCGGCGACGTCGGCGAGCGTCCAGGCGCCCCGGCCGAGGGCGAGGCGCTGCACCTGGCGGCGTGCGGCGTCGAACCGCACGAGACCGCGCGCGGCCCGGGGCGTGACGCCGAGCTCGGCCCGGAACAGCGTCTCGAGCTGTCGCTCGCCGAGGGCGACGTGCCGCGCGACGTCGCGGACGCGCGCCCGACCCCGGCTGCGGACGAGCAGGCGCCACGCCTCCGCGACCTCGGCGCGCACCTCGGTGCGGACCGGTGGGGCACCGGGGCCGCCCGGCGGTCCGTCGCGGCCGGCGAAGGTCGCGAGGACGGGCTCGAACGCGGCGGGCCACGAGCCCGCCTCGGCGGCCTGCTCGCGCAGCCGCGCGGCGGCGGGGCCGAGGACGGCGTCGCCGTCCTCGACGAGGCCGAGGTCGCCCGCGCGCACGCCCAGCAGCGCCCGGCAGGCGAGGGGGTCGAGCGCGAGCTGCACGCCCGCCTGCTCCTGCGGCTGGTGGATGAGGGCCGGCCGGGTGTGCAGGCCGCCGACCAGCGACTCGTACCGCACCGGGACGTCGTCCGGCCCGGGCGAGGTCGGGACGACCCCGGCGGTGCTCACCACGAGCGTGAGCCACGGCGAGGGCAGGCCACGGTGGACGGGCGGCGCGCCCTCGGTGGGCGGGGTCCGGAGCCGGTAGCCGACCATCGACACGACGCCGGGCGGCAGCGCGCGGGACGGGGCTCGCACGAACTCGTGCATCCGACCACGCTAGACGGCCCGCGCACCGCTCACAGCCCGAGCGGTCGGTGCCATCCGACGTCGACGCGGAGCGTGGGGCCGGACGCCTCGTCGTCGACCTCCCCCACGCACCGGACCCGCCGGTCGAGGACCGACATCGCGTCGCACCGCCGCCCCGCCTCGTCCAGGCCGACCCGCGCACGGACGGCGTCGCGGTCGTGCCCGGGCCACGAGAGCGTCAGCTCGCGCCAGCAGCCGCCCGAGCCGCAGCCGATCCCCTCGTCGACGACCTGGACGCCGTCGGGGAACGTCGGGAGCGGGGGCGTGCCCGCCTCGTCGAGCTCGACCCGGAGCACGGGACCGACCAGCCACACGACCAGGAGGACCAGCCCGGCGGCCGCACCAGCGGCCCCGGCGCGACGGCCCACCCTGCGCTGCACCGCCGCATCGTACCGAGGGTCAGGTCGACGGGCGCAGCCCGCGCACCTGGGGGACGTCCGTGCCCCGGGCGGCGCGACGCACGTGGGAGCGCGCGTGCTCGATCGCGTCGTCGAGCGTGTCGAAGAGGTGGTTCTCGTGGCGGAGCTCGGCGAGCGCCCCGACGTTCGTGAGGAGAGACCGGTGCCGTTCCTGGACGCCCTTGACGAGCACGGTCACGCCGCGCGCCTCGAGCCCCTCGACGAGCTCGCCGAGCGCCTTGGCGCCGGTCGCGTCGACCATGCGGAGCTGGGAGAGCCGCAGGACCACGACCGCGACGTCGTCGTGCGCCGAGGCGTCGGTCACCTCGGTGAGCACGCGGTCCGCGGCGCCGAAGAACATGGAGCCCTCGAGACGGAAGAGCGCGACGTGCTCGTCGCCCGGCTGGGCGGGCCCGGGGAGCGGGTCGCGGTGCACGGCCGAGGCGCGGGCGACGGTCCGCAGCGCGAAGAACGCGGCGACGAGGATGCCGATCTCGATGGCCTGCACGAGGTCGAACGCGACGGTGACGACGGCGGTCACGACGAAGGTCGCCGCGCTGGACCGTCCGGCGCCGACCACCGAGCGGATCGTGCGGGCGCCGATCATCCGGAAGCTCGTCACCATGAGCACCCCGGCGAGCGCGGCGAGCGGGATCCGGGAGACCGGGCCGGTGGCGAGGTAGATGACGGCGAGGATCACGACGGCGTGCACGACGGCGGCGAGCCGCGTGCGGGCGCCGGAGCGCACGTTGACGGCGGTGCGGGCGATGGCTCCCGTGGCGGGCATGCCGCCGAAGAGGCCGCTCGCCACGGACGCGAGGCCTTGCCCGACGAGCTCGCGGTCGGGCTGGTAGACGGAGCCCCCGGGCGACCCGGTCTGCACCATGGACGCGGCGACGCGGGCGGACAGCAGCGACTCGATGGCCGCGAGCGCGGCGATCGCGAGGGCGGCGCCGCCGAGGTCGCGCAGCGCGCCGGGGGTGAACGTCGGCAGGACGGGCGCGGGCAGGGACGACGGCAGGGCGCCGATGCGCGGGACGGGCGCGCCGAGCACCTCGACGAGGACGGTGGCCAGCACGACCGCGACGAGCGACGCGGGGATCGCCGCGTGGGCGCGGGGGAGCAGCAGCATGGTCGCGGCGACGAGCGCGACGGACCCGAGCGTCCACAGGACCGGGGCGGGCGGGACGTCGGTCACGGCGGTGCGCACGGCCCCGACGGCGGTCACGAACGTGTTGTGGCCGGGGTCCGCGTCGACCCCGACCGCGGCCGGGACCTGCTGGAGGAAGATGATGCAGGCGATCCCGAGCGTGAAGCCCTCGACGACCGGCCAGGGGATGTATGTGACGACCCGCCCGAGCCGGGCGAGCCCCGCGACGAGGACCACGAGCCCGCCGAGGACGGTGACGAGCGCGACGGAGCCCAGCCCGTGGGTGACGACGATCGGCGCGAGCACGACGGCCATCGCCCCGGTCGGGCCGGAGACCTGGTGGTTCGACCCGCCGAGCACGGCGGCGACGACGCCGGCGATGACGGCGGTGACGAGACCGGCCGCCGCCCCGACGCCGGAGCTGACGCCGAACGCGAGCGCGAGCGGGAGGGCGACGACGCCCACGGTGACGCCGGCGAGCAGGTCGGCGCGCAGGGTCCGGGGTCGCAGGTCGTAGTCGGAGCGGCGCGGGAGCAGGTCGCGGACGGCGGCGAGGCGGCTCATGCGGAGACGGTCGACGTGGTGGCGTCCGACGCGGTCGCGTCGAGCACGGCGCGCGCCGACGCGCCCGGCAGGGCGGGGAGCCGTCGCGCGGCCTCGAGCTGGCCGGACGCGCCCGCGAGGCTCGAAAGGAGGAACGCGCGCGCGACGACGAGGAGCTCGGCGACGAGGGGCTCGGCGAGGCGGTACTCGACCGCGTTGCCGCTGCGGGTCGAGGTGACGACCCCGGCCCGGCGCAGCACGGCGAGGTGCTGGGAGAGCTGGGAGGGCTCGCACCCGGTGACGTCCAGGAGGTCGGACACGGGTGCGGTGTGGTCGGCGTCGGCCGCCAGGACCTCGAGCACCTGGATGCGGGTGGGGTGCGCGAGGCACCGGAAGAGCTCGGCCTTGATGCGGTAGAGGGGAGCGGCCTCGTCGGTGCCGCGGACGCCGTCGCCGCGGGCGCCGTCGTCGGGTCGGTCGGGGCGAGGTGTGCGGGGCACGGGTCCTCCGGTGCAGCGGGATGATGGTTTGCGCAATCCATCAAACCACGTCCGGCGGCACCCGGGCGCCCCGCGCGGGATAGCCTGCCGCCATGACCGTCGCGCCCGACCCGAGCACCGAGACGACGAGCCCCGAGACGGGCACCGCGACGACGGGCGCCGAGACGGGCACCGCGACGACGAGCGCCGACCCCTCGTCCGCCGTCCCCGTGGCCGACGCCGCCGTGCACCCGACGCTCGGTCGCGTCGTGCGGACGCTGGACGAGCTGTACCCGCCGTCGACGGTCGAGGCGTGGGACGCCGTCGGGCTCGTGGCCGGGGACCCGGGCGCGCCCGTGCGCAGGGTGCTGTTCGCCGTCGACCCGGTCGAGGAGGTCGCGGACGAGGCGCTCGCCTGGGGCGCGGACCTCCTGGTCACGCACCACCCCCTGTTCCTGCGGCCCGTGCACTCGGTCGCCGCGACGACGTTCAAGGGCTCGCTCGTGCACCGGCTCATCCGGGGCGGCTGCGGCCTGTACGTCGCGCACACGAACGCCGACGCGGCGGAGCGCGGCGTCGCCGACGCGCTCGCAGACGCCCTCGACCTGCTGCACCGCGTTCCCCTCGTCGCGCACCCGGCGCCGTCGCCGCACGAGGCGGCGTCGACCGGGACGGGCCGGGTCGGGCGCCTCGCGGAGCCGACGACGCTGCGCGGCTTCGCGCAGCGCGTCGCCGAGGTGCTCCCGCCCACGGTCCAGGGCGTGCGCGTCGCGGGCGACCTCGACGCCCCCGTGGAGTCCGTCGCCGTGGTCGGCGGGTCGGGCGACTCGCTGTTCGACGCCGTCCGGGCGAGCGGCGCCGACGTCTACCTCACGTCGGACCTGCGCCACCACCCGGTCTCCGAGCTGCGCGAGCGCGCGCGGCTCGAGGGCGGCGGCGAGGCGGGGACGCCGTTCCTCGTGGACGTGCCGCACTACGCCTCCGAGTGGCCGTGGCTCCGCTACGCTGCCGAGGACCTCGCGCGCACCCTCGCGCGCGAGCAGCCCGGGACCGCCGTCGAGACGCGCGTGAGCACGCTCGTCACGGACCCGTGGACCGCACGGGTCGCGTCCGTGCCGGCCGACCTGCCCGCCGATCCCGACGCCCCGCACGCCTGACGCCCCGACCCCGCACGCCGGCCCCGCACGGGGCCCACGAAAGGAACCACCTGTGGCCACCGCACCGCCCGCCGACCAGCTCCGCCTGCTCGACGTCCAGGAGCTCGACACGCGGGCGCAGCAGCTCGCGCACCAGCGCAAGAACCTGCCCGAGCACGCGCGCATCGCCGAGCTCGACGCCCAGATGGCGGACCTGCGGGGCAAGCTCGTCGAGTCCCGCACGGCGGTGAGCGACCTCAAGCGCGAGCTCACCAAGGCCGAGACCGACGTCGAGCAGGTGCGCACCCGCGCGGCGCGCGACCAGTCGCGGCTCGACTCGGGGCAGGTCGGGGCCAAGGACGCGCAGGCGCTCGTCGCCGAGCTCGAGTCCCTCGCGCGCCGCCAGGGCGTGCTGGAGGAGGTCGAGCTCGACGTCATGGAGCGGCTCGAGGCGCACGAGGAGGCGCTCGCCAGGCTCGAGTCCGCGAACGCCGAGCTCGAGGCCGCGAAGGCCGAGGTCGTGGCCGTGCGCGACGCGCGCTTCGCCGAGCTCGACGCCGAGGCCGGCCAGGTCGCGGGCAAACGGACCGACGCCGTCGCGGGCCTCGACGCCGGGCTCCTCGCCCTGTACGAGCGCGTGCGCGACCAGAACGGCGGCCGGGGCGTCGTCGCGCTGCGCGGCCAGCACGTCGACGGGCTGAACGTGTCCCTGAGCCCGGCCGAGCTCGCAGCGATCACGTCCGCCGCGCCCGACCAGGTCGTGCGGCTCGAGGACTACGGCCACATCGTGGTGCGGCCGGAGGGCGCCGGCGCGTGAGCGCGGACGGTCGGCGGCACCTCGTCGTCGAGGCCGACGGCGGGTCCCGGGGCAACCCGGGCCCGGCGGGCTTCGGCGCGCTCGTGCGCGACGGCGCGAGCGGGCAGGTCCTCGCCGAGCGCGCCGCGTTCCTCGGGACGACGACGAACAACGTCGCCGAGTACTCCGGCCTCGTCGCGGGGCTGCGCGCCGCCGCGGAGATCGACCCGGACGCGCGGGTGACCGTGCGGATGGACTCGCGGCTCGTCGTCGAGCAGATGTCCGGGCGGTGGCAGATCAAGCACGACGACATGCGCCGCCTCGCCGCCGAGGCCGCCGCGGTGCTGCCGGCGGGCCAGGTCGCGTACGAGTGGGTGCCACGCGCGCAGAACTCCGCGGCGGACGCCCTCGCGAACGAGGCGATGGACACGGCGGGGACGGTCGCGCGCGACTACCCGCCCGCCGCCGCGCCGGGTGGCGGCGACGACGAGCCCGAACCCGCCGCCGCCGGCGCGCCCGCCGAGGTCCCGGGGGAGTCGGCCGCGTTCGACACCCCCGCCCGCCCGTCCGGCGCCGCGGTCCGGTTCGACGACGCGCCCGCCCTTACCGTCGTGCTGGTGCGGCACGGGCAGACGCCGCTCACGGTCGCGGGCGCGTTCAGCGGGTCGTCGGTCCCCGGCCCGTCGCTGACGGCGCGGGGGCGCACGCAGGCCGCGCAGGCGGCCGACCTGGTGTTCCGAATTGGACGCCAGGCCTGGCCCGACCTGCCACGCCCGACCGCGATCGTCGCCTCGCCCATGGTGCGCGCGCAGGAGACGGCGCGCGCGGTCGGCCGCCGGCTCGGCGTCCACGTCACGACCGACGACCGGTTCGCCGAGGTCGACTTCGGGGAGTGGGAGGGGCTCACCGCCGCGGAGATCGACGCCGCGTGGCCGGGCCGCCTGCACGCGTGGCACACGACGGGCACGACCGCGGCCCCGGGCGGCGAGTCCTACGCCGACGTCGGCGCGCGCGTCTGGCACGGGCTCCAGGACCTCGTCGACACGCTCCTGCCGGGTGCGGGACCGGCGGGCCGGACGACGGTCGTCGTGGGCCACGCGGTGCAGGTGCGCGCCGCGATCGGCACCGCGCTCGGCGCGCCGCCGTCGCAGTGGTCGCGCGTGCGCGTGCCCCCCGCGTCGGTGAGCATCCTGCGCCTGTGGGCCGACGGCACGAGCGAGCTCACCGCCCAGGGCGTCCTGAGCGACCTCTGACGTCCGTCCTCCGCGAGATAGAGCCTCCGGTCGCGAGGTAGAGCTCCGCGCGTTCTACCCCGAGGCGGCGGGTTCTACCTCGCCGGCGGAGTCCGGCGCCGCCGCGGCGCGTTCACACTTCTCCGGGGTTTTTTGCCTTGGCGGGTTCCGTGAGGGCGTGCTCGACGGCCGTCGCGACCCACGCGTCGAGATCGTCCGGGTCGGCGACCCGTGCGCCGTCGACGAGGATCATGCCCGTCATCGGGCGACCGCCCATCTCCATGACCGTGCCGCCACGTTCGAGCGCGGCGCCCGTGCCGTCCTTGCCGACCCGCACCATGAGGTCGTCCCGGGTCACGCCGAGCGCCATGTGCGTGTTGACGAGGAACGCGATGCCGCCGAACATCTTCCGCTCGTCGAACGGAGCGCGCGGCCCCAGAGCGCCGCGGATCCGCTCGGCGAGGTCCTCGCTGTAGACCATGCGTCCACTGTGGACCTCGCCGCGCCGGGCCGCAGCGGGTGCGGGCCTGGGACCCGGTCGATCGCTCAGGCGATGACGAGCTCGAGCGTCCGCGGGCCGGTGCGGGTCGTGGCGTCGTGGAGCGTCGCCTCCAGGAGGCTGTAGCTCAGGCCCGAGCCCACCTCGGTGCCGATCACCGTGCCGACGAGCTCGCCCGCGGCGTCGAGCAGCTCTGCGGCCGACGACGGCGACGCCGCAGTCCGGCGCAGCAGGTGCCCGGCGAGCACGCCGCGGGTGTGCTTGGCGTTGTGCGAGACGACGGTGCGCTTCCCGGCGTGCTCGCGCACCACCCGCACGGCGACCCAGTCGGCCGACCGCGGACCGGTCGTCGCGGGCTTCCACGCGCCCACGTACGTCGCGGACCGGCAGTCGACGACGACGTCCCCGGCCGCACGCTCGTCGAGCACCGGGGCGAGGTGCGGTCGCCACGCGGCCGCGAGCTTCCCGACCCCCGGCAGGTCGACGGCCATGGAGAGCCGGTAGGCGGGGACGCGGTCGGCGGGGGAGAGGGCGCCCCACAGCGCCGACACGACGCGGACGTCCTCGCGCGCCCGGCGCGCGGTCTCGCCGCCCGACGCGAGCGCGCCCGCGAGGTCGGCGGCGCCGTAGAGCACGCCCGTGTAGATGTCGGCCGCGGACCCCGCGGGCGCGGTGCGCAGGGCCGTGTTGCGGCGCACCTCGTCGACGAGCCCCGGCGTCGTACCGAGGACGTCGTGCGCGTCCGGGCGCGCGCTCGCCGCGGCGAGCGCGTCGAGGACCTGCACGCGGTGCGCAGTGAGGGCGGGAGAGGTGAGCGCAGCGAGGTCGACCGGCGCGGCGCCGTCGGGCGCGGGGGTCTTGCCCTCGGACGGGGGGAGCAGCACGAGCACGCGGCCACTCTACGAGCGGACGCCGCGTCGTCGCGGCGGGTGACCAGGGACGACGGCGTGGGGTGCGTCACGGCTAGGCTCGCCCGATGGCCCAGGTGAAGATCTACGGACGGCGCAGCGTGTGGGGCGAGCGGCGGGCGGAGGTGTCCGACGCGCTGCACGATGCGCTCGTGCGCACCTGGCAGCTCCCGCCGGACAAGCGGTTCCACCGCTTCCTGCTCCTGGATGACGACGACCTGGTCGCCCCGCGCTCGGACGCGTACCTCGTCGTCGAGGTCGTGTGCTTCACGGGCCGCACGCGCGAGGCCAAGCGGTCGCTCATCGCGGCGCTGTACGACGACGTCGTGCCCGCCCTCGGCCTGACCCCGGACGACGTCGAGCTCGTGATCCTCGAGAGCCCGCGCGAGAGCTGGGGCATCCGTGGGGTCAGCGGCGACGAGCTCGCGCTGTCGTACCGCGTCGACGTGTGACCGATCCCGCGGACGGCCCCCGTTCAGGCGACGGGGGACGGCCCTGAGCCCGGTGTGGGCCGGCTCATCCTCCCTCGGCGACGACCGCCAGCACCGCGTCGCCGTACCGGGCGAGCTTGTTCTCACCGACGCCGCTCACCAGCGCGAGCCCGTCGAGCGAGCCGGGCCGGGCGGTCGCGATCCCCCGGAGCGTCGCGTCCCCGAACACGATGTAGGCGGGCACGCCCTGGGCCTTCGCTTCCCCCGCCCGCCAGGCGCGC
The DNA here is from genome assembly GCF_055571305.1 of Cellulosimicrobium sp. NPDC030954. Classification (NCBI taxonomy): domain Bacteria; kingdom Bacillati; phylum Actinomycetota; class Actinomycetes; order Micrococcales; family Promicromonosporaceae; genus Cellulosimicrobium; species Cellulosimicrobium sp. NPDC030954. The sequence goes on from NZ_JBVIFN010000002.1 coordinate 376,730, forward strand.
AGCGCCTCGAAGAGCGGGACGTCGGCCTCGGCCAGCTCGGCGGCGGCCGCCCCCTTCCGTGCCTTCGCCGCACGCGCCGGGCGCGCCGGCTCGTGGCGCATCCGGACCTCGCGACGCCGGGCCAGGACCTCCCCGCTCCCCTCGGTGAGCACGAGCGTCCCGTGCACGCCCTCGACCGTGAGCAGCCCCTGGGCGAGGAGCTGACGCACCACGGCCCGCCACTCGTGCTCGGACAGGTCGTTCCCGACCCCGAACACCGACAGCTCCTGGTGCCGGAACCGTCGGACCTTCTCCGTGTCCCGGCCGAGGAGGATGTCGACGACCTGCCCGACGCCGAAGCTCTGCCCGCGCTCGCGGTCCAGGCGGAACACGGTCGAGAGCACCTTCTGTGCGGCGACCGTCCCGTCCCAGGCCTCGGGCGGGGCCTGACACGTGTCGCAGGATCCGCAGCCCCCCGGGTGGTCCTGCCCGAAGTAGGCGAGGAGCTGGGCCCGGCGGCACTCGACGGTCTCGCAGAGGGCGAGCATCGCGTTGAGGTGCAGGCCCAGGTTGCGCCGGTGCGCGGCGTCGCCGTCGGACGTCGCGATCAGCTTGCGCTGCTGCACGACGTCGGCGAGGCCGTAGGCCAGCCAGGCGGTGGACGGCAGCCCGTCACGCCCGGCGCGCCCCGTCTCCTGGTAGTACCCCTCGACCGACTTGGGCAGGTCGAGGTGCGCGACGAACCGGACGTCGGGCTTGTCGATGCCCATGCCGAACGCGATCGTCGCCACCATGACGAGGCCGTCCTCGCGCAGGAACCGGGCCTGGTTCGCGGAGCGCACCGACGCGGGCAGCCCTGCGTGGTAGGGCAGCGCCTCGATCCCGTTCTCGACGAGCGTCGCGGCGGTCTTCTCCACCGACGCGCGCGAGAGGCAGTAGACGATCCCCGCGTCCCCGGCGTGCTCGGTGCGCAGCAGGTCGAGCAGCTGCTTCTCCGGACGGTCCTTGGGCACGATCCGGTAGGTGATGTTGGGCCGGTCGAAGCTGGACACGAAGTGCCGCGCGCCCTCCAGGTCGAGGCGCTGGGCGATCTCGGCCCGCGTGGCCGCCGTCGCCGTCGCCGTCAGCGCGATGCGCGGGACGGACGGCCAGCGCTGGTGCAGCACCGACAGCTCGAGATAGTCGGGCCGGAAGTCGTGCCCCCACTGTGACACGCAGTGCGCCTCGTCGATCGCGAAGAGCGCGATCGGGGTCCTGTCGAGCAGGTCGAGGGTGGCGCGGCTGCGGAGCCCTTCCGGTGCCACGTAGAGCAGGTCGAGCTCGCCCGCTACGAGTTCACGCTCCACGGCGCGGCGGTCCTCGACGGACAGCGTGGAGTTGAGGAACGCCGCGCGCACGCCGAGCGCGGCGAGGGCGTCCACCTGGTCCTGCATGAGGGCGATGAGCGGGGACACCACGACGCCGGTCCCCGCGCGGACCAGGGCGGGGATCTGGTAGCACAGCGACTTGCCCCCGCCGGTGGGCATGAGTACCAGGGCGTCGCCGCCGCCGACGACGGTGTCGATGATGGCGGCCTGCTCGCCCCGGAACGAGTCGTACCCGAAGACCCGCCGGAGCACGTCGAGAGCCGGTTCGGTCGCAGTCGCTGTGGCCACCAGGGCACCCTACCGACGAGGTCCGACACGACGGTCCCGGCGCGCGACCGTCCCGCGCACCGGGGCGCCCGTCACGGACGGCGGAGCTCGGCGGGCAGGTCGTCGCGGTGGCGGACGGCGAGGGAGGTCACCGCGCGGGTCAGGCAGACGTACAGGCGCCGCAGCCCCGTGACCCGGTCGGCCTCGCCCCGGACGACGCCCTCCGGGTCGTCCAGCACGACGTGGTCGAACTCCAGCCCCTTCGCGAGCGACGCGGGCACGAGGTCGAGGCGCGCGTCGAACTCGACCGCGCCGTCGTCGTCCGACGCCTCGCCGACGACCGCGAAGGCGAGGCCGGCCTGGGTGAGCGCCCTGCGCGCGGCCTCCGCGCCGCCGTCGGGCACGATCAGACCGACCGACCCCTCCCGGGCGAGCGCCGTGCGGACCAGGTCCACCAGCGGCTCCGTGGTGAGGACCAGCTCGCCCCGGGCGCGACGGACGGCGACCGGGGGAGCGAGATCCGGCGCGATCGAGGGCAGCAGGCGGGCCGCGTACTCGATGACGTCGCCGGGGACGCGGAAGCCCGCGGTGAGCTGCTCCACGTGGCCGTCGGGCTTGCCGAGGTGCGTCAGTGCGTCGGTCCACGAGGAGACCCCCCACGGCGTCGTCGCCTGCGCCAGGTCGCCCAGCACCGTCAGCGAGCCGGTGCGCGCCCGGCGCCCGAGAGCGCGCAGCATCATCGGCGACAGGTCCTGCGCCTCGTCCACCACGACGTGCGCGACCGACGCGCCGCGGGCCAGCAGGTCGGCGACCTCGTCGAGCAGGACGAGGTCGGCCAGCGTCCAGCGGGCCGTGCCCGGCGTCCGGGACGGTCGGGCCGGGCGCAGCAGCTCCTGCTCGGCCGCGGTGAGGACGCCGTCGGCGCTCGTGGCGAGGAACGCAGGGTCGACGAGGAGCCGGTGCAGCAGCGCCGTCGGCGTGACCTTCGGCCACACCGCGGCGGTGTAGTCCCGGACCGGTCGGGTGCGCGCGAGCGTGTCCCAGGCCCGCTCGTCGAGCGCCTCGCCGGACTCCTCGATCTGCACGAGGACCCGGTGCGCGAGCGCGTGCCGCAGGTGGTCGCGACCGGCGTCGAAGCGTGGCTCCCGGCCGACCACCTGCGCGACGCACTCGCGCGCCTCGTGCGCGGCGACGCGCCAGCGGCGTGCGCCGCGCGGCAGCACCAGGGCCTCGGACGGCTCCGCCACGTGGGACCACACGGCGCGACGGAGCACCTCGGCCATGCGTGCGTCGCCCTTGAGCCGGGCGACGTCCGGCGGCTCCGTCCCGCGCAGACGCCCGTGCGTCGCGACGATCTCCTCGACGGTGGTCTGGGCCGCGTCGACCTCGCCGAGGGCGGGCAGCACGTCGCGGATGTACCGCAGGAAGCTCGCGTTGGGCCCCACGACGGTCATGCCGGCGCGGCTCACCCGCTCCCGGTGGGAGTACAGCAGGTACGCGGCGCGGTGCAGCCCGACGGCGGTCTTGCCGGTGCCGGGCGCGCCCTGCACGACGACGGTCCGGTCGAGCCCGCTGCGCACGATGACGTCCTGCTCGGGCTGGATGGTGGCGACGATGTCGCGCATCGGGCCGGTACGGGGCCGCTCGATCTCGGCCTCGAGGATCGCGGAGGACTCCGCACCGGGACCCGGGGCGGTGAGCGACTCGTCCTCGAAGCCGGTGAGGGCACCGCGCTGGAAGCCGTAGCGGCGGCGGACGGCGACGCCCATCGGCTCGGTGCGGGTGGCGCGGTAGAAGGGCGTGCTCACGGGGGCGCGCCAGTCGACGACGAGCGGGTCGCCCTCGGGGTCGGAGACGTGGCGACGGCCGATGTGGAAGACCTCGGCGGGCGCGCGGTCCACGGCGTCGAGGTCGATGCGTCCGAAGAAGAGCGGGACCTCCGGGTCGTCAGCGAGCTGGGCGAGCCGGCGGGCGAGCGCCGCCTCGAGATACTCGGCGCTGACCCGGTCCCCGGCGAGGGCGTGGAGCGACCGGGCCTGCTCGCGCATGCGGGCCAGCTGCGTGCGGGCGGCGGCCAGGAACTCCTGCTCCCGAGCGAGCTCGCCGGACGCGTCCCCGGCAGGTGCGCGGGTCGGTGCGTCGGGGCCGGACGGTACGGCGGGGGCGGGCACGTCAGACCTCCGGGATCCGGGTGTGAGGGGGCGGGCCATCCTACGGGGGCGCCGCCCCTCCGGTGGGCCGGTCGCTGGTTCGACGATCCGCCCGGGACCGGTAATCTTGCCCGTGCGGACGAGTCGGTCGGACGGTCGCGTCGAGGGGCCTCGTGCTCCTCGCCGAGGAACGTCCGGGCTCCGAAGGGCAAGGTGGTGGGTAACGCCCACCCGGGGTGACCCGCGGGACAGTGCCACAGAGAACAGACCGCCGCGTCAGGCAGGCTTCGGCTTCGCCCGGCGCGGTAAGGGTGAAACGGTGGTGTAAGAGACCACCAGCGGGCCGGGTGACCGGCCCGGCTCGGTAAACCCCACCTGGAGCAAGGTCAGACAGACTGTGTCGGAGGGCTGCCCGCCCGATTCTCTCCGGAGAAGCACAGTCGGGTAGACCGCTCGAGCCCTGCGGCGACGCAGGGCCTAGATGGATGACCGTCGCCCGCGCGAGGGTGACCTCGCGCGGGAACAGAACCCGGCGTACAGACCGGCTCGTCCGCTTCAACGCTTTGACCTGCGGAAACGCAGGGAATCAGACCGCTTCGACGCCCAGTGGCCGCGAAGTGGCCGCACGAGACGGCGCTACCTAGCGCGTTCTCGATGACGTCGCGCGTCCGGTCGTCCGACTCGGGGAACAGCGTGAGTACGTGTCGAGCGTCTCCGACGCGCTCGCGTGACCGAGGCGTGCCACGTTGCGGAACACGAGCGCGGTCGGGACGGCGGGGTAGGCGTCCAGATGGTCCGTGAGCGCGTCCACGGCGACCTGCGGGAGCGGGACCGTGCGGTCGACTCGCGTCCCTCTTGAGTGGTCCTGCCCCGGCCAAGCCGCTGCTTCCGGGAGGCCGCACGCCAGGCTCCCGAGCGCGAGACGGGAAGTGGCCCAGTCGGCTCCTGAACCCGTTGTCGGCCGGTGCGCAGGTGTCTAGCCGAATAGACGCTTGCGTGTCTATTCGGTTAGACTTACGCTCATGGTCCAAGGCACCCGCTCCGCGTCGCAGGTACTCAAGGCGGCACGCAAGCACGCCAAGAGCCTCGGCTGCACGGTAGAGCAACTCCCCAAGCGCGGGAAGGGCTCACACACAATCTGGGTTGTCCTGGACAAGGAGGGCACGGAGGTCGGTCGCATCGGCCTCACCGGCCACGCGGGGCAGATGTCGCAGACGGTGACTCGCTCCAACGAAGATGCACTCGAACCGCTCTTCGGGAAGGGATGGCTAGACAAGTGAAGCGCAAGGTACGTGTCACTCGCGAAGGGCGTTGGTGGGTGGCAGTTGTCGAGGGAGTGCCTGGCGGCGCAACCGAGACGCAACGCCTGGCGGACCTTGAGGGCGAGGTCCGTGACCTCCTCGCCGGACTGCTCGACGAGGACGAAGACTCCTTCGAACTGTCTTGGGATCTCACCGCCGTCCTCGGAGACGAAGGCCAGGCGATGTGGGAGGCGTACATGCGAGAGCGTGAAGAGCTCAACGCGCGGCGCCGAAAGTTCGAAGAGGATCGCAAGGCAACCGTCCGATTGCTACACCAGGCAGGCGTGAGCGTTCGCGACTCCGCCACCTTGGTCGATCTGTCACACCAGCGGGTATCCCAGCTGCTGGACGCATAGTTCGTGACGCACAACGCGAAAGGCTCCGCACCCGACATGGGTGCGGGGCCCTTCGCGCTGTGGGGCGGTCACTGGATGTTCTTGTGCTCCCAGCCGCGCGAGTTGGGCGCGTGGCGGGCAGTCCGCAGATGGTCCGCAAGAGCGCCACGAGCCCCCGAGTCCTTCGACCCTCCCAACGCGTCGAGCCGCGGATCCCCGACGTTCCCGACGCAAACGTGACACCCGCGGACAGTCGACGACCCCGCCGGTAGAACCCGGCGTGCAGACCGGCTCGTCCTCACTCCTCGTCCCGCCGCGCGTCGATATGGTCGAGCCGGTCGCGCGCGTAGTGCTTGCGAGCGGAACGGTGAACCTTCACGCCACGTGGGCCCAGGCGCGCACCGCGGCGCGTATCGCCTCCGACTCGCTGCTCAACCCTTCGGCCTCGGCGCGCGCCTTGAGCGCGGCCAGCGTCGGTCCGTCGAGACGTACTGTCACCGGCTTTCCCGGCCCGGCGCCCACGGTCGGCCGACCGCGACCGCGGCGCCGGAGAGCGGGGAGGTCGTACCCTGCCTCGGCCTCGTCGGCCCATGCCTGTATCTGCTCGTCGGTCACCGGTCGACCGTGGATCGTCTCGTGCGTGTCCCCATCACCCATCAAAATAATGTACACGAAATTACTCGAGTGATGGCGCTCCGTCGATCTGGATGGGGAAGAACAGGCTGCGGAAGGCGGCCGTGTTGCCACGAGCGCGGCGCGTACCATGTCAGGCGTGGAGGCCCGGGCCGACGATCGACCACTTGCGGCGCGCCGCCCGCTCCGCCCGTCGTCCGGCTCCCCGGCGACGATCTCCGACCACCTCCGACCGAGGAGAACCCATGTCGCACGACGACCCCCGCACGCCCCCGCTCGCCTACGTCATCGCCGGGTCGGAGGCGACGGGCGGTGCCGGCATCCAGGCCGACCTCAAGACGTTCCAGGAGCTGGGCACGTACGGCGTCGGCACGCTGACGTGCATCGTCTCGTTCGACCCGAAGAACGACTGGGGTCACCGGTTCGTCCCGGTCGACCCGCAGGTGATCGCCGACCAGTTCGAGGCGGCGACGGTCGCGCACGAGCCGTCGGTCGTGAAGATCGGCATGCTCGGCACGCCCGCGACGATCGACGTCGTCGCGCAGTCGCTGCGCTCGCGCTCGTGGGAGCACGTCGTGCTCGACCCGGTGCTCATCTGCAAGGGCCAGGAGCCGGGCGCGGCGCTCGACACGGACACCGCGCTGCGTGCGCAGGTCCTCCCGCTCGCGACCGTCGTGACGCCCAACCTCTTCGAGACGCGCACGCTCGCGGGCGTGGAGTCGATCGAGACGGTCGAGGAGCTCGTCGAGGCGGCGCGCAAGGTCCAGGCGCTCGGACCGCGCGCCGTCGTCGCGAAGGGCGGCGTCGAGCTGCCCGGCCCGGACGCGGTCGACGTGCTGGTCGACGGCGACGAGGTGCACGTGCTGCGCACGCCGAAGATCGGCGAGGAGCGCGTCAGCGGCGCGGGCTGCACGTTCGCGGCCGCGATCACCGCCGAGCTCGCGAAGGGCGCCTCGGTGCTCGACGCCGCGCGCGTCGCCAAGGACGTCGTCACCGCCTCGATCGAGGACCGCGTGGCGTCGAACGCGCCGTTCGACGCCGTGCGCGTCGGCGCGCGTCGCTGACAACCGCGCGACCGGCGCTCGACCGACGATCACCCCTCGGACGCCTTCACGTCCCCTGACGGTCAAGGAATACTCTCGTCACCGTGAACGACCTCTCCCCTTCGGAACTGTCCCCGTCGCCGGGTGCTGCCGACGCCCCTGACCGGGTCGCCGCCGACGTCTCCGACGACACCGGGCACGCAGGGCGCGGCCTCGCCCGCCACGACGTGCCCGCCCCGCTGCGCGACGACGTCCGCCTGCTCGGCGGTCTGCTCGGCACCGTGCTCCGCGAGACGGGCGGGCAGGACCTGCTCGACGACGTCGAGCGCCTGCGCGAGCTGTCCATCCGCGCGTACGACGACTCGTCCGGCGCGGTGCTGGCCGAGGCGGAGACCCTCGTCGAGGGTCTCTCCATGGCGCGCGCCGAGCAGGTCGCCCGCGCCTTCACGTGCTACTTCCACCTCGCGAACCTCGCGGAGGAGTACCACCGCGTGCGCGTCCTGCGCGAGCGCGAGGCCGAGTTCGCGACCCGCGCGACGACGCCCGACGACTCCCTCCCGGAGGCGTTCGAGCAGCTCGTCGGCGAGGTCGGTCGCGACGAGGCGCTGCGCCGCCTCCGCCGGCTCGAGTTCCGCCCGGTGCTCACGGCGCACCCGACCGAGGCCCGCCGTCGTGCGGTGTCCGGCGCGGTCCGCCGCATCGCGACCCTGCTCGACGAGCGGGACGCGCAGCGCCTCGGCGGCACGTCGCTCGCGGAGAACGAGCGCCGTCTGCTCGCCGAGATCGACACGATGTGGCGCACCGCGCCGATCCGCGAGCACAAGCCGTCCGTCCTCGACGAGGTGAAGACGGCGCTCGGCGTGTTCGACGCGACGATGTTCGACACGTTCCCCACGGTCTACCGGCGCCTGGACGACTGGCTCCTCGGCGACGAGGCGGGGCGCGAGGAGCCGCTCGTGCGGCCGTTCGTCAGCCTCGGCACGTGGATCGGCGGCGACCGCGACGGCAACCCCAACGTGACGGCCGAGGTCACGCGCCAGGCCGCGGCGATCGCGGCGGACCACGCGCTCGCGGCGCTCGAGCAGCAGACGCGTGCCGTCGGCCGCAAGCTCACGCTCGACCAGGACGGCACGCCGCCCTCGGACGGGCTGCGGGCGCTCTGGGAGCGGCAGCGCCGCCTCTCGGAGGCCGTGACCTCCGCCGCGTCGGCGGCGTCCCCGCGCGAGCCGCACCGCGCGGTCCTGCTCGTCGTGGCGGACCGGATCGCCGCGACGCGCGCCCGCAACGCGGACCTCGCGTACGCGACGGCGGAGCAGCTCGAGTCCGACCTGCGCGTCGTCCAGGAGTCGCTCGTCGCGGCGGGCGCTCCCCGCGCGGCGTACGGGGACCTGCAGCAGCTCGTGTGGCAGGTGGAGACGTTCGGCTTCCACCTCGCGGAGCTCGAGGTGCGTCAGCACTCGCAGGTCCACGAGTCGGCGCTCGCGGAGATCGCGGAGAAGGGCCTGCGCGGCGACCTGTCCGACCGCACGCGCGAGGTGCTCGACACGTTCCGCGCGCTCGGCGCGGTCCAGGAGCGCTACGGCGTCCGCGCCGCGCGCCGCTACATCGTGTCGTTCACCCAGAAGCCCGAGCACCTCGCGGCGGTGTACCAGCTCGCGGAGCTCGCGTTCGAGGGCGCCGACGAGGTGCCGGTCGTCGACGCGATCCCGCTGTTCGAGACCTTCGCGGACCTCCGGGCGAGCGTCGACATCCTCGAGTCGATGCTCACGCTGCCCCAGGTGCAGCGCCGGCTCGCCGAGAACGGGCGCCGCGTCGAGGTCATGCTCGGCTACTCGGACTCGTCGAAGGACGTCGGCCCGGTCTCCGCGACGCTCGCGCTGCACGACGCGCAGAGCCGCATCGCGCAGTGGGCCGAGCGGCACGACATCACGCTGACGCTGTTCCACGGCCGCGGCGGGGCGCTCGGCCGCGGGGGCGGTCCCGCGAACCGTGCCGTGCTCGCCCAGCCGCCGGGCTCGGTCGACGGCCGGTTCAAGCTCACGGAGCAGGGCGAGGTCATCCTCGCGCGCTACGGCGACCCGACCATCGCGTCTCGCCACATCGAGCAGGTCGCCGCGGCGACGCTGCTCGCGTCGGCGCCGTCGACGGAGAAGCGCAACGCCGAGGCGACCGAGCGGTACCGCGACCTGGCCGCGGCGCTCGACGTGTCGTCGCGCCGCCGGTTCCACGAGCTGGTCCGTGCGGACGGCTTCCCGCAGTGGTTCTCCCAGGTGACGCCGCTCGAGGAGGTCGGCCTCCTGCCGATCGGCTCGCGCCCGGCCCGCCGCGGCCTGTCCGTCTCCTCGCTCGACGACCTGCGGGCCATCCCGTGGGTGTTCTCGTGGTCGCAGGCCCGCATCAACCTCGCGGGCTGGTACGGGCTCGGGACGGCGCTGAAGGAGTTCGGCGACCTCGAGCTGCTCCGCGAGGCGCATCGCGAGTGGCCGCTGTTCGCGACGCTCCTCGACAACGTCGAGATGTCCCTCGCCAAGACGGACGAGCGGATCGCGGAGCGCTACCTCGCGCTCGGCGAGCGCGACGACCTCGCGCAGGCGATCCTCGACGAGCTGCGGCTCACGCGCGAGCAGGTCCTCGCCGTCACGGAGAACGCGTGGCCGCTCGCCGGGCGCCGGGTCCTGGGCCGCGCGGTCCAGCTCCGCAGCCCGTACGTCGACGCGCTCTCGCTGCTCCAGGTCCGCGCCCTGCGCGGCCTGCGCTCGGGCGCGGAGGGGCCGGTCAAGGACGAGCTGCAGCACCTCCTGCTGCTCACCGTGAACGGCGTCGCCGCCGGCCTGCAGAACACGGGCTGACCCCGCAGCGCCCCGCGCACGGCGGCCGCCACGCCGACCCGGCTCCGGGTCGGGTGGCGGCCGTCGCCGTCTGGACACCCGTCCAACTGTTGAATGAATCCTCAACGACCGGGCCGAGGAACGATATCGACGGCGTCCTGGGTAAAGTCTTCGCCAGAGGCCTACCAGCCAGCGGCATCCGTGGGGTACGCTAGCGACGACCGATCACGCCGGAGCCTCGTTGTCGCCCGACGACGTACGACACCAGGTATCGACCGATCGGTGCGTCAGGCAGGAGGCGCGGTACTCGTCGGGGTGGGCGAGGCAGGGCGGGACGAAGGGCGGGGCAGTGTTGGTGCAGGAGCTGGAGCGGAGCGACGCCGAGGCGGGGACGGGCGGCATCCGGCTGCTCGAGGAGCCCGAGGCGAGCGTCGTGGACATGTGGGGCGAGATCGACGTCGCCCTCCGCAGCGAGGCGAGCGCCGCGCTCGCGAACGCGCTCGAACGGGACGTCCCCGTGGTGATCGACACGTCCAAGGTGACGTTCATGGACTCCACGGGCATCGCGTTCCTCGTGCAGTTCTACACGATCGGCTCCGAGGAGGGGCTGTCCGTCACGTTGCGCAACCCGCCGACGGTCGTGACCGACGTCCTCGAGATGCTCGGCGTCATCGACATCTTCGGCACGGAGCGCCACGAGGTCACGACGAGCTGACTCCGGTCAGCGCGCGTCCGCCGCGAGCGACGCCGCGCCCACGATGCCGGCCGCGTTGCGGAGCTGCGCCGGGACGATGGGTGCCCGCAGGTGCAGCAGCGGCAGGAAGTGCTCGTGCTTCTTGCTCACGCCCCCGCCCACGACGATGAGGTCGGGCGAGAACAGGTCCTCCACGACGCCGAAGTAGCGCTGCAGCCGCTCGGCCCACTGCGCCCAGTCCAGGTCCTCACGGTCGCGCGCCGCGTCGGAGGCGCGCGTCTCCGCGTCGTACCCGTCGATCTCGAGGTGCCCGAGCTCGGTGTTCGGGAGCAGGTGCCCGTCGACGACGATGGCGCTGCCGATCCCGGTGCCGAGCGTCGCGACGAGCACGACCCCGTCCGCGTCGCGCGCCGCGCCGTACCGCACCTCGCCGAGGCCGGCGGCGTCCGCGTCGTTGACCGCGACGACGTGGCGCCCGGTCTCGCGCGCGACGAGCGCAGGTAGGTCGACGCCGGTCCACGACTGGTCGAGGTTCGCGATGAAGCGCACCACCCCGTGCTGCAGCGGCGCCGGGAACGCGACGCCGATCGGCACGTCCTGCGGGAGGTCGTACTCGCCCACGAGCTCGGCGATCACCTCGGCGACGGCCTGCGGGGTCGAGGGCTGGGGCGTCGGGATGCGGTGGCGCTCCTGCGCGAACTCGCCGGTGGTCAGGTCGACCGGCGCGCCCTTGATGCCGCTGCCGCCGATGTCGATGCCGAAGGCGGTGCGGGGGCGGTCCGTCGTGGGGGCGGGGGGAGCAGCGTGAGAGTCGTGGTGCGCGTTCATGGCAGTGTGAGGATCTCCGCTCCGTCGTCGGTCACCAGCAGCGTGTGCTCGAACTGCGCGGTCCGTGAGACGTCCGCGGTGACTACCGTCCACCCGTCGTCCCACATCCGCCACTCGGACGTGCCGAGCGTGAGCATCGGCTCGATCGTGAAGACCATGCCGGGCTCGATGACGGTCGCGTGGTCGGGCGCGGCGTCGTAGTGCGGCACGACGAGGCCCGAGTGGAACGCGCGCCCCACGCCGTGCCCCGTGTACTCGCGCACGACCCCGTACCCGAACCGGGCCGCGTAGCGCTCGATGACGCGCCCCACGACGTTGATCTGGCGTCCCGGTGCGACGGCCTTGATCCCGCGGGCGAGCGCCTCGCGCGTGCGCTCGACGAGCAGCGCGGACTCCTCGTCGACCGTACCGACGGTGAACGTCGCGTTGGTGTCGCCGTGCACCCCGCCGACGTACGCGGTGATGTCGACGTTGACGATGTCGCCCTCGACGAGCGCCGTCGAGTCGGGGATGCCGTGGCACACGACCTCGTTGAGGGACGTGCACAGCGACTTGGGGAACCCGCGGTACCCGAGGGTCGACGGGTAGGCGCCGTGGTCGAGGAGGAACTCGTGCCCGACGCGGTCGAGCTCGTCGGTCGTGACGCCGGGGGCGACGTGGCGCCCGACCTCGACGAGCGCCTGCGCCGCGATCCGGGACGCGGCACGGATCCGCTCGATCGTCTCGGTGTCGTTGACCTCGCTGCCGGTGAACGGCCGCGGTCCGGGCCGCCCGACGTACTCGGGACGCTCGATCGACGCGGGCACCGCGCGCAGCGGTCCCACGACGCCCGGGACGAGCGGCCCGCGCCGCGTCGGGCCGGGCGGTGCGACGGCGTCGGGAGAGGTCGGGGACGGGGCGGGGCTCATGGCGGCCAGTCTACGAAGGTCCGTGGGCGCGGACGGACAGGCGGCCCGGAATGGGGGAGGATCGAGGCATGAGCACCGGATCACGCTTCACCGACGACGGCGAGCCCGCCTCCGAGGGCGAGTACTACTACGACACCCGCACCGGCGAGGTGCACCGCGGACCGAGCGGGTCGTGGACGCACCGCATGGGGCCGTACCCGACGCGCGAGGCCGCGGAGAGGGCGCTGGAGACCGCCCGCGAGCGGTCCGACGCCTGGGACGAGGAAGAGCGCCGCGAGCGCGGCGAGTGACCCACGCGCCACCACCCGGCCCGCGGCGCGTCTGGTCGGGGCGCCTCGGGCTGCTCCTCGCGGGGCTCGCGGTCGGCGCGCTGACGTTCCTCGTCGCGCTGCAGGTCCGGGCCGGTTCCGCGGGAGGGCCGACGACGGTCCGCCCGTCCGGCGACGTGGTCGCCTCGGCCCCGGCGCCCGAGCCGACGACCGCCTCCCCCGACCCGACGGGCGCGAAGACCGGGCCGCCGCCCCTGCTCGCCGGTCTCACGGTCGCCGTCGACCCCGGGCACAACGGCGGCAACGGGGCGGACCCGCTCACGGTCAACGCACCCGTCCCCGACGGGCGGGGCGGCACCAAGGCGTGCAACACCGTCGGCGCGTCCACGGACGCCGGCTACCCGGAGCACGCGTTCACGTGGGACGTGAGCAGCCGCCTCGCCGAGCAGCTCACCGGGCTCGGTGCGGTCGTCGTCCTCACCCGGCCCGACGACGCGGGCGTGGGCCCGTGCGTCGACGCGCGGGGCCGCTTCCCGCAGGAGAACGACGCCGACGTGCTCGTCTCGGTCCACGCCAACGGCACGGAGGACCGCCGCGCGCACGGCTTCTTCGCGATCGTCGCGGACCCGCCCGTCGACGAGGAGCAGGGAGCACCGAGCGTCGCGCTCGCGCACGAGCTCGTCGCGGCGCTCGGCGAGGCCGGGTTCGCGCCGTCGTCCTCGGTCGCCGCGGACGACGGCCCGATCCAGCGGCGTGCCGACCTCGGGACCCTCAACCACGCCGAGCGCCCCGCGGTCATGCTCGAGCTGGGGGAGATGCGCAACCCCGACGAGGCCGCGGTCATGGAGTCCGAGGAGGGGCGCCAGCGCTACGCCGACGCGCTCGCCGCGGGGCTCGTGGCGTGGGTGGCCGACGGCGGCGCCGACGCCGGCTGAGCGCCGTCGTGCCCGTCGTCGTCCCCGCCGCGGCGCCCCGTGGGTCAGCGCGCGAAGCTGTGCGCGTCGTCGGGGAAGGTGCCGCCCCGCACGTCGGCGGCGTAGTCGGCCGCCGCCTGGCCGAGCGCGGCGCCGATCTCGGCGTACCGCTTGGCGAAGCGCGGCGACCAGTCCGTCATGCCCGCCATGTCCGTCCAGACGAGCACCTGGCCGTCGCACGCCGCACCCGCGCCGATGCCGATCGTCGGGATGCGCAGGATCTCGGTGATCCGCGCGGCGACCTCGACCGGGACCATCTCGAGCACGACGGCGACGGCGCCCGCCTCGGCCACGGCGAGGGCGTCCTCGCTGAGCCGCTCCGCCGCGTCGTCACCCCGGCCCTGGACCCGCGGCCCGCCGAGCGCGTTCTCGGACTGCGGCGTGAAGCCGAGGTGCCCCACGACGGGGATGCCCGCGTCGGTGAGCGCGCGGATCTGCGCCGCGATCCGGCGTCCGCCCTCGAGCTTGACCGCGTTCACGCCGGTCTCCTTGAGGAACCGCACGCCCGTCGCGAGCGCCTGCTCGGCGCCCGCCTCGTAGGAGCCGAACGGCAGGTCGACGACCGTGAACGCGCGGCGCGCGGCGCGCGCGACGGCGCGGGCCGGGGGGATCAGGTCGTCGACCGTGACGGGCAGGGTCGTCGTGTGCCCGTGCATGGTGTTGCCGATCGAGTCGCCGACCAGCAGCATGTCGATCCCCGCGTCGTCGAAGATGCGCGCCGTCACGGCGTCGTACGCGGTGAGCATCGTGATCTTCTCGCCGCGCGCCTTCGCCTCGGCGAGGTGGTGCACGCGGACGCGGCGCGGTCCCGTGCCGCCGGTCGCGGCGGGCTCGGGGGCGGTGTGAGCAGACATGACGGCCTTTCCTGGGTGCGGGGTACGGGGCGGACGGCGCGCGGGGTGGCCGGCGCCGTCAGTCGAGCGGCTCGCGCCAGCGGTTGGTGATGGGCAGGCGACGGTCGCGGCCGAACGCGAGCGCGGTGACCTTGGGGCCCGGCGGGTACTGGCGCCGCTTCCACTCGGCGCGGTCGACGAGCGTGACGACCTTGTCGACGACCTCGGGGTCGAACCCGCGCGCGAGCAGCTCGGCGCGGCCCTCGGCGTGCTCGATGTAGGCGTCGAGCACCTCGTCGAGGAGGTCGTACGGCGGCAGCGAGTCCTGGTCGGTCTGGCCGGGGCGCAGCTCCGCCGACGGGGGCTTGGTGATGGACGACTCGGGGATCGGCGGGATCTCGCCCCGGTCGACCGCCTGGTTGTTCCGCCAGCGCGCGAGCTGCCACACGCGCGACTTGTCGACGTCCTTGAGCGGGGCGAAGCCGCCGATGCTGCCGGCGTCGTAGATCGTCGCGTACCCGGTCGCGAGCTCGGACTTGTTGCCCGGCGCGATGACGAGGTGACCCTCGCGGTTGGAGATCGCCATGAGGATCACGCCGCGCACGCGCGCCTGGAGGTTCTCCTCGGCGACGCCCTCGAGCGCGAGCTCGCCCTGGAACGCGTCGACCATCGGCGCGATGGGCTGGACGCGGTAGTCGCCGCCGAGACGCTTCAGGAGGTCCGCGGCGTCGTCCTTGCTGTGCTCGGACGAGTACTGCGACGGCATGGAGACGCCGACGACGTTCTGCCCGCCGATCGCGTCGGCGGCGATCGCCGCGGTGAGCGCGGAGTCGATGCCGCCCGACGCGCCGAGCACGACCGAGCGGAAGCCGTTCTTGCGGACGTAGCCCGCGAGCCCGGTGACGCAGGCACGGTAGACCTCCTCGTCGGGGTGCAGCTCCGGGGCGAGGGGCCCGCGCGGGGCACGGCCGTCGTCGGGCAGCTCCCACACCAGCAGGTCCTCGGCGAACTGCGGCGAGGACGCGACGACCGCGCCCGCGGCGTCGGTGACGAACGAGCCGCCGTCGAACACGAGGTCGTCCTGGCCGCCCACGAGGTTCACGTACGCGACGGGGGCGCTCACCTCGCGCGCGCGGCGCGCGGCGAGGTCCGTGCGGACGTGCCCCTTGCCCTCCTCGTACGGCGAGCCGTTGAGCACGAGCAGCAGGTCGAGCCCGTTGCCCGCCTCGTCGAGCGTCGCCATCTCCGCGACGGGGCCGCCGTCCTGCCAGATGTCCTCGCAGATCGCGATGCCGACGCGGCGCCCCTCGACCTCGACGACCGTCGTCGTCTCGCCGGGCGCGAAGATGCGGAACTCGTCGAACACGCCGTAGTTGGGCAGGTGGTGCTTGTCGTACGCGGCCTGCACGGCGCCGTCGCGCAGCACGACGGCGCGGTTGGTCGGCAGGTCGGCGGGGGAGCCCGAGGCCTCGCGCTCCGCGGCGCCCGCACCGCGCGGCGCGCCCGAGGTTCCCACGGTGCCGAGCACGACGGTGACCGCGCCCAGTCCCTCGGCGTCGAGCCGCGCCGCGATGTCCGCCGCGGCGTCCCACGCCGCGCGCCGGAACGACGCCCGCAGCGCGAGGTCCTCGATCGGGTAGCCGGTGAGGGTCATCTCCGGGAAGGCGACGAGCTGCGCGCCCGCGGCCGCGGCCTCCCGGGTGCGCGCGAGGACCAGGGCGGCGTTGCCGTCGAGGTCCCCCACGCACGTGTCGACCTGTGCCAGCGCGACGCGCAGATCAGCCATGCGTCCACCCTAGACGAGCAGGGCGGACGGCTCGTCCGGGGAACTGCCCCGCGGCACGACGTCCAGGACACGACCGTGTCACCCGTTCGTCACACGGATCAGGCAGGATGTACCGCATGGACAGGCAGCAGGAGTTCGTGCTCCGCACGGTCGAGGAGCGCGACATCCGCTTCATCCGGCTCTGGTTCACCGACGTGCTCGGCATGCTCAAGTCGGTGGCGATCGCGCCGGCGGAGCTGGAGTCGGCGTTCGCCGAGGGGATCGGGTTCGACGGCAGCTCGATCGAGGGCCTCACGCGCGTGTACGAGGCCGACATGATCGCCAAGCCGGACCCGACCACGTTCCAGGTGCTGCCGTGGCGCGGCGAGCGGCACGGTACCGCCCGCATGTTCTGCGACATCCTCACGCCCGACGGCGAGCCGTCCCTCGCGGACAGCCGCAACGTCCTCAAGCGTGCGCTCGCCCGGGCGAGCGACAAGGGGTTCACGTTCTACACGCACCCCGAGGTCGAGTTCTACCTCTTCAACCAGCCGGCGGACGCCGGGTCGCCGCTCGTCCCCGTCGACCAGGGCGGGTACTTCGACCACCTCGCGCGCGGGAGCACGCACGACTTCCGGCGCGCCGCGATCACGATGCTCGAGTCCATGGGCATCTCGGTCGAGTTCTCCCACCACGAGGCCGGGCCGGGGCAGAACGAGATCGACCTGCGCTACGCCGACGCCCTCACCACGGCGGACAACCTCATGACGTTCCGCACGGTCGTCAAGGAGGTCGCGCTCGAGCAGGGCGTGTTCGCGTCGTTCATGCCCAAGCCGATGGCCGAGCACCCCGGCTCGGGCATGCACACGCACCTGTCGCTCTTCGAGGGCGACCGCAACGCGTTCCACGAGCCCGGCGCCCAGTTCGAGCTGTCCAAGACGGCGCGCCAGTTCATCGCGGGGCTCCTGGTCCACGCGGCGGAGATCACCGCGATCACCAACCAGTACGTGAACTCGTACAAGCGTCTGTGGGGCGGCGCCGAGGCGCCGAGCTACGTGTGCTGGGGCCACAACAACCGCTCCGCGCTCGTGCGCGTGCCGATGTACAAGCCGGGCAAGGGCAACTCGAGCCGCGTGGAGTACCGCGCGCTCGACTCGGCCACCAACCCGTACCTGGCGTTCGCCGTCATGCTCGCCGCCGGTCTCAAGGGCATCGAGGAGGGGTACGAGCTTCCCGAGGAGACCGAGGACGACGTCTGGGAGCTCACGGACGCCGAGCGTCGTGCCCTGGGCATCAAGCCGCTCCCGCAGTCCCTCGACGAGGCCATCGCGGTCATGGAGAAGTCGGAGCTCGTGGCGGAGACGCTGGGCGAGCACGTCTTCGACTTCGTGCTGCGCAACAAGCGGCAGGAGTGGGACGGCTACCGCGCGCAGGTCACGCCGTTCGAGCTGAAGCGGTTCCTCCAGGTCCTGTGAGCGGGCCCACGACGACGTCAGGTCGGTCCGGCGGCTCCCGCCGGCCGACGCTCACGGGTCGCCTCGCGCGCGTCGGCTTCGCCGACATCTCGCGCTCGGCGGGCCTGCTCGCGGACCCGGACCTCGCGCTCCTGCTCGACGGCGGGCGCGCACCGGGAACGGACGGCGCGGACGGGGAGATCGCGGACCCGGCGTCCGCGGTGGACGACGAGCTGCTCGCCGCGTTCGGCGGGGCGGCCGACCCGGACCTCGCGCTCCTGCAGGTCGTGCGGCTGGCCGGCGCGCTGCGGCCCGACGTCGAGGCGCACACGCCGCTCGCGGACCTCGCCCGGCGCGTCCTGCGGCCCGGCGAGGCACGTGACCGCCTGCTCGCGGTGCTCGGCGCCTCGGTCGCGCTCGGCGACGACGTCGTGCGTCGTCCCGCGCTGCTCGAGGTCCTCGCGGACCCGACCCCCGGGACCGGGGTGGACGTGCGCGACGTGCGCGCCGAGCTCCTGCGCGCGGCGGGTGCCGACCCGGACGCGGCGGTGCCCGTCGCCGACCGGCCCGGCCCGGAGCGGGTGGACGCCCTGCGCCGCGCCTACCGCGAGCGGATCCTGCGCGTCGCCGCCACCGACCTCACCGTGCCCGACCCGCTCACGCGCATGCCCGCCGTCGGCGCGGCGCTCGCGGACCTCGCCGCGGCGGCGCTCGAGGGCGCGCTCGCGATCGCCCGCGCCGAGCTCGACGACCACGGTGCGGGCGTGCGCCTCGCCGTCATCGGCATGGGCAAGTGCGGGGCACGCGAGCTCAACTACGTCTCCGACGTCGACGTCGTCTACGTCGTCGAGCCCGCCGAGGGCTACGACGAGGCGTACGCGACGAGCGTCGGGGCGCGGCTCGCGACGGGGCTCGCGCGCGTGTGCTGGGGCACGTCGGGGGAGCCCGCGCTGTGGCAGGTCGACGCCGCGCTGCGTCCCGAGGGCGCGCAGGGCCCGCTGGTGCGCACGCTCGAGAGCCACGTCGCGTACTACGAGCGCTGGGCCAAGACCTGGGAGTTCCAGGCGCTGCTCAAGGCGCGCACGGTCGCGGGGGACCGGGACCTGGGTCGCGCGTACGAGGAGGCGATCGCGCCGTTCGTGTGGTCGGCGGCGGGCCGGGAGAACTTCGTCGAGGACTCGCAGGCGATGCGCCGGCGCGTCGAGGACCACGTGCCCGCGGCCGAGGCCGACCGCCAGCTCAAGCTCGGCAAGGGCGGCCTGCGCGACGTCGAGTTCACCGTGCAGCTCCTGCAGCTCGTGCACGGGCGCGCGGACGAGTCGATCCGCAGCCGCGGCACGCTCACGGCGCTCGCCGAGCTCGCCGCCGCGGGGTACGTCGGCCGCGAGCACGCGGCCCGGCTCGGGGTCTGCTACCGGTTCCTGCGCTCGCTCGAGCACCGCATCCAGCTCGTCCGGCTCCGGCGCACGCACCTGGTGCCGACCGCCGAGGACGAGCTGCGCCGTCTCGCCCGGTCGCTCGGGATGCGCGCCGAGGGCGCCGACGGGCTCACCGAGCGGTGGCGCGCGACGCGCCGCGAGGTGCGCGGGCTGCACGAGGAGATCTTCTACCGCCCGCTGCTGCCCGTCGTCGCCCAGCTCTCCCCGGACGAGGTGAGCCTGGCCCCCGAGGCGGCGAAGGCACGCTTCGCGGCGATCGGCTACCGCGACCCGGCGGGCGCGATGCGCCACGTCACCGCGCTCACCGAGGGCGTGAGCCGTCGTGCGGCGATCCAGCGCCAGCTCCTGCCCGTCATGCTCGGCTGGTTCGCCGAGGGCGCCGACCCCGACGCCGGGCTGCTCGCGTTCCGCACGCTCTCGGAGACGCTCGGGGCGACGCACTGGTACCTCAAGCTCCTGCGCGACTCCGGCTCCGCGGCGCAGCGGCTCGCGCACCTCCTGGCGAACTCGCGCTACATGGCCGACGCGCTGGCTCGCTCGCCCGAGTCGGTCCGCTGGCTCGCCGAGGACGCGGACCTCGCCCCGCGCGGGATCGGGCGGCTCACGGCCGAGACGGACGCCATCCTCACGCGCGCCGACGAGGTCGAGCCGGCGACGGTGAGCCTGCGCGCCGTCCGCCGCCGCGAGCTCGCGCGCACCGGCGCCGCCGAGCTGCTGGGCGTGGTCGACGCCGTCGCCGCGGCCCGCAGCATCTCCGACGCCGCGGACGTCGTGCTCGCGGGTGCGCTCCGCGTCGCGGAGTTCGTCGCGCGCGGCGAGCTCGGGTACGACGCCCAGGACCCGGGGTCCGCTCCCGCGCGCCTGATCGTCGTCGCGATGGGCCGACTCGGCGGTCGCGAGATGGGCTACGGGTCGGACGCCGACGTGATGTTCGTGCACGACCCGGTGCCCGGCGCGGAGAGCAGCGACGCCCAGGCGTACGCGCTCGCCGTGGCGACGCGGCTGCGCCAGCTCCTGTCCGCCGTCGGCCCGGAGCCCGCGCTCCCGGTCGACGCCGACCTGCGGCCCGAGGGGCGCAACGGCCCGCTCGTGCGCTCGCTCGCGTCGTACACCGAGTACTACGAGCGGTGGTCGAGCGTCTGGGAGGCGCAGGCGCTGCTGCGCGCGCGCCCGGTCGCGGGCGACCTCGACGGGCTGGGCGCGGCGTTCACCCGCGTCGTCGACGGCCGTCGGTACCCGCAGGGCGGCCTCGACCTGGCGGAGGTGCGCGAGGTGCGGCGCATCAAGGCGCGCGTCGAGTCCGAGCGGCTCCCGCGGGGCGTCGAGGCGTCGCGCCACCTCAAGCTCGGGCGCGGGGGAGTGTCCGACGTCGAGTGGACCGTCCAGCTCCTCCAGCTCCAGCACGCCCACGACGTGCCCGGGCTGCGGACGACCTCGACCGTCGACGCGCTCGAGGCCGCCGTGGCCGCGAACCTCGTCGACGCCGAGGACGCCGCGGTGCTCGGCGAGGCCTGGCACCTCGCCTCGCGCCTGCGCAGCGCGCTCGTGCTGTGGTCCGGCCGGACGACGGGGACGACGGTCGACGTGCTGCCGCACGACCGGTTCGCGCTCACCGGGCTCGCGCGCGTGCTCGACCTCCCGGACGTCGACACGGGCGCCGAGCTCGAGGAGCACTTCCTGCGCACCGCGCGGCGCGCCCGGACCGTCATGGAGCGCGTCTTCTACGGCGAGGACTGAGGGCGTGCCCCGGCGCGACGAGCGTCCCGTCCCCGGCCTGCTCTCCCGGCGGGAGCCGCGCGTGCCCGGCGACGCGCGCCGCCGCGGGGCGGCTACGGCGGGCGGGACCGAGCCCGGGGCGGCCGCGGCGGGCGGGACCGAGCACGGGCGTGGGGCGCCCGGCGGGTCGTTCTTCGGGTGGCGGCTGCGCGGGGCCGGGTGGATCGCGTGGGGGCTCGCGGCGTTCGCCGTCGTCCTCGCGGTCGTCTGGCAGCGCGCCGAGCCGCTGGCCGCCGTGGCGCTGTGGGGAGCGGCCGGCGTCCTGTGCCGGCGGTGCGCCCGCCTCGTCGAGGGGCCGCTCGGCCCCGCCCGCGGGCTCGCGCTCCTCGGCCTCGTGGCGCTGGCTCTCGTCCTGCTGCTCGCGGGCGCGGCCTTCGTGGCCCGGGGCGAGCCTGCCTGACGAGCCCGCCCGGGTCCGGGTCAGATCGTGCGGGGCGCCCGGGCGAGGTTCTCGCGCAGCTCGTCGGCGTCCTGGCGCGCGACGTAGGCCGGCCGGTCCCGCTCGACCCGCCACGACTCCGCGAGCGGGCTCGTGTCGACCGCGTCGAACCCGATCTCGTCGTAGAAGCGCTCGACCCAGGCCGCGGCCTCGGGGAAGTCGCTCGCGGTCGCCAGGGCGCGGCGTCCCGGCGTGCCCGCGGGGGTCCCGTCGGTCGTGATCTCCGTCGACCGGATGTGGTTGAACGCCTTGGCCACCCGGGACCCCGCCAGGTGCTCCTGGAGCAGGCCCGACGACGTGACCTCGCCCCGGTCGAGCGCGTCGACGTGGCCGTCGCGCTCCCAGTAGTAGTTGTTGGCGTCGAGCACGATCTTCCCGTCGAGCGGCTCGACCGGGACCTCGCGGTACGCCCCGAAGGGCACCGCGACGACCGCGACGTCCGCCGCGCGCGCCGCCTCCTCCGCCGTCGCCGACCGTGCCCGCGGACCGAGCTCGGCGACGAGGTCGTCCAGGGTGCGGGGGTCCCGCGAGTTCGCGATGACCACGTCGTAGCCGTGGGCGATCGCGGCCCGCGCGACCTGTGAGCCGATGTTGCCTGCGCCGATGATCCCGAGTGTCGTCATGGTCATCGACAACGCACCGGCGCGTCCGCTATTTCGGTGGTCTCCGGGACGAGGGTCGTGTGGCATCCTGACGTCCCAGGGGGTGCCCATGATCGATCCGCTGGTCGCGACGTTCGTGATCCTGGCGCTGGCGGTCGTGGGCTTCATGACCAACCGGCTCCCTCTCGTCGTCGTCGCGCTGTTCGTGCCCGTCGCGCTCTGGGCGACGGGCGTGCTCCCGCTCGACGCCGCGCTGAGCGGCTTCAGCGACCCGATCGTGCTCTTCATCGCGACGTTGTTCGTGCTGAGCGACGCGCTGGACTCCACCGGCATCACCGCATGGATCGGGCAGTGGCTCGAGCGGCGCGCGTCCCTGGGGCGGGCCGGGCTGCTCGCGCTGATGGTGGGCGTCGCTGCGCTCCTCGCGGCGGTCATCAGCATCAACGGCGCCGTCGCGGCGCTGCTCCCGGTCGCGGTGGTGGCCGCCGCCCGGGCCGGCATCGTCCCCTCGCGCATGCTCGTCCCGCTCGCGTTCGCCGCGGGCGCGGGCTCGCTCCTCACGCTGACCGGGACGCCGGTGAACATCATCGTCTCCGAGGCCGCGGCCGAGGCGGGCGGTCAGGAGTTCGGCTACTTCGAGTTCGCGCTGGTCGGGATCCCGCTCGTCCTCGCGACGGCCGTCCTCGTCGTGACCCTCGGGGACCGCCTGCTGCCGGAGCGCGTCCCCGAGCACCTGGCCGAGACGACGGCCGACCCGCGCGATCGGGTGCGCTCGTGGCGCGAGAGCTACCCCGCGGAGCTCGACACCGGCCGCCTCTTCACCGGCGGCACGGGAGTGGTCGAGGTGCTCATCGCGCCGCGCTCGTCCCTGGCCGGGCGGCGGGTGAGCCCCGGCATGACGACGCGGGACGAGGGCCTCGTCGTGCTCGCCATCCGCCGCGGCGACGGCAGCACCACGGGCCCCGAGTCCGAGGCCCCCGCAGGGCCGATGATCCTCCAGCCCGGGGACGCCGTGCTCGTGCGCGGACCGTGGGACGCGCTCCACCGGTACACCCAGTCGCCCGACGTGATCGCCGTCGACTCCCCGCGGAGCCTGCAGCGCGGCGTCCCGCTGGGACGCGGCTGGCGGCGCTGCCTCGCGGTGCTGGTCGTGACGATCGTGCTCCTCGCGACCGGGGTCGTCCCGCCGGTGATCGCGGGCCTGCTCGCGGCCGGGGCGCTCGTGCTCCTGCGGGTGGTCACCGTGCCCCAGTCGTTCCGCGCGATCTCGTGGGACACCGTCGTCCTCATCGCGGCCCTCATCCCGCTGTCCGCGGCGTTCGTCTCGTCGGGCGCGGCCGACGCGATCGCGGACGTCGTGCTCCGCGTCACCGGCGGCGGCTCCCCGCACCTCGCGCTGCTCGTCGTGTGCGTGCTCACCCTCGTGCTCGGCCAGTTCATCTCCAACGTCGCGACCGTCCTCGTGATGGCGCCGGTCGCGGTGTCGTTCGCCCAGACGCTCGGGGTGAGCGTGCAGCCGTTCATGATGGCGCTCACGGTCGCCGGCGCCGCAGCCTTCCTCACCCCGATCGCCACACCGGTCAACCTCATGGTCCTGCAGCCGGGCGGCTACCGGTTCGGCGACTACTGGCGTCTGGGCCTCCCCCTCGCGGTCGTGTTCCTCGCCGCCGCGGTCCTCTACGTGCCGCTCGTCTGGCCGTTCTGACCAGTCTGGTCGGAGGCCGGCCCGCCGTGGCAGGAAGCCCCCGTGCGTGGGACGGTATACCGCATCGCGCGGGCCGTCAGCCCGGCGGTGTCCGGACGGACCTGAGACAGGGGAGCGGTGCATGGGCGATGTGGCGAGCGGCGGCGGGACCTACGACGCGGTCGTGATCGGGGCGGGCTTCTCGGGGCTGGCGATGCTCCACCATCTGCGGGAGGTCGGGCTCTCCGTCCTCGTGGTCGACGCCGCCGGAGGAGTCGGCGGGACGTGGTGGGCCAACCGGTACCCGGGCGTGCGCACCGACTCGGAGTACCTCGCGTACGCGTTCTCGTTCTCCCGCGAGGTACGGGACGAGTGGGACTGGAGCGAGCGCTACCCGCGCGGCGAGGAGATCCGCGCCTACCTGGACTTCGTCGCCGACCGGCTCGACCTGCGGCGCGACATCCGGCTGAGCACGACCGTCGAGCGGGCCGAGCACTCGGACGCCACGAACCTGTGGACGCTCACCCTCGCCGACGGGTCGACGCTCCGGGCCACCTACCTCGTGTCGGCGACCGGGCTGCTGTCCCGCCCCGTGTACCCCGACATCCCTGGGCTGGACACCTTCGCCGGGCCCGCGTACCACTCGGCGAGGTGGCCGCACGAGGGGGTGGACCTGTCCGGCAAGCGCGTCGGGCTGATCGGCGTCGGCGCCTCCGGGATCCAGATGCTCCCGGAGCTCGCCGCTCAGGCGGCCCACGTCACGGTCTTCCAGCGCACCCCGAACTACGTCCTGGAGACGACGAGCCCCGCCGTGACCGCCGACGAGCTCGCCGCGCTGCGGGCGGACTACGACGCCGTCTTCGAGCGCGCGGCCCAGCACCCGTTCGGTGTGCCGATGGAGATCCCGACGCGGTCCGCGCTCGAGGTCGACGCCGAGGAACGCCGTCGGGTCTTCGAGTCACGGTGGGAGGCCGGGGGCTTCCGGTTCGCCAACGAGTGCTTCACCGACCTCGTCTCCAGCCCCGAGGCGAGCGCGCTCGCGTCCGAGTTCCTGCGCGGCAAGATCCGCGAGATCGTCACCGACCCCCGGACCGCCGAGGCGCTCAGCCCCTCCACCTACACGTTCATGGGCAAGCGCCCGCCCACCGGGCACGGCTACTACGCCGCGTACAACCGGGAGAACGTCGAGCTCGTCGACGTCCTCGCGAACCCGATCGCGCGGGTCACGCCGCGCGGCGTCGTCGTCGGCTCGGTGGACGGGTCGCGAGAGGTCGAGCACGAGCTCGACGTGCTCGTGCTCGCGACCGGGTTCGACGCCATGACCGGCGCGCTCACCGCGTTCGACGTCGTGGGGCGCGAGGGCGTCACGCTGCGCGAGCGGTGGGAGCGGGACGGCCTGCGGACCTACCTGGGGATCTCCGTCCACGGGTTCCCCAACCTCTTCCTGTCGCTCGGGCCGCAGACGCCGCTGTCCAACCTCACCGTGCCGGTGCAGCGCGGCGCCCAGTGGCTCCAGCGTGCGCTCGCGTACGCGCGGGAGAACGGCGTCGCGCAGCTCGAGGCCACGCGCGAGGCCGAGGAGTGGTGGTACGAGGAGACCGAGCGCGCGGGCCGGGCCACGGTCATGTACGAGGAGGGCAAGAAGGCCGGCGCCTGGTTCGTCGGCGGCAACGTCCCCGGCAAGCGCGCCGAGATGGCGGTGTACCTCGGCGGCGGACCTGCCTACCAGGACGAGTGCGCGCGGGCCGCGGCCGAGCAGTACGCCGGGTTCCGCCCGCGCTCCGGGCTGCCGACGGCCCACGTGCTCGCGACCGTCGCGGAGACCGCAGCGGTCCCTGCCGCACACTGACAGGCGGGTGCGGTGCGCCCCCTGCGCGCACCGCACCCGCCTCACCGCTCGCGGGACGACCCGGTCAGCAGTACAGACCCGAGCCCGGGGCGACGCCCAGGACCTCGGTGATGCGCACGTACCGGTCCACCCGGGACTGCACGGAGGCGGGATTGCCGCCGTCGCACTCGAGCGCACCGTTGAGCGAGTTGATGGTCTGGCCGAACCCGGAACCCGAGACCATCGCCTGGTGCGACGTCATCACCCCGGGGCCGTTCTGCGTGTTCCAGTACCAGAGCGCCGTCTGCCACGCGACGGACGGGTCCTCCTCGACCAGCCACGGGTCGTTCAGCAGGTCGATCCCGAGCGCGTCGCCCGCGGCCTTGTAGTTGAAGTTCCAGCTGAACATGATCGGCCCGCGACCGTAGTACGCCGTCTGGCCGGCGGGGCAGCCGAACGGCTGGGAGTAGTCACACTTGATCCAGTAGTTCGCCTCGTTGATCTCCTTCACGTACCGCAGCCCGACCGACTCGAAGTCGGCGTGCGTGAGGAACGCGGCGACCTCGCGCGTCCGCGTCTCGGGCGTGCCCGTGCTCGCGAACGCGGGGTAGGCGCCCAGCGCGTCGACGAACCCGTCGTACGTGTAGAACGGGTGCCGGTTCGGGAAGATCGCGTCGAACTCCTCGCGGCTCACGACGAAGTCGTCCCCGCCCCCGGTGCACCGACCCGCGTCGATCCAGACGCTCGTCGACCCCGGCGTCTCGCGCTGGGTCCACCAGCGGGCCGTCCAGTTCCGACCGTGGTGCGACGCCGTCTGGCCGCCCGAGTACGCCGTCGTGGCCGACCAGGTCGCGGCGCACGCGGCGCTCGCGGACGGGTCGGCGGTCGCGGACGCCGCGGACGCGCTCGCCGGAGCGGCGAGCGACGCCGCCACGACGGTCGACACCAGCGCGGACGCGACGGCCGTGAGGGCGCGCCGGAAGGGTGTGGTCATGAATCCCCCTGCTCCTGTGGGCGGCATCGTTACCGCCGCTCACAAACTAGCGCGCGACGTGTGTGCCTGACAACCAGGACTTCTGGGGGCCTCTTGACCCGGGCAGAAGATCACAGGGGCGACGGGCGAAAGCACTCGGTGTGCCGCCGAGCCGCGGCTAGGTTGGGCACCGTGACGTCCGAGACAGGAAGAAGCGCAGCCGCCGAGAAGCTCTTCGTCGTGGGCGACTTCCCCGAGTTCGCCGACACCGAGGGGACCGCTGAAGACCGGGCCCTTCCGGACAGGGCGGTGCGTGGCGAGGCGCATTGGGTTCTGAGCAGCGACGAAGGCGACGAGCTCCTCAGACAACCGGAGGACCGGGAGTGACTCCGCGTGGCCGAGACCTTCTCCGTCTCCTTGCCGAGGGATTGGGCACGAGCGACGTCGACCCCGACGACGAGCACGGCCGGTGGCACGTCTACGCCGGCGCCGTCCCGCGTGAGGGCCTCCGCCCGCTGCTCAAGGAGGCGGTCGTCGAGGGCGACGAGATGGCCCGGGTCGTCGTCGTGGACGTCCTCCAGCACGTCGACATCGCCGAGGGCCGCTCCTGGGTCGACGGTCTCGGGGCATCGCCTGGAAGAGCATTCGCAGAACGGCGACTCCGGGAATGGGCGCTGATCCGTGACCTCGTCGCTCGACCCCGGTCGATCGTCGGCGACCTTCCCGACCTCACTCTGTGGTGCCAGCGACAGCTGGTCGAGCGCGTCCCTGCTGACGTCGTCCTCGACGACCTCGCCGAGCACGGGATGTCGAGAAAGGTCCGGCACGTGGCGAGGGAACGTCGCGCGGGTCGGTGGAGGGCGGGGGAGTGAAGCGCTCCATCGCTCGGGCCGCGCACCTGCACGGCACGGTCCGCTTCCTGCTCGGGAGGTGTGAGGAAGCCGTCGCCGGTTTGCTCGGGTTCCGGATGCCCGAGCCCGATCCGTCCTGGGAAGCGCTCGGGAACGCCTGGGAGCGTCGGGCTGGAAGGGCGATTCCCGCGTCGTGGTCCCTTCGGGAGCATCTCGCCGAGCGCTGGGTGCGGTTCCACAGCCTTCCCTACTCGAAGCGATATGCCGACAGCGAGGAAGAGGCAAGGATCCTGCTCGATCGTCACCACCACGTGCTCGCGGCACTCCGCGGATCGAGCGACGAGGTCGTCGTCGTCCTGCTGAGGTGGGACGGGCAGGGGAGGTTCCGCGCGTCGCGCGAGTTCCGCAGGATCTCGAGCACCTGGCCCTTCTGGCGAGCGTTCGTCGACGACACGACCGCCGACGAGGAGAACGAAGCGATCACGGCATCGGCGTTCGTCCGCCGTCTCCCTGCTACGCGTGCGGAGCTCGACCCGTGGTTCCGGCGAGCACCAGAAGACACCGACGTGTTCGTGATCACCGACGACGCCGTCGACTGGGTGTACGCGCCGTACGACGGCGGTGCGGATGTGATCGCACCCACGGTCGAGGCACGGGACGCTCTGCGCGAGCGGTTCTCCGCGTGGCTCTCGCCTCGCACGGACGGGCTCTGAGCGCTGGCACGTCGTCGTCACACTTGCGGGCGCACGGCGGAACGGCGCCCGGCCGGCACTGGAGAGGTGCAGGTCGGACGCCGTTCACGGTCATCCTCCGGAGGACCGTCAGGCCCGCCGATCAGATGTCGTAGTAGAGCTCGAACTCGTGCGGGTGCGGGCGCAGGCGGATCGGGTCGATCTCGTTGGTGCGCTTGTAGTCGATCCACGTCTGGATGAGGTCGGGCGTGAAGACGCCACCCTCGGTGAGGTACTCCTGGTCGGCCTCGAGCGCGTCGAGGGCCTCGCCGAGGGACGCGGGAACCTGGGCGATCTGCGCGTGCTCCTCGGGCGGCAGCTCGTAGAGGTCCTTGTCGATCGGCTCCGGCGGCTCGATGCGGTTCTTGATGCCGTCGATGCCGGCGAGGAGCTGCGCGGCGAACGCGAGGTACGGGTTGGCCGACGGGTCCGGGACGCGGAACTCGACGCGCTTCGCGGCGGCGGACGAGCCGGTCACCGGGATGCGGATGCACGCGGAGCGGTTGCGGGCCGAGTAGACCAGGTTGACCGGGGCCTCGTAGCCGGGGACCAGGCGGTGGTAGGAGTTCACCGACGGGTTGGTGAACGCGAGCAGCGAGGGGGCGTGCTTGAGCAGGCCGCCGATGTACCAGCGCGCGAGGTCGGAGAGACCGCCGTAGCCCTTCTCGTCGAAGAACAGCGGCTTGCCGTCCTTCCACAGGGACTGGTGCGAGTGCATGCCCGAGCCGTTGTCGCCAAAGATCGGCTTCGGCATGAACGTGACGGACTTGCCGGCCTCGAACGCCTCGTTGCGGATGACGTACTTGAACTTCATCAGGTCGTCGGCCGCGTGCAGCAGCGTGTTGAAGCGGTAGTTGATCTCCTGCTGGCCGGCGGTGCCCACCTCGTGGTGCGCGCGCTCGACCTCGAGGCCGACCTGCTCCAGCGTCGCGCACATGTCGTCGCGCAGGTCCGCGAAGCGGTCGGACGGGGAGACGGGGAAGTAGCCGCCCTTGTAGCGCGTCTTGTACGCGAGGTTGCCACCCTCCTCCTCGCGGCCCGTGTTCCACGCCGCCTCGATCGAGTCGAGGTAGTAGAAGCTGGAGTGCTGGTTCGTCGCGAAGCGGGCCTCGTCGAAGAGGTAGAACTCGGCCTCGGGCGCGAAGAACGCGGTGTCGGCGATGCCGGTGGAGCGCAGGTACGCCTCGGCCTTTGCCGCGATGTTGCGGGGGTCGCGCGAGTACGGCTCACCCGTGAACGGGTCGACGATCGAGAAGTTCACGACGAGCGTCTTGCGCTTGCGGTACGGGTCCACGAACGCGGTCTTGACGTCCGGCACGAGCTTCATGTCCGACTCGTGGATCGCCTGGAAGCCGCGGATCGACGACCCGTCAAACATCAGGCCGTCCTCGAACGCCGACTCGTCGAACTGCGAGACGGGGATGTTGAAGTGCTGCATGATGCCGGGCAGGTCGCAGAACCGGACGTCGACGAACTCGACGCCCTCGTTCCGCGTGAAGGCGATTGCCTCCTCCGCGTTGTTGAACATCCGTTGCTCCTTGATCGGGTGGTGCCGTCGGGCTGCGCGGCGAACCTGCCGCTGACGTGGCGCCCACGAACCTAGGCCGAGGCGGTTTCCCCGCCGTGTACCCATTGTTTCGGTCGTGTTACGTCCCGCGTCCCCGTGTGACGTTCGTGCTACACGAGGGCACGCGGCAGCCGCCGGCGGGCGGTGTGCCGTTCGGCACGATACCGCCGTGGGTGCCGGAACCGTCGAGGTCGTCCACCGACCGGCACGTACCCTGGTCCCGTGGTTTCACGCGAGGACATGGGTTCGTGGCTCGAGGGCACCCCGGGCGGTCAGCAGGGCGGTCGCGGCGCGCGGCTCGGCCTCCCGCCCGACGGACCGGGCTCGCTCGCGACCCTGGGACGGCGCGTCGTCGCGCTGGTCATCGACTGGGTGCTCGCGACGCTCGTCGCGTTCCTCTTCTTCCGGCCCGCCGTGCCGGGCTTCTTCGAGGGCATCTCCGCGCTGCCGGTGTGGTCGCAGCCGCTGGTGTTCGCGATCGAGAACGTCCTGCTCGTGAGCACGCTGGGCTTCACGGTCGGGCACCGCGTGATGGGCATGCGGGTCCGCCGTCTCGCCGAGCCGGCCCGCATGGTCGGCATCGGCCGCGGGGCGCTGCGCACCGTGCTCCTGTGCCTCGTCATCCCCGCGGTCGTGTGGGACGCCGACGGGCGCGGGCTCCACGACCGCGCGGCGGGCACCGTCCTGGTCCGCACCTGACGGCGGCTCCGACCCGCGTCCCGCTCAGCGGGTCGCCCGGCACCAGCAGGTCACCCGGGACGACGACGCCCGGCCGGTGAGGAGCGAGCCTCGCCCGGCCGGGCGTCGTCGTGCAGGAGGAGGTCCGTCAGCGACCCTTGAGGCCCTTGCGATCGGGGCGGGCGCGCGTCGGGTCGATGCCCTTGGGGATCGGCAGGCGCGAGACCCCGAGGGCGCGCAGGCGCTTGGACACCTCCGCCGTCTCCGGCTTGGTGAGCGACGGCTTGAGCTTCTGGACGGCGCGCGGGAGCTTGGGGAGGGCGACCTGGCCCTCCTCGTCGCCGACCTGGATCGTCGTGATCGGCACGTTCGGCAGCACACGCGCGACGCGCTTGCGCTCGGCGTCGAGCTGACGCTTCGCGCGGTGCGCCGGGCCCTCGCTCACGAGGACGACGCCGGCGCGACCGACTCCGCGGAACACCAGGTCCTGCGTGCGCGGGTCGATCGCGACGGGCTCCTCGTCGAACGTCCAGCCACGACGGATCGTCCCGAGCGCGGCGCGCGCCGCGCCGGGCTGGCCCTCGATCTGCTGGTACGCCGCGCGCTCCGCACGGCGGGTGAGGACGAACATCGCGCCCAGCGCGGCGAACGGGATGCCGACGATGAGCGTGTAGACCCACTGGCCCCACCACAGGCCGATGCCGAGCGCGACGGCGAGGATGCCGACGAACACGCCGAGCATGACCCACGTGACCGCGGGGTCCTGCTTGCGCGTCATCTGGTACGCGGCCCACACCTGGTGGTACCAGCGCTGCTTCTTGGGCTTCTTCTGCTTCGCGACCTGCTCGCCGGCGGCGGGCGCGCCGGTGCTGTCCGAGTTCTTGCGGGCCATGCCGGTCAGTCTAGTGGGGCGAGCGGGCCAGCAGGCTCGCGGCCTCCTGGCGGGACGTCGTCGGCTCGGCGAGGTGCGCGAGCGCCGCCGGGATCTCCATGCCGCGGCGCGTCATGGCCTGGCCCCACAGACGCCCCGCACGGTACGACGACCGCACGAGCGGGCCCGACATGACGCCGAGGAAGCCGATCTTCTCCGCGGCGTCGGACAGCTCGACGAACTCCTCGGGCTTGACCCAGCGGTCCACGGGGTGGTGCCGCAGCGACGGGCGCAGGTACTGCGTGATCGTCACGAGGTCGCAGCCGGCGTCGTGCAGGTCCTGCAGCGCGTCCTTGGCCTCGTCGATCGTCTCGCCCATGCCGAGGATGATGTTCGACTTGGTCACCAGGCCCGCCTCGCGCGCCCGCGTGAGCACCGACAGCGAGCGCTCGTAGCGGAAGCCGGGACGGATCTGCTTGAAGATGCGCGGCACGGTCTCGAGGTTGTGCGCGAGCACCTCGGGCCGCGAGTCGTTCACCTCGTCGAGCAGCTCGGGGATCGCGTTGAAGTCGGGGATGAGCAGCTCGACGCCGGTGCCCGGGTTGAGCTGGTGGATCTGGCGGACGGTCTCCGCGTAGAGCCAGGCGCCGCCGTCGGGCAGGTCGTCACGCGCGACGCCCGTGATCGTCGAGTAGCGCAGGCCCATCGCCTGGACGGACTCCGCGACGCGGCGCGGCTCGTCCGCGTCGAAGTCGGCCGGCTTGCCCGTGTCGATCTGGCAGAAGTCGCAGCGCCGCGTGCACTGGTCGCCGCCGATGAGGAACGTCGCCTCGCGGTCCTCCCAGCACTCGAAGATGTTGGGACAGCCCGCCTCCTCGCAGACCGTGTGCAGGCCCTCGCGCTTCACGAGGCCCTTGAGCTCGGAGTACTCAGGACCCATCGTCGCGCGGGTCTTGATCCACTCGGGCTTCTTCTCGATCGGCGTCGCGGCGTTGCGGGCCTCGACCCGCAGCATGCGCCGTCCTTCAGGTGCGATCGTCACGGGTGTCTCCCGGTCGTCGTGGCGAGTGAGCGCCGACGTCGCGCCGAGCAGGCAGGTGGGCGGCGCACCGTTCGGGTGCGCGCGCCCGGGTACGACGCCGGACTCCGGTCAGACTACGCGCTCGCCTGCGGCGTCTCCCGCTCGCGGACCACCCTGTGGACGTGACGTCAGCGACACCCCGGTCACGACGAGCAGGACCGCCGCGACCACCGGCAGCGCGAAGGCGCTCGTCGTCGACACCGCGTCGGCGAGCGCGCCGCCGCCGGACGCGCCGATCGCGACGCCGACGACGTTGGCGCTCGCCACGAGCGTCATGGCCGACGCCGTCCGCCCGGCGGGCGCGCGGTCGCCCGCGACGGTGAACACCGTGACCATGACGGGCCCGACGAACAGGCCGGTCGCGGCGACCGCGACGACGACGGCCGTCAGCGAGCTGCTCGCGGCGGCGAGGAGCAGGGCGAGCGTGCCGGCCACGAGGCCGGCGGCGAACGTGATCCACCGGCTGCGCAGACCCCACCGGCGGGGGAGCGCGACGACTGACAGCGCGGTGACGGCGGAGCCCACGCCCATCACGGCGTAGACGAGGCCCGCGCTCCCGGGGACGCCCGCGTCGCGGGTGAGCGCGGTGAGCGCGGCCTGCGTCCCGCCGAACAGGAGGCCCATCGCGAGCATCCCGACGAGCACGACGGCCTCGCGCCGCACGAGCGCGACCGTCCCGACGGCGGTTGCCGCGCTCGTCGTGCCCGTGCCCGCGTCGGACGAGGTGGGGGAGGCGTGGAGGGTCGCGCGGGCCGTCGGGTGGAGAGCGAACGCGGTCCCGAAGACGGCGATGCCGCCCGCGGCGACGAGGACCGCGACCTGCGGCGAGCCGGCCGACGCGAGGACGCCGACGAGCGCGGGGCCGAGCACGAAGCTCACCTCGTCGGCGGTGCTCTCGTAGCTCATCGCGGCCTCGACGGTGCGCGGCTCGTCGGCGGCGAGCCGGAGCCAGCGCACGCGCGCGAGCGGACCGACCTGCGGTGCGCTCGCCCCCGTCACCGCCGCCGCGGCGAGGACGGCGGCCGTCGCCCCGGGCGCCGCAGCGGAGAGCACGAGACCGAGCACGGCGAGCGTCGCGACGGGGACGGCGACGAGCAGGACCCGGCGCTGACCGACGCGGTCGGCGAGAGCGCCCTGGGCCGGGCCGCCGAGGGCCGTGCCGAGCGCCGTCGCCGCCGAGGCGAGCCCGCCGAGCGCGACGGACCCGGTCGTCGACGACACGAGGAGCAGGGTCCCGATGGTGAGCATCGAGAACGGGAGCCGGGCGAGGAACGCCACGGGGAGGAACGCGCGCCCGGCGAGCTGCGGCAGGCGGGCGTAGCCGCTGCGCGCCGGCGCGCCCGAGCCGGGTGGTGCCGAGCGGGGCGGCTCCGGGAGGGGTGGGGTCGTGCGGGTGCGCGCCGTCGGGCGCGCGGTGGCGGTCATGCGGTCCAGGTCCTCGGGGTACGTCCTACCGCGCGCCGACCCACCCGTACTCCGGCGCGCGAGGATTCCCTGGAGCCCCCAGCCTAGCCCGCGAGCGCGTCCTGCGGGGAGGCGAGGCGCGCGTCGTCGGGCACGCTCGCGGCGAGCAGCGGCACGAGCGCGTCCTCCAGCGCGGCGACGAGCAGCGGCGCGACCTCCGCGAGCGTGACGTCGCGCCCGAGCTCGGCGGTGAGCGACGTCACGTCGGCGTCCTCGATGCCGCAGGGGACGATCCGGTCGAAGCGGGAGAGGTCGGGGACGCAGTTGAGGGCGAGGCCGTGCATCGTCACGCCCTTCGCGACGCGCACGCCGATCGCGCAGACCTTGCGCTCGCGGCGCGTCGCGTCGGCAGCGACCCAGACCCCGCTGCGCCCCTCGACGCGCATCGTCGCGAGGCCGAGCCGCGCGCACACGCCCATGACGGCCTCCTCGAGCGCGCGTACGTACGCGACGACGTCGACCGGCTCGGCGAGGCGCACGATCGGGTAGGCGACCTGCTGGCCCGGGCCGTGCCACGTGATCTTCCCGCCGCGGTCCACGTCGACGACGGGGGTGCCGTCGTCGGGCCGCTCGTCACGGCGCGTGCGGCGGCCGGCGGTGTAGACGGAGGGGTGCTCGACGAGGATCAGGGTGTCCGGG
This sequence comes from Cellulosimicrobium sp. NPDC030954, assembly GCF_055571305.1. Lineage (NCBI taxonomy): Bacteria > Bacillati > Actinomycetota > Actinomycetes > Micrococcales > Promicromonosporaceae > Cellulosimicrobium > Cellulosimicrobium sp. NPDC030954. The sequence goes on from NZ_JBVIFN010000002.1 coordinate 410,981, forward strand.
CGGGTGGTCGCGACGACGTCGTCGTGCACCGCGCGCTGGAGGTCCCAGGCCTCGTGGTACTCCGTGATCCCGGGCAGCGCGAGCAGGTCCATCGGCTCAGGTTAGCCCTCGTCGTGGGGTGCGCGGGGCAGGGTCTCGAGCAGGGCGAGGAGGGCGTCCCGCAGCGCCGCGACCTGCGCGTCGTCGAGACCGCGGGTCGCGAGCTCCTCGGCGGGACGACGTCGTGCGGCGGCCAGGCCCGCCTCGCGCCCGGCCGCGGTGATCGCGACGGCGCGGCGGCGGCGGTCGGCGGGGTCGTCGGTGCGGGTCACGTACCCGGAGCGCTCGAGCCGCGCGACGACCCGGCTCATGGTCTGCTCGGTCACGCCCGACTCCTCGGCGAGGACCCGTTGCGAGCGAGGTCCGGCGAGCAGGTGCATGAGCACGGGGAAGCCCGCATGGTTGAGGTCCCACTGCCCGAGGTGGGCGTTCCACTCCTTCTCGATGCGACGCGCGACGGCGAACAGGAGGCGGCCGGTGGCCCACTCCTGGGGGTCGGTGGGTGTGGGGTCGCCGACGTCCGGGCCGGCGTACCGCCCGGTGCTGCCGTTGCTCGACGCGTGCTCCACCGTGCATTCCTCCCTCCGCCATGGCACCATTCCTCAGCATGCTGAGCAATAGGACGGGCGGGTTCCTCCGCGGGCTGATCATTGTCGCAGTCATCGGTCTGTGGATGGCGATCGGCGCGCTGGGCGGGCAGGCCCAGGGTCGCCTGAGCAGCGTGCAGACCAACGACGCCGCCGCGTTCCTCCCCGCGAGCGCCGAGTCGACGCGCGCGGCCGAGGTCGCCCAGGAGTTCACCGACTCCGAGACCCTCCCCGCGCTCGTCGTCGCCACGACGGGCGACGGCAGCGCCCTGACGCCCGAGGACCTCGCCGCGCTGGACGCGTACGCCCAGGCGGTCCCGGACGCCCCGCTCGCCGGGACGTCGGGCGACGAGCCGGCGACCGTCGGCGACGTCTCCGTGGCCGACCCCGTCGTCGTGCCGTCCGAGGACGGCGAGGCGGCGCTCGTCGTCGTCTCGCTCGACGCGTCCGTCGCGTCCGACCGGATCGGCGCCGACGAGGACAGCGTGAGCGAGCTCGCGGTCGGCGCGCTGCGCGACCTCGCCGCCGCGGGAGCGTCCGAGGGCGGGCTCGCGGGCACCTCGCTCGACGTCTGGGTCACCGGCCCGGCCGGGTTCGTCGCCGACCTCGTCACCGCGTTCGGGGGGATCGACACCGTCCTCCTGCTCGTCGCGCTGGGCGCCGTGCTCGTCATCCTCGCGATCGTCTACCGGTCGCCGATCCTGCCGTTCCTCGTGATCCTCACGGCCGTGCTCGCGCTGACGCTCGCGGGCCTCGTCGTCTACCACCTCGCCGCGGCAGACGTCCTCACGCTCAACGGGCAGTCGCAGGGCATCCTCTCGATCCTCGTCGTCGGCGCGGCGGTCGACTACTCGTTGCTCGTCGTCGCGCGGTACCGGGAGGAGCTGCGCCTCGTCCGCTCGACCACGACGGCGCTGCGCCGCGCCGTGCGCGCGTCCGTCGAGCCGATCGCGGCGAGCGCGGGGACCGTCATCGCGGGCCTGCTGTGCCTGCTCCTGTCCGACCTGTCGTCCAACCGCAGCCTCGGCCCGGTCGCCGCGATCGGCATCGCCGCAGCGTTCGTCGCGGCCCTCACGCTCCTCCCGGCGCTCCTGCTCGTCGCGGGCCAGCGGTCGCGCGGCCTCTTCTGGCCGCGCATGCCGCGGTACGAGGGCGCGCACGCGCAGCACGACGGCGCCGCGGCGGGCGCCCGGCCCACGACGGTCGAGAGCGACGACGCGGTGCGCGTCGACGGCCACGGCGTGTGGTCGCGCGTCGCGAGCTTCGTCGGCCGGCACGACCGGCGCGTGTGGGTCGTCACGGCGCTGGTCCTCGCCGCGTGCGCGGCGTTCGTCCCGACCCTCGACGCCGACGGCACCGGCGACTCGGAGGTGTTCCTCGCGGACGTCGACTCCGTCGCCGGCGAGGCGGCGCTCACGGAGCACTTCGAGGGCGTCTCCGCGCAGCCCGCGATCGTGGTCGCCCCCGAGGAGGACCTCGACGCGGTCGTCGCGGCCGCCGAGGGCACCGAGGGCGTCTCCACGGCCACGCCGGTCACCGACCAGCCTGCCCCCGCGCCGGGTGCACCCGCGCAAGGCGACCCGCTCGTCGTCGACGGACAGGTGCGGGTCGACGTCACGACCGCCGCGCCGTCGGACAGCCAGGAGGTCGTCGAGACCGTCTCGGCGCTCCGTGACGCCGTGCACGAGGTCTCGCCCGAGGCGGTGGTCGGGGGCGCCGCCGCCGAGCGCCTCGACACGCAGCTCGCGGGCCAGCGCGACCTGCGGGTCATCGTGCCGGTCGTCCTCGCCGTGATCCTGCTGATCCTGATCCTGCTGCTGCGGTCGGTCGTCGCGCCGGTCCTGCTCATGCTCGCCAACGTGCTGTCGTTCGGCGCCGCGCTCGGCGTCGCCGCGATCGTGTTCGACCACGTGCTCGACTTCCCGGGCGCCGACCCGGCCGTCCCCCTCTACGCGTTCTGCTTCCTCGTCGCGCTCGGGGTCGACTACTCGATCTTCCTCATGACGCGCGTGCGGGAGGAGAGCCTGCGGGTCGGGACGCGACGCGGCGTCCTGCGGGGGCTCGCGGTCACGGGGTCGGTCATCACGTCGGCGGGCGTGGTGCTCGCGACGACGTTCGCCGCGCTCGGCATCATCCCGCTGCTGTTCCTCGCCCAGCTCGCGTTCATCGTCGCGTTCGGCGTCCTCGTCGACACGCTCGTGGTGCGGTCGCTGCTCGTGCCCGCGCTCGTGCACGACGTCGGCCGGCGGGCCTGGTGGCCGAGCGCGCTCGGGCGCACGGACCGGGGCCCGGGGGAGCCGGGTCAGCCCGCGGGGAGCGGCTCGGCCGGGCAGTCCTCGAGCACGCGCGCCATCGCCTCGGACTCCGACGGCGTCACCGCGAGCTCGTAGGCGGTCTTCACCGCGACCTGCCGCGCGACGTACGGGCAGCGGAACGCGTGGTTCGGGGGCAGCCACGCGGACGCGTCGCGCGCGCCCTTGGACTGGTTCGCCGGGCCGTCGGCCGCGAGGAGGTTGAGCGGGTCGTTGGCGAACTGCCGGCGCGTCTCCTCGTCCCACGCGCGGGCACCCTTGCGCCACGCGTCGAGCAGCGGGACCACGTGGTCGATCTGGACCGCCATGCTGGTCGCGTTGCCGCGGCGGAAGTCGATGGTCTCGCCGGTGTACGGGTCCTGGAACGTGCCCGTACGCACCTCGCAGACCTCGCCCCGGGTCGAGAACGTGAGGTCGGTGAGGTCGCGCGCGAGGATGTCGTTGCGGGTGTCGCAGCCGTTGCCGTCGACGTCCGCCCACGCGGGACCGAAGAGCCCCCGCTCGTAGCCCGTGTCCGGACCGGGCCCCTTCACCTCGAGCCCCGCCAGCGCCTCGAGCGCGCTGCCCGGGGTCGGGGCCGGCTCGTCGTCGGCGGCGACCGACTGCTGGTTGATCACGTTCGCGACCACGATGGCGACCGCCAGGGCGATCAGGACGTAGCGCAGGACGCTCCGACGAGGGACGCGGCGGCTCGTGGTGCTCAAGGGACGACCTTCCCGAAACCGATTCTCGGCCCGACCCGCGCGAGACGGTACGCAGCGCTCCATACCGGACCAACGCGCACATTCTGCCAGGTCTGCGGGGGTGCTCGGACCACACCGGCGGATGCCTCCGGCACCGGTCGCGCTCACGGCTAGATTGGTCGGCATGGACACCGCCGCACGCACGCTCAGGGTCGGGATCGTCGGGTACGGGGGAGCAGGGCGGGGCATCCACGCGCGCCTCGTCCGCGAGGCCGGGCACGTCGTCACGGCGGTCGTCGTCCGGTCGCCCGAGCGCCGCGCCGCCGCCGTCGAGGAGTGGCCGGACGTGCACCTGCACGACGACCTCGACGCGCTCCTCGCCGACCGTGCCGCGTACGACGTGGTCGTCGTCGCGAGCCCGTCGGCCCTGCACGCCGACCACGCCACCGCGCTCGCCCGGGCGGGCGTCCCCGTCGTCGTCGACAAGCCGCTCGCGCTCGGCGCCGCGGCCGCGGGCGCCGTCGTCACCGCGGCCGAGGAGGCGGGCACACCCCTCACCGTCTTCCAGAACCGCCGCTGGGACCCCGAGCAGCTCACCCTGCGCTCCGTGCTCGACCGCGGCGAGATCGGGCGCGTGCACACGTTCGAGCGGCGGTGGGAGCGGTGGCGCCCCGTGCCGCAGCAGCGATGGAAGGAGAACGACCCCGTCGGCGGCGGCCTGCTCCTCGACCTCGGGCCGCACCTCGTCGACTCCGCGACCCAGCTCTTCGGGCGCGTCACCGGCGTGTGGGCGGAGCTGCGCTCGCACACCACCCCCACCGAGGACGACGTCTTCCTCGTGCTCCACCACGAGCCCGACGCCGACGGGAACGCGGTCGTGAGCCGCCTCTGGGCCGGCTCCGTCGTCGGTGCCCCCGGTCCCCGCACGCGCGTGCTCGGGACGGCCGGGGCGTACGTCGTCACGACGTTCGAGAACGACGCGTCGCCGTTCGAGGTCTTCGACGACGCCGCCCCCGAGGGCACGCTCGGCTGGGTCACGCGCGGTCGCGAGCGCGAGCCGGTCGCGCAGGCACCGGGCGGTCACGCCGACTTCTACCGCGCCGTCGCGGCCTGGATCCTCGACGGCGGTCCCGTCCCCGTCGACCCGCGCGACGCCGTCCGCACCGCCGAGGTCCTCGACGCCGCCCGCCGCAGCGCCCGCGAGGGCCGCCTCCTCGACGTCTGACCGCACTCGGGCGGGGGCGGGCGCAGGCCCGGTCAGCCGCGCGCCCGGGCCCGGACCGGGCGCGCACGGCCGAGGACGCACCGCGATCCGGCCTGTGGACAACGGCACGGCGAGGTCCGGCACGCGGTGTGATGGAGGCATGACGTCGTCGACGTCGCGCCGTGCGCGACCGCCCGTGGAGTCCGTCGCGGACCTGGTTCCCGTGCTCGCGGCAGCGGGGTGGTCGGTGCGGCGGGAGCCCGGCGCGACCGGCGGGTTCGTCGCGTACGACGACGTCGGCGCGGTGTGCGAGGTCGCGCGGCTGGCGGTCCCCGAGGAGCCGGGGGCTCGTGCGGCGCTGGTCGAGCACCTGCACGCCCTCGCCGAGGAGCACGAGCACGTCGTGGCGGTGCGTGGTGTCGTCGAGGCGGGGGAGTCGTCGCTCGTGGTGCTCACCGACCACGTCGACGGCCTGCGCCTCGACGAGCTGGCGGCGGCCCGCGAGCCCTTCCGGGCCGCCGAGGCGGTCACGGTGCTGGTCCCGGTCGCGCAGGGCCTCGCACGGCTCCATCGGGACGGGCGTGCGCACGGGAGCCTCGAGGCGGCGTCGGTGGTCGTCACGCCGAGCGGGCGGGCGGTCCTGCGCCCGGCGCTGGCGCCCGCGCGGGGGACCGCCGCGGACGACGTGCGTGACCTCGCCCGGCTCGTGCTCGACCTCGTGCCGCCCCCCGCGTCGAGCCACCCGTCCTACCGCGCGACCGGCGACCCGGACGAGGCGCGCGACCTCGCGGCGCTGCACGCCGAGCTCGCGGTCGCGCTGCGCGACGAGCCGTCCGCGCGTCCCGCGGCGGGGACCTTCGCCGCGCGCTGCTACGACGCCGTGGAGCCGCGACCGGTCGTGATGCCCGACGCCGCGCGTCTCGTGGCGGGTGCGTTCGGTGGTCGGCGGACCGTGCGGCCCGGCGTCGAGGGGCCGACGGCGGCCGGGAGCGCCGCGCGTGGCGGGACCCGGTCCCGTGGGCGCGGCGCCCGGGCACGACGGCGACGGGCGGTCCGCGCCGTCGGCACGAGCCTCGCGATCCTCACCGGGTGCGCGGCGCTCGTGGTGCTCCTGGTGCACCTGGGGCCGTCGCGGACGGCCGCGCCCGACGGTGGCGAGCAGGCGCCGGGCACGGTCACGACCGCCGTCGAGCCGGACGGCGCCGCGAGCGCGGTGCTCGACCCGGACGATCCGGGCGGCGCCGCACGTGCGCTCACGGCGCGCCGGCTCGCGCTGCTCACCGAGGGCACGGGCGACCTGTCGTCGGTGGTGGTCGCGGGCTCGTCGGCGGAGGCGCGCGACGCCGCGGTGCTGGCGGCGCTCGAGGGCGTGGACGTGCTCGACGCGCGGGCGGAGGTCTTCGACGCCCGGCCCGCCGACGACCGGTCACCCGCGACGGCCGGGACGGGCACGCAGCCCGCCGACGCGGTCGTCGAGGTCGACTACGCCGTCAGCGCGCACCGGCAGCGCACGGTCGACGGCGAGCTGCACGTGCCCGCGACGCCGCGGACCACCGTCGTGCTCGTGCTCCGCTGGACCGACGACGGGTGGCGTGTCGCCGAGGTGCGGTGACGCGCACCGTCGCGGGCCCCGGTCCGGCTCGTCTCGGCCCGGCCCGGCCGTCGGGACAGGAGGTCAGCGACGCTCCGCGACCCGCCGGGCGGCGTCGTCGAGGAGGGGGTCGGAGAACGTGAACCCGCTCGCCTCGAGCACGGTCGGGAGGGCGCGCTGGGAGCCGAGGATGTCGGACGCCAGCTCGCCCAGCACCACGCGCAGCGCGACGGACGGGACGGCCAGCGCGGCCGGGCGGTGGAGCTCCCGCGCGAGCGCGCGGGTGATCTCCGCGTTGGTCGCCGGGTGGGGGGAGCAGAGGTTGACCGGCCCGTGCACGGGGGCGGTGAGCAGGTGGCGCAGCGCGTCGACCTCGTCGCGCAGCGTGATCCAGCTCCAGTACTGGGTGCCCGGGCCGAGGCGTCCGCCGACGCCGAGCCGCAGCAGCGGGAGGAGCCGGCCGAGCGCGCCGCCCTCGGAGGAGAGCACGATGCCCGTCCGGGCGTGCACCACGCGGACGCCCGCCTGCTCGGCCGGCGCCGTCGCGGCCTCCCACTCCCGGACCAGCCGGGCGAGGAACCCGTCACCCGACGCCGACGTCTCGGTGAGCACCTGCGCGCCCCGGTCGCCGTAGTAGCCGATCGCGGAGCCCTGGACCCAGACCGGCGGCGGCGCGTCGAGACCGGCCATGGTCCGGGCCAGGAGGCCGGTGGTCCGGGTCCGGGACGTGACCAGCGTGCGCTTGTACTCGGTCGTCCACCGGTGGTCGCCGATCCCTGCGCCCGCGAGGTTCACGACGGCGTCGGCCCCCTCGACCACGCCGGGGTCCAGGACGCCGGCGTCCGGGTCCCACTCGTGCTCGTCGGACGTCTGCGGGGCACGCCGCACGAGCCGGCGCACGTGGTGGCCGTCCTCGCGCAGCCGCTCGAGCAGCTCGCCGCCGATGAATCCGTGCGAGCCCGCCACGACGATGTCCATGGGGCCACGCTACGGGGCCGCGACCGTCCCGCGCACCCGTGACCGGGAACTTCTCCGCCACCCGGCCCGCGCCAGGTCACGGGAACGCCGCGAGGCCCCGACCGTAGTGGTCGGGGCCTCGCGGCGTGCGTCGGGAGCGCGGAGCGTCAGAGGCCGACCTCGGCCTCGAACGCGCCCTCCTCGATGCGGTTCTTGATCGTGGTGAGGAAGCGCGCGGCGTCCGCTCCGTCGACCAGGCGGTGGTCGTAGGACAGGAAGATGAAGCACGTCGAGCGGATGCCGATCGTGTCGTTCCCGTCCGCGTCCGTCACGACGACCGCGCGCTTGGTGATGGTCCCCGTGCCGAGGATCGCCACCTGGCCGACCGGGACGATCGGCGTGTCGAAGACGGCGCCGCCCGAGCCGGTGTTGGTGATCGTGAACGTGCCGCCCGCGAGCTCGTCCGGCCCGACCTTGTTGGCACGCGTGCGCGCGCCGAGGTCGGCGATCTTGCGCGCGATGCCGGCGAGGTTGAGGTCGCCCGCGTCCTTGATCACGGGGACGACGAGGCCGCGCTCGGTGTCGACCGCGATGCCGACGTTCTCCTGGCCGTGGTAGGTGATCTCGTCCTCGGCGAAGGTCGCGTTGATCTTCGGGTAGGCCTTGAGCGCCTCGACCGCGGCGAGCGTGAAGAACGGCAGGAACGTGAGGTTGGCACCCTCGCGCGCCTTGAAGTCCGCCTTGGCGCGGTTGCGCAGGGCGGCGACGCGCGTGACGTCGACCTCGACGGCCGTCGTGAGCTGGGCCTGGGTGGTCAGCGCCTCGACCATGCGGCTCGCCACGAGCTTGCGCAGGCGGCTCGTCTTCTCGGTCGTGCCGCGCAGCGGCGAGACCGCCGGGACGGAGGCCTTCTTCGGGGCACCACCGGCCGCAGGTGCCGCGGGAGCGGCGGCTGCCGGCGCGGCCTTGGCCTCCTCGGCCTTGCGGGCGGCCTCGAGCACGTCCTCCTTGCGGATGCGGCCGCCGACGCCCGTGCCCGAGAGGGTCGACAGGTCGACGCCCTTGTCCGCCGCGAGCTTGCGCACGAGCGGGGTGAGGTACGTGCCGCCGGCCTTCGCGGCCGGGGCCGGGGTCGCACCCGGGGCGGACGGCGCGGCGGGCTTCTCGGCCGCGGGAGCAGGGGCGCTCGTGGCCGGGGCCGGCGTCTCCTCCTGCGCGGCCTGGGCGGGGACGTCCGCCTCGCTCGCCGGGGTGCGCGCCTCGGTCGGAGCCTGGGCGGGGGCAGCCTCCTGCTTCGGGGCCTCCTGGGCGGGCTCGGCCGGGGCCGCGGGGGCGGCGGCCGGTGCGGCGCCCGAGCCGACGATCGCGAGCACGGTGCCGACCTCGACCGTCTCGTCCTCCTGGACGAGGATCTGCTGGACGGTGCCGGCGACGGGGGAGGGGACCTCGGTGTCGACCTTGTCGGTCGAGACCTCGAGCAGCGGCTCGTCGACCTCGACGGTGTCGCCGACCGACTTGAGCCACCGGGTCACGGTGCCCTCGGTGACGGACTCGCCGAGCGCGGGGAGCGTGATCTCCTCGCCGCCCGACGCCTGGGCGGGAGCGGCCTCCGCGGCGGGGGCGGGCTGCTCCGCGGGGGCGGCGGCCGGGGCCTCCTGCTGGGCCGGCGCGGGCTCGGGCTCGGCCTGGGGGGCGGGCTCCTCGGCCGCGGCGGGGGCGGGCGCGGCGTCGCCGCCGCCGGAACCGTCGCCGATCACGGCGAGGTCGGTACCGACCTCCACGGTCTCGTCCTCCTGGACGAGGATCTGCTCGAGCACGCCCGCGACGGGCGAGGGGATCTCGGTGTCGACCTTGTCGGTCGAGACCTCGAGCAGCGGCTCGTCGACGGCGACGGTGTCGCCGACCGACTTGAGCCAACGGGTGACGGTGCCTTCGGTGACGGACTCGCCGAGGGCCGGCATCTGCACGTTCTCAGACATGACCTGCCTGGTCTCCTTCGATCGTTGGGGTCAGTTGTGGGCGTGCAGAGGCTTGCCGGCCAGGGCCAGGTGCGCCTCTCCGAGTGCCTCGTTCTGGGTGGGGTGGGCGTGGACCAGGGCGGCGACGTCCTCGGGGTACGCCTCCCAGCCCACGATGAGCTGCCCTTCGCCGACGAGCTCGCCGACGCGCGCGCCGATCATGTGCACGCCGACGACGGGCCCGTCCTTGCGGCGCACGAGCTTGACGAAGCCGCTGGTCGCGAGGATCTTGCTCTTGCCGTTGCCGGCGAGGTTGTACTCGAGGGACTCGACCTGGTCGGCCCCCCACGTCTCGATCGCCGCGGCCTCCGTGACGCCGACGGACGCCACCTCGGGCTCGCAGTACGTGACGCGCGGGATCGACGACTCGACGATCGGCGTCGGGTCGAGCCCGGCGATCTGCTCCGCGAGGAAGATGCCCTGCGCGAACCCGCGGTGCGCGAGCTGGAGGCCGGGCACGATGTCGCCGGCGGCCCAGATGTTCCCGACGCCCGTGTGCAGGCGCTCGTCGACGATCACGAACCCGCGGTCGAGCGTGATGCCCTGCGCCTCGAACCCGAGGTCCGCGGTGCGCGGCCCGCGCCCCACGGCGACCAGCAGCAGCTCGGCCTCGAACGTCTTGCCGGACTCGAGCGTGACGGTGACGCCCGAGTCGGTCTCCTTGACGCCCGCGAACCGGTCGCCGAGCGAGAACTTGATGCCGCGCTTGCGGAAAGCCCGCTCGAGCGACTTGGAGAGCGCCTCGTCCTCGTTGGGCACGAGGTGGGGCAGCGCCTCGACGATCTGGACGTCGGCGCCGAACGACTTCCACACGCTCGCGAACTCGACGCCGATGACGCCGCCGCCGAGCACGACCACCGACGTGGGCACGCGGTCGAGCCCCAGCGCCTGGTCGGACGTGATGACGCGGCCGGCGATCTCGAGGCCCGGGAGCGAGCGCGAGTACGAGCCGGTCGCGAGCACGACGTGGCGGCCGGTGTAGCGGGTGCCGTCGACCTCGACGGTGTCCTGCGACACGAGCCGGCCGTGCCCCTCGACGAACGTGATGCCGCGCGAGGCGACGAGCCCCTGGAGTCCCTTGTAGAGCCCGGCGACGACGCCGTCCTTGTAGCCGTTGACGCCCGCCATGTCGATGCCCTCGAGCGTGCTGCGGACGCCGAACCTCGCGCCCTCCCGGGCGCCGTCGGCCAGCTCGGCCGCGTGGAGCAGGGCCTTGGTCGGGATGCACCCGTTGTGCAGGCAGGTCCCACCGAGCTTGCCCGACTCGACGAGCGCGACGGAGAGGCCGAGCTGGGCGGCGCGCAGCGCGGTGGCGTAGCCGGCGCTGCCTCCGCCCAGGACGACGACGTCGAATGGTGTGCCGGGTTCGGCCACGTGCGACTCCTTCAGCGAGGGGAGAGCGAGGGCGGACGTGCACGGCACGTCGACGGGCCGGACGGGAACCGCTGGCCCACGGTGCGTGAACGTTCTCCGGGTGCCATCTTGGCACCTCGGGGACGGGCTCCCCAATCGAAACCAGGGCCTCGCGGCTGTGACGCTGCAGACAGCGGGCCCACCGTATGACCAGGGTCACGCTGTACCCTGCCGCTTGTGCCCCGGCTGCCCAAGCTGTCCAGCCTGTTCTCCCGCCGCCCCGCGCCGACCCCGTCCGCGAGCGGCGCCGCCGCCGCGCCGTCGGACGCCCGCCGCGCGACGCTCGCGCACCTCCAGGACTTCGTGCGCACGCGCGTCGGGGTCGAGGCGTACGTCGAGCCGCCCACGCAGGACACGGGGGCGACGCTCCTGCTCATCGCGACGACGGGCGAGTGGACGCGGCGGCGCGTCCCGGACGAGAAGACGGCGTTCGACGTCGCCGGCTCGCTGGGCGTGCCGGTCTACAACGTCCGCTTCACCGGCTACCCGCAGCGCATGCGCGACTGGAACTCGCGCCAACGCCGTCGCCGGACCTCCTGACACCGCCCGACCAGGCGACCTTCCGGCGTCGAGCAGGTGGCCCTGGTCCGGTCGCCCGGACGGACCAGGACCACCTGCTCGACGAGGCCGGGGTCAGCGGCGGGCGCGACCCTCGACGAGGCCGAGCAGGGTGCGGACGGCGACGCCCGTCCCGCCCACCGGGGTGTAGCCGTGCGCGGAGCCCTCGTTGAACGCCGGGCCGGCGATGTCGAGGTGCGCCCACGGCGTCTCCCCGACGAACTCCTGGAGGAACAGGCCCGCGACGAGCATGCCGCCGAACCGGTCGCCGATGTTCGCGAGGTCCGCGACCTTCGACTTCAGCGACGCGCCCAGCTCCTCGGGCAGCGGCATCGGCCAGAACTGCTCGCCCGCGGCGTCGGCTGCCGCGACGACCTCGGCGCGCACGTCGTCGGCGCCCATGACGGCGGAGACGCGGTTGCCGAGCGCGACCATCTGCGCGCCGGTGAGCGTCGCGACGTCGAGCACGACGTCCGGCTTCTCCTCGACCGCGGCGACCAGGCCGTCGGCCATGACGAGACGGCCCTCGGCGTCGGTGTTGAGCACCTCGACGGTCTTGCCGCCACGGATCGTGATGACGTCGGACGGGCGCTGCGCGGTGCCCGACGGCATGTTCTCCGCGAGGCACAGCCAGCCGGTCACGGCCACGGGCAGCCCGAGGCGCGCGGCGGCGACGACCGTCTGCAGCACGGCGGCAGCGCCGGCCATGTCCGACTTCATCGCCTCCATGCCCTTGGCGGGCTTGATCGAGATGCCGCCCGAGTCGAACGTGATGCCCTTGCCCACGAGCGCGACCTTCGCGGCGGGCCGCGACGGCGCGTAGGCGACCTTGACCAGGCGCGGCCCGCGCGCCGAGCCCTGGCCCACGCCGACCAGACCGCCGTAGCCGCCCGCGGCGAGCGCCTTGTCGTCGAGCACCGTGACCTTGAGGCCCTTGGCGCCCGAGTCCTTCACGGCCTGCTTCGCGACGTCGGCGAACGCGGCGGGGAAGAGGTCGTTGGGCGCGGCGTTGACGAGGTCGCGTGTCGCGTTCACGGCCGCCGCGACGACCTTCGCCCGCTCGACCGCGGCCTTGGCCGCGGAGCTGCGCGTGCTCCCGGCGAGGACCTCGACGGTCGCCGGCGGGCGGCTCGCGGCCGACGACGCGGCCTCGCCCGTGCGGTAGCGCGCGAACGCGTAGGCGCCGAGCAGCGCGCCCTCGGCGACGGCGCCGAGCTCGGCCTCGTCCTCGACGGGGAGCGCGACGGCGACCGACGCCGTCCCGGCGAGCGCGCGCAGCGCGGCACCGGCGGCGCGGCGCAGCGCCTCGGCGCTGAACGTGCCGTCCGCGCGCCGCGCGCCGAGGCCCACGAGCACGAGCACGTCGGCCTTGAGCTCGGGCCCGGCGGGCACCTTGCGGACCTCGTCGGCCGCGCCCGTGATGCCGAGCGCGGGTGCGAGGTCCTCGAGCGCGGCGACCACCGGACGGGGCAGGTCGCCCCCGACGATCGCGACGCCGTCGGACGTCGTGTGGGTGCCGACGACGAGTGCGTCGACCTTGGCACCGGCGGGATTCTTGCTGGAGACGGTCAGTTCAGCCACCCCGCGATGCTATCTCCGGGCGCGCCACCTCTGCCCCCGCGAGGCCCGCGGCACCTGTGGACCGATTCCGTGGCCGCGGGCCGCCCCCGGTACGCTCGGCCGCGTGGTCCTTCCCCTCCTGCTGCTCGTGGTCGCGGCGTGCGTCGCGCTCGCCGGCTGGGCGCTCGTGTTCGTCGCGCGCGACCGCGCGGTGATCCTGCGCCAGCTCTGGGGAGCGGCGGTGATCGAGGGGCTGATCCTCGTGCAGGCGGTCGTGGTGGGCGTGCTCGGCGCCACCGGCACCGCGCCGAGCGACCCCGTGCTGCTGTGGGGCTACCTCGTGACCACCCTCTTCATCCTGCCCGTCGCCGCCCTGTGGGCCTTCGCGGAGCGCTCGCGCTGGAGCTCCGTCGTGCTCGCGGTCGCCGCGCTCACCGTCGCGTTCCTCGAGTGGCGCCTGTGGCAGATCTGGAACGTCTGACCTGGAGGACCTCGCCATGAGCGCACCCGCCGCCCCGGCCGGGACGCCGCACCCGCGCCGCACGAACACCGGCTTCGGCCGGGTCCTCGTCGCCGTGTACGGGATCTTCGCGCTCGCAGCCTCGGCACGCGCCGCCGTGCAGCTCCTGCGCGACTGGCACGAGGCGCCCCTCGCGTACGCGCTGTCGGCGCTCGCCGCGGCCGTGTACGTCGTCGCGACGGTCGCGCTCGCGCGGGGCGGTGAGGTCGCGCGCCGCGTCGCGTGGGTCGCGGTGGGCGTCGAGCTCGTCGGCGTGCTCGCCGTCGGCGCGTTCTCCCTCGCCGACGCCGCGGCCTTCCCGCGCGCGACCGTCTGGTCCGGCTTCGGACAGGGCTACGGCTACGTGCCGCTCGTCCTGCCGTTCGTCGGCCTGTGGTGGCTCTGGCGCACCCGCCCGGGCGCCGCGTCGTCGGCCGGCGCCACCCCGAGCGCCAGCCCGAGCACCACCAGCACCCGCACCGACACCGACGCCCCGGAGGACGCCGCATGACCCGCCGCCGCCCGCTCCTCTACGGACTGCTCTTCGACACCGTCTTCCGCCGCATGGACCCCGAGCGCGCGCACCACGTCGCGTTCGACCTCATCGGCGCCGTCGGCCGCGTGCCGGTGCTGCGCGACGTCGTGCAGGGGGCGCTCGCGCCCTACCTGGGCCGCGGGGCCGGGGGCCGGGGCAGCGTCGAGGTCCTGGGCAAGGTCTTCCCCGCGCCCTTCGGTCTCGCGGGCGGGTTCGACAAGGACGCGCGCGCCGTGCGCGGGCTGACGATGCTCGGCTTCGCGTTCGTCGAGATCGGCACGGTCACCGCGCACGCGCAGCCGGGCAACGAGAAGCCGCGGCTGTGGCGCGAGCTCGACGTCATGGGCGTGCGCAACCGCATGGGCTTCAACAACGAGGGGGCCGCGGCGGCCGCCCGCCGGCTCGAGGCGCTGCGCTCGACGAGGTCGGGGCGCGCCGTGCTCGTGGGCGCCAACATCGGCAAGACGAAGGTCACGCCCGCGGCCGAGGCCGCGGCGGACTACGCGACGAGCGCGGGGCTGCTCGCGCCGTACGCCGACTACCTCGTCGTCAACGTCTCCTCGCCCAACACCCCGGGCCTGCGCGACCTCCAGGAGGTCGAGTCGCTGCGCCCGATCCTCGTGGCGGTGCGCGAGGCGGCCGACGCCGCGACCACGGACGCGGGCGTCGCCCGGGTGCCGCTGCTCGTCAAGATCGCGCCCGACCTCGCGGACGAGGACGTGGACGCGGTCGCCGACCTCGTCGACGAGCTCGACCTCGACGGCGTCGTCGCCGTCAACACGACGATCGGGCACGACCGCGGGCCCGGCGGGCTCTCCGGCCCGCCCGTCCGTGCCCGGGGCCTCGCCGTGGTCGCGCGCCTGCGCGAGCGCCTCGGCGCGCGTCGCGCGATCATCGGCGTCGGGGGCATCACGACCGCGCACGACGCCCGCGACTATCTGCACGCGGGTGCCGACCTCGTCCAGGGGTACACCGGGTTCCTCTACCAGGGCCCGCTCTGGGCGGCGCGCATCAACCGGTCGCTCGCACGCCACCCGGAGCCGGGCGAGCACGTGCGCGGCGCCGAGGCGAGGGAGGCACGATGATCCGGCCGCAGTGGGTCTGGGAGCTCGACGACGCCGAGGGCGGCGTCCTCGCCACGCCCGTGAGCCCCGTCTTCACGACGCAGTACGACGCGGAGCAGTGGCTCGGCGAGACCTGGCGCACCCTGGCGGCCGAGGGCGCCGCGGTCGCGCGGCTCCTGCACGACGGGACGCAGGCGACCGCGCCCGTGGAGCTCCGCGCGCGCTGACCGCGGACGCCCGCTCGCGGACGGCCCAGGGCGTCGTCAGCCCGCCACGCGCGCCCACGCCGCGGCGAGCCGGGACACCGCCCGCTCCAGCTCCTCGGGCGGGCGCGAGAACGTGAGGCGCAGCCGGTCCGTGGCGCTGCCGTCAGGGGTGAAGGTGGGGCCGGCGTTGACGAGGACGCCCTCCGCGGCCGCCGCGGCGGCGAACGCCTGGGCGACGGGTGCGCCGACGTCGACCCACAGGGACAGCCCGCCCTCCGGGACGTGCACGCGCCAGTCGGGGAGCGCCGCGCCCAGGAGCCCGCACAGCTGGTCGCGCTGCGTGCGCAGCATCCTGCGGCGCTCGGCGAGCACGCTGCCCGCGTCGTCGAGCAGCTCGACGACGGCGAGCTGCTCGAGCACCGCGGTCGCGATGTCGGCGGACTGCCGGGTGCGCGCGAGCCGCGCGACGAGGTCGGGGTGCGCGCGGACCCACCCGACGCGCAGCCCGCCCCAGAACGACTTGGACGCCGACCCCACGGTGACGACGTACGGCGACGTCCCGTCCCCGGCGAGCGGTTCGGCGACGGGGCCGACGGCGTCGGGGTCGCCGTCGAGGTCGAGGTCGGTGAGGGTCTCGTCCCCGACGACGGTCACGCGGTGGCGCGCGGCGGCGTCGCGCACCCCCGCCCGCTCCTCGGGGGTGAGCGTGTACGCGGTCGGGTTGTGGAAGTCGGGCACGAGGTACACCAGCCGCGGCGAGACCTGGCGCAGCGTCGAGCCGAAGAGGTCGACGTCGAACCCGGGTGCGTCCCGGTCGCGGCCGGGGTGCGGCTCCCGGTCGCCGCGCCCGACCGGGACGGGCACGAGCCGTGCCCCGGCGCGCCGCAGCGCCTCCATCGCGTGGTAGTAGGTGGGCGACTGCACGACGGCGCGGTCGCCGCCGCCGAGGAGCGTGCCCGCGAGCGTGGTGATCGCGTGCTGGGCGCCGGTCGTGACGAGGACCTCGTCGGGCGTCGTCGGCGTGCCGCGCCGGGTGTGGTGGTCGGCGATCGCCTCCCGCAGGACGCCGACGCCGTACGGCTCGTACCCGCCCCCGGACAGGTACTCGGGGAGGCGCTCGAGCGCGCGCGAGTACGCGCCGTGCAGCCCGCTCGGGGCGGCGGAGGTCGCCTGGGAGAGGTCGGCGAGGTCGATCGGCGCGACGTGGGGCGCGGGCGCGGGCGGGGCGTCGCCCCCGTGGGCGCGGGGCGCGGACCGGGGCCGGGTCGCGCGGGGGAGCACGACGACGGTCCCCGACCCGGTGCGCGAGCGCGCGAAGCCGAGCTCGCGCAGCCGCCCGTACGCGGCCGCCGTGGTGGTGCGGGAGACGCCGAGCGCGGCGGCGAGGTCGCGCTCGGAGGGGAGCCGCGTGTGCGGGGCGAGCGTGCCGGCCAGGACGGCGGCACGCAGGCCGTCGGCCAGCGCCGTGTACGCGGGGCCGCCCGCGTGCCAGCGGCCCAGGAGCCGCGCCGCGGCGGCGGGGGAGAGGTGGCGGTGGACGTCGACGGACCCGGGCGGGGCGAGGCTCATGGGGCCACTCTCTCGCGATTGGCTATGGATGTCGATGCCACTTGGTCGTCAGGATGGCTCGCATGAGCCCCGCCCGTCGTGCCGTCCAGCTCCTCCTCGGCCTCCTCGCCTACGCGCTCTCCATGGCGATGCTGCTCCACGCGGGCCAGGGCGGGATGCCGTGGGACGTCCTGCACCAGGGCGTCGTGCTCCGCACCGGGCTGCCGTTCGGCGTCGTCGTCGGCTCGCTCAGCGTGCTGGCGCTGCTCGCGTGGATCCCGCTGCGCCAGCGCCCCGGTGTCGGCACCGTCGCGAACGTCGTCGTCATCACGCTGACCATCGACCCCGCGATCGCGCTCGTGACGCGCCTCGTGCCCGACCCCGGCGTCGCGGCGAGCGTCGCGCTCGCCGTCGGCGGGATCGTGCTCAACGGGCTCGCGACGTCGGCGTACCTCGGGGTGCGCCTCGGCCCCGGCCCGCGCGACGGGCTCATGACCGGCCTGGTCGCGCGCACGGGGTGGTCGGTGCGCCTCGTACGCACGCTCATCGAGGTCGTCGTCGTGTCGGTGGGCTGGGCGCTCGGCGGCACGCTGGGCTGGGCGACCGTCGCCTACGCGCTGGGCGTCGGGCCGATCGTCCAGCTCACCGGGCGCTGGTTCGCCCCGCGGGGGCTCGTCACGCCGCGCCCCGCACGCGCCCGGGCGCGCCGTCGGGCGCACGCCAGGACGGGACCGCGGGAGCCGGTCCCCGCGACCACGGGCCTCCGGCCGGGCGAGGGAGGCATGCCCGAGCCCGGCCGGTGAGGAGACGGCGACGGCCCCGGCGGACCACCGCCGGGGCCGTCGCCGCGCGCGGGCGCCGGACTCAGACGACGCGCGTCTGCGGCGCGTTCTCGGCGGTCTTGCCCGGGTCGCGCTCGACGGCGTCCCCGAGGACGTCGTCGATGCGCGCCAGGAGCTCGGCGGGGATCGTGACGCCCGACGCCTTGACGTTCTCGGCGACCTGCTCGGGCCGCGACGCGCCGACGAGGGCCGCCGCGACGTTGTCGTTCTGCAGGACCCACGCGACGGCGAGCTGCGGCATGGTGAGCCCCAGCTCGTCCGCGACCGGCTTGAGGCCCTGCACGCGCGTGAGGACGTCGTCCGACATGAACTGGCTGATGCCGCCGCGGCCTGCCTTCTCGTCGGCCGCGCGCGACCCCGCAGGGGCCGCCTGGCCGGGCAGGTACTTGCCCGAGAGCACCCCCTGGGCCATCGGGGACCAGACGATCTGGGACAGCCCCAGCTCGCGCGAGGTCGGCACGACCTCGTCCTCGATGACGCGCCACAGCATCGAGTACTGCGGCTGGGAGGAGATGAGCTGGAAGCCCAGCTCCTTCGCGAGCGCGGCGCCGGCGCGGATCTGGTCGGCGGTCCACTCGGACACGCCGAATGGTCACTAGTAGCCTTACGTTTATGAAGAGGAATCGTGCAGTCATCTACGCCAGACAGTCGCTCGATCGTGCAGGAGAGGGCGCGGCTGTGGCTCGTCAGATCGCAGAGTGCCGCGCGCTCGCCGAGGCGCGGGGCTGGGACGTCGTCGAGGAGCTGATCGACAACGACGTGAGCGCATCGACCGGGGTCGCTCGTCCCGCGTACTCAACGCTCCTGGACCGCATCCGGTCGGGCGCGACGGACTACGTCATCGTGTGGCACATGGACCGTCTGACGCGTCGCATCATCGACCTGGAAGACGTCATCGCCGTGACGGAGACGTCGGGTATCAAGTTCGCGACCGTGACGGGCGACGTCGACCTCTCGACCGACACGGGACGACTGATGGCACGAGTCATGGCGTCGTTCGCCCGCGCCGAAGTCGAGCGGAAGAGTGCCCGCCAGCGAGCGGCGAACCGTCAGCGTGCGTCGCAGGGGGTGGCGCGGTGGCTTCGTCGCCCGTTCGGGTACGACCGGGGCGCGGACGGCGCGGTCGTCATCGTGGATGCGGAAGCGCAAGCGATCCGGGAGGGCGCGGCGGCGGTCCTTGGGGGCGCGTCGCTCGCGTCGGTCGCTCGTGACTGGAATGAGCGCGGGCTACTGACGACGGGCGGGGTGCCGTGGCGTAACGGGTATGTGCGGCGCGTTTTCCTCAATCCTCGTCACGCGGGACGGAACGTGTATCTCGGGGACGATGTCGGAGAGGGTGACTGGACGGCGATTCTCGACGACGAGACGCACCAGCGGTTGGTGGAGTTGCTGACGGACCCGTCGCGACGTAGCACGAGGTCGAACGCCGCTAAGCACCTGCTCTCGGGCATCGCGCGGTGTGGAGTGTGCGACGCTCCGCTGAAGGGGGCGGGTGCGTCGTCCGGGGAGAGGCGCTGGTCGGTCTACAGGTGCCCCGAGTATCACCTGACGCGTAAGTGTGCTGTGGTCGACGTCGCGGTCACGGATGCCCTGCTGGCGCGTATGAGCGCACCCGACGCGGCCGCGCTGCTCGCTCCCGTGGGAGTGGACGTGGACGCGTTGCGCGCCGACTACGACGAGCGTCGTCATCGCCGCGATGACCTCGCGGCGCTGCTCGCGGAAGGGCTGTTGGGCGCGGACGCCGTGCGCGAGCAGTCGGAGCGGTTGACGGCGGAGATGGACGACATCGCTCGCCGGGTGAGCGCAACGACGGGGACGCACCCAGCGTTCGCGCTCACGGGCGGGGACGCGTCCGCCGTGTGGAACAGCATGGACCTCGCCCAGCGGCGTGACGCGGTGCGGTCGGTGATGGTGCCGCGCGTGGTCGTGATCGGCCGGGGGAGCGTCAAGGGTGGCGCGGCGAATGACGATCCGCGACGTCACGTCGACATTGACTGGACGATCTGACGGGTTATCCACATATCCACAACCGCGGGACGGTCGAGCGCGCGCGGCGTCTCCCGTCAGATCGCGGCTGCGTGTGTGAATGTTTCGTGAACGAAGCGTGATGGCTGACGCCCTCTGGCACCTCCTGGCACTCCAATTGACGCTACCGAACGTCGTATGACGTCGTTTACGTTCGCGTCGGCTCTCGGGGACCCCGAGCATCGAATCTCCCACTCTTGAATGGTCGTCGCCGGACGCGCATGATCGACCCAGCGCAAATCCGTGCGATAGCCATTACGAAAGCGGAGGGGAAGTCATGGGAGCGACGCGACTCGACGTAGCCGATATCTCGCAAGAGGTGATGATGACGCGGGCGGAGTTCGCCGCGCTCGTCCGCAAGTCTCCGGGCACCGTCGCCCGTTGGGAGCGCGAGGGCAGTGGCCCTCCCGTCGTCCGTGTAGGAGGTCGCCCGCTGTACTCCCGGGCCAGCGTTTCGGCGTGGCTCGACGCACACACGAAAACGCCCGTGAATGTCGAGACGCGTTCGGCTGCCATCGCGTCGGGCGACGCCTTCGCGCCCGTCGAAAAAATGAGCAAGCAGGACCGAGAAATCGAAGCGTGGCGCTCGTCGCCGAAGTATCAAGAATGGCTCCGGGAGACCGTCGCGGAGGCCCCGCCGCTCAACCCGAGTCAGATTGCGGCGCTGCGAATGGCTGGCTTCAACTTTGACGAGTCGACGGGCGGTGCGTCGTGACAGGCGGGACGGCGGACCGGAACTCACCGGCTGAGAAAGTTCCGGCCCGCCGAACCCAGGACATCATTCCCGTTGAGCGCGCGATGAGCGGTCGCGACGCTCCGCCTGTCACGGTAGCCGCGATCCGTGCCTCACGGACGGAGAGGGACCGGGCGGCCGCACGGGCGAGCGCGAAGGCGCGGCGCATCGACGACCGGCGACGCGCGCACCAGGAGCTAAACCGGCTGTTGGGCGTCGGGAAGCACGACCGCGAGGACCGCCCCAGGGCGCCGTGGATCGCCGCTACAGACTTGTTCACGCCCCGGCAAGTCACGATGTACGAGACGGGCCGTAGGGTCGCCCAGATCGCCTCTGGGCCGTCCTGGGTTGAGGTCTGCGAGCGCCGGGGCGACCGCGAGCGTGCGGCCCGTGGTCGTCAGGTCCTCGCGCCCATCGAGGCATCGATGCGGGCGCACGCTGCGACGACGCAGGCACGGCGACGGAGCAGGTCGTGACGCCCCGGAAGAAAGCGGAACGGACGCGTGAGGACGTCTGGCGCGCGCACGACACCGGACGCACCGGCGCGGACCGGATCGCGTACCGGCTGCTCGACCAGCACGGCGACCGGCTGCGGTTCATCCCCGGGCAGGGCTGGCACGTCCGGCAACACGGAACGTTCCTGCCCGACACGACCGGCAGCGCGCGGCTGCTCGTGCTCGACACGCTCACGGCGGCGCTCGACGAGGCCGACACCCTGCCCGAACCCGAGAGCGCGGACCTGCGCCTGGCCGTGCTGCGCTGCTCGACCGCGGCCGGGATCGGACGCGTCCTACGCATCGCGTCCAGCCTGCCGCCGTTCCTGTCCGGACCAGGGCCACGCTCCCCGAGCACCGACGACGAGACCAGGTGAGCAGCCCATGAACGACCAGACGTCACCCCTCCCGTACGGAACACCGATCGGGAGCTTGCCGCGACGACGCGACGACGACCCGTGGTCCGATCCCGGACCCGTACCGGTCGACGGTCAACCCCGACAGGCCGGCGAACCCCTCGTGCGCGTACCCGTCCCGGCGAGCACCGAGGCTGCCGGTTCGTCGGTTCTGACGGTTCAGTCGGTTACCCGGGACAGGGTGGCGGCGTCCGCACCGACCGCCGCCCAAACCACCGTCGAGACCGAGACCTCCACCGTCGAGACGTACGCCGCGAGCCTGCCAGCAGCGGAACGGGACCGCCTGCTCAGCCTCGTCAAGCACGGCGCCGACCTCAACGGAAGGAAGTTCCCGCCGCTACGGTTCGTCGTGGACGGCATCATGCCGGAAGGGCTGGGCCTGCTCATCGGCGCCCCCAAGGCAGGCAAGTCATGGGCCGCGCTCGGCATCGCGCTCGCCATCGCCTACGGCGGCACCGCGCTCGGCGGCGTCCGCGTCGAGCAAGGCCGTGTCCTCTACCTCGCGATGGAGGACAGCGACCGGCGCATCCAAGACCGGTGCAGACGCCTGCTCGACGGACAACCCATCCCCGACGGATTCGACTACGTGACGATCCCGCCCCCGCCCGCCGACGTGCGCGGCCTCGTCGCGACCTGGCTCGACCAGTACCCGCGCGGCGTCGTCATCATCGACACGCTAGGTAAGGTCATGCCGCCCGCCCTGGGCGGCGAGTCCGCCTATGAACGTGACTACCGAGTGGTTGGGACGTTCAAGCGGCTAGCCGACGAGCACCCCGGCTCGGCCGTCATCATCGTTCACCACGACCGCAAGGCGTCGAGCGAGGATTTCGTGGACGCCGTGTCCGGCACGCACGGCCTGGCCGGGGCAGCCGACTTCATCGTCGTTCTGGACCGCAAGCGCAACGAGACCGCCGCGCTGCTGAAAGTCACCGGCCGAGACGTGCCCGAACACGAGTACGCCGTCGACATCGACCAGGGCCGGTGGACGCTGCGAGACGGCGACCTCGCAGACGCCGCCGCAGCCGCAGCCGCAGTCCGAGCGACAGCCGGGGTCGGTTCACGGTCACGCGACGTCATCGCTCACGTGCTCGCCGCCGACGGGCCTGTGACACCCGCCGAGGTCGCAGCAGCAGTTGGGATCGACGCCAAGACCGCCGGGACGTATCTACGACGCGCCGTCGAGCGCGAGGTACTCACGCACGCGGAGCGCGGACTCTACGCCGCACCGCCCCCACCCCCCTAGGGGTGTGTTGTAAGTGTTGTTTTGTTGTCTCCCGAAAACTACAAAACGACAGAAACAACACCCCCCTAGGGGTGCAGGGCGGATCAGAAAGCACCCGAAGCTCCTACACTCCCGACGACGAACAGGACTCATCCCATGAGCACGAGCAGTCACGACGACGCCACCCGGCGCGCACTCGAAGCCGGTATCACCGGCTGCCCCGACTGCAACTCGCACGACATCGTCACCGAGAACCCGAACGACTCGGGAATTCTCGACGTCTGGATCAGGCACGAAGAATCCTGCCCGACTCTCGCCATACTCCGCGCGCACGGACTCGCGGAATAGAAAACCCGACCCTCGCCCAATCCGGAGAATGAGGAGAAGATTCACTCATGAGCACAAAGACGATTACCCCACCGGCTGGATACCCGGGCACCGAATGGCGCGCCGACGAGCACGACCCGTTCTGGGTACCCCCGCATCTGCGCGCGGTCTACGCCGCAACCGAAGCGACCGAGGAAATGCACGCCACGGCCATTCCCCGCGGCGTCGGCGTCGCGCCCTACACAAAGTGGGCGCACATGCACCGGCTCCGCGCCGCGCACCAACACCAGACGAGCAAGCTCCGCGCCGCCCAGGACGAAGCACGCAAGACCCCGTGTCCCGTGTGCGGGCAGCGTCTCGAGTCGTACCAGATGGTCAAGGTCCGAACAGGTCGCCGCTACGACACTCGCGTATCCCGGGCCGTGCCTGAGGTCGTGCACGCGTGCGCGGACTGTGCGCCCGTCCTCACCGTCGCGATGCTCGGCGCGACCGTGCTACCCGACGGCCGTACACGCGCCGCCGCGGCTGCCGCGTTCGCCGACGACTGGGCGAACCGCGACATCGTCGGCGTCGTCGCCTAGCTCCACGTGACGGGACGCATTCTCTGGACCAGGGAACAACCGAACAGACCGGCAATGCCCGACCGTCACGAGAGGCGAAGCATCATGACCGTCACCCTGGACCGGCCACCCGCCACCGGCACGAGCACGACCCCGCCCGTCCGCACCCTCGACGTCCTGTGCGTCCCGTACGGCGAAGTCACGTACGCCGTCGACATTCCCGGCCACAAGGGCGAACAGTTCGCAGACGACGCGTTCGCGCACCTCGTCAACGCCGGACCCGCGCACTGGGGAAGAATCCGCCTCACAGACTCCCACCTCGACGGTGAGAAGCGCCGCCCCGTCGCGCGCGCCACATTCTTCACCGAAACCGAGGCGGGACTCTTCGGCACCTTCCGATTCTTCAACACGCCCGAAGGGCGGTCCGCATTCGAAAACACGCGCGAAGGAACCTACGGCGGCGTCTCCATCGGATTCTTCAACGGCCAATTCCGCGACCTGCCGGGCAGTATCCGCGAAGTCACGCGCGCCGACCTCGCGCACGTCTCACTGGTCGACCTGCCCGCCTATGACGGCGCCGTCATCATCGGCATGACCGAGAACGGCAACGACGTCCCCCTCACGACCACGCCACGCATGGTCCTTCCCCTGCGCGCCGCTACCGCGACGAAGACGACCCGGCCACGACACACGGCCCCGCGCGTCACACCCAGCCGCGACCAACTCCTAATCCCGCCACGCACCCCGGCCCAGATCAGAGCCGACGAAGACGCCAAGCTCCAGCGAGACGTCAAGATGGAAGCCATGCTGCACGGGCGATGGAACGCCAAGGCGCGTGTCATGGTCGAGCGCGCACGACGCAAGGGCGCAAGCATCGCAGAGCAGCGGCAGGTCTGGGACCTCCACACCGACGATCTGCCCTGGCGGTAGCGGCCGGTCCGTCGGCGGGTACGCTCCCCGTCATGAACGCTGCGAACTGGATTGCGTTGGTCGCCGTGATCGTCAGCCCGCTTGTGAGCATCTACGTCGTCCGCACATCTGGTCGCCGCGAGGATGAGCGTGAGAGTCAACGACGCCTCGACGCACTGGATTATGAGGGGAGGAGCAGGCAGGATCGACGGAAGGAACACTGGCTCGACCTAAAGCGGGAAGCGTATACGAAACTACGCGGAGCAATGGATGACTTCGACGAACTCTACTGGCGCATGACTCAATTGCCGTGGAACAAGACGTCCAAGCGTATTTTCGAGAGCGTCGATCGAGCGCTCGCGGCGCGTGACGGGATGAGGTCTGCGCTTCGAGAGTTGGAGTTCCTCGCTCCAGAGGCCATTACCGACCTCGCTCGCGAGTACACGCGTCATGTTTGGCGTACGTACGAGGAGACGTCTTCCATGGACATACTCTTCAGCGAGAACCCGAAAGCTGGGGCAATTATTCACAATGCTCCGAAGAGGTTGAGCGACGAGGAATTTAGCGTACGCGAAACGCGAAGGCTTGAGATTCAGCGCGACCTATTCGCGATGATGCGTCGTGACCTCGGCTTCGACATCCCAGTTTGAGGCGCGACCGCATGGATGGATGCCGGTGGAGCAGACGGTTACGCTCCGCACCATGGAACTACGCGAGTGGTTGCCCCTCGTCGTCTCGGGCGTGCTCGGCCTCGCAGGCATCATCGCCGGTCTCTGGGGCACGCTCGCCAACCTGCGCGCCCAGGACCGACGCGACAAGCGAGCAGCGGCAGAACGAAGCGAGCAGGCAGACCGTGACATCGAAGCCGCGCGCCGAGCCCACCTGCTCGACGAACGCCGCGTCGCGTATGCCGAACTAGCGACGGTTGCGGGTCGCTGGGTGGACAAACTCATCAGGCGAGGGACCAACGAGGACGAGCTAACACTGGACCGTTCGCTGTCTCACCTTGGACCGATCGGTCGCTCCGACACCCTGTGGCACGACAGCGCTGCGGCATTCGCAACGGTTCGAGTCGTCGGGCGCGCGCAAATCGGCTATGAGGCACAAGCTCTCGAAACGGAACTCCGGGCGCTCGACGCGGGCGACGGCTGGTCGAAATCAACTCCACAACGACTGTCCGACCTTCAAGCCACATACGAGTTGCTCGTTTACCACATGCAGGAGGACCTCTCCTCCGACGGCGCGTAGTCGACCAGAATTACGGATCTATCTCGCGATGTCATTTCGACGACCGCAAACGGATTTCAAGACTTGCTAGTTTTTTGAGTTGAGATCGCCGTCTGCCAGAGCATCTGTTTCCCGTTTGTGTTCGGGTTTTGCGTCGAACCCCTCCCGAACATGACGAATCCCGCGATCTACGCCGATGTGATCGCGGGATATCGAGAAGTGGCGCCGTGTGACGCCTCGCAGGGGTTGACGCTATGCGCGTCCGATCCTGGCGTCGACGCGTGCGCGCGTGTAGGCGCGGTGTGCGGAGTCTGCGAGCGTGCGGAGTGCTGCTGCGCCCTCGTGGTCGCCGGACTGTTCGGCGGCGTTGGCGTCGGCGCGGTGCTTCGCGACGATGCGTGCGCGGCGGGCTGCGATGCGGTCCGCCTGTGTCGTGGTGATCGTGTCCATGGGATGCCTCCGTGGTCGGTCGTGAGCGCGTCACGGTAGGCGGGTCTGCTGGGGGCGTTTCTGGGGCCGGGGGAGTTGCTAGCTCTTTCGTCGGCTCAGCCGCGCGTGACCTCGGTCACGGAGAGTGTGGGCATCTTCGGCATGCTCCCTCGTCGAGGGCGGTCGCCTGTCGCGACCGAAGTGCTGGAACTCCAACGATCCGCGCATACCGTGTCACCGCTGCTCACGGGCGTATAGGACCGTTCGTAGGCGTAAGGCGCCTAACAACCCTTCGTGACGCCGATGTACAGGGCCTTGCCCTGCCGGACGATGTCCGCGAACGCCTGCATCGTCTCCTCGAGCGGCGTCTCCGTGTCGTACCGGTGCGCCTGGTAGAGGTCGACGTAGTCGGTGCCGAGGCGCTGGAGCGAGCCGTTGATCGACTCCATGACGTGCTTGCGGGACAGGCCCGTGTCGTTGGGGCCGCCGGGGCCGGTCGGCCAGTAGACCTTCGTGAAGATCTCCAGCGACTCGCGACGCTGTCCCTTGAGCGCGTCGCCGAGGACCTGCTCGGCCTTCGTGTTCGCGTAGACGTCTGCGGTGTCGAACGTCGAGATGCCGGCGTCGAGCGCCGCGTGGACGCACGCCGTCGCGACGTCGTTCTCGACCTGGGAGCCGTGGGTGAGCCAGTTGCCGTAGGTGATCTCGGAGATCTTGAGACCCGAGTTGCCGAGGTAGCGGTAGTCGACCATGGGCTCAACCTAACCGCCGGACGGTTGCCTCAGGAACCGCTCCGGGTCACTCCGGGAAGACGCCGTGCTTCTTGTGCGTCGGCTTGGGCAGGCGCGCCCGGCGCAGCTGGAACGCCCGCATGACGGCGTACATCGTCGTGCCCTTGGGGATCTCGCCGAACTTCGCGAGCAGGCGCTTGCGCAGCCGGCGCCACATGATGAAGCCGTCCACGACCGTCAGCAGCACGATGACGTAGAGCGTCATCACCGTGAGGAACGCGAGGTCCTGGTTCTGCGCGGTGAGGAACGAGAAGACGATGAACACCAGCGCGACGGGGAGGAAGAACTCGCCGAGGTTCCAGCGCGCGTCGACGAACTCGCGCACGTAGCGCTTGACCGGGCCCTTGTCGCGCGGCGGCAGGTAGCGCTCGTCGCCCGTCTGCATCGCCTGGTACTGGCGGTCGCGCATCTCGCGCTGCTTCTCCCGCGCGGACTTGGCGGCGGCGCGACGGTCGTTCGGCACGAGGGGTCGCTTGTTCGCGGCCTCGGAGACCTTGCGCTTGGGCGTCGGGCGGCCCTTGCCGGCCTGCTCGATCTCGGCCGCCTGCTCGACAGGGTCGGGGGCGGGCGTCGCGGCGGGCTTGTTGCGGGAGAACACCCCACCAGCGTAGTCGAGCCGCGGCAGTGCCGGACGCCGCCCCCCCAGGACCGGCCCGCGCGCGGTGTCGTACGGTGCTCGTCGTGACGAACTCACCCGAACCCACCGTCCCTGTGCCCGGCACCGCGCCGGGCACGACGCCCGGTACCGCGCCCGGCCCCGATCTCGCGACCACGCTCCGCGAGACCGTCGCGCGCCTGTTCCCCGCCCTGCGTGCGGACCTCGAGTCCCTGGTGCGCGTGCCGAGCGTGTCGAACGCCGCGTTCGACCAGGCGCACGTCGCGGCGAGCGCCGACGCCGTCGCAGCGCTCCTGCGCGACGCCGGCCTGCCCGAGGTCCAGGTGCTGCGCGCCCGGGCCGCCGACGGTACGGAGGGTGCGCCCGCCGTCGTCGCGCGCCGTCCTGCGCCCGACGGCGCCCCGACCGTCCTCCTGTACGCGCACCACGACGTGCAGCCCCCGGGCGACGCCGCCGCGTGGGAGTCCGACCCGTTCGAGCCGACCGAGCGCGACGGGCGCCTGTACGGACGCGGCGCGGCGGACGACAAGGCGGGCGTCGTGGCGCACCTCGGCGCGCTCCGGGCGTTCGCCGAGCTGGGCGAGCTGCCGGTGGGCGTGACGGTGTTCGTCGAGGGCGAGGAGGAGGTCGGCTCGCCGACGTTCCTGCCCTTCCTCACGCAGTACCGCGACCTGCTCGCGGCGGACGTCATCGTCGTCGCGGACTCGTCGAACTGGAAGATCGGTGTGCCGGCGCTCACGACGTCGCTGCGCGGCCTCGTCGACTGCGAGGTCGAGGTCGCCGTGCTCGACCACGCGGTGCACTCGGGCATGTTCGGCGGTCCCGTGCTCGACGCCGTGACGCTGCTCGCGCGGCTCGTCGCGACGCTGCACGACGACGCGGGCAACGTCGCCGTGCCCGGGCTGGTCACGGCGGCCGAGCCGACGGTCGACTACGCCGAGGCCGACTTCCGCGCCGACTCGTCGCTCCTCGACGGCACGGTCCTCGCGGGGGAGGGCAGCATCGCCGGGCGGCTCTGGACCAAGCCCGCGATCGCCGTCATCGGTCTCGACGCGCCGAGCGTCGCGCACGCGTCCAACACCCTGACGCCCCGCGCGACCGCGAAGCTCTCGGTGCGGCTCGCACCGGGGCAGGACCCGGCCGCCGCGATGGCCGCGCTCCGCACGCACCTCGAGACGAACGCGCCCCTCGGCGCCCGGGTCACCGTGCGCGACGGCGAGCAGGGCAAGCCGTTCCTCGCCCCCGGCGACTCCGACGCGATGCGGGCGGCGCGGTGGGCGTTCGCGACGTCGTGGGGCACCGACCCGGTCGACATCGGCGTGGGCGGGTCGATCCCGTTCATCGCCGACCTGCTCGAGGTCTTCCCCGACGCGGCGATCCTCGTGACGGGCGTCGAGGACCCGGACTCGCGCGCGCACGGCGCCAACGAGTCGGTGCACCTCGGCGAGCTCGAGAAGGTCGTGCTCGCCGAGGCGCTCCTGCTCGCCCGGCTCGGCGGCGCGGCCGCCTGACCCGGGACCGCGCGGTCCGCGCGCGGCGGCGCTCGCCCGGTCAGCCGGGGAGCGCCGCCCGCAGGTCGGCGGCCTCGGCGAGGGTCGTCCCGACGGCGTCGCGCACCGCCGGGGCGAGGGCGCCCACCAGCGCGTCGAGGTCGTCGAGGTGCGTGCGGGCCGCGTCGGGGTCGCCCGCGCGGACGGCGAGCTCGGCCAGGTAGGTGAGCGCGCGCACGCGGTCGGCGGCGTCGGCGTCGTCCCCGGCGCGCCGCAGCGCGCCCGCGAGGATCTTGCGCGCCTGGACGGGGTCGCCGTGCGAGTCGGCCTGCACGACGGCGTCGTCCAGCGCCCGCGCGAGCCGCCCCGCGGGGCGGGCGGCGTAGGCGTCGACGGCGGACGCCCCGGCCGCGTCCGTGGTCGGCGCCGCCGCGGCGGGGGAGCGGCGCATCACGCGGACCCAGTTGCCGGCGGGGTCCACGAGGCTGAAGCCCGTCGTGCCGCCCGCGTTCGCGCGCCGCCGTGGGCGGGTGATCCGCGGGAAGCCCGTGAGCGGCAGCCGCCCGTAGCGCGCGCGCAGCCCCGCGGCGAACGCCTCGAAGACCGGCGCCGTGTCCTCCACGACGACGATGCACGTGCTGTAGCTGTCCTGCGGCTCGATCCCGTCGAGCCCGAAGTAGTGGATGTCCACGCCGCCGCGGCGCACCGCGAGGTACGGGTTGGGCCGGA
The DNA here is from genome assembly GCF_055571305.1 of Cellulosimicrobium sp. NPDC030954. Classification (NCBI taxonomy): domain Bacteria; kingdom Bacillati; phylum Actinomycetota; class Actinomycetes; order Micrococcales; family Promicromonosporaceae; genus Cellulosimicrobium; species Cellulosimicrobium sp. NPDC030954. The sequence continues at coordinate 440,565 of NZ_JBVIFN010000002.1, forward strand.
GCTGGCGGTAGGTCACGTCGAAGCCGAGCGCGGTCCAGAAGTCGCGCAGCTCGTCGATGTCCCGGCAGGGCAGGGCCGGGACCATGGTCGCGTCGAACGGGTCGGTGGCGGGGCGGTCCGGGTGCGGATCGGGGTCAGGTGCTCGGTCGGTCACCGAGCCATCGAAGCACCCGACCCCCGCGCGGGACCAGGGTGCCGGGTGGTCAGCCGCGGTGCGCGACGTCGACCGCCCGGGACCACCGGGCGACGTCGTCCGGGAGCTCGGGAGAGACGACGTCGCCGCCCAGGAGCCCGACGACGTCGGGCGCGGCGATCCGGTCGCCGGACCCGCGCGCGAGGAACCTGCCCGCGACGAGGCCGCGCGCGCACAGGTCGCCGCCGCGCGAGAACACCTGCTCCAGGTAGACGACGCGCTCGTCCCAGCCCAGGACGCGCGTCGCGATCTCGAAGCGGTCCCACAGCTGGAGCGAGCGGCGGTACTTCATGGTCGACGCGGCGACGACGGGGTACCAGCCCTTGTCCTTGAGCAGGGGGAACCCGCCGAGGTCGGCGATGAAGTTGCTGCGCGCGACGTCCATCATCTGCAGGTAGACACCGTTGTTGACGTGCAGGTAGAAGTCGAGGTCGCCCGGGTGCACACGCATGCGGGTGACGGACGGCTCGAGGACGCCGCGGCCCGGCACGGCCTTGCGGGGCAGCGTGCTGGCGACGAGGAGCTGGATCTGGCGGGTCACCCGGGCAGGCTACTACCTCGCACCAGCGGTATCAGGTACCTCCGCCGCAGGAGTCCCGGGCGGCCCTGTCATCTGCGTGTGCGAGGATGCGCGCCGTGACGACGACGAGCCCCGCCCCTCGCCCCACCGCCACCGCCGACACCGGGTCGCCCGCGCCGGCGCACCCGTGGCAGGTCCGCGCCTTCCGCGCGGTCGCGATCGCCGAGGCGTTCTCCTGGGCCGGGCTGCTCGTCGGGATGTACCTCAAGTGGGTCGCGGGGACCACGGAGCGCGGCGTGGAGATCTTCGGCCCGGTCCACGGCGCCCTCGTGCTCGTCTACGTGGCGCTCGCCCTGCTCGTCGCCGTGCGCGTCCGCTGGTCGCTCTGGACGACGTTCCTCGCCCTGGCCGCGACGATCCCGCCGTTCTGCACCGTCGTCTTCGACGTCTGGGCGCACCGCTCGGGCCGCTACACGCACCCGGCGAGCCGGACCGAGGTCGCCGGAGCCTGATCCCGCGGGCGTCGCGACGACGCGCGCCTCAGACCGGCGGGTCGGGGTCGTACTGGATGCCGCGGCGCACGGCGCGCGCGACGTCGTCGCTCTCCAGGCGCGCGACCAGGTGCAGCGCCATGTCGATCCCCGCGGACACGCCGGCGGACGTGACGACGTCGCCGTCGTCCACGAACCGCGCCTCGGTGTCGACCACGATGCTCGGGTCGATCTCGGCGAGCTCGTCGTAGTGCTCCCAGTGGGTCGTCGCGGGCCGCCCCGCGAGCAGCCCCGCCGCGGCGAGCACGAGCGAGCCCGTGCACACGCTCGCGATGACCGGGGTCTGGGCGCGCATCGCGCGCAGCCACTCGAGGTGCACGCGGTCCGCGAGGAGCGAGCGCGTCCCCCAGCCGCCGGGGTAGACGAGCAGGTGCAGGGGCCCGACGTCGTCCGCTGAGCGGTCGGGGAGCAGCCGCAGGCCCTTGGCGAGCCGCACGCCGCCGCCGTCCCACGAGAACGTGGACACGTGCGGCTTGAGCGCCGAGTGCTCGGCCCACGCGGACAGCACCTCGAACGGCCCGGCGACGTCGAGCTCCTCCGCCTCGTCGAACACGAAGATGCCGACGTTCATGCCGTTCCCGGTGCTCATGCCTACCTCCGCGTGCCCCCGGCTGCTCGAGGGACCTCGCCCCCGTCCGGCGCTAGATGCCCGGCAGGGCGAGCATCTGGTCGAGCGCGACGCGCGCCCAGTGCGCGTCGTCGGCGTCCACGACGATCCGGTTCACCACGCGCCCCGCGACGAGCGACTCCATCGCCCACACGAGGTGCGGCAGGTCGATCCGGTTCATCGTCGAGCAGAAGCACACCGTCGAGTCGAGGTAGTGCACCTGCTTGTCCGGGTGGGCGCGCGCGACGCGGCGCACCAGGTTGAGCTCGGTCCCGATCGCCCACGACGAGCCCGGCTCCGCGGCGTCGAGCATCTTGATGATGTACTCCGTCGACCCGACGAAGTCCGCCGCCGTGACGACCTCGTGCTTGCACTCGGGGTGCACCAGCACGTTGACGTCCGGGACCGCGGCGCGCATGTCGCTCACGTTCTTCGCGGAGAACCGCCCGTGCACCGAGCAGTGCCCGCGCCACAGGATCATCCGCGCGTCGCGCAGCTCGGCGTCCGTGAGGCCGCCGTTCGGCTTGCGCGGGTCGAACACGACGCAGTCGTCGAGCGACATCGCGAGCTTGAGCACGGCCGTGTTGCGGCCCAGGTGCTGGTCGGGCAGGAACAGCACCTTGCCCGTGCCGTCCACCCCGCCCACCTGGTCGAACGCCCAGCGGAGCGCGACCTCCGCGTTCGACGACGTGCACACCGTGCCGCCGTGCCGACCCGTGAACGCCTTGATCGCGGCCGAGGAGTTCATGTACGTCACGGGGATCGTCGAGTCGGCGATGCCGACCTCCTCGAGCACGTCCCACGCGTCCTCGACCTGGTCGATCGCCGCCATGTCCGCCATCGAGCAGCCGGCCGCGAGGTCCGGCAGCACGACCTGCTGCGCGTCGGACGTGAGGATGTCCGCGCTCTCCGCCATGAAGTGCACGCCGCAGAAGAGGATGAACTCCGCCTCGGGCCGCGCCGCGGCCTCGCGCGCGAGCTTGAACGAGTCGCCCGTCACGTCGGCGAAGTCGATGACCTCGTCGCGCTGGTAGTGGTGACCGAGCACGAACGCCCGCTCGCCCAGCGCGGCACGCGCGACCCGGGCGCGCTCCACGAGGTCCGGGTCGCTCGGCGCGGGCAGCTCGCCCACGCACTCGACCCCGCGCTCGGACGCGAGGTCACGGCCCTGCCCCAGCAGGAGCAGGGCGGAAGGGCTGGGTTCGGCGAACCCGCCCTGGCGCGAGGTGTTCGGCTCGTCCACGGACGACAGCAAGGTGCTACCAGTGCTCACGGCACCATCGTCGCACAGCGCCGCCGCGGCCGAGCGGGCGTCCCGCGGGGGCCGGACGGGCGCCCGCCCTGGCACAATCCGGGCATGCGCGTGCTGCTCACCGGGTCCGCCGTCCCCCCCGCGCCCGACGGCGCCTGGCCGGCCGCGGACGCCCCGTCGCCACCCGGTCCCGCCGGGCCGACGCTCGACGACGTCGCCGGTCGGTGGGCGCCGCACGCCCAGGTCGAGACGGTGGCGCTCGCCGCGTCCGGGCCCGCGTTCCTCGAGGCGGTCGCGCCCGTCGCGCCCGAGGTCCTCGCCGGAGCGGTCCCGGGGCCGGACGGGGACGACGTCCCGGTCGCGGTCCGCCGTCGGACGCCGAGCGGGGACGGCACGGGCACGCGCCGGACCGTCTACGTCGACGCCTCCCAGGTGCCCGCCACGGGCCCCGGCGAGGTGCTCGAGGGAGACGCGGGAGCGGCGACCGTGCCCGCCCGGTCCTCGACCGCCGTCGGGCACCTCCTGGCGCTCGCGGCCGACGCCGCGCGCGGACCCGACGGGGAGCCCGGGCGGGTCGTCCTCGCCACCGGCGGGAGCACGAGCCACGACGCCGGGCTCGGGGCGCTGCTGGCGCTCGCGGGGGCGCCGTCGCTCGCCCGCGACCCGCGGACCGTCGTCCCGACCGACGTCGTGCGCGCCGCGCGGGCCGCGCTCGGCGGCGCCGACCTCGTGGCGGCCGTCGCGTCCGACGTCCCGCTGCTCGGCCTGCACGGGGCGAGCGCGGCGCTCGACGCCCGAGGCGTGGACCCCGTGGTGGCCCAGCACCTGGAGCGCGCGCTCGGCGCGGTCGCGCACGGCGTGGCGTCCGCCGTCGACCATGCGGCGGAGGCCGGGGGAGCCGGCCGCGCGCTCGCGGGTCGCGACCTCCTCGCCGCGTCGACGGCGGGCCGTCGCCTGGTGGGTCTGCCGGGGGCGGGGAGCGGCGGCGGGCTCGCCTACGCGGTCGCGGCCCTGGGCGGGCGGCTCGTGCCCGGGCGGCGCGTCGTCGCCGACGACCTGGGGCTCGACGCGCGCCTCGCGGGCGCGGACGTCGTCGTCGTGCTCGCGGACGAGCTCGGGGCCCACGAGCTGGGGGACGGGACGGTGCACGAGGTCGCCTCCCGCGCGGCCCAGCACGCGCTCCCCGTCGTCGTGGTGGCGCGCGCGGTCGTCGCCGGGCGCCGCGAGCAGGCCGCCGCGGGGCTCAGCGGCGCGTACGCGTGGGGCGACGGTGACGCGCGCGCCCTCGTGGAGCGCGTCGCGCGCACCTGGTCGCACCGCTGACGCCAGCGGCTCCTCAGCCGAGGTCGACGCTCCCGTCCGCGCGGACGGACCAGGCCGGGTTGTGCGCGACCTCCCACACCAGGCCGTTGGGGTCGGCGACGTGAGCGTGGAAGACCCCGCCGAACTCGCCCTCCTGCGGCTCCTTGCGGACGGTCCCGCCCGCGGCGACCATCGCCTGCACGAGCTCGACGACCGCGGACCGGGACCCCACGTTGTGCGACAGCGTGAGGCCCGTCGTGGCCGGGGTAGCGTCCGGGGTGCCGGCGTCGCGCGCGAAGGCCGACGCCTCGAAGAAGCCGAGGAGCTGGCCCGCCGCCGAGCGATAGAAGACGATCTCGCCGGGCACGTCGAGCTGCGCGGTCCAGCCGAGCGCGCCGTAGAAGGCCCGCGCGGCATCCAGGTCGCGCGTCGCGACCGTCACGAAGTGCAACGACTGGTCCATGCGTCTCCCGTCGGCGGGCCGCGCCACCGGTGCGGCGCGGGCTCCGTTCGACCGTACGCCGCCGGGTGGTCGTAGACTCGGGAACACGACCGGCACGAGTGGTGTTGAGGACCTGACGGGATCTCTCTCGAGAGGTCCGTAGAAGCCGGCCACCACCGGGGCAGCACTGCCCCCGACAGCGCGGAGACGAGATGAGCGAGACCACCGACATTGCCACGCACGGCGTCAACCTGACCGACGGGGCCGCGGACAAGGTCCGCACCCTCCTCGAGCAGGAGGGTCGCGACGACCTGCGCCTGCGTGTCGCGGTGCAGCCCGGCGGCTGCTCCGGCCTGATCTACCAGCTCTACTTCGACGAGCGCGTGCTCGACGGCGACGCGCTGCGCGACTACGACGGCGTCGAGGTCGTGGTCGACAAGATGAGCGTCCCGTACCTCGAGGGCGCGACGATCGACTTCGCGGACACGATCGAGAAGCAGGGCTTCACGATCGACAACCCCAACGCGGGCAGCGCCTGCGCCTGCGGCGGCTCCTTCAGCTGACCGCGCGGCGTGCCCCGCGCACGCCGTCCTGGACCGCACGAGCCCGGCCACCCGCACCGCGGGTGGCCGGGCTCGCGTCGTCCCGGCCGCGAGCCCGACGACACGTCAGGCGCCGAGCTCGACCGTGATCGCCCAGGCGTCGTCCTCGTCGTGGTCGTCGCGCGCGTGAGGGAGCGCCTCCTCGCCGACGAGCGTGTGCCCGCGCATCCGAGCCCAGGCCGGGACGTCGAGGCGCGCGGCGGGATCGGTCGACCACACCGTGAGGCGCGTGCCCGCGTGCCGGTCGCGCGCCGCCGCGGCGAGCCGGATCACCGGCAGCGGGCAGCGCAGCCCGCGCGCGTCGACCACGTCGGGAGCGTCGCCCGTCACAGGCCCTGCACCCCCAGCGTCGCGCGCACGCGCGCGACGGCCCCGGGCAGCGCGTCGAGCAGCCGGTCGACGTCTGCCTCGGTCGTCGACCGGTCGAGCGCGATGCGCACGTTCCCGTGCGTGAGCACGCCCATCGCGGCGAGGACGTGCGACGGCTCGAGCGTGCTCGACGTGCACGCGGACCCCGACCCGACGGCGACGCCCTCGCGGTCGAGGTCGGTGAGCAGCGCCTCGCCGTCCACGTAGAGGAACGAGAACGTCGCCACGTGCGGCAGGCGGTCGGCGGCGTCGCCGACCACCTCGACGTCGGGGATCTCGGCGACGCGCGCGCGGACCCGGTCGACGAGCGCGCGGCGGCGCGCGTCCTCGGCCTCCCGGTCCGCCAGCACCGCCTGGAGCGCGACGGCGGCCGCGAACGCCGCGGGCACGGACACCCCGCCGGGGGCCCACGGGTCGGGGTCCTCCGGGGAGGGGCTGCGCCGTCGGACGCGGGAGCGGACCGCGAGCACCCCGACCCCGGGACCCCCACCCCAGTCGGCCGGGTCGGCGGCGAGCGCGTCCCACGACGCGGGGACCTCGTCGTGACCGACGCTCGCCCCCGCGTCGACGAGGAGCGGGACCCCGGCCGCGCGCGCGGCGTCGTGCACCGCCCCGACGGGCTGGCGCGTGCCGACCTCGCCGTTGGCGAGCTGGAGCGCGGCGAGCGCGACGCCCGGGCGCGCGACGGCGTCGGACATCGCGGCCGCGTCGACCCGGCCGGTGCGGTCCACCCCGACGACCTCGCGCTCGAGCCCGCCGTGCTCGGCCGCGTGCAGCACGGCGGCACGCTCGACGGCGCCGACGACGACCCGTCGGCCGGTGCGTGCGCGTGCCCCGGCCAGCGCGGCGACGGCGGCGTGCAGCGACGCCGTGTGGGTGTGCGTGAAGTGCACCTCCTCCGTCCGAGCGCCGAGCGCGGCACCGACCGCCTCGCGCGCGCCGTCGAGCAGCGCGGCGGCACGACGACCCTCCGCGTGCAGGCGGCGGGGGTCGGCCCAGCCGTCGTCGAGCGCACGGTCGAAGGCCTCGCGCGCGAGCGGGTGCCAGGGCGCGCGCCCGCCGTTGTCGAGCCGGGCCCGCCGGGCGGGGGTGGTGTGTGTCACATGGTCTCCAGGGCGCTGGCGGTCGGGCCGCGATGGCGCGGCGCGGGCCGGGGATCCGGTCGACCGCGCCAGGGTGGCGCGTCGCGGGCCTCCCGCGGGGCGTCGGATCGTTGCGCTCGCGCGGACCGCGACGGGGCGTCGGTGCGAGCCCGGACGCTCCACCGGCACGGTACCGCCCTGCCGGGCGGAGCGTCGGTGTGGCAAGGATCTGACAGACCCGGCGCGGGTGTGGTGAACCCACCCTGACCGGCGACGACGTGTGCCGCATCTCGCCCGCCCGTCGCGCGTTCCGGGCCACGAAGGGCGGAATCCCGCGCTAGGCTTCGTGTGTCGAGGACGAAGGTCCTGTGCTGGGCTCGTAAAGACGGGTTCGGGCAGGACGTGACGTGAAAGGCCCCCCTTGCACTCGCAACCCCCTAGCCGCACACGGCGCACCATCCTGCGGGCGACGGCCCTCGCCGTCGCCGTCGCTGCGGTGGCGTCCGGCTGCGCCAGCGACACGGTCCAGCGCGGGTTCCTGCCCGGTTACGAGGACGGGGAGGTGACCAACCAGACCGCCCGGATCACGTCGCTGTGGACCGGCTCGTGGATCGCCGCCCTCATCGTCGGCGTCATCACGTGGGGCCTCATGCTGTGGTGCGTCGCGGCCTACCGCAAGCGCAAGGACGACCACCGGCTCCCGGTCCAGACGCGGTACCACCTGCCGCTCGAGATCATGTACACGGCCGTGCCGATCATCATGGTGCTCGTCCTGTTCTTCTACACGGACCGCGACATGACCGCGATCGTGGACAAGGACGTCGAGACGGACATGACCGTCCAGGTCATCGGCAAGCAGTGGAGCTGGGACTTCAACTACGTGGACGAGGACGTCTACGAGACCGGCCAGCACCTCGCCGACGTCGGCGGCACCATGACGGTGGACGCGGAGATCGACGGCGCGCCCGGCACGTCGGAGGCCCTGCCGACGCTGTACCTGCCGGCGGGGGAGAGCGTCCGCTTCGTCCTGGACTCGCGCGACGTGATCCACTCGTTCTGGATCCCCGCGTTCCTCTACAAGCTCGACATGATCCCGCACCGCACCAACGAGTTCGTGGTCACCCCGCAGCGCGAGGGCGTCTACGCCGGCAAGTGCGCCGAGCTCTGCGGCGAGCACCACTCGGGGATGCTCTTCAACGTCGAGATCGTCGACCGCGCCGAGTTCGACGCGCAGATGGAGGCGCTCCGCGAGAAGGGGCAGGAGGGCCAGATCCCGGTCGAGGGATTCAGCCGCCTCCAGGACCCGAACCCCGTCCCCGCTAGCACGGAGGGTGAGCACTGATGGTCGCGCAGGCCGAAGTCATCCCCGGTCTCGCCCCTCGGCGCCAGACCCTCGGTCGGACCGTGATCAAGTGGGTCACGTCCACCGACCACAAGACGATCGGGTACATGTACCTGATCACGTCGTTCATCTTCTTCTGCATCGGCGGCCTCATGGCCCTCGTGATCCGCGCGGAGCTCTTCGAGCCCGGGATCCAGCTCGTGCAGAGCAAGGAGCAGTACAACCAGCTCTTCACGATGCACGGCACGATCATGCTGCTGCTGTTCGCGACCCCGCTGTTCGCCGGGTTCGCCAACGTCATCATGCCGCTGCAGATCGGTGCGCCGGACGTCGCGTTCCCGCGACTGAACATGTTCGCGTACTGGCTCTACCTCTTCGGCGGGCTCATCGCCTCGGCCGGCTTCTTCACGCCGCAGGGCGCGGCCTCGTTCGGGTGGTTCGCCTACGCGCCGCTGTCGAACACGACGTTCAGTCCGGGTCTCGGGGGAGACCTGTGGGTGTTCGGCCTCGCGCTCGCCGGCTTCGGCACCATCCTCGGTGCCGTCAACTTCATCACCACGATCATCACCATGCGCGCGCCCGGCATGACGATGTTCCGCATGCCGATCTTCACGTGGAACACGCTCATCACGAGCCTCCTCGTGCTCATGGCGTTCCCGCCGCTGGCCGCCGCGCTCTTCGCGCTCGGCGCCGACCGGCGCCTCGGTGCCCAGATCTTCAACCCCGAGAACGGGGGAGCGATCCTCTGGCAGCACCTGTTCTGGTTCTTCGGGCACCCTGAGGTGTACATCATCGCGCTGCCGTTCTTCGGCATCGTGTCCGAGATCTTCCCGGTCTTCGCCCGCAAGCCGATCTTCGGCTACAAGGGCCTCGTCTACGCGACGATCGCCATCGCGGCGCTGTCCGTCACGGTGTGGGCCCACCACATGTACGTGACCGGCGCGGTCCTGCTGCCGTTCTTCGCGTTCATGACGATGCTCATCGCCGTCCCGACCGGCGTGAAGTTCTTCAACTGGATCGGCACGCTGTGGCGAGGCAAGCTCACGTTCGAGACACCGATGCTCTGGTCGATCGGCTTCCTCGTGACCTTCCTCTTCGGCGGTCTGACGGGCGTCATCCTGTCGAGCCCGGCCATGGACTTCCACATCTCCGACTCCTACTTCGTGGTGGCGCACTTCCACTACGTCGTGTTCGGCACCGTGGTGTTCGCGATGTTCGCGGGCTTCTACTTCTGGTGGCCCAAGTTCACCGGCCGGATGCTCAACGAGCGCCTCGGCAAGCTGCACTTCTGGCTGCTGTTCATCGGCTTCCACATGACGTTCCTCATCCAGCACTGGCTGGGCGTCGAGGGCATGCCGCGCCGCTACGCGGACTACGCGCCGTCGGACGGCTTCACGTGGGAGAACCAGGTCTCGACGGTCGGTGCGTTCATCCTCGCCGCGTCGACGCTGCCGTTCCTCTGGAACGTCTACACGACCTGGCGCAACGCGCCCAAGGTCGAGGTCGACGACCCGTGGGGCTACGGCCGCTCGCTCGAGTGGGCGACGTCCTGCCCGCCCCCGCGCCACAACTTCACGTCGCTACCGCGCATCCGCTCCGAGTCGCCCGCGTTCGACCTGCACCACCCCGAGGTCGCGGCGATGGACCACGCGGAGCCGAACCCGAACGTCCTCGAGCAGGTCTACGGCGAGGCGGACCGCCGCGGTGAGAAGAGCGTCGCGCTCGACCGCCTGAGCGGTGCGGAGACCGCGAGCGACTCCACGACGACCACGATCGTCGACGAACCGCGCACTGGCACGACCGACGAGGAGGCCGGGAAGTGAAGGTCGAGTACAAGCTGTTCATCCTGCTGGCGCCGTTCTTCGCGGTGGTGGGGCTCGTCTACGGCTTCTGGAGCCACTGGGAGCCCGTCGGCAGCGCCGCGCTGCTGCTCACTGCCGGCCTGGCCGGGATGATCGGTGCCTACCTGGCGCTGACCGCGAAGCGCATCGACGCCCGGCCCGAGGATGACCCCGAGGGCCTCATCGAGCAGGGTGCCGGCGACCAGGGCGTCTACGCCCCGTGGAGCTGGTGGCCGCTCGCGATCGCCGGCTCGGCCGCGATCGTCTTCCTCGGCCTCGCCGTCGGCTGGTGGCTCGTCTACGTCGGGTTCGCGCTCAGCGCCGTCGCCCTCGTCGGCTGGGTCTTCGAGTTCTCTCGCGGCCAGCACGCCCACTGATCGACTCCACGTCCCCTCGGGACGTCCGAACGGCCCGGTCCCCACAGGGACCGGGCCGTTCGTCGTTCGTCGACCTTCCGGACAACGTCGGACGACACCTCTGCGTGACCCCGGACTGAGCCCGACGCCGCCGCCGTCAGGCTGCCGAACACGACATGAGGGTCGTTATCCACCGGATAACGGCCCTCATGTCGTGTTCGCGGGCGGGCAGGGTCGTGCTCGCCCCCGGGGCCTAGGCCCCGGGTGGGTGTCGTCAGGCGGGGACGATGAGCCCGGCGGTCTGGGTCTTGGCGCGCTGGAGGCGGGCCTCGGCGTCGGACCAGTTGACGAGGTTCCACCAGGCGGTGACGTAGTCGGCGCGCACGTTCTGGTAGTCGAGGTAGTAGGCGTGCTCCCAGACGTCGAGCAGCACGATCGGCGTGAGGCCGAGGGTGAGGTTGCCCTGCTGGTCGTAGAGCTGGACGGTGACGAGCTTGGAGCCGATGGAGTCCCAGGCGAGGATGGCCCAGCCCGAGCCCTGGACGCCGGCGGCGACGGCGGCGAACTGCTTCTTGAAGGCGTCGAAGGAGCCGAAGTGCTCGTCGATCGCGGCGCCGATCTCGCCGGTGGGCTCGCCGCCGCCCTCGGGGGAGAGGTTGGTCCAGAAGGCGGAGTGGTTGACGTGGCCGCCGAGGTTGAACGCGAGGTTCTTCTCGTGGAGGTTGATCGCGGCGAAGTCGCCGGTCTCGCGGGCCTCGGCGAGCTTCTCCAGGGCGGTGTTCGCGCCGGTGACGTAGGCCTGGTGGTGCTTGGAGTGGTGCAGCTCCATGATCCGCCCGGAGATGTGCGGCTCGAGCGCACCGTAGTCGTAGGACAGCTCGGGCAGGGTGTAGACGGGCATCCGGAGGACCTCCTGGTACCGGGGCCGCCGGAAGGGGTCCAGCGGCCGCTGTGCGGTGAACTGGCGGTGTCTCGGCACTCTCAGGCGGACGCGGGCGTCCGCGCCCGGGTGCCGAGACGACGACGACCCGCGACCTGTCCACCTCGATGAGGGGACTGGTCGCGGGTCATCGTCCTACTGTGCAGGAACCTCAGGGTCGACGCTCGTCGGCGCCCTTCTCCGGCTCCACGAAGTCGCGCCCACCACCGACGGTGGCGGCACCGGCTTCGATCTGCTCGTGGCTCTCGCCCTCGAGCGCGTCGTGCTCACCGTGCGAGTGCGCGGCCGCGAGCTCGGCGGGCGTCACGGGCTCGATCCGGTCCTCGTAGAAGAACCGCGACAGGCGCTGGAGGCGCTTGTCCTTCTTGTAGCCCTTGCGGCGCACCCCGCGGGAGTCCGTCGCCGGCTCGATCTCGAGCGGCTCGTGGGCCTGGTAGTTGACCCGGAGCCAGCGCTCCTGCTCGTCGAGCGGGCGGTGGACCTCGATGTACTCGCCGTGCGCGAACCGCACGATCCGGCCCGTCTCGTGACCGTGGAGCACGAGCTCGCGGTCCTTGCGCTGCAGGCCGAGGCAGATGCGCTTGGTGATCCAGAACGCGAACCACGGGCCGACGAAGAAGAGGATCCGGAACGCCCACGTGATCGTGTTGATCGACATGTGGAAGTGCGTGGCGATGAGGTCGTTCGACCCGGCGAGCGCCAGGATGATGAACGCCGTGAGGAAGGCGACGCCCAGACCGGTGCGGACCGGGACGTTGCGCGGACGGTCGAGGACGTGGTGCTCACGCTTGTCCTTCGTCACCGCGGCCTCGAGGAACGGGTAGACGAACAGGAACGTGAACAGCAGGCCCGGGACTACCACGGCCGGGATCAGGACGTTGAGGGGCACGGTGTAGTCGCCCCACGTCACGAACTCCGCCTGGCCGGGCATGAGTCGTAGCGAGCCCTCGAGGAACAGCATGTACCAGTCGGGCTGGGCTCCCGCGGACACCGGTGACGGGTCGAACGGACCGTAGTTCCACACGTTGTTGATCGCCATCGTGCCGCCCATGAGGGCGAGGATGCCGAACACGACGAAGAAGAAGCCGCCGGCCTTGGCCACGTACACCGGGAACAGCGGGTAGCCGACCACGTTCGTGTCCGTGCGGCCGCCACCGGGGTACTGCGTGTGCTTGTGCAGCACGACGAAGAAGAGGTGGAGCGCGACGAGCGCGAGGATCAGGCCCGGCACCAGCAGGATGTGCACCGTGAAGAGCCTCGGGATGATGTGCTCGCCCGGGAACTCGCCGCCGAAGATGAAGTACGAGAGGTACGACCCGATGAGCGGGATCGACTTCACGACACCGTCGGTGATGCGCAGGCCGTTGCCGGACAGGACGTCGTCGGGGAGGGAGTAGCCCGAGAACCCGGCGGCGAGACCCATGATCATGAGCAGCATGCCCACGAGCCAGTTGACCTCGCGCGGCTTGCGGAAGGCGCCGGTGAAGAACACGCGCATCATGTGCGTGACGATCGCGGCGAGGAAGATCAGCGCGGCCCAGTGGTGGATCTGCCGCATGAGCAGGCCGCCACGGACCTCGAACGACATGTGCAGCGTCGACGCGAACGCGTCCGACATGAGCACGCCGTTCATCGACGCGGGCTCGCCGTGGTACGTGACGAGCGACATGCTCGGCACGAAGAACATGGTGAGGAAGATGCCCGTGAGGATCAGGACGACGAACGAGTACAGCGCGATCTCGCCGAGGAGGAACGACCAGTGGTCGGGGAAGACCTTGCGCGCGAACTCCTTGACGGCGACGCCGATGCCGGTGCGCTGGTCCAGGTAGTCGGCGGCCTTGCCGGCGGGGGTCGTCGGCGCGGCTGCCTTCGGTGCGGCCGCCTTGGGTGCGGCGGTTCCGGTGCTGGTGGTCACTTCAGACGCTCCCAGAAGCTCGGGCCGATGGGCTCGTGGAAGTCGCTCTGGGCGACCAGGTAGCCCTCGTCATCAACGGTGATCGGCAGCTGCGGCAGGGGCCGCTTCGCGGGCCCGAAGACCACCTTCGCGCTGTCGGCCACGTCGAACGTCGACTGGTGGCACGGGCACAGCAGGTGGTGCGTCTGCTGCTCGTAGAGCGCCACGGGGCAGCCGACGTGCGTGCAGATCTTGGAGAACGCGACGATGCCGTCGTACGACCAGCTCTCTCCGGGAGGGGACTGCTCGGACACGATGTCGCGCGGGTCGAGACGGACCAGCAGGACGACGGCCTTGGCCTTTTCCGTGATCCACTCGTGGGACTGCATCTCCTCCTGGGAGGCCTCGGGGATGATGTGCACGACCGAGCCGATCGTCACGTCCGCCGCCTTGATGGGCCGACCCGAGGGGTCGATCGCGAGGCGCGTCCCGGGCTTCCAGAGCGTGTGCTTGAACTTGGAGACGTTCCAGTCGCCGCCGACGCTCCCGACGAGCGGGACGGCGATGGTGAGCGGGAACAGCGCGAGCGCGGAGATCACCGCGCCCTTGAGGACGCCGCGACGGGCGATGCCCGAGTCCTTGGCGCCGGCCTCGAGCTCGGCGATCGCACCGGCGCGGGTCTCCGCGTCGCTCGCGATCGGGTGGCGCTCGTCGACCTTCTCGTGGTCGGACATGAGCACCTTCGCCCAGTGCACGGCACCCAGGCCGATGCCGAGCAGCGCGAAGGCGATGGCCACGCCGAGCGAGAGCGTCGACAGGCGCACGCCGGCCGTGGTCCCGTCCGGCGGGATGACGAAGTACACGACGAGCGCGGCGATCGTGCCGATCACCGAGAGGCCGAAGAGCGTCGCGACCTGGCGCTCGCCGCGCTTGGACGCCTTCGGGTCGCGGTCGGCCATGCGGCTCTTGTGCTCCGGCAGACCCGGGTCCGGGAACGTCTCGAGGGTGCCGTGCTCCTCGCGGTGCCCGACCTCGCGGTGCGAGGACTCGGGCGACCGGGGGCTCTGGTAGTCGCTCACGAGGACTTCGCTCCGATCCACACTGCGGCCCCGATGAGGAGGCCCATTCCGACGATCCAGGCCCACAGACCCTCGCTGACGGGGCCGAGCGAGCCGAGCGACAGGCCACCGGCCGAGCCCTCGCGCTGGGACTCGAGGAACGCGATGACGTCGCGCTTCTCCTCGGGCGTGACGGTCGCGTCGTTGAAGACCGGCATCGACTGCGGGCCGGTGAGCATCGCCTGGTAGATGTTGCGCTCCGACGTCTCCCACAGCGGGGGCGCGAACTTGCCCTCGGAGAGGGCGCCGCCGGCGCCGACGGCGTTGTGGCACATCGCGCAGTTGGTGCGGAAGATCGCGGCGCCGTTCGCGACGTCGCCGAGCGAGGCGTCGACCTGCTCGTCCGTCGGGATCGCCGGGCCGGCGCCGAGCGAGGCGACGTAGGCGGCGAGCTGCGCCGTCTGCTCCTCGTCGAACTGGCGAGGCTTCTGGATGGCCTGCGGACCGTCCATCTGCATGGGCATGCGGCCGGTGGACACCTGGAAGTCGACCGACGCGGCGCCGACGCCGACGAGCGACGGAGCCGTGTCCGAGCCCTCGGCGTTCGGGCCGTGGCACGTGGCGCAGTTGGCCTGGAACAGCTTCTGGCCGGTCTCGATGTCCTCGGTGCTGGCGGTCTCGGCGTTGGCCGGAGTCGGTGCAAAGGCGGCGTAGACGCCACCGGTGACCAGCAGCGCCAGCAGCAGCAGCACGACCGGCGCGAGGCGGTGGTGTCTGCGGGCGGCGAGTGCCTTCACGAAATGATCCTCGTCTCGCAGGTGGGGGAGCAGGGGGCGGGTGGGCGGGCCGGGGCGGACCCCGGGCGTGTCGTCAGCGCAAGATGTAGATCACGAAGAACAGCGCGATCCACACGACGTCGACGAAGTGCCAGTAGTAGGACGTCACGATGGCCGTCGTGGCCTCGTGGTGCCCGAAGTTCTTGGCCGAGAACGAGCGGCCGAGAAGGAACAGGAAGGCGATCAGGCCGCCGACGACGTGGAGGCCGTGGAAGCCGGTCGTGATGTAGAAGACGGACCCGTAGGGCGTCGAGGAGATCGAGACGCCGTGCTCGACGAGCTCGGCGTACTCGAAGATCTGACCACCGATGAAGAACGCGCCCATGAGGAACGTGAGCGTCATCCACTCGTTCATCCCCCAGCGGTTCACCTGGAAGATCGAGCCGGTGCGCACGGGCTGGAAGCGCTCGGCGGCCCACACGCCCATCTGGCACGTCACCGACGACAGCACCAGGACGGTCGTGTTGATCGCCGCGAAGGTCAGGTTGAGCTTGTCCGCTTGCAGGGCCCACTCGTCGGCGGGCATCACGGCGCGGACCGTGAAGTACATAGCGAAGAGGCCGGCGAAGAACATGAGCTCGCTGGCCAGCCACACGATCGTCCCGACCGAGACGGGGTTCGGTCGGTTGACGCTCACGTGCTGATGGGCGTGGGGGGCAGCCGTTGCGGTCGACACAGGAGCCATTATGGCCGACGAACGGCCGCTTCGCGGCACGCAGACGGCCGCCCGGAGGCGGTGAATCTCACAATGTCTCCAGATCTTCCCACGGAGACCTGCACTTGGTGACGGATCGCTGCTAAGTGCCATGAAACTGGCATGCGCCCGAGGGCGGCCAGGGCCCTTGGTCCCGGGTCCCGCGCCGGTCGGCGCGGGTACCGCGCGAGGGGGTGCTGCGATCCGCTCCGACGTGCCAAGATGCCAGTCGGGACGTGCGCGCCGCGGTGCCGTGGCGCGCCCCTCCCGGACCACCCTGAGGGAAACCACGAAGGCGACGGTGACGACGATGACGACGACCGTGACGACGACGCACGGGGACACGAGCGTGACCCCGCGCGCGCCGCGCATCCTCCTCTACAGCGACGACGTGACGGTGCGCGAGCAGGTGCGTCTCGCCGTCGGTCGGCGGCTGGGTGCGGGTCAGCCGGACATCGAGTGGCTCGAGGTCGCGACGCCGACGACCGTCGTGACCGCGGCGGACGCGGGCGGCTGGGACCTGCTCGTCCTCGACGGGGAGGCCGACAAGGCCGGCGGCATGGGTCTGTGCCGCCAGCTCAAGAACGAGGTCTACCGCTGCCCGCCCGTCCTGGTCCTCACCGGCAGGCCGCAGGACGGTTGGCTAGCATCGTGGTCGCTCGCCGACGACGCGGTGCCCCGGCCGTTCGACGCGGTCGCCCTCCAGCGCGCCGTCGCCGACCTGCTGCGTGCCGCCGGCACGCGGTAGCCGACAGGAGACCGTCCAGCCGAAGGGCCACCCGTGACCGCCACCCCGCACCCCGCCGCCTCGACCACGAGCGACTCGACGGGCACGGGGCTCACGTGGCCCGGCCTGCTGACCGAGCTCGTCGCGGGGCACGACCTCGACGCCGACTCGACCGGCTGGGCGATGGACCAGGTGATGTCGGGCGAGGTGTCGCCCGTGCGGCTCGCGAGCTTCCTCGTGGCGCTGCGCGCGAAGGGTGAGACCGTCGCCGAGCTGACGGGCCTCGCGGACGCGATGCTGGCCCACGCGAGCCGGTTCTCCGTGGACGGTCCGGCGGTCGACATCGTCGGCACGGGCGGCGACCGCGCGCACACGGTCAACATCTCGACCATGGCCTCGCTCGTCATCGCGGGCGCGGGCGTGCGGGTCGTCAAGCACGGCAACCGTGCCGCGACCTCGTCGTCGGGCGCGGCGGACGTGCTCGAGGAGCTGGGCATCCGGCTCGACCACGGCCCCGAGCGCGTGGCCCGCATCGTGCAGGAGGCGGGCATCACGTTCTGCTTCGCGATGGTCTTCCACCCGTCCATGCGCCACGCGGGCGTCGCGCGCAAGGAGCTCGGCATCCCGACGGCGTTCAACGTCCTCGGCCCGCTCACGAACCCCGCGCAGCCGCGTGCGGCCGCCATCGGTGTCGCGGACGCGCGCATGGCGCCGCTCATCGCCGGGGTGCTGGCGGGGCGCGGGACCTCGGCGCTCGTGTTCCGCGGCGACGACGGGCTCGACGAGCTCGCGGCGACGGGCGGGGCGACGGTCTGGGAGGTGCGCGACGGCGTCGTGACCGAGCAGCGGCTCGACCCGGTCGCGGACCTGGGCCTCGCGCCGGTGACGATCGCCGAGCTGCGCGGTGGCGAGGCGGCGCACAACGCCGACGTCGCGCGTCGCTTCCTGGCGGGCGAGGCCGGGCCGGTGCGCGAGACGGTGCTGCTCAACGCGGCCGCCGGGCTCGTCGCGGACGGCACGCTGCCCGGGACCGCGGAGGGGACGCTCGCCGAGCGGCTCCGCGCCGCCTACGAGATCGCGGCGCGCAGCGTGGACACGGGCGCGGCCCGTGAGGTCCTCGCGCGCTGGGCCGAGGCGGCGGCGCGGGACTGACCCCGCGACGGCGGGCCGGCCGGCGGTGCCGGGCGGCCCGTCAGTCGTCGAGGCCGAGCGCGAACGCCTGCTCGAGGTCGACGTTCGAGTAGGCGCGGAACGCGATGAACGTCTCCGTGCGCACGACCCCGGGGACCTTGCTGATGCGGTCCGCGATGACGTCGGCGAGCTGGTCGTGCTCCTGGACGCGCACCATCGCGACCAGGTCCGCCTTGCCCGTGACCGAGTAGACCTCGCTGACGCCGCGGAGGTCCGCGACCTCGGACGCGACCTCGGGGATGCGGTCGGGCTCGGTGTCGATCAGGACGATGGCGGTCAGCATGGTTCCTCCGGGGTCGGGTCGTCGACTGGCGACCACTCTACGGTCACGCCGGGCACCGCGTGCGACAGGTCGGGGCGGTCGCCCGGGTCGGCGTGGCGCGCGACGTCGCGCGCCGTGGCGGCGAGGTCCACGTGCGACCCCGCGGACCGGACCGGGCACGCCCACGGGCCGGTGACGTCGACGATCCGCACACCCGGCTCCTGGAGCCAGGACAGCAGGATCTCGGCCTCGTGGGGGTGGCTCGCCGGGGCGGGCGGCACGGGCGGCGCGACGGTCTCCGCCGTCGCGACGAGGGCGTCGACGAGCGGCCACGGGTCGACGCCGGGCTCGCTCACCCCGGTCGCGGCCAGGCGCGCGTGCCGCACCACGACGATCTCCCACCCGCCCGCGTCTGTCGCGCGGGCGGCGACGAGCTCGGCGCACGCCGCGAGCGGGGCGAGCCGCTGGGCTCGCGCGGCGCCCGTGAGGAAGGCTCGCAGCCGGTGCGTGAGCTCTCCTGCCTGCTCGAACCGTTCGTCGCGCGAGAGCGCGACGATCCGGCGCCCGAGCTCCGCGACGACGTGGGACGGGTCCGACTCGAACGCCTCCCGCACGCCGTCGGCGACGGCCGCGTAGCCGGTGTCGCGCTCGGCGGTCGTGCACGGGGCCGAGCACCGTCCCATCTCGGCGAGGACGCACGCCGTGGCCCCCGGCGAGGCGACGACGGGGAGCCGGCGCGTGCACTGGCGCAGCGGGAACGCGTCGTGGAGGGCGTCGACGGCGGCCTGGGCCTGGTGCTTGGACGCGAACGGCCCGATGTGGGCGGCCGGGGCCCGCACGTCGCGCACGACGGACAGGCGCGGGTACGTCTCGTCCGTGAGCCGGACCCAGGTCATGCGCTCGGGGTGGCGCGACCGCCGGTTGTAGCGTGGCGCGTGCTCCGCGATGAGGCGCAGCTCGCGCACCTGCGCCTCGAGCGGCGTCGCGCACACGACCGGGGTGACGGCGTGCGCGACGCGCACCATCTCGGTGATGCGGCTGCGCTTCTCCGAGCGGGTGAAGTAGGACCGGACGCGGCGCCGGATCGACGTCGACGTGCCGACGTAGAGGACCTCGTCCCCGGGCCCGCGGAAGAGGTAGACGCCCGGCGCGTCCGGGAGTCCGTCCGCGAGGTGCCGCTTGCGCCGGACGTCCTGGGGGACGGGGTCCGTCGCGCCCGCCAGGTCCTCGAGGTGGGTGACGCCCAGCGGCCCGAGCCGCGCCAGGAGCGCGTGCAGGACGTCCACCGTGGCGCGCGCGTCGGCGAGCGCGCGGTGCTCGGGCGTCACCGTGGCCCGGAACAGGGCGGCGAGGGTCGCGAGCTTGTGGTTGGGGGCCTCGTCGCGCGTCACGACGCGGCGCGCGAGCGGGACGGTGTCGAGCACCTGGTTCCCGGGCCACTCGTACTCCGCGGCCCGGCACGCGGCCTTGAGGAACGAGATGTCGAACGGGGCGTTGTGCGCGACGAGCACGGCGTCGCGGGCGAACTCCAGGAAGCTCGGCAGCACGGCCTCGATGCGCGGCGCCGTCGCGACCATGGACGAGGTGATCCCCGTGAGCCGGGCGACGAAGGCGGGGACGGGCACGCCGGGGTCGACGAGCGTCTGGAACTCGCCGAGCACCTCGCCGCCGCGCACCTTCACGGCGCCGATCTCCGTGATGCCGGCGCCCGCGGGCGACCCGCCCGTGGTCTCCAGGTCGACGACGACGAACGTCACGTCGCGCAGGGGCGTCCCCAGGTCGTCGAGCGTGGGCTGGACGGGCACGCCCCGCGGCACGGACCCCTCGCGGGAGGAGGTGAGGAGGGGTCCGGACGACATGGCGGCGAGGTTAGCGACGGCCACCGACACCGTTCGTCGTGTCCCGCGGCGACGCCCTCGGCACGGCATAGGGTGGTGCTCGGGAATCGGGACGATCGGGGACGAAATGTCCGACGGTGCTCCGACGGCAGACATGCAGGAGGCGGGGATGGTGGCCGAGAGGTCGGACGAGGAGGGACCTGACGGCGGCGTCCCGCCGGCGGTGCGCGCGCTGCTCGTCGAGGCCGCCGCGGACGTGCTCGGCACGCTCGACCCGGTCCTCGTCCCCGTGGCCCTGCAGCGGGTCAAGGCCTTCGCCCCGCGCCGGCGCGCGTCGGCCGGGGCGGCGCCGTTGTGGCGCGCCCTGGTCGACGACGCCGGGTTCCGGCACGCGGTCGCCGCCGCCTGGTCGCGCGAGCACGGGAGCGGGACGGGCGCACCGCCGGAGGTGCCGGTCCTCGACGACCAGGGACCGCCCGAGGCTCGCGCGGCGGCGGCGGGCGACGACGTCGTCGCGGCACGGGCCGACGCGGAGGCCACCTCGCCCGCCCTCGTCCGCGAGCGTGCCGCCGGAGCCTTCCTGCTGCGCCCGGACGGCTGGGAGGCGACCGTCGAGAGCGCCCGCGCGCTCGACACGACGCTGCGGACCGAGCGCTCGGAGCGCAGCGAGGTCGCCCGGTTGCGCCGCGACCGCGACCGGTTGGCCGCGCAGGTCGAGGAGCTGCGGGCGCAGACGCGCGACGCCGTGGCACGCGCTGACTCGGCGACGGCGGAGCTCGCGGGCGCGCGGCGCGCCGAGCGGCGGCTGCGGGCGGACGCCGACCGCGCGCGGGCGGAGGCCCGGGCGGCCCGCGAGACGGCGGCGGCCGAGCGCGCGGAGGCGGAGGGGGCGCTGCGCGACGCGCGCGAGGAGCGTCGCGCCGCGGGGGTCGAGCTCGCCCGGGCGCGTGCGGAGAGGGACGAGGCGCGTCGGGCGCGGACGTCGGCGGCCGACGTCGCGACGGCACGCGCGCGGCTCCTGCTCGACACGGTGGTCGACGCGGCGGCCGGGCTCCGGCGCGAGCTCGCGCTGGGGCCTGCCACGACGACCCCGGCCGACGACGTCGCCGCTGCCCTGCCGGACGCGACCCTACGGCCGAGGCCCGGGTCGCGCGGGCGCGCGGCGGACGACCCCGCGCTGCTCGGCGACCTCCTGTCGGTCCCGCGCACCCACCTCGTCGTCGACGGCTACAACGTGACCAAGACCGGCTTCGGGGAGCTCACGCTCGCCGAGCAGCGCGACCGGCTCCTCAGCGGGCTCCTGCGCGTAGCGGCCGGGGGAACCGAGGTCACGGTCTGCTTCGACGGGGCGGACACCGCCGTCCGCCCCGTGCACGCCCCGCGCGGCGTGCGCGTGCTGTTCTCGTCGGGAGAGATCGCCGACGACCTCATCCGGCGCCTGGTCGCCGCCGAGCCCGCGGGCCGTCCGGTCGTCGTCGTGACGAGCGATCGTGCGGTGTCCGACGACGTGCAGGCGATGGGTGCCGTGTGCGTCCCGGCGCAGGCGCTCCTCGCGCGGCTCGCCCGCCGCTGACGCGGCGCCGCACGGCCCTCCCGGCGGGTTGCCGTGGAGGGCCGTGCGGATGGACCCGCCGTGCGGGTGGTCCCGGGGAGACGGACGTCAGCGGACCGGGGCGGGACCGTCGACGTAGATCGCCTCGACGTCGGCCGCGAAGTCCTTGAGCACCTCGCTCCGCTTCACCTTGAGCGACGGCGTGAGGTAGCCGTTCTCGACCGTGAAGTCGGTGGTGAGCACGGTGAACTTGCGGATGGACTCCGCGCGCGACACGGCCTGGTTGGCGCGCGTCACGGCGGCGTCGAGCGCGGCGAGGACGTCCGGGTCCTTGGCCGCGTCCTCGATCGACATGGCCTCCTTGCCGTGCATGCTCGCCCAGCCCGGCAGCCCCTCGGGGTCGAGCGTGACGAGCGCGCCGATGAACGGCTTCTGGTCGCCGACGACGACGCACTGCGAGACGAGCGCGTGGGCGCGGATGCGGTCCTCGAGGACGGCGGGGGCGACGTTCTTGCCGCCCGCGGTCACGATGATCTCCTTCTTGCGGCCCGTGATGCGCAGGAACCCGTCCGCGTCGAGCGAGCCGAGGTCGCCCGTGCGGAACCAGCCGTCGACGAACGCGTCCGCCGTGGCCTGCTCGTTGTTGTGGTAGCCGCGGAAGATGTGGTCGCCCTTCAGCAGGATCTCGCCGTCCTCGGCGATGCGCGCCCCGCAGCCCGGGAGCTGCTCGCCCACCGTCCCGATCTTCGTGGTCGCGGGGCGGTTGACGCTCGTCGGCGCCGTCGACTCGGTGAGCCCGTAGCCCTCGAGGATGCGCACGCCGATGCCGCGGTAGAAGTGCCCCAGCCGGTCGCCGAGCGGCGCGCCGCCGGACACCGCGTACTTCGCGCGGCCGCCGAGCGCGTGGCGCAGCTTCTTGAACACGAGCGCGTCGGCGACCTTGTGCTGCAGGCGCAGCCCGATGCCCGGGCCCGACGGCTCGTCCAGGGCGCGCGAGTAGGCGATCGCCGTGGCCGCCGCCCAGTGGAAGATCTTGAGCTTGCCGCCCGCGGCGGCCTTCTGCTCGGACGAGTTGTAGACCTTCTCGAACACGCGCGGCACCGAGAGGATGTACGTCGGCTTGAAGGTGCCGAGGTCGTCGAGCAGCGTCTTGGTGTCCGGCGTGTGGCCCAGGACCGTCCCGCCGGCCACGACCAGCACGCCGATGAACCGCGCGAACACGTGCGCGAGCGGCATGAACAGCAGCGTGCGACCGCCCGGCTCGCCGAACACCTCCGGCACCGCGGCCACCGCGTTCACGGTGAGCGAGTAGAAGTTCTGGTGCGTGAGCTCCGCGCCCTTGGGGCGCCCGGTCGTGCCCGACGTGTAGATGATCGTCGCGACGTCGGCGAGGTTCGCCAGGCCGCGGCGCCGCGCGATCTCGGCGTCCTCCACGTCGGCCCCGTCGGCCGTCAGGGTCGCCACGGCGCCCGAGTCGATCACGAGGACGTCGCCGAGCGCCGGGACCTGGTCGCGCACCTCGCCCACGGTCGCCGCGTGCGCCTCCGTCTCGACGACGAGCAGCCGGACGTCGGCGTCCGACAGGATCCACTGGACCTGCTCCGCGCTCGACGTCTCGTACAGCGGCACCGGCACCGCGCCGGCCGCCCACGTGGCCCAGTCCAGGAGCGTCCACTCGTAGCGCGTGCGCGACATGATGCCCACGTGGTCGCCCGGCTGGATCCCGCGCGCGACGAGCCCCTTCGCCACGGCGACGACCTCGGCGTCGAAGTCCCGTGCGCTGAGCGCCTGCCACGTGCCGTCGGCGCCGGCGCGGCGCTCGACCAGCGGCGCGGCCGGGTCGGCCGCGACTCGGCTCGCGAGCAGGTCGTTGAGGTTCTTCGACGGATCGACTTCGACGATCCGTGGGGCGCTGATCTCGTCCATTCTGGCTCCAGTGGCAGTAGTCGACGGTGGGAGAACCCTACCCAGTGGCGGTGTGTGCCCGGGACCTGCCGATGTCGGTAGGCTTCAGGTGCTGTGCGCTGCTTGCGCAACGTTTCGCGCGGGCGCGGAGTTCCGGCAGGACCACCCGGGCGCGGGGTCGCGAGCCGTGGTCGTGCGTCGCCCGGCGACGGGCAGCACCTGCAGCGTGAGGCTTCCAGCCAGCGGTTAGTCAGCGGTTACCGAGCGAGTGAGGACGGGACATGCACGCCATCGGTGTGGACATCGGCGGGACGAAGATCGCGGCCGGGGTCGTCGACGAGAAGGGCGAGATCCTCGTCCAGACGCGCCGCGACACCGAGCCCGACGACGTCGCGAGCATCGACCGTGCCATCGCCGACGTGTATGCCGAGCTGACCGCCGAGCACGAGGTCGGCGCGATGGGCCTCGCCGCGGCGGGCTTCGTCAGCCCCGACCGGACGTCGGTGCTCTTCGCCCCGAACATCGCGTGGCGCGAGTACCCGCTCGCGCGCAACGTGCGCGAGCTCATCGGGGGCACCGACGTGCCGATCGTCGTCGAGAACGACGCCAACGCGGCGGGCTGGGCGGAGTTCCAGTTCGGCGTCGCGCGCGACGCGACCGACATGCTCATGCTCACGGTCGGGACCGGGCTCGGGGGCGCGATCGTCGTCGACCGCGAGCTCGTGCGCGGCAAGTGGGGCGTCGCAGCCGAGGTGGGGCACATGCGCGTCGTGCCGGGCGGGCACTACTGCGGCTGCGGCCACGAGGGCTGCTGGGAGCAGTACGCGTCCGGCCGCGCCCTGGTGCGCGACGGGCAGAACGCGCTCATCGCCCAGCCCGACCGCGCGACCCGCCTCCTGGAGATCTGCGGCGGCGACCCGGAGAAGCTCAACGGCCCCCAGATCACGCAGGCCGCCCAGGAGGGCGACGACCTCGCGGTCGAGCTGCTCGCGAACCTCGGCCGCTGGATCGGCGAGGGCGCGGCCTCGGTGACGGCGCTGCTCGACCCGGAGCTCATCGTCATCGGCGGTGGCGTCGGCGCAGCAGGCGACCTGCTGCTCCAGCCGGTGCGCCGCGCGTTCGCGGACCAGCTCTCGGCGCGCGGGCATCGCCCCGAGGCGCGCATCGAGCTCGCCGAGCACGGCAACGAGGCCGGGATCGTCGGCGCGGCGGACCTCGCGCGCCGCTGAGCATCCGTACTCGGACGCGGACCGGCGACCACCTGGTCCTGACGGGGCCCGGGCGTCAGACGACGGCGCCCGGGCCCTCGTCGTCGTCCTCGCGGCGGTGCGGCATGCGCCAGAGGAGGATCGCGAGCCCGGCGAGGAACGCCCCGCCGCCCACCTGCGCGACGATCACCGGGTACGGGCGCACCACGACGAGCACGACGAGCAGCAGCACCGGCACGCCGACGACCAGGGCCCACGCCATGGTGAGGAGCGGGTCGCGGCCCAGGACGAGCGGCGGGTCCGGCGGCACGAAGTGGCTCTCCGCCTCCTCGAGGTCCTCGACCTCCGGCGTCGTCGGCCAGTCGCGGGGACCGCTCGTGCGGACCCAGGGCGCGACGGGCACGGACCCGAGCACGTCGCGGCCCTCGCGCGGCGCGGGCGACGGCCCGTCGGTGCCGTCCGTGGGCCCGCCGCCGTCCTCGGGCCCGCGCGCGTCGTCGTCAAGGTCGGACAGGTCGGAGAGCTCGGCCACGATGCCGGCCCACTGCGCCTCGACGTCGAGCGCCGGCTCGCGCGGCGCGTCGCCCTGCCGGGCGCTCTCGTCGTCGGGCTCGGGGTGCTCCGGACCCCGCGACGCGTCGTCGGGCGTGGGCTCGGGTCCGTCGTCGGGCTGCGGGGAGTCCGGCTGGGCGTTCGGTGCGGCCATAGGAATCACTCTAGAGTCGGATGCACGTCCCGCGCCGGGACCCCGCGAGGAGGAACGTTGTTCTACTGGTTCATGAAGCAGGTGATGGTCGGCCCGATCCTGCGGCTCCTGTACCGTCCCTGGACGCGGGGCGTCGAGCACGTGCCGGACGAGGGCGGGGCGATCCTCGCGAGCAACCACCTCGCGGTGATCGACTCCTTCATCCTGCCGCTCGTGCTCGACCGCAAGGTCCAGTTCCTCGGGAAGTCCGACTACTTCACGGGCACGGGGGTCAAGGGGCGCCTGACGGCCGGGTTCATGCGCGGGGTCGGCACGATCCCCGTCGACCGGTCGGGCGGCAAGGCGAGCGAGGCCGCGCTCGAGACCGGTCTGCGCGTCCTGCGCGAGGGCGACCTGTTCGGCATCTACCCCGAGGGGACGCGCAGCCCCGACGGGCGGCTGTACCGCGGCAAGACGGGCGTCGCGCGCCTCGCGCTCGAGTCGGGCGCCCCCGTCGTCCCGGTCGCGATGGTCGGCACGAACATCGCCCAGCCGATCGGCAAGGTCATCCCCAAGCCCATGCGCATCGGGGTCGTCGTCGGCGAGCCGCTCGACTTCTCCCGCTACCGGGGCATGGAGAACGACCGCTTCATCCTGCGCGCCGTCGCCGACGAGATCCAGTACGCGATCATGCGGCTGTCCGGCCAGGAGTACGTCGACATCTACGCCGCGACGGCCAAGGCGCGCCTCGCCGCGGGGCACACCGAGTCCGAGGAGGCGGGCGGGGCGCCCGGCGGCCGTCCGGCCCCCGACGTCCAGGTCCCGGAACCGCCGCCGGAGCCCGGCGCGGCGTCAGTAGACTGAGCGACGGCCGGTCGCACTTCGCTCACGGTGCCCCTCGCGGGGCACGTGCCCGCCGCCGTCGCCGCCACCCCGCCGGACCGCGTCCGTCCGGCCAGGATCCGTCCTACGAGAGGTTCTGAGTTCACATGTCGGTTCGTCGCGTCGCCCTCCTCACCGCGGGCGGTTTCGCCCCGTGCCTGTCCTCCGCCGTCGGGGGCCTCATCGAGCGGTACACGGAGCTCGACCCGGAGATCGAGATCATCGCCTACCAGTACGGCTACCACGGCCTCCTGACGGGCACGAAGATCGTCGTGGACGAGGAGGGCCGCAAGCAGGCGGGCATCCTGCACCGCTTCGGCGGCTCGCCGATCGGCAACTCGCGCGTCAAGCTGACGAACGCGGCCGACTGCGTCAAGCGCGGCCTCGTCCAGGAGGGCCAGGACCCGCTGCAGGTCGCGGCGGAGCAGCTCAAGGCGGACGGCGTCGACGTCCTGCACACCATCGGTGGCGACGACACCAACACGACGGCGGCCGACCTCGCCGCGTACCTGCACGACAACGGCTACGAGCTCACCGTCGTGGGCCTGCCCAAGACGATCGACAACGACGTGATCCCGATCCGTCAGTCGCTCGGCGCCTGGACCGCGGCCGAGGAGGCGGCGGGCTTCGCCGCGAACGTCATCGGCGAGCACCGCTCGGGCCCGCGCATGCTCATCGTGCACGAGGTCATGGGCCGCCACTGCGGGTGGCTCACCGCCGCGTCCGCGGCGGAGTACCGCAAGTGGCTCGACGCGCAGGAGTGGGCCCCGGCCCTCGGCCTGACACGCGAGCGCTGGGACGTGCACGCGGTGTTCCTGCCCGAGCTCGCGCTCGACATCGACGCCGAGGCCGAGCGCCTCAAGGCGATCATGGACGAGCAGGGCAACGTCAACATCTTCCTGTCCGAGGGCGCCGGCATGCACGAGATCGTCGCGCAGCTCGAGGCGGCGGGCGAGGAGGTCCAGCGCGACCCGTTCGGCCACGTCAAGCTCGACACCGTCAACCCCGGCCAGTGGTTCGCCAAGCAGTTCGCCGACAAGCTGGGCGCCGAGAAGGTCATGGTCCAGAAGTCCGGCTACTACTCGCGCGCCGCGGCCGCGAACGCCGAGGACCTGCGCCTCATCAAGTCGATGACCGACCTCGCGGTCGAGTGCGCGCTGCGCGGCGAGTCGGGCGTCATCGGGCACGACGAGGAGAACGGCGACCGCCTGCGCGCGATCGAGTTCCCGCGCATCGCCGGCGGCAAGGCGTTCGACGTCACGCAGCAGTGGTTCGGCGAGCTGCTCGGCGGCATCGGCCAGCCGCTCGTCGCCGCGGCACCCGCCGCGCACTGATCCGGGGAGCGGGATGACCACCACGAGCGAGCCGGGGACCGACGCCGGGCTCGACCACTTCCGCACGCTCGTCGCGCTCCAGCAGCCGACGTGGCCGGACGAGGCGGCGCTCGACGCCGTCCGGGACCGGCTGGCGGCCTCCGCGCCGCTCGTGGTGCCCGCCGCGGCCGACACGCTGCGCTCCCGCCTGGCCGCGGCCGGGCGGGGCGAGGCGTTCCTCCTGCAGGGGGGCGACTGCGCCGAGACGTTCGCCGAGGCGAACGCCGACCGCATCCGCAACAAGATCCGCACCATCCTCCAGATGGCGGTCATCCTCACGCACGGCGCGAGCATGCCCGTCGTGAAGATGGGCCGGATGGCCGGGCAGTACGCGAAGCCGCGCAGCTCCGACTCGGAGACGCGCGACGGCGTGACGCTGCCCGCCTACCGCGGCGACATGATCAACGGCCACGCGTTCACGCCCGAGGCGCGCGTGCCCGACCCGGAGCGCCTCGTCCAGGCGTACCAGATCTCGTCGGCGACGTGGAACGTCGTGCGGGCCTTCACGAGCGGGGGCTTCGCCGACCTGCGCCAGGTGCACGAGTGGAACCGCGGCTTCATGCGGAACCCGGCCTACGCGCGCTACGAGCAGACGGCGTCGGAGATCGACCGCGCGATCCGCTTCATGGACGCGTGCGGCGCCGACTTCGACGCCCTGCGCACGGTGGAGTTCTTCGTCAGCCACGAGGCCCTCGTCCTGGACTACGAGCGCGCGCTCACGCGCCGCGACACGCGCACGGGCGACGCGTACGACACGTCGGCCCACTTCCTGTGGATCGGCGAGCGCACGCGCCAGCTGGACGGTGCGCACGTCGACTTCCTGTCGCGCGTCGCGAACCCGATCGGCGTCAAGCTCGGGCCGACCACGACGCCCGAGGTCGCGCTGGAGCTCGCGCGCCGGCTCAACCCGGACGACGTCGAGGGCCGCCTGACGTTCGTCACGCGCATGGGCGCGGGGAACGTCCGTGACGCGCTGCCCCCGCTCGTCGAGGCCGTGTCCCGGGCCGGCGTGCCCGTCACGTGGGTCACCGACCCGATGCACGGCAACACCATCACGTCGGCGAGCGGCTACAAGACGCGCCGGTTCGACGACGTCCTCGACGAGGTGCGCGGCTTCTTCGAGGTGCACCGCGCCGCGGGGACCGTCCCGGGCGGGCTGCACGTCGAGCTCACGGGCGACGACGTGACCGAGGTGCTCGGCGGCAGCGAGGAGATCGACGACGCGGGCCTGGCCCTGCGCTACGAGACCCTCGTCGACCCGCGCCTCAACCACCAGCAGTCGCTGGAGATGGCGTTCCAGGTCGCGGAGATGCTTCGCCGCTGAGCGGCACTGCTCGGGAGTCGACGTCAGAAGACGTTGATGACGATCGTCGAGCCCTTCGGGGCGGTGCGACCGTCGCCGCCCGGAGGGTCCTGGGCGTAGACGATGTTGAGCGGGCTGATGCCCTGGGGGTGCCGGACCTCGACCGTGAACCCCGCGTCGGTGAGCGCCTTCTCGGCGGCCTTGACGTTCATCGAGTAGGTGTTGGGCACCTCGACGAGCGGGGGACCGAGCGACACCACGACGTTCACCGTGTCCGTCCGGTGCGCGTCGGTGCCCTGCTCGGGGTCCTGGCGGACCACGAGGCCCGCGGCGACGGACTCGGAGTACTCCTCCGTCACCGCGGCGACGAGGCCCTGGTCCTCCAGCGCCTGGACCGCGGCGTCCTTCTCGGAGCCCGTGACCTGCGGCACGACGACGGGCGCCGGGCCCGACGAGACCGTGAGCACGACCGGGACGTCGTGCCGGATCGTGGCGCCCTCCTCGATGACGTTGCCGTCGGGGTCCTTCACGGCCATGACCTGGCCCGACGGCACCTCGTCGTGCGGCGTGGGGACGGGGTCGCCGAGGGTCAGGTCGGCGCCCTCGATCGCGGCGGTCGCCTCCTCCTGCGTCGCGCCCACCAGGCCGGTCGGCACCGTGAGCATCCGCACGCCCTTCGACACGACGAGCTGCACGCTGCCGTCCTTGCGTACGTCCTCGCCGGACGCCGGGTCGGTCGCCACGACGGCGCCCTCCGGCACGGCGTCGTCGTAACGCTCCTCGACCGTGTGGTCGAGGCCCGCCCCGTCCAGGATCGCGGCGGCCTCGGTCCGGGACGCCTCGACGAGCCCGCCGGGGACCTGCGTGTACGCGCCCGGCCCGGAGGAGAACCACCAGGCCGCGCCGCCGCCGGCCCCCGCGAGGACGAGCAGGACGACGAGCGACCAGACGACCGCCCGGCCTCGCCCGCGGCGTCGCGCCGTGACCGGGGGAGCGGGAGGTGGCGGCGGGCCCGGCCGCGTCGTCGGGACGACGACGTGCCCTACGGCGAGCGGCTCGGTGAGGCCGGCGGCCTCGCGGTCCTGCAGGCTGAGCGCGGCGAGGGGTGCGGTCGCCGCGGACCGGTGCTCCGTCGTCGGGCCGGGCCCGGGGCCCTCGGCCGGGGGTCCGTCGACGGTCGCGCCCGCGGGCGGGTCGACGCGCCGCTCGAGGTCGGCCGGGTCGAGCGCCGCGCGGACCGAGCGCACGAGCGCGAGCGCAGCGCCGGCGTCGGCGGGGCGGTCGGCGGGGTCGCGCGCGGCGAGCGCGCACAGCAGGTCGTCGACCTCCGGCGGGATCCACGGGGCGACGTCCGAGGGCGGCGGTACGTCGTTGTTGACGTGCTGGAACGCGACCTGGATGGGAGTCGTGCCGGTGTGCGGGACCGTGCCCAGCAGCATCTCGTACGCGAGGATGCCCACGGCGTAGACGTCGGTCCGCGCGTCGCACGCGCCCGTCGCGATGAGCTCGGGGGAGAGGTAGGCGACGGTCCCGAGGATGGTGCCGGTCGTCGTCGCCGTGACCTCGTTGACCGCGCGCGCGAGCCCGAAGTCGGTGACCTTGAGCCGGCCCTCGGTGTCGAGGAGCACGTTCTCCGGCTTGATGTCGCGGTGCACGAGCCCGGCGCGGTGGGCGGCGGCGAGCGCGTCGAGGACGTCCTCGAGCACGTCGAGCGTGCGGCCCAGCGGCAGGGTGCGCTCGGTGAGCATCGCGCGGCGCAGGTTCGAGCCCGCCACGTACTCCATCGTGAGGTAGCTCGTGTCGCCGTCGAGCCCCTGGTCGTACACGGCGACGAGGCCGGGGTGCGTGAGGCGGGCCGCCGCGCGCGCCTCGCGGCGGAAGCGCGAGACGAAGTCGGCGCCGGACGCGCCCTCGGCGAGGTGGGCGTGCATGACCTTGAGCGCGACCTCGCGCTCGAGCCGCCGGTCGACGGCCAGGTACACCGTCGCCATGCCGCCTCGCGCGATGCGCGAGACGACCTCGTACCGCCCGTCGACCAGGCGGCCGACGAGGGGATCGGTCGTCACGGTGGCCACGGGAGAGAGTCTAGGTGGCCCGACGTCGCGATCCGGTGAGCGCGGGCGCGCACGGCGTGGGTGTCGTGTGGAGGCACGCCGTAGGCTTGCCCGGTGACCGACCGCGACCCCAGCCCCCGCCCGACCCTCGACGACCTGGTCGGCGAGTGGCTGACCCTCCCCGACGTCGCCGAGGCGCTCGGTACCGACGTCGGCAAGGTGCGCCGCATCGTGCAGGAGCGCCGCGTCGTCGGCGTGAAGCGCGGCGAGCGCACGACGTTCCAGATCCCGGCCCGCTTCCTCGTGCCGCTGCACCTCGTCGACCCGGCGAACGCCGGCCGTCCGGACGAGAGCGGCCGGGTGGGCGTCCTGTCGAGCCTGCAGGGCACGATCGTGGTGCTCACCGACGCCGGGTTCGACGACGCCGGGATCCTCGAGTGGCTGTTCAGCCCGAACGACGAGCTGGGCGAGCCCCCGTTCGACACGCTCCTGAGCGGGCACAAGGCGCGGGTGCGCCGCGTCGCGCAGTCCGAGCTCTGACCCGGTCCCGAGGCGGCGGCGTCAGGCGGTGCGCTCGACCGCGGCCTGCGCGAGCAGCCCGAGCATCGTGGCCCCGGGCTCGGCGAGCCCGGCGTCGGCGAGGGCCGACGACGCGCGGTCGGTGAGCTCGGCGATGAGGGACTCCACGGCGTCGCGCGCGCCGGTGTCGACGAGCACGGCGCGCAGGTCCTCGACCGTGCTCGCGTCGAGGTCCGGGTCGCCCAGGTGCGTGAGCAGGAGGTCGCGCTGCGCGGGCGTCGCGGCGGCGAGCGCACGCACGACGAGCACCGTGCGCTTGCCCTCGCGCAGGTCGTCGCCCGCGGGCTTGCCCGTGACACGCGCGTCCCCGAACACGCCGAGCACGTCGTCGCGCAGCTGGAACGCCTCGCCCACGGGCAGACCGAACGCGCTCGTCGCCGCCACGGCGTCCTCGTCGGCCCCGGCGAGCGCCGCACCGAGCGCGATGGGGTGCTCGACGCTGTACCGCGCGGACTTCGACCGGATCACGGCCCGTGCGCGCTCCTCGTCGGCCGCGGGGTCGTCGCCCCAGGGGAGCACCTGCGCCTGCACGTCGAGGTACTGCCCGACGATCACCTCGGTCTGCATGCGACCGAAGACGACGCGCGACCGGGTCGCGACGTCGGCGGGGAGGGCGTCGAGCGCGTCGCCGAGCTCGCGGTGGCTCGCGATGAGCGCGAGGTCGCCGAGCAGG
This sequence comes from Cellulosimicrobium sp. NPDC030954, assembly GCF_055571305.1. NCBI lineage: Bacteria > Bacillati > Actinomycetota > Actinomycetes > Micrococcales > Promicromonosporaceae > Cellulosimicrobium > Cellulosimicrobium sp. NPDC030954. The sequence goes on from NZ_JBVIFN010000002.1 coordinate 472,678, forward strand.
ATCGCCGTGTTCTCTCCGTAGCGGTCCGCGTCGCCCGACCAGCCGAGCCCGCGGTGCCGCGCCCCGAACGCGCGGTGCGCGGTCGGACGCCCGCGCCGGGTGTCGGAGGCGTCCATGACGTCGTCGTGGAAGAGCGCAGCGGCCTGGAACAGCTCGAGCGCCGCGCCCGCGCGGAGCGCGACGGCGCGGTGCGGGCCGTCCGGGTCGCCGCCGTGCGCGCGCCATGACCAGTAGCAGAAGGCCGCCCGCAGGCGCTTGCCACCGGCGAGCAGCTCGTCCGTCGCGTCGGCGAGGGGGTCGGCGTCGGGGTGCGTGGAGGAGAGCTCCTCGCGCAGCGCGGCGGTCGAGACGTGCAGGGCCTCGTCGACCCCGGCGCGCACGCCCTCCCGGTCGACGAGCGCGCTCGGGCTCGGGTCGGTGACGCTCCGAGAGGCCCCCGGGACGTGGGGCTCGGGCGAGGACGAGGTCGGCAGCGACGGGTTCGGCACGGGGGCAGCCTATGCGGTGCGGCGCCTCGGCGGCGTCGTCCCACGGGAGGACCCGTCAGCCGGCCGCGACCTGCCCGCTGATCGTCACCAGTCGCTCGGTCTCGTCGTCGAACACGCCGACGGCCAGCGACTCGGTGGGGGACTCGGGGGCCGGCGTCCGGACGAACGTCGTGAGGGAGGTGAGCGCGCTCGGGACGCTCGAGGGCGACACCGCGAACCCGGCGGCGCCGAGCGCCTCCGTGTAGTAGGCGGTGAGCGCGTCGACGGGCTCGTCCGAGCGCAGGTTGAGGGTGACGTCGACCAGCGTGCCGTCCCCGGACGGCCGGGCCGAGCTCGCGAGCACCTGGGCGCCCGCGGGGACCGTGACGAGCTCTGCCGGGAAGCCCTCCACGAGGTCCCCGACGGCGGAGTCCGCGTCGTAGTCGGGCAGCGGCGTGCCGGGGGCGCCGGCAGCCTCCTCGGCGGGGGACGCAGGCGTGTCACGGGGCCCGGTGGCCCCCTGGACGTCGTCCGGGCCCGCCTGGCAGCCCGCGAGCGTCGTGCCGAGCAGCGCCACGGCGAGGACGACGGCGGACGCGTGGGCGGACGTGTCCGCTCGCCGCGCGCGGGCTCGGGTTCGTGGTGGCACGCGCACACCGTAGCCACCCGGGCGTCCGCGAGCCACCACCTGCCTCGGGGGTGGACCACAGGCGGAGCGACGGGTCGGGACCGGGCACCGGGCGTCCACAGGCGTTCGCGCGCTCGCCCCGCGAGCCGCCGGGACGGGCTGGGATGGGCCTCATGACCACGCTGATCCGGGCCCAGGGCCCGCGCGAGCTCCTCGCCTACGTCCCCTACCGGCTCGGCTACCGTCCCCAGGACAGCGTCGTCCTCGTCGGGCTGCGACCGCCGCGCGGTCGGGTCGGCCTCGTCGTCCGGGTGGACGTGGCTGACGTCGCCGACCTCGAGCACGGCCCGCAGCTCGCGCGCTCCGTCGTCGGGCACCTCGCCGCCGACGGCGCGCAGCGCGTCGTCCTCGTCGTGTACACGGACGCGCCGCTGCGGTCCGGCGGGGTCGGGACCGCCGTCGCGCGGGCCGCCGTCGAGCACTGCCGGGAGGCGGTCGAGCCGCACCACGGTCCCGTGGACGTCTGGGTCGTGTCGCCGAGCGGCTGGTACGCGCTCGACTGCGCCGAGGACGAGTGCTGCCCGCCGGGCGGTCGTCCGCTGCGCGAGCTCGAGTCGAGCGAGGTGGGCGCGCACATGGTGCTCGCGGGGGCCGCGCTCGCGGACTCGCGCGAGGAGGCGCTGCGCATCCCGCGCGCGGGCGCCGACGCGCGGCGGCGTGCGGCGCGCGCCGCACGCCGCGTGCGGGACCGCGCTCGCGAGGGTGGTGCTCCCGGCACCTGGGCCGACCCGGACGCCGGCGCCGTCGCCCGACGTGTCGAGAGCCTGGCCGAGTGGCGCGCGGCGGTCGCCCGCGCGGTCGCGCACGAGCAGGACCGCGCCGGGGGTGAGGCCCTGGGCGCGGGGACCGGTACCGGGCTGCCTCCCGCCACGGTCCTCGGCAGGCTCGCGGCCGGGCTCGAGGCGGTCCCGGTGCGCGACGCGGTGCTCGTCTCGCTCGTGCCCGGGACGGGCGACCTCGCCGACCGCACGGTCCGTGGCGGCGACGTCGACGCCGGGACGGCGCACGCGATCGCGTCGATCGTCGACCCGGCGGCGGGGCTGGCGCCGGACCCGGACGTGACCGGCCCCGCCCGCGCCGTGCTCGAGGCGGTCGTGGCCCACGCGCCGCGCGGGAGCACCGCCCCGGCGCTCACGCTCCTCGCGCTCGTCGCCTGGTGGCACGGGGACGGCGGCAGGGCGGGACGGCGGCTCGAGGAGGCCCTCGCGGAGGACCCGACGTACCGGCTCGCCCTCCTGCTGTCGAGCGCGCTCGACGCGGGGGTCGCGCCGGGCTGGATCCGCGCCGACGTGTGAGCCGCGGCGCGCGGGTTCGGGTAGGTTCGACCGCAACACGACCTGCGGTCGCCGCCCGCGGCCGACCGCGCCCACGATCCGTTCCCGGAGGACACATGAGCGTCGTCGTCGCGCACCTGAGCACGCCCGAGGGTCGTGAGGCCCTCGACAGCGCGGCTACCGAGGCCGTCCGCCGCGGCACCGAGCTCGTGGTCGTCGTCACGGAGGCGTCGACCTCGACGCCCGAGCTCGTCGCCGCGCACGAGGACGACCTGCGCCGGGTCGAGGAGCGGCTCGAGGGGACGGGGACGACGCTGCGCCGCGAGCGGGGGACGTCCGACCTCGCCGAGGACCTCGTGAGCGCCGCCGAGCGGTCCTCGGCGGACCTCATCGTCATCGGCCTGCGCCGTCGCAGCCCGGTCGGCAAGCTCATCCTCGGGTCGAACGCGCAGCGCATCCTGCTCGACGCGCCCTGCCCGGTGCTCGCCGTCAAGCCCGAGCGTGCGGGGGCCTGAGCAGGGAATCTTCGCGGGTGCCCGGCCGTTGTACAGGCCAGGACCCGGGTGTCGGACGTCGCCGAGACGTGGTGCGCGGGCCGGCCGCGAGGCGGTCAGGTCCGACCTCACCTCGTGTCGCGGCGTCCGGTGCACGGATCGCCGGTACAATATAGGTATCCGCTAGAGCCCGACGACTCACCGTGAGAGTCCACGAGAAGCCCGCACTTCACGGTTCACGTCCCCGCTCCGGCGGCCCTACCGCCCCCCATGATTGCCGAAAGGTCGGTTTGTGGCGCCCTCAACCCCGATTTCCGCACTCCCGCGAGAGTTCGAGCACCCCGCCCTGCAGGAGCTCCTGCGGCGCGGCAGCGCGAACGGTCGCGTCGACGCCGAGAGCTTCCGCACCGCGTGCGAGCAGGCCGCCGTCAACGACGCCAAGCGGCTGAAGGCGGTCTTCCGCGCGCTCGCAGGCGCCGGCGTCGAGGTCGACATCCCGACCACGACGAAGGTCGCCGCGGCGGCGTCGCCGCGCAGCACGACGACGGCGCGCACCAAGCCCGCGGCGGCGAAGTCCGCGTCGGCGACCAAGCGCACGACGACCGCCACCAAGGCCGCCCCGGCCGCCGAGGGCGACGCGGCCGAGGCCGCTCCGTCCACCGGCCCCGCGAAGCCCGCCGCGCGCAAGACCGCGGCCAAGGCGCCGGCCAAGGCGAAGGCGACGCCCGCGCGCGCCAAGAAGAAGGACGACGACGAGGACGACGCCGAGGTCGAGGTCGAGGACCTCGAGATCGACGTGACCGAGGACGACGAGGACGCGGCCGCGGACACGGGCACGAAGAAGCCCGCCGCCGGTGCCGCGACCGAGGAGCCCGAGGAGACGGGCTTCGTCGTGTCGGACGCCGACGAGGACGACGCGCCGGTCCAGCAGGTCGTGACCGCGGGTGCGACCGCGGACCCCGTCAAGGACTACCTCAAGCAGATCGGCAAGGTCGCGCTGCTGAACGCGGAGCAGGAGGTCGAGCTCGCGAAGCGGATCGAGGCCGGCCTGTTCGCGGAGGAGAAGCTCGCGGCCGAGGGCGACGACCTGGACCGCAAGCTCAAGCGTGAGCTGCAGTGGATCGCGCACGACGGCAAGCGGGCGAAGAACCACCTGCTGGAGGCGAACCTGCGTCTGGTGGTGTCGCTGGCCAAGCGGTACACGGGCCGCGGGATGCTGTTCCTGGACCTGATCCAGGAGGGCAACCTCGGTCTGATCCGTGCGGTCGAGAAGTTCGACTACACCAAGGGCTACAAGTTCTCGACGTACGCGACGTGGTGGATCCGTCAGGCGATCACGCGCGCGATGGCGGACCAGGCACGCACCATCCGTATCCCGGTGCACATGGTCGAGGTCATCAACAAGCTCGCGCGCGTGCAGCGGCAGATGCTGCAGGACCTGGGTCGTGAGCCCACGCCCGAGGAGCTCGCCAAGGAGCTCGACATGACCCCGGAGAAGGTCGTCGAGGTCCAGAAGTACGGCCGCGAGCCCATCTCGCTGCACACGCCCCTCGGCGAGGACGGCGACAGCGAGTTCGGCGACCTCATCGAGGACTCCGAGGCGATCGTCCCGGCCGACGCCGTGAGCTTCACGCTCCTGCAGGAGCAGCTCCACCAGGTGCTCGACACGCTCAGCGAGCGCGAGGCGGGCGTCGTCTCGATGCGGTTCGGCCTGTCCGACGGGCAGCCCAAGACGCTCGACGAGATCGGCAAGGTCTACGGCGTGACGCGCGAGCGCATCCGCCAGATCGAGTCCAAGACGATGTCGAAGCTGCGGCACCCGAGCCGCTCGCAGGTCCTGCGCGACTACCTCGACTGACGTCCCGCCCTCGGGCGGCCGGCCCCCACGGCCCGGCCGCCCGACGGCGAGAAGCGTCGAGACGCACGAAGGCCCCGAGGAGATCGGCCGGTTCTAGCGGTCCTCGCAACACCCAGAGTTTCTGGGGGTTGCGGGGACCGTGGCGTTTCAGGACGAGCGTGGGGCGCTCAGGGCGAGATTCTTCGAGGTCTTCGATGACGTCGGGAGTACGACGGTCGCGGCGCGCATGGTCGGGGTGAACCGGCATACCGCTGCGGGGTGGGTGCGTAGGGCTGGTCGCCGCTCGGCAGGTGTCGGCGGTCATGGGCCGCATCCTGGCAGGGGTGAGTACGCGCGTCTTCGGCGTGCTGGTGTGTCTCGGCGGCGTGCCGCCGAGCAGGTCGGCGTCAACGAGCGCACCGCGCGGGACTGGGATCACGGGGTTCGTAAGACACGCAGCTCGCGAACGTATCGCGATGGTCGTCGGGTGGACTACAACACGGGGGTGGCGACTCATGTCGATGTGTCCGAGGCGCTGTCGGCGGCCGCCCTCGAAGCCGGACTGGATCCACGATTCTTGACGTTGACCGAGCGGGAGCTGATCGCGGACCTGCGCCGGGAGGGTGCGTCGTTGCGGGCGATCGGGCGGGCGTTGGGTCGCCCGGCCTCGACGATCAAGCGGGAGATCGATGCGCGGTCCGTGGAGGGCGTCTATCGCCCGTATACGGCGCAGCGGGCTTGGGTCGCGTCCCGCCCGCGCCCCAAGGAATCCAAGCTCGTCCGGCCTGGACCGTTGCGCGAGTACGTGACCGCGAAGCTCGCGATGCGGTGGTCGCCCGAGCAGATCTGTCACGCTCTGGTCACGGAGCATCCGGACGACGAGAGCATGCGGGTGATACAGAGACGATCTACCAGGCGCTCTACGTCCAGGCCCGCGGCGGTCTGAAGCGTGAGGTCGCGACCGCGTTGCGCACGGGACGCACCCGACGCAAGCCCCACCGCAGCCCCGGCCAGCGCACGCCCCGGTTCGTGGACGAGATGGTGATGATCTCCGAACGCCCGCCCGAGGTCGAAGACCGGGCGGTGCCCGGTCACTGGGAAGGCGACCTGATCGTCGGGACCGGGACACGGTCCGCGATCGTGACCCTGGTCGAGCGCACCACTCGCTACGTGATGCTGGGTCACCTGCCCGGCACACACACCGCCGAGGAGGTGCGAGACGTGCTCGTCTCGCTGATCGGGACCCTGCCGGCGCACCTACGCGGCTCGCTGACCTGGGACCAGGGCTGCGAGATGGCCGCGCACAAGCAGTTCACGATCGCCACGGACGTGCCGGTCTACTTCTGCGACCCGCACTCACCTTGGCAGCGCGGCAGCAACGAGAACACCAACGGACTACTACGCCAGTACTTCCCCAAGGGCACCGACCTCAAGGTCTTCGGCCCCGAGGACCTCGAGCCACGTCGCCCAAGAGCTCAACGGACGACCACGCAAGACGCTCGACTGGGATACCCCAGCCGAGCGTCTGCGTGATCTACTGACGGCCACATAGACCATCAGGTGTTGCGAGGACCCCTAGAAACCACCGATCTCCTCGGGGCCTTCGTCGTGTCGTCGGTCGTGGGCCGCCGGACCGGGCGGTGGAGCCGGTCCTCGCGGCGCTCCCGGCAGCCTCGCGCTCGTGGCGCGGCGCCGGGCGGTGCGAGCGGCGGGTCAGCGCGCGCCGTGCTCCGCGAGCAGCTTGTCGGTCTCGTCCTGGATGGACGTCGCGAGGTCGGTGTAGGCGTCGGCGTGCGCCCGCGCGTGGTGGCCGCAGAACAGCAGCTCACCGCTCGGCAGGACCACGCGGACGTACGCCTGGGCCCCGCAGCGGTCGCAGCGGTCGGCCGCGGTCAGCGGTTCGGTGGTGGTCGTCATAGCAGTCACATGAACATCAAACCATCCGGTCCTCAGGATTCGTCCCGTGGGGGCACCGGGTTCGCTACCCGCGAAGCGTCTCGGGTCCGTGCGAGGTCCGTGCCGAGCCGTACCGGGTCGCGTGCCGAGGCCGGAGCCGGGCGGGCCCGCGGCGGGGGAGCGCAACGGTGTGGGCGCGCTCGTCTAGGCTTGCCGCCGTGACGACCACCTCCGCTGAGTCCAGCTACACCGCTCGGCACCTGTCCGTGCTCGAGGGCCTCGAGGCCGTGCGCAAGCGCCCGGGCATGTACATCGGGACCACCGACTCGCGCGGCCTCATGCACTGCCTGTGGGAGATCATCGACAACTCCGTCGACGAGGCGCTCGCCGGGAACTGCTCCAAGATCCTCGTCGTGCTGCACGCCGACTCGTCCGTGACGGTCGAGGACGACGGCCGCGGCATCCCCGTCGACATCGAGCCCAAGACCGGCCTGTCCGGCGTCGAGGTGGTGTTCACCAAGCTGCACGCGGGCGGCAAGTTCGGCGGTGGGTCGTACACCGCGTCGGGCGGTCTGCACGGCGTCGGCGCGTCCGTCGTCAACGCGCTGTCCTCGCGCCTGGACGTCGAGGTCGACCGCGGCGGCAAGACGCACCGCATGACGTTCCACCGCGGCGAGCCCGGCGTCTTCACGGACCCGAAGTCGGGCCCGACTCCCGACGCCCCGTTCGAGCCGTTCGTCTCCGGGTCGGAGCTCGCCGTCGTCGGGAAGACGAAGCGCGGCGTCACGGGTACGCGCGTGCGCTACTGGGCCGACCGTCAGATCTTCCTCAAGACCGCCGTCTTCTCCTACGACGAGCTCGTCACGCGCGTGCGCCAGACGACGTTCCTCGTCCCGGGCCTCGAGATCACCGTGCGCGACGAGCGCGGCGTCCCCGGGACGCCGGGGGAGTCCGGGCCGCACGAGGAGACGTTCGTGCACACCGGCGGGTCGGTCGACTTCGTCGACTTCCTCGCGCCGGACACGCCCGTCACCGCGACCTGGCACCTCACCGGCTCCGGGTCCTTCAGCGAGACCGTCCCGGTGCTCGACGACCGCGGCCACATGACGCCGCAGGCCGTCCAGCGCGACTGCGAGGTCGACGTCGCGCTCCGCTGGGGCACGGGCTACGAGACCGAGGTCCGCAGCTTCGTCAACATCATCGCCACGCCCAAGGGCGGCTCCCACCTCGGCGGGTTCGAGCAGGGCCTGCTCAAGGTGCTGCGCAAGTCCGTCGAGACCAACGCGCGCCGCCTCAAGGTCTCGACGAAGGACGCCTCCGAGCGCATCGAGAAGGACGACGTCCTCGCGGGCCTGACCGCCGTCGTGACCGTCCGCCTCGCGGAGCCGCAGTTCGAGGGCCAGACCAAGGAAGTGCTCGGCACCGCGCCCGTGCGCGGCATCGTGTCGCGCGTGGTGGAGAAGGAGCTGAACGCCCTCCTCACGTCGACCAAGCGCGACGAGAAGACGCAGGCCGCGCTGCTGCTCGACAAGGTCGTGGCGGAGATGCGCGCGCGCATCACGGCACGCAAGCAGAAGGAGATCTCGCGGCGCAAGAACGCGCTCGAGACGTCGTCCCTGCCGGCCAAGCTCGTCGACTGCCGCAGCGACGACGTCGAGCGCAGCGAGCTGTTCATCGTCGAGGGCGACAGCGCGCTCGGCACCGCGCGCCTCGCGCGCAGCTCCGACTTCCAGGCGCTGCTGCCCATCCGCGGCAAGATCCTCAACGTGCAGAAGGCGTCCGTGAGCGACATGCTCCGCAACGCCGAGTGCACCGCGATCATCCAGGTCCTCGGTGCCGGCTCCGGGCGGTCGTTCGACCTCGAGGCCGCGCGCTACGGCAAGATCGTGCTCATGACGGACGCGGACGTCGACGGCGCCCACATCCGCACCCTGCTGCTCACGCTCTTCTACCGGTACATGAAGCCGCTCGTCGAGGCGGGCCGCGTGTTCGCGGCCGTGCCGCCGCTGCACCGGATCGAGGTCATCGGTGCTGGCCGTCGCAAGAACGAGTACATCTACACGTACTCCGAGGCCGAGCTCGCCGCGACCCTCAAGAAGCTCGACAAGGCCGGGCGCCGCTACAAGGACGACATCCAGCGGTACAAGGGCCTGGGGGAGATGGACGCCGACCAGCTCGCCGAGACGACGATGGACCCACGCCACCGCACCCTGCGTCGCGTCACGGCCGAGCACGCCGAGGCGGCGGAGCGCGTGTTCGAGCTGCTCATGGGCAGCGACGTCGCGCCGCGCAAGGAGTTCATCGTCGCGGGGGCGGCCGAGCTGGACCACGCCCGCATCGACGTCTGACGGTGACCGCCGGACAGGACGCGCGCCGGTCCGACGAGGCCGACGTCGCGCGCCGCCTGCGTCGTGTCGTCCTGGTCGTCGCGGCGCTCAACCTGGCGTACTTCGTCGTCGAGCTGACCGTCGCGCTCGCGGCGGGGTCGGTGTCGCTGCTCGCCGACAGCGTCGACTTCCTCGAGGACACGGCGATCAACCTGCTCATCGCCGTCGCGCTGGGCTTCCCGCTCGCGCGGCGCGCGGCCCTGGGCAAGGTCATGGCGCTGCTCATCCTCGGTCCCGCCCTCTTCGCGGCGTGGGAGGCCGTGCAGCGCTTCGGCGACCCGACGGCGCCCCACGTCGTGCCGCTCGTCCTCGCCTCGCTCGGGGCGATCGTCGTCAACGGCGTGTGCGCGTGGCTCCTGGTGCGGGTACGGCACCACGGCGGGTCGCTCAGCCGGGCGGCGTTCCTGTCGGCGCGCAACGACGTGCTCGTCAACGTCGCCGTCATCGCGATGGGGCTCGTGACCGCGTGGACCGGCTCCGGCTGGCCGGACCTCGTGCTCGGGTGCGGGATCATCCTCCTCGCGCTCCACTCCGCCTACGAGGTCTGGGAGGTCAGCGAGGAGGAGCGGCTGGCCGCCAAGGCCGTCGCGGGGGAGGAGATCGGATGACGGTGCGTCGTCCGACTGGCGGGCGTCCGGGCGCGCGTCCGCGCACGCTCCGTACGCTGTCGTCGTGACCCTCCGAACTCTCCGCGACGCCTCCGCGCGCCCGCTCACCGCCCTGACCGCCGTCCTGCTCGCCGCGGGGCTGCTGGCCGGGTGCTCCTCTACCGACGAGCCGGCCGCCGACGCCGCGTCGCCGTCCACGTCGACCGCGAGCGAGGAGTCGAGCGCCCCGGCCGACGACGCGACGGACGAGGCGTCCGACGACGAGTCGGACGACGCCGAGGACGCCCCCGAGTTCTCGTACGAGGGGCGCGCCGGCGCCACCGCGCTCGACCTGCTGCTCGAGGCGGACCCGTCCGCCCAGGTGACCGGCGAGGGCGAGAACGCGTTCGTCACGGCGATCGACGGCGTCGCGGCCGACCCGGACAGCGAGTTCTGGGCGCTGTACGTGAACGACGAGATGGCTACCGTGGGAGCAGGATCCCTCGAGACCAAGGACGGGGACGAGATCACGTGGAAGCTCGAGACGTTCACCTCGTGACGGGTTCGCAGGCCTCGATGGTGACCCGTTGGTGGCGCCCGGCGCTCGTCGTGGCGCTCGCGGCGCTCGCCGTCGTCTGGCGGCTCGTGCGCGCCGACCTGGGCGCGCCCGCCAACCTCGAGCTCGTCACGGCCGCGACGTTCGCGGCGACGTTCCTGCTGCGCTCGCGCTGGGCGTTCGTCGTGCCGCTGGCCGTGACGGTCGTGTCCGACGTCGTGCTCGGCAACACGGCGATCGCGCTCTTCACGTGGAGCGCCTGGCTCGTGGTCGGGCTGGGCTCGCTGCTCGCGCGGAACACGACCGGGTGGCGCCGGGTCGGCGCGGGCGCCGCGTTCGGCGTCGCGGGCTCGCTGTGGTTCTTCGCGTGGACCAACTTCGGCGTCTGGTTCCAGGGCCGTGGCGTCTGGTACCCGGCCTCCGTGGACGGGCTCGTCGCGAGCTACGTCGCGGGCCTGCCGTTCCTGCGCACGATGCTGCTGGGCAACCTGGTGCTCGTGCCGCTCGTCGCGGCGGGCACGCTGCTCGTGGACCGGCTCGAGACGGCGCACGGGATGGCCGCAGCCCGGCCCGCCTGACCCGCGCGGTAGCGTGGTCCGTGCCGGACAGCCGCATGTGCCGAACCGGCGACCGGCTCGTTCGCGGCAGGAGGAGGACACCCATGGCGGGACACCGGATCTTCGGGACGAGCTTCGCGAGCATCTACCCGCTCTACGTGACCAAGGTGGAGCGCAAGGGGCGCTCGACGGACGAGCTCGACCAGGTCGTCCGCTGGCTCACCGGCTACGACGACGCCGGCCTGGCGCAGGCGATCGCGGACGAGATCACGCTCGAGGAGTTCTTCGACCGGGCACCGGCGATGAACCCGAACGCCTCGCTCATCACCGGGGTGATCTGCGGCGTCCGGGTCGAGGACATCGACGACCCGCTCATGCAGAAGATCCGCTACCTCGACAAGCTCGTCGACGAGGTCGCGCGCGGCAAGAAGATGACGTCGATCCTGCGCGGCGAGCCGGCGGCCGCCTCGTAGCGCCGGCGAGGTCTCAGCCGAGCTGCTCCGCGATCCCCACGATGACGCCGCCGGGTCCGCGGAGGTAGCAGAGCCGGTAGACGCCCTCGTACTCGACGATCTCCCCCATCACCACGCCGCCGTGGGGCCCGAGGCGCCGCACCGTGTCGTCGATGTCGTCGACGGCGAACATCACCCGGTGCAGGCCCAGCACGTTCGGCGGGGCCGTGCTCAGGGCGAGGTCGAGCGGCGCTGGCGCGTGGTACCGGGTGAGCTCGAGGCGCCCGTGCCCGTCGGGGACGCGCATCATCGCGATCTCCGACCGCAGGCCGTCGAGCCCGACGACGCGCTCGGCCCACCGGCCTTCGATCGTCATCCGGTTCTCGAGCTCCATCCCGAGCTCGGCGAAGAACGCGACGGCCGCGTCGAGGTCGTCGACGACGACCGCCACGTTGTCGAGTCGCTGGATCGTCATGGGCACGTCTCCTGAGGTCGGTTTCCTGGGGTGCGGACTCGTGGGTCCGGGGTGCATGGGCTCCGAGCCGCCGGGCGCCGACGGGCTCTCGTGCCCGATGGCGCTCCTGGATCAGGCGTCCTGCCCGACGCCGCGTCCCGGCTCGCTCATGTCACCCGTCCCTGGGGTGCCGGCGGCGAGGCCGTAGCGCAGCAGGACGGTCCCGTGGGGGCTGGGTGCCGGTGGTTCGAGGAGGGTGAGGTTCGTGGGGACGGCGCCGCCGTCGAACACCGACTTGCCCGTGCCGAGCACGATGGGGTGCACCCACAGGTCGAGCCGGTCGAAAAGCCTCTCGTGCAGCAGCGTCTGCACCAGGTCGAGGCTGCCGACGACCTTGACGTGCTCGTGCCGGTCGCGCACCTCGCGCACCGCGGCAGGCAGGTCCGGGCCGAGCAACGTCGACCCGTCCCACGGCAGGTCAGGCGTGCCGTGCGACGCGACGTACTTGGGGACGCGGTTGAACAGTGCCGCGAAGTCGTCGTCCTGCCCGCCCTCCTGGAACGGCCAGTACGACGCGAAGATGTCGTACGTGCGCCGTCCGAGCAGCAGCGCGTCCGTGCCCTCGTACGCCGCGGCGATCTGCGCGCCCGCGACGTCGTCGATCAGCGGCGCCTGCCAGCCGCCGAACGCGAACCCGCCCTCCGGGTCCTCCTCCGGCCCGCCGGGCGCCTGCCCGACGAGGTCGAGAGTCGTGAACAGCTCGATCTCGATCGATCCCATGGCCCGCTCCGGTGTGCTCGTCGTCTGGGTCGAGGGGTAGACCGGTGGCCGTCGAAGAACTCATCGCGCTCGCCCGGTCGATCATCTCCAAACCTGTGGACAACCCGTGCTCACGCCGCCGTGCCGTCTAGCGTTCGAGCCAGGAGCACACACGGCCTGGAGGATCAACTTGCACACCCTGCACGAGCACACGACCACGACCGATGTCGCGCGGCACCGTTCCGGCGAGCCGGCTGCGCCCGGCCGGACGACATCCGTCGGCCACGGGATCGCGGGCCTCGCCCTCGTCGGCCTGCTCCTTGCGCTGAGCGGCTGCGCCTTCCCCCACGACATCGCGACCCACGACGACTCGGGTGATGCGGTGCCGGCACAGAGCGAGGGTGCGCCGACGACCTCCGCACTTCCTACGGACCAGGACTTCTCGATCGTCTCGGGCCAGCCGATCGCGACGCCGTGCTGGTCCTACGAGGGCCCGCGGACGTTCGTGAACAACATCTCGTCCGACGACGAGAACCTGTGCCTGGGCGCACTCGAGCTCTGGGGAGAGGTCACCGATGGCGCAGTGGTGCCGACGGGAGTCGGAGCGGTCTACGGTCGGGTGAAGGTCGAACCAGTGCGCGTCTCGACGTCCGACGCGTGGGGAGTCGGGACCGACCTCGACCGCGCCGTCGACGCCCTCGCGGACTCGTACTTCGCGGAGAACGGCACGATCCTCAGTCTGCACGAACCGACCACCCTCGGCGGTGTCCCGGCGAACATCACGCGGGTCGAAGGCACCTTCGCGGAGACGCGGACGAAGGCCTTCATCACCGCGTTCGCACCAGAGCCGTTCACGCCGGGCGACGACGCGGTCCAGTTCTTCGTGATCGGGATCGCACCCCCTACGACAACGGCGACGAACTCATCGAGCAGGTCGTGAGTACCTGGAGGTGGGCCTGACCTCCTGCCCGTGAGCTCCAGAACCCTGAGGCTGTCAGACGCTGAAGTACTTCGCCTCGGGGTGGTGGAACACGAACGCGTCGGTCGACTGCTCCGGGTGGAGCTGGAGCTCCGCCGAGAGCTCGACCCCCACGCGCTCGGGGCGCAGGAGCTCGACGACCTTGGTGCGGTCCTCCATGTCCGGGCAGGCGGGGTAGCCGAGGGAGAAGCGGGCGCCGCGGTACTCGAGCTTGAACATGCCCTCGACCTCGGTGGGGTCCTCGTCGGCGAACCCGAGCTCGTCGCGGACGCGGGTGTGCCACATCTCCGCCAGGGCCTCGGTCAGCTGCACGGACAGGCCGTGGAGCTCCATGTACTCGCGGTACTGGTTCGCGGCGAAGAGCTTCGCGGTGTAGGGCTCGACGGTCGCACCCATCGTGACGAGCTGGACGGGCAGCACGTCGTACCGGCCGGTCTCCTCGACCCACGACCGCGGCTTGACGAAGTCGGCGAGGCACAGGTGCCGGTCGCGGCGCTGGCGCGGGAACGTGAAGCGCAGCCGCTCGGTCCCCGGCTCGCCGCCCGACCCGCCGTCGGGCGCACCGATCCCTGCGAGCCCGGCGCCGTGGTGCGCGACGACGACGTCGTCGCCCTCCGACCAGACCGGGAAGTACCCGTACACGACCGACGGGTTCACGACGCCGTCGGTGCGGATGCGCTCGTACCAGGACTTGAGCCGGGGGCGGCCCTCGGTCTCGACGAGCTCCTCGTACGACGCGCCCTCGTCGCCGCGCCCCGGCTTCAGGCCCCACTGGCCCATGAACGTCGCGCGCTCGTCGAGGAACGCCGCGTACTCGGCGAGCTGCACGCCCTTGACGAGGCGCGTGCCCCAGAACGGGGGAGCGGGCACCGGGTTGTCGGCCGCGACGTCGGACCGCGCGGGCAGGTCCTCGACGGGCGTCTCGGTCACGGTGACCACGGCGTGGCGGCGCGTCTTGAGCGCGGGCAGCCCGACGGCGTCGGGCGACTCGCCGCGCGCCACGCGGACGAGCGGCTCCATGAGGCGCAGGCCCTCGAACGCGTCGCGCGCGTACCGGACGACGCCGGGGAACTGGCCCGCGAGGTCGTCCTCGACGTAGGTGCGCGTGAGCGCGGCGCCGCCGAGGAGCACGGGCCAGCGCCCGGCGAGCCCGCGCGACGCGAGCTCCTCGAGGTTCTCCTTCATGACGACCGTCGACTTCACGAGGAGGCCGGACATGCCGATCACGTCGGCGTCGTGCTGCTCCGCGGCCTCGATCATGGCCGAGATCGGCTGCTTGATGCCGATGTTGACGACGGTGTAGCCGTTGTTCGTGAGGATGATGTCGACGAGGTTCTTGCCGATGTCGTGCACGTCGCCGCGCACGGTCGCGAGGACGATCGTGCCCTTGGACCCGGTCGAGCCCTCGATCTTCTCCATGTGCGGCTCGAGGTAGGCGACGGCCGTCTTCATGACCTCGGCGGACTGGAGCACGAACGGGAGCTGCATCTCGCCGCGCCCGAAGAGGTCGCCCACGACCTTCATGCCCTCGAGCAGGTGGTCGTTGACGATGTCGAGGGCCTTGAGCCCGGACGCCATCGCGGTGTCGAGGTCCTCCTCGAGGCCCTTCCGTGCGCCGTCGACGATCCGGCGCTCGAGCCGCTCGCCGACCGGCAGCGCGGCGAGCTCCGCGGCGCGCTGGTCCTTG
The DNA here is from genome assembly GCF_055571305.1 of Cellulosimicrobium sp. NPDC030954. Lineage (NCBI taxonomy): Bacteria > Bacillati > Actinomycetota > Actinomycetes > Micrococcales > Promicromonosporaceae > Cellulosimicrobium > Cellulosimicrobium sp. NPDC030954. The sequence goes on from NZ_JBVIFN010000002.1 coordinate 487,752, forward strand.
AGCGCCGCCGAGTCCACGCCCTCGAACAGCTCCAGGAGCCGAGCGAGCGGGTCGTGCACGAGGTTCCCCTCGTCGTCGTACCGCCGCCGGTCCCACACGAGGTCGAGCGCGGCCTCGCGCTGCTCGGCGGGGATCTGCGCGAGGGGGAGGATCTTCGCGGCGTGCACGATCGCGGAGTCCAGGCCGGCCTCGACGGCCTCGTGGAGGAACACGGAGTTGAGCACGGTGCGCGCCGCGGGGTTGAGCCCGAACGACACGTTCGACACCCCGAGCGTCGTGTGGATGCCGGGGTAGCGGCGCGTGATCTCGCGGATCGCCTCGATCGTCTCGATCGCGTCGCGGCGCGTCTCCTCCTGGCCCGTGGCGATGGGGAACGTCAGGGCGTCGACGATGATGTCGTCCACGCGCATGCCCCAGTCGCGCGTGAGCGTCTCGACGAGCCGGGTCGCGATCTCCACCTTTCCCGACGCGGTGCGCGCCTGGCCCTCCTCGTCGATCGTCAGCGCGACGACGGCCGCGCCGTGCTCGACGACGTGCGGCATGATCCGCGCGAACCGCGACGTCGGGCCGTCGCCGTCCTCGAAGTTCACCGAGTTCACGACGGCGCGCCCGCCGACGAGCTCGAGCCCCGCCGCGATCACCTCGGGCTCGGTCGAGTCGATGACGAGCGGGAGCGTCGACGCGCTCGCGAGGCGCGAGACGACCTGCTTCACGTCCGCGACGCCGTCGCGGCCCACGTAGTCGATGCACACGTCGAGCAGGTGCGCGCCGTCGCGCGTCTGCGCCCGCGCGATCTCGACGCACTCGTCCCAGTTCTCCGCGAGCATCGCCTCGCGGAACGCCTTCGACCCGTTGGCGTTCGTCCGCTCGCCGATCGCGAGGAACGACGCGTCCTGGTGCAGGTCCGTGTGCGAGTACAGGCTCGCGACGCCGTTCTCCCGCTCCGGGTGCCGCTCGACGACGGGCCGCGCACGCACCGCCTCGACGACGCGGCGCAGGTGCTCGGGCGTGGTGCCGCAGCAGCCTCCGACGAGCCCCAGGCCGAACTCGGTGACGAACTGCGTGTGCGCGGCTGCGAGCTCGTCGGGCGTGAGCGGGTACGTCGCGCCGTTCGGGCCCAGCACGGGCAGCCCGGCGTTCGGCATGCACGTCACGGGGATCTCGGCGTGCCGCGACAGGTGGCGCAGGTGCTCGCTCATCTCCGCCGGGCCGGTCGCGCAGTTGAGCCCGATCGCGTCGACGTCGAGCGCCTGGAGCGTCGTGAGCGCGGCCCCGATCTCCGAGCCCATGAGCATCGTGCCCGTGGTCTCGACCGTGACCTGGACGATGACGGGGACCTCGCGCCCGACGTCGCGCATCGCGTTCCGGGAGCCCGTCACGGCGGCCTTCGCCTGGAGCAGGTCCTGGCTCGTCTCGACCAGGATCGCGTCGACCCCGCCCTCCAGCAGCCCCGCGGCCTGCTCGGCGAACGTGTCGCGCAGGTGCGCGTACGTCGTGTGCCCGAGGCTCGGCAGCTTGGTCCCCGGCCCCATCGAGCCCAGCACCCAGCGCGGCTGCTCGTCGGTCGCGAACGCGTCGGCCCGTTCGCGCGCGATCCTCGCCCCGGCCGCGGCGAGCTCGCGGATCCGGTCGTCGATGTCGTAGTCCGACAGGTTCGACCAGTTGGCGCCGAACGTGTTCGTCTCGATCGCGTCGACGCCGACCTCGAGGTAGGCGTCGTGCACCGCGGCGATGATGTCGGGCCGCGAGACGTTGAGGATCTCGTTGCAGCCCTCGAGCCCTTGGTAGTCCTCGAGCGTCGGGTCCTGCTCCTGGATCATCGTTCCCATCGCGCCGTCGGCGACGACGACGCGCGTGCGCAGCGCGTCGGCAAGGGCCCGGGAACGGGCGTCGGCGAGGTCCTGGGGTACGACGATCGGCATGCTACGCAGCGTAGATCGCGCCCGCCCGGTCGTGGGGAGCCGTCTCAGCGGACCGCCGTGCTCGGCGAGGGATGCACTCCCGATCGAGAGTCGCACCTCGACGTGCGTCCTTCGCGCGGCGGTGCATCCCTCACCGGGTGACCGGGTGACGGGGAACACGAAAAGCGCGTGCCCGACGGCGCGGACGCACCTACCGTGGTCGGCATGTCCTCTCCCGCGACCGACCAGGTCGAGAACCCGGCCCCCGCGACGCTCGCTCCGATCGCGGAGCGCGCCGCCGCGCCGTCGACCCTCCCGGCCGTCACGGCGGGCGACCTGACCTGGCGGCATGCCGTGCCGGCCGACGCGCCCGCGCTGCTCGTCCTGCGCAACGGCATCGCCGCGGCGGACCAGGAGCCGTACCGCGAGACGATCGGCGAGGTCGAGGAGCTGTTCACCGCGCCGTGGCGCGACCTCGCGACCGACTCGCTCGTCGGGGTCGACGCCGACGGCACGCTGCGCGCGTACGCGCTGGTCGACACCAACCCGGGGGACGCGAACACCGTGCGCGCGTTCCTCTGGGGCGGCGTCCATCCCACCCATCGCGGGCGCGGGGTCGGGCGCGAGCTGTTCGCGTGGGAGATCGCGCGCGGGCGCCAGCTGCTCGCAGCGAGCGGCAAGGAGCTGCCCGGGCGCCTGCTCACCTACGGCGAGGACACCGACCCGCCGGCGAAGGCGCGGCTCTACGCGCGCTTCGGGCTCGAGACCCGCCGCTTCTACTCCGACCTGCGCCGCGACCTGTCCGCGCCCCTCCCCGACGTGCCGCTCGACGGGTCGCTGCGCCTCGTGCCGTGGTCGGACGAGCTCGACGAGGCGACCAGGCTCGCGCACAACGACGCGTTCCGCGACCACTGGGGGAGCGAGCCCCGCACCGCCGAGGCGTGGACGCACGGGCGCAGCGAGTTCGCGCCCCAGTGGTCCTTCCTCGTGGTCGACGATGCGCCCGACGTCGACGCGCTCCTCGCCGACCCGACGACGGACGCCGAGACCGCCGCGGCCCTGCGCGCCGGCGAGCCGCTCGTCGTCGGCTACGAGATGGCCGGCCGCTACGACGAGGACTTCCCCGTGCGCGGCTACACGTTCGGCTACACCGAGATCCTCGGCGTGCGCAGCGCGTACCGGGGGCGTCGCGTCGCCGTCGCGGCGCTCGCGGCCGGGATGCGCGCCTTCGCCGCGGACGGCATGCAGTACGCCGCGCTCGACGTCGACACCGAGAACCCGTCCGGCGCGCACGGCCTCTACGCGAGCCTGGGCTACGAGAAGGTGACAGGCTCGCGCATGTACTCGATCGAGCTCTAGCGAGCCCCGGCCGGGCTCCGGGACCGGCGTGCGACGCCGGAGGAGGTGGCGACGATGCCCGAGGTGGCCGTGGAGACGCTCGTGCCGCTCGGCCCGGACGGGGCGTGGGAGGCCTGGACGCGGCCCGACCGGCTCGCGACCTGGTGGTGGCCCATGTTCCCGGACACGGTCTACGACCTCGACCCCCGCCCCGGCGGCAGCTACCGCTTCGAGACGGCGACCGGCGGGTTCGGCGCTCGCGGTGACGTCGTCGCGGCCGACCGCCCGGACCGCCTCGTGCTCACCTGGACGTGGCTCGACCACGGCGCCGACGACGGCGGTCCCGACCCCGTCACCGTGACGTTCGAGCCGTCGGGCACGAGGACGCTCGTGCGCGTCGTCCACGAGACGGCAGAGGAGAACCGGGACCCCTACGCCGAGGGCTGGCGCGACTGCCTCGCACGGCTGGGGACGCTGGTCGACGGATCCTGACCGAGGTCAGAGGGTCGACGCGGACAGCGCGTTGCAGTCCTGGAGCGTGCCGCCGTTGTAGCCGATGGTGAACCAGCGCTGGCGCTGCTCGCTCGACCCGTGGGTCCAGCCCTCGGGATTCACCTGGCCGGTCGCGGCCTCCTGGATGCGGTCGTCGCCGACGGCGGACGCAGCCGACAGGGCGTCGTTCAGCTCCTGCTCGGTGATGGGGGCGAGGAACATGACGTCGGTGTCCGGGTCGGGGGTGCTGGCGGCGTGGCCGGCCCACATGCCGGCGAGGCAGTCGGCCATGAGCTCGATGCGCACGGAGTCGGACTCGGGGCCGGTGCCCTGCCGGTTCGCCGCGTCCATCGCGCCGACGAGCTGCTCGATGTGGTGGCCGAACTCGTGCGCGACGACGTACATCTCCGCGAGGCCGCCGTCGTTGGCGCCGAACCGGCTCGTGAGGTCGTCGTAGAAGCCGAGGTCGATGTAGACGGTCTGGTCGGGCGGGCAGTAGAACGGCCCGACGGCGCTCGTCGCCGCGCCGCAGCCGGTCGAGACCTGCCCGGTGAAGCTCACGACCTCGGGCAGGTCGTACGTGACGCCCGCCTGCTCGGGGAGCGCGTCGGTCCAGTACGCGTCGAGCGACTGCACGGTGCCGTTGAGGCGGCACTCGCGCGTCGTGTTCGCCTCCTCGGCCGTGCACGCGTCGATGTACTCCTGCTGGCCCTCGCCGTACGCGCCCGAGTCGGACCCGTCGCCGCCCGTGAGCGCGCTGAGGTCGACACCGGTCTGGTTGCCGACGAACGCGATGAGCAGCGCGACGAGCACGGCCCCGATCCCGCCGCCCGCGATCATCGTGCCGCGCCGACCGCCGCCCTTGCGGACCCGTCCGCCCTCGAACGAGCCACCCTCCTGGAAAGTCACAGGTCAACGCTACCGCCGGGCCGTGCGCCAGGCGTCCTGGTGCGGGTGCCCGGCCGGCGCGCGAGCACGATCCCGGTGCCGAGCACCGCTCTCGCACGGGCCCCTGGCGGAATGGGGTGGGACGCGACGCCGGGCCCCCGTAGAATCGACGAGGCCCGGACGCCGGGGCGCACGCGCCCCGGCCCCACGACGAGCCGCCGGCCGACCGGCCGGGAGAGGGCCGTCGTCGGGCACCCGCACCACCCGAGAGGACCCTCCCGTGATCACCGCTCACGGCGTCGAGCTGCGCGTCGGCGCCCGCGTCCTGCTGCACGAGGCGAACTTTCAGATCGCCTCGGGCGACCGGATCGGACTCGTCGGGCGCAACGGCGCCGGCAAGACGACCCTGACCAAGACGCTCGCGGGGGAGACCCAGCCGACGGCCGGGAAGATCACGCGCGGCAACGACATCGGCTATCTGCCGCAGGACCCGCGCACGGGAGACCTCGACGTCATCGCGATGGACCGCGTGCTCTCGGCCCGCAACCTCGACAAGATCGTGCGCCAGATGCGCGAGACCGAGGGCGCGATGGCGAGCGCCGATGTCGAGACGCACGAGGCCGCGATGGAGCGCTACCCGAAGCTCGAGGCGCGCTTCCTCGCCGCGGGCGGCTACGCGGCCGAGAGCGAGGCGCACCGCATCACGAGCAACCTCGGCCTCGACGACCGGGTGCTCGGGCAGCCGCTGAGCACGCTGTCCGGCGGTCAGCGCCGCCGCATCGAGCTCGCGCGCATCCTGTTCTCCGGGGTCGAGACGCTGCTCCTCGACGAGCCGACCAACCACCTCGACGCGGACTCGATCATCTGGCTGCGCGACTACCTCAAGTCGTACGGCGGCGGGTTCGTCGTGATCTCCCACGACGTCGAGCTGCTGCGCGCCACCGTGAACAAGGTCTTCCACCTCGACGCGAACCGCGGGGAGCTCGACCAGTACAACCTCGGGTGGGACGCGTACCTGGCGCAGCGCGAGTCCGACGAGCGCCGCCGCCGTCGCGAGCGGCAGAACGCCGAGAAGAAGGCGGGCGCGCTGCTCGCCCAGGGCGAGAAGATGCGCGCCAAGGCCACCAAGGCTGTGGCCGCGCAGCAGATGATGCGCCGCGCCGAGAAGATGCTCGCGGGCATCGAGGGCGAGCGTCAGACCGACAAGGTCGCCAAGCTGCGGTTCCCCAAGCCGGCCCCGTGCGGACGCACGCCGCTCACCGCGAGCGGGCTGTCCAAGGCGTACGGGTCGCAGGAGGTGTTCGCGGGCGTCGACCTCGCGATCGACCGCGGCAGCCGCGTCGTCGTGCTCGGCCTCAACGGCGCCGGCAAGACGACGCTCCTGCGGATCCTCGGCGGCGTCGAGAAGCCGGACACGGGCGAGGTCCACCCTGGGCACGGTCTGAAGATCGGCTACTACGCCCAGGAGCACGACACGCTCGACATGGACGCGACCGTCGTCGAGAACTTGCGCCACGCCGCGCCCGACCTCACCGACACGCAGGTGCGCTCCGTGCTCGGGTCGTTCCTGTTCTCCGGCGACGACGCGGACAAGCCGACGAACGTGCTGTCCGGCGGGGAGAAGACGCGCCTCGCGCTCGCGACGCTCGTCGTCTCGGCGGCGAACGTGCTGCTCCTCGACGAGCCGACGAACAACCTCGACCCGGCTTCGCGCGCCGAGATCCTCGGGGCGCTCAAGACGTACGAGGGCGCGGTCGTCATGGTCACGCACGACGACGGCGCGGTCGAGGCGCTCGAGCCCGAGCGCGTCCTGCTGCTGCCGGACGGCGACGAGGACCTGTGGAGCGACGACTACGCGGAGCTCGTCTCGCTGGCCTGAGCGGGCCGGTCCTGCGCGGTCTCGCGGCCCGCGCCGAGCTGGGCGTCGACGAGGGCGTCCTCCTCGTCCTCGGCGCTTGGCCGGCGGCTGCGCGGCTCGCGACGTGCGCGGGTGCCGGCGGGGTCCTGGGCGGCGAGCAGGTCGCCTGCCGTGAGCGTCGTCTCCTCGCCGCGCGCGTCGCGGCGGTCGCGGCGGACCAGGAGCCAGAACCCGGCGACCGCGCCGATCGCGAACACGCCCCACTGGAACGCGTACGACAGGTGCGACCCCGGGTCGGTGTCGGGCTTGGGCAGCGCCTCCAGCGCCTCGGCCGCGGGCGGCACCTCGGTGCGGAGCTGGCCGTACGCGCCGACGGTCCGGCCCTCGGCCCACGCGGTGCCGTCGGGCCCGGCGGCGAGCACCTGGTCGGTCGCGATCGCCTGGACCTGCCCGTCGGGAGCGTCCCGGCCCGACGGCGGCTCGTCGCCCCGCAGCGTGACGGTCGCCTCGACCTCGCCCTCCGGGGGCACGGGGACGTCACCCGGCGTGACGGCGTCGCTGCCGAGCGGCACGAACCCCCGGTCGACGACCACGACGAGCCCGTCGGGCGCGGACGGCGTGGGGTCCGTCACGAACGGGACGAGCACGTGGAACCCGGGGCTGCCGCCGACGGGGCGGTTGCGCAGGAGGACGGTCGCGTCGGTCTCGTAGCGGCCGACGAGCGTCACGGGGCGCCAGAGGTCGGCCTCGTCGAGCGTGGCGCCCGGACCGTCCAGGACGTCGTCGACCGGGACGGGCTCGGACGTGTAGTTCGTCTCGATGCGGTCGATCTCCGCCTCGCGCGAGACGTACCGGTTCCACTGCCAGCGCCCCGCCACGAGGCACAGCGCGACGAGGACGACGACCCCGACCGCGAGGGTCACCCACTGGCGCGGCGTGCGCGGCTGGTGGGCCTCCGCGGTGGCGCGCTCCGGCGTCGGGCCGCCGGGGTCGCCTCCCACCAGGCCCCCCGGTCTCCCCGGGGGCGTGGCCTGCGTCACGGGGCCGCCCGGCGCTCGAGCTCGTCGACCGGCACGGTCGAGCGCCAGAACGAGCGGGCACCGAGGAACGTCTCCAGGTGCTCGCGGTGCGCGTCGCACGCGAGCCAGACCTTGCGCCGCTCGGGCGTGTGGATCTTGGGATTGTTCCACAGCAGCCCCCACACGGCCGCCTCACGGCAGCCCTTGGCGCTGCACACCAGGTCCTCCTCGCCGACGGGGTCGGCGAGGCCCAGCACATCGGTCACCGGTCGTCCTCCTCGTGGTCCTGCTCGTCGTCGCGCGGTCCTGCGCCGGCGATCCCGTGGGATCCCGGCACCCCGGCCGCGGGCAGCGCGCGGTGCTCCATCGGCGAGGTGTCGTAGTGGGCCTGGTCGCGCCCGGCGTTGGCGATGAGCACCGCGCTGTACGGCAGGACGATCGCCGCGGCGGCGAACACCCAGGTCAGCCAGCTTGGCGCGACGAGGATCGCGGCCACGAAGCACGCGATGCGGATGCCCATCTGGATGAGGTACTTGCGCTCGCGGCGCGACTGGTCGGCGGCCAGCGGCTCCGGGGCTGACGTGATGCTCGGGACCGCCTCGGCCGACCTCCGGGCCGTGCGTCGTGTGCTCACCCCTCCAGTCTACGTTTGTCGGGACCCCACAAAGTGTGGGGGAGCGCTGTGACCGTGGCGCACCGCGCACGACGGCGTCGGCGCACGGTACGGTCGGTGCGGCGTGCTCGCGCGGGCCTGTCACGAGCCCGCGCCAGGCCCACCCGGCACCGGCCGTGCGGGACCCGTCCCCGGCCGCCGACCCACCCGACCGTCCCGAGGAGCCGCACCGTGTCCGAAGCCACCGCACCCGCCCCGCGCACCGTCGTCGTCACCGGCGCGAACCGGGGGATCGGCCGCGCGATCGCCGAGCGGTTCGTGGCGAACGGCGACCGGGTCGCGACCGTCTACCGCGGTGGCGACCTGCCCGAGGGCGTGTTCGGCGCCGTGGCGGACATCACCGACACCGCGGCCGTCGACGCCGCGTTCACCGAGATCGAGAAGGAGCTCGGGCCGGTCGAGGTGCTCGTCGCGAACGCGGGCGTCACGCACGACCAGCTCCTGCTGCGCATGACCGACGAGGACTTCGAGTCCGTGATCGACGTCAACCTCACCGGCACGTTCCGCTGCGTGCGGCGCGTGAGCAAGGGCATGATCCGCCTGCGCCGTGGTCGCATCGTGCTCGTGTCGTCCGTGATCGGCCTCTACGGCGGCGCCGGTCAGGTCAACTACGCGTCGTCCAAGGCCGCGCTCGTCGGCATGGCGCGCTCCATCACGCGCGAGCTCGGGTCGCGCAACATCACGGCGAACGTCGTGGCGCCCGGCTTCATCGACACCGCGATGACGGCCGAGCTGCCCGAGGAGCGCCAGGCCGCCTACAAGGCCGCGATCCCCGCCGGGCGCTTCGCCCAGGCCGACGAGGTCGCCGGGGTCGTGCAGTTCCTCGCGTCCGACGACGCCGCGTACGTCTCCGGGGCGGTCATCCCCGTCGACGGCGGCCTCGGCATGGGTCACTGAGCGGACCCGCGACCGGGCCCGCACGTGGGCTCCTCATGGTGACGGTCACGCCCACGGGTCACCCGCGCGCCCGCACCCCCTCTCTTTCAGTACGCTCAGCCTCAGCGCGCCCGCACGGCGGGTGCACGACGGAAGGAAACCGATGGGTCTGCTCGACGGCAAGAAGCTCCTCATCACCGGAGTGCTCACCGACTCCTCGATCGCATTCCACGCGGCGCGCCTCGCGCAGGAGGAGGGGGCCGAGGTCGTGCTCTCCTCGTTCGGCCGCCAGATGAAGCTCACGCAGGCCTTCGCCAAGCGCCTGCCCGTCGAGGCGCCCGTCGTGCAGCTCGACGTGACGGACGACGACGACCTCGCCGGCCTCGCCGACGCGGTGCGCGAGCACACGGATCGGCTCGACGGCGTCGTGCACTCCATCGGCTTCGCCCCGCAGAGCGTCATGGGCGGCAACTTCCTCTCCGCGACGTGGGAGGACGTGGCCACCGCGCTCCAGGTCTCCACGTTCTCGTACAAGTCCCTCGCGGTCGCCGCGAAGCCGCTCATGACGGACGGTGGTGCCGTGGTCGGCCTCACGTTCGACGCGCAGTTCGCCTGGCCGGTCTACGACTGGATGGGCGTCGCGAAGGCGGGCCTCGAGTCCGCGAACCGCTACCTCGCGCGCGACCTCGGCCCCGACGGCATCCGCGCCAACCTCGTCTCCGCGGGCCCGATCCGCACGACGGCCGCCAAGTCGATCCCCGGGTTCGAGCAGATGGAGGACGGCTGGCCCAAGCGCGCCCCCCTCGGCTGGGACCAGACGACGGCGGAGCCCGCCGCGCGCGCGGTCGTCGCGCTCCTGTCCGACTGGTTCCCGGCGACGACCGGTGAGATCGTGCACGTCGACGGCGGCGTGCACGCCATGGGGCAGTGACTCAGGAGGAGAGCATGGGCGCGGAGACCATCGACGGCGGCGTGCGCCGCCTCGTCCTCCTGCGCCACGCCAAGGCGGAGCCCGGCGGCGGGAGCGTCGACGACGTGCTGCGTCCTCTCGCCCTCAACGGGCGGCGGCAGGCGGTCCGCGTCGGCGGCGCACTGCGCGAGACGGGGCTCGTCCCCGAGCGCGTCCTGTGCTCGTCGGCGCTGCGCACGCGCCAGACCTGGGATCTGCTCGCCGCCCACCTGGGCGACGTGGACCCGGAGGTCCTGGTGAGCGACGACCTCTACGCGGCGGACGTGACTGACGTGCTGGACCTCGTCCGGACGACGGACTCGCGCGTGCGCACGCTGCTCGTCGTCGGGCACGAGCCCACGATGGCGGCGACGGCGTCGCACCTGGCCGACCCCGCGTCCGACGGCGGCGCGCTCGCCCAGGTGCGCGTCGGTGTGCCGACCGCGACGTACTCCGTGCTGGAGTCGGCGACGGCCTGGGACGCCTGGGTGCCCCGCGGGGCCCTGCTCACCTACGTGGGCCGCCCGTCCTGACGGCCGCGTCCGGCTCGTGAGGCGAGAGAGCCCTGGTCCGTCCGGACCAGGGCTCTTCCACGTGCGGGACGCGGCTCAGCGCGCGGCGTCCACCTGGTCGACGACGTCGAGGACGGCGTCGATGCGGGGGCCGTCGACGCCGTAGGGGGCCTGGGCCCGCACGACCGGCTTCGCGGCGAACGCGACGCCGATGCCGGCGGCGCCGATCATGTCGAGGTCGTTCGCGCCGTCGCCCACGGCGATCGTCGCGGTCATCGGCAGGCCGAGCTCTGCCGCGAACTCGCGCAGCGCGACCTCCTTCGCGGCGCGGTCGATCACCGGGCCGGTCGTGCGGCCGGTGAGCCGGCCGCCGGAGACCTCGAGCCGGTTCGCGCGGAAGCGCGTGATCCCCAGCTCGGCGGCGAGGTCGGCCACGATCTCCTCGAAGCCGCCCGACACGAGCCCCACCTCCCAGCCGCGGCGGTGGGCCTCCGCGACGAGCTCCCGCACGCCCGGCGTGAACGTCGCGCGGGCGCGGACGTCGGCGAACGCCTCGACGGGCACCCCGGCGAGGGTCGCGACGCGCTCGCGCAGCGACGCCCCGAAGTCGATCTCGCCGCGCATCGCGCGCTCGGTCACCTCGGTGACCTCGGCGCGCGTGCCCGCGTGGTCGGCGAGGAGCTCGATGACCTCCTGCTCGATGAGCGTCGAGTCCACGTCCATGACGAGGAGCCGGACGGGGCCGCTCGTGGGGTCGGGGGTCACGCGGGGGCTCCTCGCGGTGTCGGTCTCGTCGGCGCCCGGGGCGGGCACCTCGGCGGGCGCGTCGACGGGCAGCGCGACGCGGACGGCGTCGGGCACGACGCCGGCGGGGGAGGGCGTCACTCGACGACCGTCCCCTTGGGGACGACGGTGATGCCGGACTCGGTGACCGTGAACCCGCGGGCGCGGTCCTGCTCCGGGTCCAGACCGATGCGCGCCTGCTCGCCCACGACGACGTTCTTGTCGATGATCGCGCGGTGGACCTGCGCGTGGCGGTGCACCTGCACCCCGTCCATGAGCACGGAGTCCGACACGGACGACCACGAGTGCAGGTAGGTGCCGGGGGAGAGGACCGAGCCGACCGCCGTCGCGCCCGAGATGATCACGCCGGGGGAGACGATCGAGTCCGCGGCGTGCCCGAGGCGCCCCCGGCCCGCGTGCACGAACTTCGCGGGCGGCAGGCCCGTGTAGCCCGTGTGCAGCGGCCACTCCTCGTTGTAGAGGTTGAAGACCGGGGTGACCGCGATGAGGTCCTTGTTGGCGTCGTAGTACGAGTCGATCGTCCCCACGTCGCGCCAGTAGTCGCGGTCGCGGTCCGTCGAGCCCGGGACGTCGTTGCGGATGAAGTCGTAGACCGCCGCGGTGCCCTTCTCGACGAACGCGGGCACGATGTCGCCGCCCATGTCGTGGCGCGAGTCCGCGTTCGCGGCGTCCGACGTCACGGCCTCGACGAGCGCGTCCGTGTCGATGACGTAGTTGCCCATCGACGCGAGCACCTCGTCGGGCGAGTCCGCGAGGCCGACCGGGTCCTTGGGCTTCTCGCGGAACGCCGCGATCTTGGTCGGGTCCTTCGGGTCGGTCTCGATGACGCCGAACTGGTCCGCCATCGAGATCGGCTGGCGGATGCCCGCGACGGTGAGCTGTGCGCCCGACTCGACGTGCGCGTCGACCATCTGGGAGAAGTCCATGCGGTACACGTGGTCCGCGCCGACCACGACGACGATGTCCGGCCGCTCGTCGTCGATGATGTTGAGGCACTGGTAGATCGCGTCCGCGCTGCCGAGGTACCAGTGCTTGCCGACGCGCTGCTGCGCGGGCACCGGCGCCACGTAGTTGCCCAGGAGCGACGACATGCGCCACGTCTTGGTGATGTGCCGGTCGAGGCTGTGGGACTTGTACTGCGTGAGCACGATGATGTGCAGGTAGTGCGAGTTCACCAGGTTGGACAGCGCGAAGTCCACGAGGCGGTAGATGCCCCCGAACGGCACCGCGGGCTTGGCCCGGGACGCGGTGAGCGGCATGAGGCGCTTGCCCTCGCCCCCGGCGAGGACGATGGCGAGGACTCGTGGTGCGGCGGCCATGCCCAGACGGTAGCCCCTCGGGGCGGCACCGCGCAGCAGGGACCCGCATCCTGGGCGCGGCGCGTCCGAGGCGTCCCGCACCGTCGGCCATCGCGGGACCGCGGCGGGCGACTCGGCTACGGTGTGGCGCGTGAGAGTGGATCTGCTGACCCGTGAGTACCCGCCGCACGTCTACGGCGGGGCCGGCGTGCACGTCGCCGAGCTGTCCGCGGTCCTGCGCCGCCACGTCGACGTGCGCGTGCGCTGCTTCGACGGCCCGCGCGGCGAGGACGGCGTGACCGGCTACTCCGTCCCGGGCGTGCTGTCTGGCGCGAACGCCGCGCTCGGCACGTTCGGCGTCGACCTGCAGATGGCCGACGACGTCGCGGGCGCCGACCTCGTGCACTCCCACACCTGGTACGCGAACCTCGGCGGCCACCTGGCGGGCCTGCTGCACGGCGTCCCGCACGTGCTCTCCGCGCACTCGCTCGAGCCGCTGCGCCCGTGGAAGGCCGAGCAGCTCGGCGGCGGGTACGCGCTGTCGTCCTGGGCCGAGCGCACCGCGTACGAGGGCGCGGCCGGGATCATCGCCGTCTCGGGCGGCATGCGCGACGACATCCTGCGCGTCTACCCGCAGGTCGACCCGGCGAAGGTCCACGTCGTGCACAACGGGATCGACCTCGCCGGCTGGCGGCGCCCGGAGTCCGAGACGCAGCGTGGTGGCGCCGACGGCGTCGTCCGCGGCCTCGGCATCGACCCCGACCGCCCGGCCGTCGTGTTCGTCGGCCGGATCACGCGGCAGAAGGGTCTGCCCTACCTGCTGCGCGCCGCGCGCTCGCTGCCCGACGACGTCCAGCTCGTCCTGTGCGCCGGCGCGCCCGACACCTCGGAGATCGCCGCCGAGGTGAGCGGCGCCGTCGCCGAGCTGCAGAAGGAGCGCAGCGGCGTCGTCTGGATCGAGCAGATGCTCCCGCGTGCCGAGCTCGTCGCGGTGCTCGCCGCGTCCACGGTGTTCGTGTGCCCGTCCGTGTACGAGCCGCTCGGCATCGTCAACCTCGAGGCCATGGCCGTCGGGCTGCCCGTCGTCGGGACCGCCACGGGCGGCATCCCCGAGGTCGTGGACGACGGCGTCACCGGCCTCCTCGTGCCCATCGACCAGGCGGACGACGGCACGGGCACCCCGCTCGACCCCGACCGGTTCGTCGCGGACCTCGCGGGCGCGCTCACGCAGGTCGTCAGCGACCCCGAGCGCGCCGCCGAGATGGGCCGCGCCTCGCGGCAGCGCGTCGAGGACCACTTCGCGTGGGACGCGATCGGGGAGCGCACCCTCGAGGTCTACCGGACGGTGCTGGGGCAGTCGTGACCAGCGCGGGAGCCGGCCGGGTCGACGAGGCGTCGCGCCTCGTCGCCGCCGCGCCCCGCGACGTCTACCAGGCCCTCGTCGACCAGGACGCGCTCGCCGCGTGGCTGCCCCCCGACGGCATGACGGGCCGCTTCGAGCGCTTCGACCTGCGCCCCGGAGGCGGCTACCGCATGGTCCTCGCCTACGACGACCCGCAGGCCGACCCCGGCAAGACCGGCGCGGGGACCGACGTCGTCGACGTCGCGATCGTCGACCTGGTCCCGGGCCGGAGGGTCGTGCAGCAGGTCGACTTCGAGTCCGACGACCCGGCGTTCGCCGGGACCATGACGATGACCTGGACCGTCGAGCCCGCCGGGGACGGCGCGCGCGTCACCGTCCGGGCGACGGGCGTGCCGTCGGGCATCTCCCCGGAGGACCACGCCACCGGGCTGGCGTCCTCCCTCGCGCACCTCGACGCGCACGTGACGTCGCGCACCTGACGGCGGGGTCGCGCGGGGCGTCGGGGAGCCGAGCAGCCGGCGAGCCGTGAGAAGTGGCCCTCCGGGTCGCCCTACGAGGGGCCACGTCTCGCTTCTCACCCCGCGACGGAGGTGACGTCGCCCGTGACCCGCCGGTCCGCCTCGCCCGCTCGCGCGGAGCGGGTCGACGCGCCCTCGTCGTCCACAGGGCGGGACGTGCGGTTCCGTCGGCCGGGCGGTTTCGCTAGGTTGCTGGACAGCCCGCACGCCTCGTCGAGGTGGCGTGCGGGGTGGTTCGCATCGATCTGCAGGGGGTCTCGTGCGTCGTTCTCGTGTGCTGTTCCGTGCCCGACGGCGGTCGCTCGTCGTGGGCGTCGTCGTCGCGGTCGGGTGGGTTGTCGCCGGGTGCACCGGTGGCAGCGGCCCCGGCCCCTCGCCGTCGGTCGACGAGCCGGTCGTGCCGTCGCCGTCGGAGTCGCCCGTGCCGTCGCCGACCGAGACCGGACCGGTGAAGCCGGAACGTCCCGCGGCGATGGACCGCGACGACGCCGAGGGTGCCGCCGCGGCGGCGAAGTACTTCGTGTCCCTGTACCCATACATCATGTCCACCGGCGATACAGCCGAGTGGGACGCGATGACCTGGACGGACACGTGCACCTTCTGCACAGCGAACTCAACGAAAGCGCAAGAGTTACGCTCGTCGGGATATCAGTACTCGGGCGGCGAGATCACCACCGAGGTCGCGAAGGTATGGCCGTTCGACGACCTCGTCGGAGCTTTTCCGATCGATGTCAGTTACGACCAACTGAAAGCTAGCCTGGCGGACGCTTCTGGGGTCACGGTCGCCGAGTACGAAGCACAGTCCGGAGTCTTCGAGCTCGGGCTTGTCTGGTCGGATGCTCACTGGTCGGTGATCGAAGTCGGTGGTACAGGAGAAGAGTCGTGAGCGGCGCGACGAGGCTTCTCCTGAGCGTTTGCCTCTCCGTGACGGGCTTCCTTGGCGATCGTGCGGCAGCGAACGGGACCCCGCCGCCTGACGTGGGCATCACGACGGAGGCAAGCGGTGATCGGATCACGACACGAGCCACCGACTCGAGCCCCAGTGACGGCGGTGACGCCACTTCAACGGCGTCGGGTGGTGGTCCGGCGTCGGAGGCGTACCGGCGCGGGCCGGCGTACCGGTGCTACGACGGCGACCACGCCACGACGCTGCCCGGGCTCGTACCTGCGTGCCCGGACGGGCAGAGCCCGGCCGGGTTCGACCCCGCCTGCACCGCGGACCAGGTCGCGTTGGAGCCGTTGTTCCGCCAGACCTGGACCAACACCCCGGACGGCACCCGGACCGCGGTCTCGGCCTGGGAGCTCGTCGCCGACGGTTCCTGCCTCGGCGCCGTCGACCTGGCCGCGGAGGCCGAGTCCGCGTTCCGCACCCTGACCATCTCCCCGTCCCCGGTGATCGTGCAGCCCCCGGACGGGTGGACCCTGGTCAACGTCCCCACCATCACCTACACCCAGCCCGGGGAGCAGGTCCTGGACACGACCCTGCTCGGCATCCCCGTGCAGATCCGCGCCACCCCGCGCACGTACGCGTGGGACTACGGCGACGGCACCGCCCCGGTCTCCACGACCGACCCGGGAGCGGCCTACCCGCACCACACCGTCGCGCACACCTACGACCAGCCCGCCGAGCAGGTCCAGATCACGCTCACCACGACCTGGTCCGGACAGTTCCGCATCACCGGCACCACCACCTGGACCGACGTCACCGGCACCGCCACCACCACCAGCACCGCCGACCCGCTACGCGTCTACGAAGCCCGATCACGCCTCGTCACCGACAACCTGCCCGACTGACACCCGCACGCCAGACGTGCGACCGGCGTCGGGCACCCCGCCCCCCACGGGCTGCTCACCGCCGGACGCGGGACGGCGTCGCGCACCGCACGCCGGCACTCCGACACCGTCGCGCACCGCACGCCGGCACTCCGACACCGTCGCGCCGATCCACACCTCGGCCCTCCGCGCAGCGGACCCCCCGCGAGATCGACCCGAACGGTCGAGATCGACCCTCAGAAGGCCGATCTCGCGACGTGCGGGTCGATCTCGCGGAGGGTCAGGAGGCGGCGATCCAGAGGGTGGCGGCGCCGAGGGCGTGGCGGGAGGCGCGGTCGACCTCGCGCAGGGCGGTGGAGCGCTGGTCGGCCTGCCAGAGGTTGACGGACCCGCCGTCGTCGGCGGTGGCGAGGTCGACGATGGCGCGGAGGCGGGCTGCCTGGGTGAGGACCTGGACGGCGCGCGGGGGGACGGACGCGGGGAGCTGCCAGGCGGGGACACCGCCCGCGCGGAGGTCTGCGAGGGCGCCGGCCGCGTCGTCGCGCCAGCGCGCGACGTCGAGCTCGTCGAGGGCGCGGGTCGCGAGGAGCAGCGCGGTGCGCAGGTCGCGCTCGGCCTCCGCGAGCGAGCCGAGCGCGCCGAGGACGCGCGTGCTCCACGGACCGACCGACGTCACGTGCCACGTCACGAGGTGGCCCGGCTCGAGGTCGCTGCCGAACTCGGTGACCTCCGGCACGAGCGCCCACGACCCGGACGACGTGGTGACCACGACGCACTCCCCGGCGTCGGTCGCGCGCGCGGCGGCCTCGGGCGGGACGCCCGCGACGTCGCCGGGGACCGGTGCCAGCGCGACGACCTCGCGCGCGTCGCCGGCCCACGCCCCGGCCAGGTCCTCCAGGCGGAGGTCGCCCAGCGCCCCCGACACGACGTGCGGCTCGTCGTCGCGCTGCACCGCGCGGAGCAGGCGGGCCAGCCCGTCGTCGTCGCCCAGGCGCGCCGCGCGCAGCCAGAGCGCGAGGAGCGCGCTGCGGGGGAGGGCGCCCGCGCTCGACGCAGAGCCGGGACCGGAGGCGGGGCCGGTCGCGTCGTGCGGGCCCTCGGACGAGTGTGAGACCACGTCGGCCAACCTATAGGGTCGGTGACCATGAGCGCGGTTCTCGACCTGAAGGGCGTCACGGTCCGCCGTGACACCAAGACCATCCTCGACGCGGTGGACTGGCAGGTGAACGAGGGCGAGCGGTGGGTCGTGCTGGGCCGCAACGGCGCCGGCAAGACGACGCTGCTGCAGATCGCGTCCGCACGCATGCACCCCACCGCGGGCACGGCGGACATCCTCGGCGAGCGGCTCGGCCGCGTCGACGTCTTCGAGCTGCGCCCGCGCATCGGCCTCGCGTCCGCGGCGCTGGCGGAGCGGATCCCGGGCGGCGAGACGGTGCGCGACGTCGTCCTGACGGCCGCGTACGGCGTCACCGGCCGCTGGCGCGAGGAGTACGAGGAGTTCGACGCGGAGCGCGCGAGCGACCTGCTCGCGGCGTTCGGCGTGGACCACCTGGCGGACCGCCTGTTCGGCACCCTCTCGGAGGGCGAGCGCAAGCGCACCCAGATCGCGCGGTCGCTCATGACCGACCCCGAGCTCCTGCTCCTCGACGAGCCGGCCGCCGGGCTCGACCTCGGCGGGCGCGAGGAGCTGGTCGGCGCGTTGTCCGAGCTCGCGGGCGACCCGGCGTCTCCCGTGCTCGTGCTCGTCACGCACCACGTCGAGGAGATCCCGCCGGGGTTCACGCACCTGCTGCTGCTCAAGGACGGCGTCGTGCACACGGCCGGCCCGGTCGAGGAGGTCCTCACGGCCGAGAACCTCAGCGACGCGTTCGGCCTGCCGCTCCTCGTCGCGCACGGTGGGGGACGCTGGATGGCGCGCGCCGCGCGGGTGTGACGCACCCGTCTCGCACCGGGTGCGCCAGGACGCGTGCACCGCGGGCGGAAATTCGGTAAAGTACACGTAAAGCGCGCACGTGGGAACGGGGGTCGAGATGGACTGGCTGTGGTGGGTCGGAGCGGCGCTTCTCCTCGCACTCGTGGAGATCATCTCGCTCGACCTCGTGCTCATCATGCTGGCCGGCGGCTCGCTCGCCGCGGCCGGCGTCAACGCCGCCGGCGGGCCCCTGTGGCTGCAGATCGTGGCATTCGCGGTCGTGAGCGCCATCCTGCTGCTCACCCTGCGGCCGTGGCTCCTGCGCCACCTGCGCTCGCGGGTGCCGCTCACGGAGACGAACGTCGCCGCCCACGTCGGCCGCACGGCGCTCGCCGTCGACCGCGTGAGCGAGTTCGGCGGCCGCGTGAAGCTCGTCGGCGAGGTCTGGACCGCGCGGACCGAGCCCGACGCCCCCCAGATCCCCGTGGGGACGGAGGTGCGCGTCGTCCGGATCGATGGCGCGACGGCCGTCGTCGCGCCGCTGCCCGCGCAGCACCCGACCGGGTCGTGACCGACCGGCACGACCCGCACCGCGCCGCCGGGCGACCGGTCGCGCCGACGACCAGGAGGTAGTCGATGAACGACCCCAGTCCCGGAACGATCCTCGCGTACGTCGTCCTCGCGCTGATCCTGATCTTCGTGGTCGTCGCGCTCGTCAAGGCGGTGCGCATCGTGCCGCAGGCGGTCGCGATCATCGTCGAGCGCCTGGGCCGGTACTCGCGCACGCTCGAGCCGGGCCTGCACCTGCTGGTGCCGTTCATCGACCGCGTGCGCGCGTCGGTCGACCTGCGCGAGCAGGTCGTCTCGTTCCCGCCGCAGCCCGTGATCACGTCCGACAACCTCGTGGTCAGCATCGACACGGTGATCTACTTCCAGGTCACCGAGCCCAAGTCGGCGGTCTACGAGATCGCGAACTACATCACGGCGATCGAGCAGCTCACCGTGACGACCCTGCGCAACGTCATCGGTTCGATGGACCTCGAGCAGACGCTCACGAGCCGCGACCAGATCAACGGCCAGCTCCGCGGCGTGCTCGACGAGGCGACCGGCCGCTGGGGCATCCGCGTGAACCGGGTCGAGCTCAAGTCGATCGACCCGCCGCCCAGCGTGCAGGGCTCGATGGAGCAGCAGATGCGCGCCGAGCGTGACCGCCGTGCGGCCATCCTCACGGCCGAGGGCGTCAAGCAGTCGCAGATCCTCACGGCCGAGGGCGAGAAGCAGGCGGCGATCCTGCGGGCCGAGGGTGACGCGCAGTCGAAGATCCTCACCGCGGAGGGCGAGGCCCGCGCGATCCTCCAGGTGTTCGACGCCATCCACGAGGGCGACGCCGACCCGAAGCTGCTCGCATACCAGTACCTGCAGATGCTCCCGCAGATCGCGAACGGCAGCGCCAGCAAGCTGTGGGTCGTGCCGACGGAGTTCACGGCCGCGCTCGGGTCCATCGCCAAGGGCTTCGGCGGCGTGCCGGGGATCGACGGCGGGGGCGTGCCGAGCGCGACGCCCGCCGAGGACGCGGAGGCGGCCGAGGCGAGCGCCGAGGCGCGCCGCGAGCGCGAGCGCGACCGCGTGAAGTTCGGCGTGCCGTCGCTTACCGACCCGTCGGAGGCGCTGGCCGAGGCGCGCCGTCAGGCCGAGGCGGCCACGGCGGACGCCACGAGCGCGGGCACGCGCTCAGGTCTCCCGTTCGACCCGCAGACCGAGCGCGGCCAGCACCCGGGCGGTGCGGGCGAGCACCGCGCGGGCCCGCCGGAGCCGGGTGCTGCGACGCCGCGCCCGCTGGGCGGCCCCTCGCAGTACGCACCGCCGCCGACGCCCGTGGAGGACGCGCCCGGGGCGGACGAGCCGCCCGCAGACGAGCAGCCGCCGTCGTTCCCGCCGCACCGCTGACCCCCTGGTCGACGACACGCGGTCGACGCCGACGGCATCGCGGCGCTGACGCCCGCGTCGTCCGCACCGTCCTGGTGACGCGCGGCGGACGCCAGGCCGCACCGCAGAGCCCCGCACCTCCCGGGTGCGGGGCTCTCGCGCGTCCCGTCGGGGGACGCGTCGTCGGTCGCGCGAGGGTTTCGCCACGAGCGGACGGCATTGCGAGTGAGTGCTCACTCAGTTAGCGTCGCCCTCGTGACACCGCTCCCCGTCCCGTCGGACGCACCGCCCGACACGCCGTCCGACTCGATGTCGGACGCGATGCCCGACGTGGTGCCCGAGGCGCCCCCGGGCGTGCCCGCTCCCGAGCGCACGCGCGCCCGCCCGCTCTCGCGCGAGGAGCGGCGCGACGCGATCGCGGCCGCGACCATCCCGCTGCTCGTCCAGCACGGCGCGGCCGTGACGACCCGGCAGATCGCGGACGCCGCCGGGGTGGCCGAGGGGACGCTGTTCCGCGCCTTCGCCGACAAGGACGAGATCCTGCACGCCGCCGTGGTGCGCTCGCTCGACCCGGCGCCCGCGGTCGCCGCGATCGACTGCCTCCCCGACGACGACGGCCTGCGCCCGCTCGTGGTGAGCATCGTCGAGTTCCTGCTGGAGGCCCAGCGCGTCGGGATGCGGATCTTCGCCGCGGCGCACCAGGTGCTCGACCCGCACCGGGGCGCCACGCGCGCGGCCGGCGCCGACGACCCGCGCACGGAGCGGCAGGACCGGGCCGACACCGTGCGGCGGATACGCGCCGGGCACGGCCCGGACGCGCGCCGGGCGGGGTTCGACGCGCGCGAGCGCTCCGCACGCGAGATCGTCGCGGCGATCGAGCACAAGCTCGCCGCCCACCGCGCGGAGCTGCGCGTGGAGCCCGGGCTCGCGGCCCGCGCCGTCTTCTCCCTCGTCTTCGGAAACGCCTTGCCGCACCTGTCGGGCGGTGACAGGCTCGACGCCGTGCAGCTCGCCGACCTGATCCTGGGCGGCATCGGGGCGGACGTCCCCACCGACCCCTCGCCCTGAGGGGCGCTCCGCCCATGCCCCGCGGCAGCCCTCGCCCGGCCCCGCCCCGGTTCGAGCCCCCCGCACGCCGGGGGCGTCCACGGCCTCGACCGTCCGTCCCGTAGCCCCCACCCGGACAGGAAACCCATGCTCGTCAGCCTCCTGAAGACGCGGTTGCGTCCCTACCTGACACCGATCCTCATCCTCCTCGGCCTCCAGCTCGTGGCGACGCTCGCGTCGCTGTACCTCCCGAGCCTCAACGCCGACATCATCGACCAGGGCGTCACGCAGGGCGACACCGCCTACATCATGCGCACCGGCGGCCTGATGCTCCTCGTGAGCCTCGGGCAGGTCGTGTGCGCGGTCGGGGCCGTCTACTTCGGCGCCCGGGTCGCGATGTCGTTCGGCCGCGACGTGCGCGCCGGGCTGTTCACCAACGTGCAGCGCTTCTCCGCGCAGGAGATGGGCCAGTTCGGCGCGCCGTCGCTCATCACGCGCACGACGAACGACGTGCAGCAGGTGCAGATGCTCGTGCTGCTCTCCCTGACGATCATGGTCATGGCGCCGATCATGCTGGTCGGCGGCGTGGTCATGGCCCTGCAGGAGAACGTCGAGCTCTCCGGCCTGCTCCTCGTCATCGTGCCCGTGCTCGGCGTGAGCGTCGGGCTGATCATCTGGCGGATGGTCCCGTACTTCCGGCAGATGCAGAAGAAGATCGACGGCATCAACGCCGTCCTGCGCGAGCAGATCACGGGCATCCGCGTGATCCGCGCGTTCGTCCGCGAGCGGCGCGAGGCCGAGCGGTTCGACGTCGCGAACGACGCCCTGTTCGACGTCTCGCTCAAGGCGGGCAAGCTCATGGCGCTCATGTTCCCGACCGTCATGCTCGTCATGAACGCGTCGAGCGTCGCGGTGCTGTGGTTCGGCGGGCGCCAGATCGACGCGGGCGACATGGAGGTCGGGGCGCTCACCGCGTTCCTGTCCTACCTCATGTACATCCTCATGGCCGTGATGATGTCGACGATGATGTTCATGATGGTGCCGCGCGCCGCGGTCTCCGCCGAGCGCATCACGGACGTCCTGCGCACGACCGCCACGGTCGTCGAGCCGGAGCGTCCCGTCGCCCTCACCTCCCGGACCGGGCGCGTCGAGCTCGACGGCGTCGAGTTCCGCTACCCGGGGGCGGAGGACCCGGTGCTGCACGACGTCTCGTTCGTCGCGGAGCCGGGGCAGACGACCGCGATCATCGGCTCGACGGGGTCCGGCAAGACGACGCTGCTCAACCTCGTGCCGCGGCTGTTCGACGTCACGGGCGGGTCCGTGCGCATCGACGGCACCGACGTGCGCGACCTCACCGGCGCGGACCTCGGCTCGCTCCTCGGCCTCGTGCCGCAGAAGGCGTACCTGTTCTCCGGCACCGTCGCGGACAACCTCCGCTACGGCCGCCCCGACGCGACCGAGGAGCAGATGTGGGCGGCGCTCGACGTCGCCCAGGCCCGCGAGTTCGTCGAGGCGCTGGACGGCGGGCTCGACGCGCCCGTCGCACAGGGCGGGACGAACTTCTCGGGCGGACAGCGTCAGCGGCTGGCGATCGCCCGCGCGATCGTGCGCGACCCCGCGGTCTACCTGTTCGACGACTCGTTCTCCGCGCTCGACTACGCGACCGACGCGCGCCTGCGCGCGGCCCTCGCGCCCCGCACCCGGCACTCCACGGTGATCGTCGTCGCGCAGCGCGTCGCGACGATCCGTGGCGCCGACCAGATCCTCGTGCTCGACCACGGCCGCATCGTCGGTCGCGGCACGCACGCCGAGCTCCTCGAGTCCAACGAGACGTACCAGGAGATCGTCTACTCCCAGCTCTCGATCGAGGAGGCAGCATGAGCGGCGAGCAGGACGCCTCGCGCACGCCCGCGCCGTCGGGCCGGGACGCTCCCGCGCCCGGCTCCGACACGCCCACCGCGAAGGGTGGCGACGTCGCCCGCACCCGGCTCGCCGGACGTCCCCGCGGCGGCGGTGGGCACGGCCCCATGGGCGGCATGGGCGTGCCCGGGGAGAAGGCGCTCGACTTCAAGGGCTCCCTGCGCCGGTTCGCGGCCTCGCTGCGGCCCGAGCGCGTGCCGATCGTCGCGGTCGTGATCCTCGGCGTCGTCTCGGTGGCGCTCGCCGTCGCCGGACCCAAGCTCCTCGGGAACGCGACGAACATCATCTTCGCGGGCGTCGTCGGGTCCCAGCTCCCCGCGGGCGTGACGCAGGCCCAGGCCGTCGACGCGCTGCGCGCCCAGGGGCAGGACCAGATCGCGGACCTCGTCTCGGGCGTCCCCGGCCTCGTCCCGGGCGAGGGCATCGACTTCACGGCGCTCGCGACCGTGCTGGCGTGGGTGCTCGCGGTCTACGTCGGCTCGTTCCTGTTCGGCTGGCTGCAGGGGCGCATCACGGCGATCGTCGTGCAGCGCACCGTCTACCGGCTCCGCGGCGAGGTGCAGGCCAAGCTCGGACGCCTCCCGCTGTCGTACTTCGACCGAAACCCGCGCGGCGACATCCTCTCGCGCGTGACGAACGACATCGACAACATCTCCCAGACCCTGACGCAGACGCTCTCGCAGCTCGTGACGTCGGTCCTCACCGTGCTCGGCGTGCTCGGCGTGATGTTCTGGATCTCGCCGCTGCTCGCGGTGGTCGCCCTCGTGACGGTGCCGCTGTCCGTGATCGTCACGGCCCAGATCGCCAAGCGCTCGCAGCCGCAGTTCATCCAGCAGTGGGCCGCCACGGGGCGCCTCAACGCCCACATCGAGGAGATGTACACCGGGCACACGCTGGTCAAGGTCTACGGTCACCAGCAGGCCGCGATCGACGACTTCGAGCGTGAGAACGCCGACCTGTACGACGCGAGCTTCAAGGCGCAGTTCATCTCCGGCACCATCCAGCCGGCGATGGGGTTCATCGCGAACCTCAACTACGTGATCGTCGCGGTGGTCGGCGGTCTGCGCGTCGCGTCGGGCACCATGACGCTCGGTGACGTGCAGGCGTTCATCCAGTACTCGCGCCAGTTCACGCAGCCCATCACGCAGATCGCGTCGATGATGAACCTGCTCCAGTCGGGCGTCGCGTCGGCCGAGCGGGTCTACGACCTGCTCGACGCCGAGGAGCAGACGCCGGACCCGTCGCCCGCGAAGACGGTCGACCCGGTGCGCGGCCGCGTCGCGTTCGAGGACGTGTCGTTCTCCTACAGCCCCGACACGCCGCTCATCGAGCACCTCGACCTCGTCGTGGAGCCGGGCCAGACGATCGCGATCGTCGGGCCGACGGGCGCGGGCAAGACCACGCTGGTCAACCTGCTCATGCGGTTCTACGACGTCGACTCCGGCCGGATCACGCTCGACGGCGTGGACACGCGCGCCATGACGCGCGACGACCTGCGCTCCGACATCGGGATGGTGCTCCAGGACACGTGGCTGTTCAAGGGCACGATCGAGGAGAACCTGCGCTACGGCGTGCGCGACGGGCGCGACGTGGGCGAGGAGGAGTTCCTCGCGGCGACGCGCGCGACGCACGTCGACCCGTTCGTGCGCACGCTGCCCGACGGCTACGCGACGGTGATCGACGACGAGGGGTCGAGCGTGAGCGCGGGGGAGAAGCAGCTCCTCACGATCGCGCGCGCGTTCCTCGCCGACCCGGCGATCCTCGTCCTCGACGAGGCGACGAGCTCCGTCGACACGCGCACGGAGGTGCTCGTGCAGCAGGCGATGAACGCGCTGCGCGAGGGCCGCACGTCGTTCGTCATCGCGCACCGTCTGTCCACGATCCGCGACGCGGACACCATCCTCGTCATGGAGCACGGCTCGATCGTCGAGCAGGGCTCGCACGACGAGCTGCTCGCGGCCGGCGGCGCGTACGCGCGGCTGTACGAGAGCCAGTTCGCGGCGCCCGTCGGCGCCGAGGCGGAGGACGACGCGGTGGACGCGGCCGCGGCCCCTGCCGGCCGGCCGGCCGGCGCCTGACACGGCTCGGCCCGCGGCGGTCCACCGGAGGGCGGACCGCCGCGGGCCGCGTGCGGGGGCGACCAGGGCCGGCGACCCGCCCGGCGCTCAGGCGAGCGAGAGGAACAGCTTCTCGAGCTTCGCCACGTCGAGCGTGGGGTCCTCGCCATCCTCGGCCGGCTCGGTGAGGCACTGGCGCATGCCGGACGCGATGATCGCGAAGCCCGCGCGGTCGAGCGCGCGCGACACGGCGGAGAGCTGCGTGACGATGTCCTCGCAGTCCCGCCCCTCGTCGATCATGCGCACGACGGCCGCGAGCTGGCCCTGGGCGCGCTTGAGCCGGTTGACGACCTTGTCCATGTCGGTGCGGTCGAGCTCCACGGGTGTTCTCCTGCGTTCGTCTCGGAAGGGTGGCAGCGAGCGTGCTGCCGGAGGGCCGGCGTCTGCCGGACGGCCCGCGTCAGGGCCGGGGTCGGCGGGCCTGCGTCAGGCGCAGGTGCAGCGCTGCTCGGGCGGCACCTCGGCCATGACCTCGTCGGCGTGCATGCCGCAGCCGGTCCAGGTGGTCTTGCCGCACGTGCGGCACAGGGCGGGACTGCACACGGTGTGTCTCCTCGTTTCGGGGGTTCGGGGGTTCGGGGGTTTCGGAGGTTTGGGTGCGGGTGTCGGGGCCGCCCTCGGGGGCGGGGGCTCGGTCGGGTGGTGCAGGATCAGCGTCGCACGGCTCCGCCCGCGGCCTGCCACGCGCCGAGCCCGCCGGACAGGCTCGTCGCGGCGTAGCCGAGCGAGCGGAGCTGGCGGGCGGCGGTGCGCGAGCGCATCCCGGACGCGCACACCACGACGACGGTCGCGCCGTCCTGCAGGCGCCGCGGCGCGGCCGACGGGACGTCGGCGAGCGGCACGTGCACGGCCTGGGGCGCGTGCCCGGCGCGCCACTCGTCGCGCTCGCGCACGTCCAGGAGCGTCGCGCCGTCCCGGACGAGCTGCACCGCCGTGGCGGCGTCGATCGTCGGGCGGACACCGCCGTCGTCGGGCGAGCGGGAGAAGAGGCGGCGGAGGCGGTCGATCATGCGGGGACTCCTTCGAGGGTGCGCGCGGCGCGCGGCGTGGTGGTCAGGGTGAGCCAGCCGCCGGAGAGGTTGCGCGCGTCGAGCCCGGCGGCGAGCAGGACACGGGTGGCGAGGTAGGACCGCACGCCGCTCGCGCAGTGCACGGCGACGGGGCGCCCCGCCGCGGCGACGCGCACCTCGTCGAGCCGCTCGCGCAGCTCGGTGTGCGGCACGTTGAGGGCGCCGTCGAGGTGGCCGCCGGCGTGCTCGGCGCGCGACCGGACGTCGAGCACGAGCGACGACGCGACGACCTCGTCGAGGTCGGCCGCGTGCCACTGCGGCATGGTGCCGTCGAGCACGTTCTGCGCGACGAACCCCAGCATGTTGACGACGTCCTTGGCGGCGCCGTAGGGCGGGGCGTACGCGAGCTCGAGCTCCGCGAGGTCGTCGGCCGTGAGCCCGGCGCGCAGCGCCGTCGCGAGCACGTCGATGCGCTTGTCCACCCCGGCACGGCCGACGGCCTGGGCGCCGAGCAGGCGGCCGTCGGGCGCGAAGCTCGCCGTCACGTGCACGGGCTCCGCCCCGGGGAACCAGCCCGCGTGGTGGGCCGCGTGGACGCGCACCTGCTCGTGCGCGACGCCGACCGACGTCAGGGTCGCGTGGCTCGGCCCGGTGACCGTGGCCGTGAGGCCGAACACGCGCACGACGGCGGTGCCGAGCACGGGTGCCTGCGGCGTCGTCCGGTGGCCGAGCATGGCGTCCGCCGCGCGTCGGCCCTGGCGGTTGGCCGGTCCGGCGAGGGGGACGGGGCCAGTCGCGCCGGTGACCGCGTGCACGACCTCGACGGCGTCGCCGACGGCCCACACGTGCGGGTCGGACGTGCGCTGGTCGGCGTCGACGCGGATCGCGCCGCGCTCCCCGAGGGCGAGCCCGGCAGCCGCGGCGAGGTCGCTCGCGGGCCGGACGCCCACGCTCACGAGCACGACGTCCGCGTCGAGCGCGGTGCCGTCCTCGAGCTCGAGCGTGACGGCGTGGGCGGCGCCGGTCGGTTGCGGCACGACGGCGGTCGCGGAGGTCCCGAGGTGCAGCCCGACGCCGTGGTCGCGCAGCTCGTCCGCGAGCAGCGGTGCGAGGTCGGGCTCGAGCGGCGGGAGGACCTGCTCGGCGCGCTCGACGACGTCGACCACGAGCCCGCGCGCGACGAGCGCCTCCACCGCCTCCAGGCCGATGAACCCCGCGCCCACGACGGCGGCCCGCACCGGTGCGGTGCGGCCGGCGGCGACGTCGGCCTCGAGGTGCGCGAGCCGCTCGGCGAGCGCGTCGAGGTCCGTGATCGTCCGCAGCGTGTGCACGGCCGGGTGGTCGATCCCCCGGACCGGCGGGAGCACGGTGGTCGCGCCGGGCGCCAGGAGGAGCGCGTCGTAGCCGAGCTCGTACGTCCCGTCCTCGGTGGCGACGGTGACGGTGCGCGCGGCGCGGTCGATCGCGGTGACGCGGTGCCGGGTGCGCACGTCGAGGTCCAGGCTGGCGCGCAGCGACGCGGGGGAGTGCAGCAGGAGGGCGTCGCGGTCCGCGATCTCGCCGGACACCTGGTACGGGAGCCCGCAGCCCGCGAACGAGACGTGGTCGGACTGCTCGAGCACCACGATCGACGCGTGCTCGTCGAGGCGCCGGGCGCGCGCGGCGGCGCTCATGCCGCCCGCGACGCCCCCGACGATCACGACACGGCGTGCGCCGTGGGTGTCGGACGGACGGGTCGTCGAAGCAGGAGTCGAGGTGATCATGGCTCCACGATACCCCCGGGGGTATCGTTCGACGCAAACCGACGGGCTGAGAGGTCCGTCACGGGACGTCCTGGGCGGCGGGTGCGGCCGCTCACAGCCGACGAACAGCCACGCCATCCGAGTGGCACACACCCGCTCCGTAGACACGGACCATGAGCACCCCGACCTCGACGAGCACCCCGGCCCCGACCCCGCAGGACCCGACCCCGCACGACCCGCCCGCCGCCCGACGCCGACGACGGTGGCGCGTCGCGCTCGTCGCGGCCCTCGCCGTGGTGCTCCCGCTGGGAGGCGCGACGGCGTGGGCGCTGGACCGGTTCGTCGTCGAGCACGTCGAGATCGCCGACGTGTCGGCGTACGAGGCGTCGCAGGGTGCCGACGCCGACGGGACGTCGGAGCAGGGCACGACGGCGGACGGCAGCGCGGGCGCACCGGACGGCGGCTCGACCGGCACCTCGGACAGCGGCGCGAGCATCGACGGCGACACGTACACGTCCGACGGCACGAGCATCACGGTCTCCCGGGTGACCACCGGCTCGGGCGACGACACCGTGACGTACTACGTGGCCGACGTCGTGCTCTCCGACATGACGGACCTGCGCTCCGCGTTCGCGCAGGACGCGTTCGGCACGAACATCACCGAGACGACGTCCGACATCGCCGCCGACCACGACGCGGTCCTCGCGATCAACGGCGACTACTACGGGTTCCGCGACACGGGCACCGTCATCCGCAACGGCGTCGTGTACCGGGACGAGGGCGCGCGCGAGGGCCTCGCGCTCTACCGCGACGGCCACGTCGAGGTCTACGACGAGACGACGACCGACGCGCAGAGCCTCGTCGACGCCGGCGTGTGGAACACGCTGTCGTTCGGGCCCGCGCTCGTCGAGGACGGCGAGGTCGTGGCCGGGATCGAGGACGTCGAGGTCGACACGAACGTCGGGAACCACTCGATCCAGGGGGAGCAGCCGCGCACCGCGATCGGCGTGGTCGACGAGAACCACCTCGTCCTCGTCGTCGTGGACGGCCGTCAGGAGGGCTACTCGCGGGGCGTGACCATGACCGGGCTCGCGGAGATCCTGCAGGACCTCGGCGCGACGACCGCGTATAACCTCGACGGCGGAGGGTCCTCGACGCTGTACTTCGACGGCGAGGTCGTCAACAGCCCGTCGCAGGGACGCGAGCGCGGCACGTCCGACGTCCTCTACGTCGCCGACGGTGCGTGATGGCCGCCGCGACCACGCACGCCCCCGCAGCGCTGCCCGGCGCGGGCGCCGCCCGGACCGCCGTCGTCGTCCCCGCGTACCAGCCCGACGCGCGCCTCGTCGCCCTCGTGGACGCGCTGCGCGTCGCGGTCCCCGGGCTGCCGGTCGTGATCGTCGACGACGGCAGCGACCGGCGGTGCGGGGGAGTGTTCCGCGCGGTGCGCGCGCTGGGCGCGGTCGTGCTCGCGGTGCCGGTCAACCGCGGGAAGGGCCACGCGCTGCGCACGGGGATCCGGTGGGTGCGCGACCGCCTGCCCGGCCACGGCGTCGTGTGCGCCGACGCGGACGGGCAGCACACGGTCCTCGACGTGCTGCGCGTGGCGGCGCGGTCGCAGGCCGAACCCGACGCGGTCGTGCTCGGCGCGCGCCGCTTCGCCGGTGTCGTCCCGCTGCGCAGCCGCGTGGGCAACGCCGCGACACGCTGGGCGTTCACGGCCGCGACGGGGACGCGCGTGCGCGACACCCAGACCGGGCTGCGCGCCTACGGGCCGGGCCTGCTCGACGCCCTGCTCGCCGTGCGGGGCGACCGGTACGAGTACGAGCTGCGCGCGCTCCTCGACGCGACCCGCACGGGCCGCCGGATCGTCGAGGTGGACGTCGCGACGGTCTACCTCGACGACAACGCGTCCTCGCACTTCCGGCCCGTCGCGGACTCCCTGCGCGTGTGGGCGCCGCTGCTGCGGTTCGCCGCGTCGTCGCTCGGGTCGGCCGCGGTCGACGTCGTCGCGCTGCTCGTGCTGCACGCGCTCACCGGGTCGCTCCTCGCGGGCGTGGTGGGCGCGCGCCTGCTCAGCGCGGGCGTGAACTTCGCCGTGAACCGTCGCGTCGTCTTCGCCGGCGGGCGCGACGTCCCGCTGCGCGCCGCCGTCGTGCGCTACGCGGCGCTCGCGGCCGTCCTGCTCGCGGCGAGCTACGGGCTGCTCGCGCTGCTGACCGGTCTCGGCGTCCCGCTCCTCGCGGCGAAGGTCGGCACCGACGCCGCGCTGTTCGCGACGAGCTACGAGGTGCAGCGGCGGGTGGTGTTCGCTCGCCTCACCCCTGGACGGCGCGCTGACCGGGGTCGTGCCGCTCGACGAGGGCGGGCACGTGGTCGCGCGCGGTCCAGCGCCGGCCGACCCACTTGACGACCTCGACGAGCAGGAAGACGACGAGCGCGAGCCCGAGCGTCTTGCCCCACTCGACGACGTCGATGGGGGCCGAGTCGAACCAGGAGTGCATGAACGGCGCGTAGACGAACACGGCCTGGAGGGCGAGGAGCGTCACGGCCGAGATCCAGATCACCCGGTTGCCGCGGAGCACGTCGAGCGTGAGGCTCGACCGGTCGAGGAACCGGCAGTTGAACAGGTACGCGAGCTGGCCGAGCGCGAGCATCGTCACGGCGGTCGTCTGGGCCTCGGCGATCGGGACGCCCTGGGCCCGCTCGACGTAGAACAGCAGGATCGTCGCGCCGCCGATGAGGAGCGAGACGAGCAGGATGCGCCGCACGTAGGCACCGTCGAGGATCGACGCCTTGGGGTCGCGCGGGGCGCGGCGCATGACGTCGGGCTCCGCCTTCTCGTACGCGAGCGCGAGGGACAGCGTGACGGCGGTGATCATGTTGATCCACAGGACCTGGACCGGCTGCAGCGGCAGCGTGAGGCCGAACAGGACCGCGACGAGGATGACGAGCGACTGCGCGCCGTTGGTCGGCAGGAGGAAGAGCACGGACTTGCGGATGTTGTCGTAGATCCGTCGCCCCTCCTTCACCGCGCGCTCGATGGTCGCGAAGTTGTCGTCCGCGAGCACGACCTCCGCGGCCTCCTTGGTCGCCTCCGTGCCCTTGATGCCCATCGCGACGCCGACGTCCGCCTGGGTGAGGGCGGGGGCGTCGTTCACGCCGTCGCCCGTCATGGCGACGACCTCGCCGTGCGACTGGAGCGCGGAGACGATCCGGATCTTGTGCTCGGGGCTCGTGCGCGCGTACACGTCGACGTCGCGCACCACCTGCCGCAGCCGCTCCGTGCTCATCTCCTCGAGCTCGGGGCCCGTGAGCACGTCCGGCGCCGCGGCCTGCCCGGTCTCGTCGTGCGGGTCCACGATGCCCATCTCGCGGCCGATCGCGAGGGCCGTGCCCGCGTGGTCGCCCGTGATCATCTTCACGCGGATGCCCGCGTCGCGGCACTCGGCGATGGCCTCGATCGCCTCCGGCCGCGGCGGGTCCACGATGCCGACGAGCCCGCACAGCTCGAGCCCGTCCGCGACGTCGTCGACGTCCAGGTCGGCCGTGCCGTCCGCGGCGGTCCGCCGGGCGGCGGCGAGCACGCGCAGCCCGCGACCGCCGAGCGCGTCGATCTGCGCGTCCCAGAACGCGCGGTCGAGCGGGTCGGTGCCGCCGTCCTCGGCCACCTGGGTCGCGCAGCGGTCGAGCACGCGGTCCGGCGCACCCTTGACGTGCACGTGCAGGCCGCCGTCGGGGTCGGCGTCGAGCGTCGCCATGAACTTGTTCTCGGACTCGAACGGCACGACGGCGACGCGCCGCCACCCCGTGGGGTCGACGCCCGCCTTCATGCCGAGCGTGCGCAGCGCGCCCTCGGTCGGCTCGCCCACGAGCCGCCAGCCGTCGGCGTCGGACTCGTCGGGGACGATCCGCGCGTCGTTGCAGAGCATCATGACGGTCGCCAGGGCCGCGAGGTCCCGGTCGTCGGCGAGGTCGGCGTGCCTCGTGCCCGACGCCGGTGCGTCGCCCGAGCCGTCCACCTCGCCCGGTGCGCCGGTCGCCCCGGGGCGAGACGCGTCGTCGGGCACGGTCACGTCTCCGACGGGCGCGTACCCCGCTCCGGCGACGGTGAACGTCCGCCCGCTCGTTCGGACCGTGCGCGCCGTCATCTCGTTCTTGGTGAGCGTCCCCGTCTTGTCCGAGCAGATCGTCGTGACGGACCCGAGGGTCTCGACCGCGGGCAGCTTGCGCGTGATCGCGCGGCGGCGGGCCATCTGCTGCACCCCGAGCGCGAGCGTGATCGTCACGAGCGCGGGCAGACCCTCCGGCACTGCGGCGACCGCGAAGCCGATGGACGCCGAGATCAGCTCCGGGACGGTGAAGTCGTGGAAGACCCGGCCGATGATGACCATGACGACGGCCATCGCGAGGATGAGCACCGCGAGGAGCTTGCCGAACCGGTCGAGCTGGCGCGTCAGCGGCGTCGCGAGGCTGCGGACCTCGGAGATCATCGTCTGGATGCGGCCGATCTCCGTCGCCGTGCCCGTCGCGGTGACGACCCCGACGCCCTGTCCCGCCGCTACGAGCGTGCTCGAGAAGAGCATGCTCGACCGGTCGCCCACGCCCGCGTCCGCAGCGACCGCGTCGACCTTCTTGGCCGCCGCGACGGACTCGCCCGTGAGCGCCGACTCCTCGACGCGTAGGTTCGTCGCCTGGATCAGCCGCACGTCCGCGGGCACACGGTCGCCCGAGCGCACGCGCACGACGTCGCCGGGCACCACGTCGTCGGCGTCCACGCGGGCCCACGCACCGTCGCGTCGCACCTCGGCGTTGACGGACAGCATGTTCCGGATGCCTTCGAGCGCGCTCTCCGCGCGCCCCTCCTGGATGAACCCGATCGCCGCGTTGATCACCGCGACCGCGAGGATCACCGTGAAGTCGACCCAGTCGCCGAGGATCGCCTTGAGCACCGCCGAGACGAGCAGGATGTAGATGAGGACGTCGTCGAAGTGGACGAGGATCCGCTTCCACAGCGGGTCGCGCTGCGGCGGCGGCAGCCGGTTGGGCCCCACCTCTGCGAGCCGCGTCGCGGCGTCGGCGCTGGAGAGGCCGCCCGCATCCGTCCCGAGCTCGGCGAGGACGGCGTCGGGCGGGCGCGACCACGGCGCGTCGAGCGACCGTTCGGTCGTGCTCGCCGAGGTCGAGGAGGCCGCCGTGGCGGGGGTCGGTGCAGCGTCCGGCGCGGATCCCATGCCCCTATTCGACCCCCGATGCCCGGATCGCGCGAGGGGCGAAGGACCGTGACCCGCGACACGCCAGCGGCCGGCGGTCAGCGGTCAGGGTGAGGAGAACGGGTTGACGACGGGGACGCCGCTGTCGACGAAGTCCCGGGTGTTCCGTGTCGCCACCGTGAGCCCGTGGGCGAGCGCGGTCGCCGCGAGCAGGGAGTCGACGACGGGCAGCGGGCGCGCCGCGTGCACGGCCGGCCATCGCTGCGCGATCTCGAGCGTGACGGGGAGGATGCGGTCCCCGTACGTCTCCTCGAGACCGTGGACCCACGTCTCGAGCGCGGTCGCCCGCGCGGCGTCGCGAGACATGAGGCGCTGGACACCTGTGCGGATCTCGCCGATGGTCAGCACCGAGAGGTAGATCTGATGGGTCCGGAGCCCGCGGAGCCACGCGACGACCTGTTGGTCCGCGCGGGGCCGTACGAGCTCGGAGACGACGTTCGTGTCGAGCAGGTACCTCACGCGTCGATCCCGAGATCGAGCTCACGCATCGGAGTCCGGTCGCGGACGATCTCGAGGTCGTCCGTCGTGGGCGCCTGGAGGAGGTAGTCGGCGAGCTCCACGCGGACCCCGGCGAGCTCGTGGTAGAGGTCGATCCCGACGACGACGGCGATCTCCTTGCCGTGCCGTGTGATGACCTGCGGGCCGTTCTCGGCCTCTCGCAGGACTTCGCTGAGGCGTTGCTTCGCGTCTTGCACCTGCCAGCTCACACGAACCTCCCCACCTCGTTCTGTCTGGACAGTCTAGACGGACGTTCTCGGCGGAGCCAAGGCGCGTGGCGGTGCTGGAAGAATCGACGCGTGAGCGACACCAGCACTCGGCCCGACCTGCGGGTCGTGCACGTCACCGACCCCACCGACGACCGCCTCGCGGACTACAACCGACTGACCGACGTCGCGCTACGGTCCAAGCACGAGCCGGAGAAGGGCCTCTACATCGCGGAGAGCTCGACCGTCATCCGGCGCGCGCTCGCCGCGGGGCACCGGCCGCGGTCGTTCCTCATGGCCGAGCGCTGGCTCGACGACCTGGCCGACGACATCGCCGCCCTTCCGGTCGACGACGCCCCCGGCGGGACTGGTGAACAGGTCCCGGTCTATGTCGGCGCCCCCGACGTGCTGGAGGCGATCACCGGGTTCCACCTGCACCGGGGGGCGCTCGCGGCGATGCACCGTCCGCCGCTCGCGACCGTCCACGACCTGCTCTCGGCGGCCCGCGGCGGCACGGGGGCCCGGCGCGTCGCCGTGCTGGAGGACGTCGTCGACCACACGAACGTCGGCGCGATCTTCCGCTCCGCCGCCGCGCTGGGCGTGGACGCCGTGCTCGTCTCCCCGCGGTGCGCGGACCCGCTCTACCGCCGCTCGGTGCGCGTGAGCATGGGCACGGTGTTCCAGGTGCCGTGGACGCGGTTCGAGACCTGGCCGGGCGGGCTCGACCTGCTGCGGGAGGAGGGTTTCACCGTCGCCGCGCTCGCGCTCGCCGACGACGCGGTGAGCCTCGACGACGTCGTGGCCGACCCGCCCGAGCGGCTCGCGCTCGTGCTCGGCACGGAGGGCGACGGGCTCTCGCGCGGCGCGATCGCGGCGGCGGACCGGGTCGTGACGATCCCCATGGCCGGGGGAGTGGACTCGCTCAACGTCGCTGCGGCGTCGGCCGTCGCGTTCTGGGCGACGCGCGTGCCCTGACCTCGGCGAGCCCTCCTTCGAGACGACGCCCCGCCGCCGGGAACAATCGGGCGGGACGGTGCGTTGGGCCCGTGTCCGTACGTCGTACGAGAAGAGGTTCCGTGCCGGTCCAGCCCTCTCCGTCCCTGCCCGCCACCGATCACCGCGATCACCGCGATCATCGCGGCCACCGCGACCCCTTCGCGCACGCCGTCGCCGAGGAGCAGCGGCACCTCGACGTCGCGCTCGCGCGCCGCACCCGGCTCCTCGCGGAGCTCGACGCGCAGCTCGCCGTGCCGACCGACCCGGACCGCCCCGGCGCCGAGGCCGTCGTCGAGCGCTCCCGGCGGGCCGGGCTGCGCCGTCGGCGTACCGAGCTCGAGCGCGCGGAGAGCGGGCTCGTGTTCGGCCGCGTCGACACCGTCGAAGGCGTGACGCGCCACGTCGGGCGCGTCGGGATCGCGGCGTCCGACGCCGACGCCGACCCGCTCGTGCTCGACTGGCGCGCCGACGGCGCCCGCGCCTTCTACACCGCGACCGCGCGCGAGCCGCAGGGCCTCGCGCGGCGCCGGCACGTGCGGACCGCGGGGGAGCGGGTCACGGGCGTGGACGACGAGCCGCTCGACGGGTCGGCGACCGGGGCGGACGACGAGGACGGCCTCGTCGGCGAGGGCGCGCTGCTCGCGGCGCTGTCCGAGCGCCGCACGGGCCGCATGGGCACCGCGGTCGCGACGCTCCAGGTCGAGCAGGACGCGATCGTGCGCGCCCCGGCGGAGCAGACGCTCGTCGTGCAAGGCGGCCCGGGGACGGGCAAGACGGTCGTCGCGCTGCACCGCGTGGCGTACCTGCTCTTCACGCACCCGCACCTCGCGGAGCGCGGCGTGCTCCTGCTCGGCCCGTCGTCGCGGTTCCTCGAGTACGTGGCCCAGGTGCTGCCCGCGCTCGGGGAGACGGCGGTCGTGTCGGCGACGTGCGACACGCTCGTGCCCGGCGTCGCGCCCGAGCGCGACGAGGTGCGCGAGATCGCCGAGCTCAAGGGCCGCGCGCTGTGGCAGGACGTCGTCGCCCGCTACGCCGACTCCCTCGTCCCGGACGCGCGGGCGCTGACGGTGCGCCTCGACGGCGAGCCGCTCCCGCTCGGCGCGGACCGGGTCGCCCAGGTCCTGCGGGCCGCCCGCGCGGGCGACCGGAGCGTGCGCGCCGCGCGGCGCCGGGCCGTGGACCTCCTGCTCGACGCGCTCGTCGACGAGGCCGCGGCGCGGCACGCGCAGATGCTCGAACGGGTCGAGGAGGGGTTCGAGGACGCGCTCGGGAAGCTCGACGCCGGTCTCGCCGCGCGCGACGACCGCGCCCCGACGACCGGCGCGCGCGGCGGCGACGTCGACGGCGAGCTCACGGACGACGACCTCGACCGGCTCCGCGGCGAGCTCGCGCGCGACGCCGGGTTCACGGCGGTCCTCGACGCGTGGTGGCCCGTCGTCGACGCGCGCGCGGCGCTCGCGGGCCTGCTGGGCGACGCCGTGCTCCTCGCGCGGCACGCGCCGGAGCTCTCGGCCGCGGAGGTCGCCCTCGTGGCGCGCGAGCCTGCCGCGCTCGCGCCGAGCGACGTCCCGCTCCTCGACGCGCTCGCCGACGCGCTCGGCACCCCGGACGCCCCCGGCGAGCAGGGCGAGTTCCTCGCGCAGCGGGCCGCGACGCACCGCGACTGGGCCTACGGGCACGTCGTGGTCGACGAGGCGCAGGAGCTCTCGCCCATGCAGTGGCACATGGTGCTGCGTCGCTGCCCGACGCGTTCGGTGACCGCCGTCGGGGACGTCGACCAGACCGAGGCGCCGCACCGCCACACGGACTGGGCGGACGTCGTCGGCCCGGTCTTCGGCGAGCGCTGGCACCGCGCGAACCTGACGATCTGCTACCGCACGCCCCGCGAGGTCATGGAGCTCGTCGGGCCCGTGCTGCGCGCGGCGGGCAGCCGCAACGTGCCGCCCCGTGCGGTGCGCGACGCCGGGGTCGCGCCGCGCGACGTCGTCGTGCCCGCAGGCGCGTCGGACGTGACCCTGGGTGCGGCGGTCGCGACCGAGGTCGCGCGCCTCGCGGAGCGGTACGACGGCGGTTCCGTCGGCGTCGTGGCGCCGCGCGACCGGCTGGGGCACCTCGGCGTGGCCGTCGGTGCCGTCCCCGTCCTCAGCACCTCGGAGGCGAAGGGGCTCGAGTGGGACGCGGTGGTCGTCGTCGACCCCGAGGGCATCGCCGCGGAGCCGCGCGGCTGGAACGGCCTGTACGTCGCGATGACCCGGTGCACGCAGGAGCTCGCGCGCGTCATGGTGGGCGCGTCGTCCGGCTCGGTCTGAGGAC
Source organism: Cellulosimicrobium sp. NPDC030954 (assembly GCF_055571305.1). Taxonomy (NCBI): domain Bacteria; kingdom Bacillati; phylum Actinomycetota; class Actinomycetes; order Micrococcales; family Promicromonosporaceae; genus Cellulosimicrobium; species Cellulosimicrobium sp. NPDC030954. Next base: position 524,974 of record NZ_JBVIFN010000002.1, read on the forward strand.
CGCGCTCAGTCGCGGGAGGTCGACCGGGCGAGCCGTTCGACCTCCCGCACCACGACCTCGACGAGCGCCGGGTCGCCGAGCGGGAGGAAGTGCCCCGCGAGGGGCAGCTCGACGTTCCGGCCGCCCTCGAGCCGCCCGGTCTCGGGGATGTGCGGGTCGAAGCGCGGGTAGACGGCCGTGATGCGGGCGTCCACGCCGCGCTCCGCGGCGAGCGCGAGCAGCGCCGCGTCCCGCGGCGAGAACGCGCGCAGCGTGCGGCCCAGGAGGTAGCGCGCGTAGCTGGAGCCGTTGAACGGCGTCGCGACGGCCACCATGCCGGCCACGCGCGACCCGGCGGGCGAGAGCATGACGCGCTTGCCCACGAGACCGCCCTTGCTGTGCGCGACGAGGACGACGTCGTGCAGGTCCGCCTCCACGAGGAAGGCGGCGGTGCGGTCGGCCGCCTCGGCGAACGGGCGCCGGTTGTACCCGAGGTCGGGCACGGCGTGCACCGGGTGCCCGGCCCGCGCCAGCGCCGTCGCCACCGGCGCCAGGAGCTGCCACGTCTCGTAGACGCCCGGCAGCAGCACGACGGGGTCGCGGCCGCCCGGGCCGCGTGGGACGGGACGTCGCGACCGGACGAGGCCCGCGACCTGGCGTGCCGCCACGTACGCGTAGTCCGCCGCGCGGTCGCGCAGCCGCAGCGTCCCCACCCACCGGGGCGCCCTCACGCGCTCCCTCCCGCGGCCAGGACGGCCGCGTCGACGGTGTCCGGTCCCGGGCGGGCCGGGGCGTGCGCGGTCATCGCACCAGGATGGCGTGGGGAGTCCGCCTCGCGCGCGTCGGACGCCGCCGCACGTGACGGAGCGGGCCCGGGAACCCGGACCCGCTCCGTGGCGTCGCCGGTGGCCGGCGGGGCTGCACGTCGGGACGTCAGCCGACGTCCCCGCGCCAGGCACCCGTCTCGGTCCCGCGCGACTCGATGAACTCCTTGAACCGCGCGAGGTCGCCCTTGACGCGGCGCTCGTCGAGCTGGAGGACGTCGCCGACCTTCTCCACGACACCCTCGGGCGACCAGTCGAGCTGGACGGTCACGCGGGTCTGCGCGTCATTCAGCCGGTGGAACGTGACGACGCCCGCGTGGTCCGGGCCCGACGTGCTGTTCCACGCGACGCGCTCGTCGGGGTGCTGCTCCGTGATCTCCGCGTCGAACTCGCGCTCCACGCCGCCGATCTTCGTCCTCCAGTGCGTGTGCGTCGCGTCGAGCTGTCGGATCTCCTCCACGCCCTCCATGAAGCGGGGGAACTCCTCGAACTGCGTCCACTGGTCGTAGGCCCTGCGGACGGGGACGTCGACGTCGATCGACTGGGTGACCGTGCTCATCGGTGTGACCTCCTGAGGTAGCGGGCGGTACCTCTTCACCCTGTCGGGGGTCTGGTTCGCTCGCGCGTCGAACGCGCCCCGCTCACTCGAGGGCGTTCGACGGGTCCCCGGACGCCGGCTCCGCCGACGCCCGGCGCCCGCCGAGCGAGGTGTCCGCCATCTGCTCCGCGTCCACGACACCGAGCTCGTCGAGGAGGAAGAGGAACGCGCGCGCGTACGGGTTGTCCTCGACCCGCGCACGGACCTCGGGCCAGTCGATCTGCTCGCGCATCGCGCGCGCGACCGGCAGCAGCCGCGAGAAGTCGCAGTAGTGCTCGCCGACGACACGGAGCTTCGACGTCATGATCTCGGTCGCGGACAGGACGGGCATGCGGACCGCGAGCACCTCGATCTCGTCGGTGCGGGCGAGGAGGTCGTCGTCGATCGGCTCGCCGACCATCCGGTAGAGGACGTCGATGAGCTCTCCGCCGTGGTGGGCCTTGAAGAGCCAGTTCTCCGTCGGCTCCGTGATCTCGAGCCCGGCGGCCCGCAGCACCTCGCGCGCGCGGTCCACGTCGACCTCGCGGATCGCGAAGTCGGCGTCGTGGCTCGGCTCCGGCGCGCCGCGCGCCCACGCGGCGTACCCGCCGACCAGGGCGTGGGGGATGTCGGCCTCGGCGAGCGCCGCGGCGGTCATGCGGAGGCCGTCGTGCAGCGCGTCCCTGTCGTCCACCATGCCCAGGGTCTACACCACCCCCGGTGCGCTGGCACGTCACCGCGCGGGCCCGGTCGCACGGGTCGCCGGTGGTCGAGCGCGTGCGACCCGGAGCCCGCGTACCCAGAATCGGGAGGGTGCGCCTCGCGACGTTCAACATCCTGCACGGGCGGTCGCTCGTCGACGACCGGGTCGACGTCGACCGCTTCGCCGGCGCCGTCCGCGACCTCGACGCGGACGTCCTCGCGCTCCAGGAGGTGGACCGGGACCAGCCGCGCTCGCACCGCGCCGACCTCACGGCGGTCGCGGCGGAGGCGGCGGGCGCCGTCGAGCACCGGTTCGTCGCGACGCTCGTCGGCGAGCCGGGCGTGTGGACCGCGCCGACCGGGGAGAACCAGCCGGGCCGGGCCGCCTACGGGATCGCGGTCGTGAGCCGGTACCCCGTCACGGACTGGCGCACCGTCCTCCTCCCCGCCCCCCGCACGCGCGTCCCGGTCCGGTTCCCCGGCAGCCGGCTGCCGACGCTCGTGCGCGACGAGCCGCGCGCGGCGCTCGTGGCACGGGTCGAGTCCCCCGGCGGTCCCCTGACCGTCGCGTGCACGCACCTGACCTTCGTGCCCGGGCGCAACCTGACCCAGCTCGTGCGGCTGACCCGGTCGCTCGTCGCCCAGACCCCCGACGGCGAACCGGTCGTGCTGCTCGGCGACCTCAACGTCGACGCGCCCCAGGCGGCTTGGACGAGCGGGTGGCGGGCGCTCGCGTCGGCCGCGACGTTCCCGGTCGGCGAGCCCGCGCGTCAGCTCGACCACGTGCTCGCGCACGGGGCGGTCCGGGCGACGGAGCCCGCGGTGGCGGTCGACACAGGCCTGTCCGACCACCGCGCGCTGGTCGTCCCCGTGGCTCTGGGCGGGGAGCGCCACGCGTCCCCGACCCGGGCGCACGCGGCGGACGAGGACCACGCGCCCCCGACGACGGGTGCGGGGGACCGGCACCGGCGCGCCGCACCGACGACCGAGGGGTGACGCGGCGCCCCCTCGTGAACCGCGTCACACGGGTGGCAGGGTCTGGTTCGGACCCGGCGGCATAGATTAGCCTCACCTATGTGAGTGGAACCTCAGTTGTCCCGAGCCCGGCCGGAGCGCCCGGCGCCCCGGCGCTCGCCGGGCACGACCTGCGGCTGTCCTACGACGCGCGCACGGTCGTCCACGGCGCCGCGCTCGAGCTCGCGCCCGGAGCCGTCACGGCGCTGATCGGGCCCAACGGCTCGGGCAAGTCGACGCTCCTGCGCTCGCTCGCGCGCCTGCACCGTCCCGACGCCGGGACGGTCGCGCTCGACGATGCGCCCGACGCGCTCGCGCTCCACCCCAAGGACTTCGCGCGGCGGGTGACGCTCCTGTCGCAGAGCCGGCCCACGCCGTCGGGCGTGAGCGTGCGCGACGTCGTCGCCTACGGGCGCCACCCCTACCGCGGCCGGTTCCGCGCCAACGACCCCGACGGCCCGCGCGCGATCGCGCACGCCATGGACGTCACGGGCATCACGACGATGGCCGACCGCGGCGTCGACGAGCTCTCCGGCGGCGAGCTGCAGCGCGTGTGGCTCGCGACGTGCCTCGCGCAGGACACGCAGGTGCTCCTGCTCGACGAGCCGACGACGTACCTCGACCTGCGCTACCAGGTCGAGCTGCTCGACCTCGTGCGCGACCTCGCGGCGGAGCACGGCGTGGCCGTCGGCGTCGTGCTGCACGACCTCAACCAGGCGGCCGCCGTCGCCGACCGCGTCGTCCTGCTCCACTCGGGCGTCGTGCGCGCCACCGGGCCTGCCGACGAGGTCCTGACGTCCGAGCTGCTCACCGAGGTCTACGGCATCCACGTCGACGTCTACACGCACCCCCTCACCGGGCGCACGTGCTGCGAGCCGCTCGGGCGGCACGCCGCGCGGCTCGACGCGGCCGTCCTCGTCTGACCCCGTACCACCCGACGCACCACCCCACGACGTACTCCGCACCGACCCACCGCCCGGCCCCGACGCGCGGCCCACCGGCCCGCCCGACGGAGCACGGCCCGGGCACCGACCGACCCCGAAGGACACCCATGCGCTCGACCACCCGTTCCCTCGCCGCGGGCGCCCTCGCGCTCGCCACGGCGCTCGCGCTCACCGCGTGCGGCACGACCGAGGACCCCGCGGCCGCCGACGACGCCGAGGCGACGACCGACACGGCGTCCGGCCCGGTCACCGTCACCGACGAGCGCGGCGAGGTCACGCTCGACGCCCCGGCGACCGACATCGTCTCGCTCGAGTGGGGTCTCACGGAGAACCTCGTCGCGCTCGGCATCGAGCCCGTCGGGCAGGCGGACGTCGAGGGCTACAACACATGGGACACCGTCGCGCCGATCGACGCGAGCACGCCGGACGTCGGCACGCGCGGCGAGCCCAGCCTCGACGCGATCTCCGCGCTCGAGCCGGACCTCGTCGTCACGACGACGGACCTGCCGGAGAACGTCATCGCGCAGATCGAGGAGGTCGCGCCGGTGCTCGCGCTGCGCGGCTCCGACGGCGAGGACCCGATCGGCTACATGCGCTCCACGGTGGAGACGCTCGGCACCGTGACCGGTCACGAGGACGAGGCGGCCGCCGCGCTCGAGACCTACGACGCGAAGATCGCCGACGCCACGGCGGCGCTCGACGAGGCCGGGCTCGCCGGCGCCGACTTCACGATGGCGGACGGCTGGGTCACCAACGGTGCCGTCTCGGTCCGCATGTACACGCCGGGCTCGTTCTTCGGCGCGATCGGCGAGGAGATCGGGCTCGTCAACGCGTGGACCGAGGGCGGGGACCCCGACTACGGGCTCGCCCAGACCGACGTCGAGGGCCTGACCCAGCTCGGCGACGTGCAGTTCCTCTACGTCGCGAGCGACTCCGAGGCCGACCCGTTCACGGACGGCCTCGCCGGCAACGCGGTGTGGGAGCAGCTCCCGTTCGTCACGGCCGGGAACGTGCACCGCCTGCCCGACGGCATCTGGATGTTCGGCGGCCCGCTGTCCGCGGCGGCCTACGCCGACGCGGTCGTCGAGGCGCTCACCGCGGCCTGACACCGGTCCGCACCACCACCGGGCGCGGTTGCGCCCGGGCCGACGAGAAGGCTGACGAGAACCACAGTGCTGACGAGGACATCGTGACGCGGCCGGAGCAGCGCACGACGGCGGAGCCGGACACCCTCCTCCTGGAGGACCCGGCTCCGGCCGTCGTCCCGGGACCGGGCGGTACCGGCGACGCCGGTGCGGGGGACGGCGCGCCCGCGGGCCTGACGGCGGTCGCGCCCCGCGTGCGGACGTCGCGCCTCGGGATCGTGGGGGTGTTCGTCGTCGCGGTCGTGGTCGCGGCGGTGCTCGCCGCCGTGCACCTCACCCAGGGCACGGCCGACGTCGGCCCGCTCGACCTGCTGCGCCTGGCCACGGGCGGCGACGGCGTCGACCAGACCGTCGCCGTCCTCGTCGCCTCGCGCGTGCCCCGGCTGCTCGCGGGCCTCCTGCTCGGCGTCGCGCTCGGCGTCGCCGGCGCCGTGCTGCAGTCGGTCGCGCGCAACCCCCTCGCGTCGCCCGACACGCTCGCGGTCAACGCGGGCGCGTACCTGACGGTCGTGGTCGTCGCCGCGTTCGGCATCTCGATCCCGTTCTACCTCCAGGGCGGGCTCGCGTTCCTCGGCGGCCTCGCCGCGGCCGGGCTCGTGCTCGTCCTCGCGCGCGGCGGCGCCGACGGCCCGACGCGCCTCGTGCTCGCCGGGTCGGCGATCATGCTCGCGCTGCACTCGCTGACGATGGTCCTCCTCGTGCTGTTCGAGCAGGAGACGATGGGCCTGTTCGCGTGGGGGAGCGGGTCCATCGTCCAGTCGGGCACGCGCACCGTCTCGCTGGCGACTCCCGTCGTCGTGGTCGGCGTCATCGCCGCACTGCTCCTCTCGCGCCGCCTCGACCTCCTCGGCCTCGGCGACGATGCCGCGACCGTGCTCGGCGTCGACGTGCGCCGCACGCGCGTGCTGTCCGTCCTCGTCGCCGTCCTCCTGGCCTCGATCGCGGTGACGGTCGCGGGACCGGTCGGCTTCGTCGGCCTCGCGGCGCCGGTCGTCGCGCGGCTCGTCGCGCGCCGGGTGCCCGGGCTCGGCCGGCACGTGCTGCTCCTGCCGTTCGCGGCGATCGTCGGCGTGATCGTGGTCCTCGGCGCCGACGTCCTGCTCCGCCTGCTGCTGCCGGGCACGCTGTCCATCGCCGTGCCGACCGGCATCGTCACGACCGTCCTCGGCGCGGTCCTGCTCATCTGGCTCGCGCGGCGCCTGCGCGACTCCGGGCCGGCGTCGTCGCGCGGCGCGCACGGCGCGCTGAGCCGCCCGCGCTCGTCGCGCGCCGTGCTCGTGGTCGTCGCCGTGCTGGCGCTCGCCGTCGTCGCGGCCGCCGTCGCGGGCCTGCTGCTCGGGGACCGGGTCGTGCTGCTGGGCGACGTGGCGAACTGGTGGAACGGCCTCGCCGGACGCCACGTGACGTTCGTCCTCGACCAGCGCTTCCCGCGCGTCCTCGCCGCGCTGCTCGCCGGCGCGGCGCTCGCGCTCGCCGGCACGATCGTGCAGGCCGTGTGCCGCAACCCGCTCGCCGAGCCGAGCCTGCTCGGCGTCACGTCGGGCGCCGGGCTCGGGGCCGTGACGATGATCCTCCTCGTCCCCGGCGTCGGGATCTGGCCCATGTCCGCCGCCGCGGCGATCGGGGCGTTCGCGGTGTTCGGGCTCGTCTACGGGCTCTCCTACCGCGGCGGGCTCAGCTCGGACCGGCTCGTGCTCATCGGCATCGGCGCCCAGGCCGGGGTCATGGCCCTCATCACGCTCCTCGTGGTCGTCGTCGCGCCGTGGGACGTGAACCTCGCGCTCACGTGGCTCTCCGGCTCCACGTACGGGCGCACGCTCGAGCAGCTGATCCCCGTCGCGCTCGCGCTGCTCGTGCTCACGCCGCTCGCCGCCGTCTACCGCCGCGACCTCGACGTCCTGGCGCTCGACGACGACACCCCGCGCGTCCTCGGCGTCGCGCTCGACCGCACGCGCCTGCTCCTGCTCGCGGCCGCCGCGCTGCTCACGGCCGCCGCCGTGTGCGCCATCGGGGCGCTCGCGTTCGTGGGGCTCGTCGCGCCGCACGCCGCCCGGGCGCTGGTCGGGGCGCGGCACGGCCGGGTCGTCCCCGTCGCGATGCTGCTCGGCGCCCTCCTGGTGTCCGTCGCGGACACGCTCGGGCGGGTCGTCATCGCCCCCGAGCAGATCCCCGCGGGCCTCGGCACGGCGCTCCTGGGCGCGCCGTACTTCGTCTACCTGCTGTGGCGCAGCCGCGGCCGGGGAGCGTGACGCGTCTCACCGTGCCGGGGCACGATCCGAGGTCCGGACGGGTTGACCCCGGCGAGGGTGCGTAGGTTAGCCTCACCTGTGTGAGCCAGACCGTCGCCGCACCCCGCACCCGCGCTCGTCGTCCCGTCGCCCGCGCCACCGCGCCGTGGCGCTTCTTCGACGTCGAGGTGGCGCGCGTCGAGCAGCTCACGCCCAGCTTCCGCCGGTTCACGTTCACCGGCCCGGAGCTCGACCTCTTCGGCGACCCCGGCCTCGACGTGCGGATCAAGTTCGTCCTGCCCGCGCCCGACGGCGGCTACGAGCACCTCGTGCGCGACGCCGAGTCCTGGTACGCCGCGTGGCGCGACCAGCCCGAGGAGCGCCGCAACCCGCTGCGCACCTACACGACCGTCGCGGTGCGCCCCGAGGCGCGCGAGGTCGTCGTGGACGTCGTGCTGCACGGCGACGCCGGTCCCGCCTCGCGCTGGGCCCTGGCCGCCGAGGTCGGCACGCCGCTCGTCCTGCTCGGCCCGGACGCGTCGTTCGACGGTCCCGTCGGCGGCATCGAGTTCCGCCCGCCGACGCGCCCGCACGCGCTCCTGCTCGCCGGCGACGAGACCGCGCTGCCCGCGATCGCCGCGATCTGCGAGGACCTGCCCGCCGACGCGTGGGGCGAGGTCTACGTCGAGGTGCCGCACGTGGGCGACGCGCGCGACCTCGTCACGCCGCCGGGGGTGCGCGTGACGTTCCTCGCGCGCGACGACGTCCCCGGCGGTCCGCACGACGCGCACGACGCGCACGGCGCGCGCCTCGTGCCCGCCGTCCAGGAGGCCGCCGCGCGCATCCTCGGTGCGGGGGTCCTCGGGACCGACCCGCCCGCCCAGTGCCGCACCGCCGAGGACCTCGAGGACGTCGACGTCGACGCGTCGATCCTCTGGGAGGTCCCCGGCCTGCTCGAGGAGGACACCGTCCTCTATGCCTGGCTCGCGGGCGAGGCGAGCGCGATCAAGACGCTGCGCCGCCACCTCGTCACCGACCTCGGCGTCGACCGACGCGCCGTCGCGTTCATGGGCTACTGGCGCGAGGGCCGCGCCGAGAGCTGACGTTCCACGAGACGAGAGAAGTGGCCCCTCGCCGAGCGCGGTGACGGGCCACTTCTCGCATCTCGGCTGGTGGGCGCGGCCGCACGGGCCGGGCCACCGCCCGTCGACGGCGGGGAACGGAAAAGGAGGTCTAGCGGCCTCCCTTTCCAAGGTATAGCGCACGGGGGGTCTTGCGGCAAGAGCCCCCTGGGGGCGCAGAATCTCCGTTCGTGCGCGGGCCGTCGTCGGTCCGCGCCGTCCCGCTCGACCTCGGACCGGAGCTGATGACGTTGCCCGACGCCCCCGTGACCGCCGACCGCACGACCGACCCGACCGCCCGTCCGACCCCGGGCGGCGCCCGGATCTTCGACCTCCCCGACCGCCTGGCAGCGAAGGCCGACCCCGCGCTCGTCGCCGCCGACGAGCGGCACCTCGCCGCGATCGCGGCGAGCCTCGAGCACTCCGTCGCGGACCTCGCGCAGCGCCTCGACGCGGCGCGCCGCGCGCCCGGCGGGAGCGGGACGGAGGCGCTCGAGCGTGACCAGGAGATCCACCGGCTCAGCGGGCGGCTGCACCTCCTGCAGCGCTACGGCGTCGACCTGTGCCTGGGCCGCATGACGTTCGCCGACGGCTCCGCCCCGGTCTACGTGGGGCGCGTGGGCCTCACGGACCCGGCGGGGGAGCGGCTGCTCGTCGACTGGCGCTCGCCCGCCGCGGAGCCGTACTTCGCCGCGACGCCCGCGCACCCGCTCGGCCTCGCGGCGCGCCGTCGGTACCGGTGGGCGCGTGGTCGCGTCACGGACTACTGGGACGAGGAGCTCGTGCCCGACGGCGCCGGGTCGGGTGCGGCGCTCGACGACCAGTCGGCGTTCGTCGCGAGCCTCGGCGCGAGCCGGTCGCCGCGCATGCGCGACGTGCTCGGCACGATCCAGGCGGACCAGGACGCGATCGTGCGCGCGGGCTCGCGCGGCGCGCTCGTCGTCGACGGGGGCCCCGGCACGGGCAAGACCGTCGTGGCGCTGCACCGCGCCGCCTACCTCCTGTACGCCGACCCCCAGGTGGGCGCGGGGCACGGGGGCGTGCTCGTCGTCGGGCCGAGCCGCCCGTACCTCTCCTACGTCGCCGACGTGCTGCCCGGGCTCGGCGAGGACGGCGTGCAGACCTGCACGCTGCGCGACCTCGTCCCCGAGGGCGCGACGGCGCGCGCGGAGACCGACCCCGAGGTCGCCCGGCTCAAGGCGTCTGCCGACCTCGTCGCGGCGATCGAGCCGGCCGTGCGGTTCTCCGAGCGCCCGCCCACCGAGGGCATGGAGGTCGAGACGCCGTGGGCCGACGTCTGGCTCTCCACCGCCGACTGGGCGGAGGCGTTCGAGTCCGTGGACCCCGGCACCCCGCACAACGAGGCGCGTGACGACGTCTGGGCAGCGCTGGTCGAGATCCTCGTGGACAAGACGGTGGGCGAGGAGACCGCGGAGGACGCCGGGGACCTGTCGGCCGACGACGTGCGCCGCGCCCTGCGCAGCCACCGCGCGCTCGGCGCCGCGTTCGACCGCGCGTGGCCGCTCGTCGAGGCGACGGACCTCGTGGCCGACCTGTGGTCGGTGCCCGCCTACCTGCGCCTGTGCGCGCCGTCGCTCACGCCCGCGGAGGTGCGCGCGCTCCAGCGCGCGGACGCGCAGGCCTGGACGACGGCGGACCTGCCGCTGCTCGACGCCGCGCGGCAGCGCCTGGGCGACCCGGAGGCGTCGCGACGCCGTCGCCGCAACGAGGCCGCCGCGGCGGCCGAGCGGGCCCGGATGGACGACGTCGTCGACCACCTCGTGGCGTCCGACGACAGCGAGCTCATGGTCATGACGATGCTCAAGGGGCAGGACCTGCGCGACGCGCTCGTCGACGACGGCGCGCTGGTCACGGCCACGCCCGACCGGCTCGCGGGTCCGTTCGCGCACGTCGTCGTCGACGAGGCGCAGGAGCTCACCGACGCCGAGTGGCAGATGGTGCTGAGGCGCTGCCCGTCACGCAGCGTCACGGTCGTCGGGGACCGCGCGCAGGCCCGCCACGGGTTCGCGGAGGGCTGGCGCGAGCGGCTCGGGCGCGTCGGGTTCGACCGGGTCGCGGAGGCGTCGCTGAGCGTCAACTACCGCACGCCGCAGGAGGTCATGGCGGCGGCGGAGCCCGTCATCCGGGCGGCGCTCCCGGACGCCAACGTCCCGACGTCGGTGCGCAGCACGGGCGTGCCGGTCGCCCACGGGGCGGTCGCGGACCTCGACGGGATCCTCGACGCGTGGCTCGCCGAGCACGCCGAGGGCACGGCCTGCGTGATCGGCGGCGCGGGGTCCGTCGCGGCGTCGACCGAGTCGGTCGCGGCGCGGCTCGGGGAGGACGGGGCGTCGCGCGTGCAGGTGCTCACGCCGGAGACGGCGAAGGGACTCGAGTTCGACCTCGTCGTCCTCGTGGACCCGCAGACGTTCGGCGACGGCGTCGAGGGCGCGGTCGACCGCTACGTCGCGATGACGCGCGCGACGCAGCGCCTCGTCGTCCTGGATCGCTGACGATCGCCCGCCGAACACGACATGGAGGTCGCCAAGGAGCTTGTGGCGACCTTCATGTCGTGCTCGGCGGGTTGGGCGGGTCAGGCGACCGGGACGGCCAGGTCCTCGACGACCTCGACACCGGGCAGGCGGCCCAGCAGGTCGCCGGGAAGCAGCAGCTTCGAGCGCCGCACGCCGCTGCCGATCAGCGCGTGCGCGCCGTCGGTCACGATGCGCGAGTCCACGAGGACGCGCCACCCGTCCGGGAGCCCGACGGGCGTGATGCCGCCGTACTCCATGCCGGACTCGGCCGTCGCACGGTCGGTCGGCAGGAACGACGCCTTGCGCACGTCGAGCAGCTTGCGGACGCGCGTGTTGACGTCGGCGCGCGTGTGCGCGCGCACCACGGCGGCGGCGACCCGCTCGTCGCCCGCCCGCGCGCCGCCCACGACGACGCAGTTCGCCGACGCCTCGACGGGCAGGTCGAACGCGGCGTTGAGCGTCGCGGTGTCCGCGAGGTCGGGGTCGATCTCCGTCACGGCGACGAGCGCCGCGACGTCCGGGTCGGCCTCGGCCCACCGGCGCAGCGCGTCGGCGGTCACGGGGGCGACGAGGTCGAGGTGGTCGAGCGCGGGCTCCCAGGTGAGCGAGCCGAGCGTGGGCAGGGTCGTGCGGGCGTCCATGGCGCCAGCCTGCCATCCGGCGGGGCATCGTGCGGCGAGGACCGGCTGCCGAGCATGCGGTCGTGGCTCGCTCTGCACGCCGCACGGGCTGCGACTCCGTGCTCGGCGGGAGGAAGAGGTTCAGGTAGAGGTCGAGGGTTCGGGTCAACCCTCGAGCGACGGTCGAGGGTTGCGGCGGGCATCTCGGACGAAGCCGACGGCTCTCACCTGCGGAGTTGACACCCCGCGACGGCGGTCGTTCACTGGAAGTGTTCGAACGCCTGTTCGAACGATGGTGGGTGCAGAACGACGCCCCCAGCAGTCGACGCGCGGTGCGCGTCCCGTCCGAGCAGCATCCCGGGAGGCGAGATGACCCTTCTCGCCGACCCCGCCGAACGGGCGGGGGCACCAGACCCGACGGTCGCGGCCGTCGACAAGGCCGAGCGCGCCCGCGCCGTCCTGCGCCGTGCGGAGGAGCGTACGGGCGTCCGCCGACACCGCACGGTCGCCGCCCCCGCGGTCCCGGCAGCACCGGCCGCCGTCCCGCGCGCCGACGTCCCGCGCGCCGACGTCCCGCTCGCCGACGTCTCCTCGCCGACGGTCGCCCGGCCGACCCCTGTCGTGCCGGCCGAGCGCCCGGCGCGCGCCCGCGGCCGCCACGTCGCGATGCGGGACCCGAGCCGGGACGCGGGCACGGACGAGCGGGTGTGGCCGGTGCACGACGCGCTCGCGCCGCTCCTCCCGCTCGGCGCCCTGCAGCGTGGCACCGCGCTGGCGGTGCGCGGCTCGACGAGCCTCCTGCTCGCGCTCGTCGCGCGGCCCTCCCGGTCCGGGGCATGGACCGCAGCGGTCGGGTTCCCCGCGGTCGGGCTGCTCGCGGCCGCCGACGTCGGCGCGGACCTCGACCGCGTCGTGCTCGTCCCGCGCCCCGGCCCCGACGCGGCGCTCGCGATCTCGGCGCTCGTCGACGGCCTGGACGTCGTGGTCGTCGGGCCCGACGCCGCCCTCACCGACACCGACCGGCGTCGCCTCACCGCCCGGGCGCGCGAGCGCGGGGCGCTGCTCGTCGCGGCCACGGCGTGGCCGGGCGCGCACGTCGTGCTCACCGTGACGGGCGGCGGCTGGTCCGGGGCCGACCGCGGGGCGGGCTGGCTGCGCCGGCGCACGCTCGTCGTCGAGCGGGCGGGTCGCGGGGGCGCCGCGCGCCCCGTGCGGGTCGAGGTCGAGCTCCCGTTCGCCCACGAGGACTGGCCCGCGTTCCTCGCCGAGGACGCCCGCGGCACCCGGCCCGCGGCCGGGACCGGCGCCACCGTGGCCGAGACCGCCGCGACCGCCCATGAGACCGCCCACGGGACCGCCGTCGGCCCCGCCCGGGTCGACGACCCCGACCGGCCCTCCCGGCTCCGGCTCGTCGGATGAGCACGAGCCCGACCCGCACGGCCGCCCTGTGGGTGCCGGACTGGCCGGTGCTCGCGGCGATGGCGGTGCGCGACGTCCCCGCGCACGTCCCCGCCGCGACGCACGACGGCCGTCGCGTCGTCGCCGTCTCCGCGACCGCGCGGGCCCACGGCGTGCGCCGGGGCATGCGCCGCCGTCGGGCCCGGGAGTGCTGCCCGGAGCTCGAGCTGCTCGACGTCGACGACGCGCGCGACGCCCGCGAGTTCGAGCCCGTCGCCCTCGCGGCCGAGACCGTCGTCGCGGGGCTGGAGATCACCCGGCCCGGCCTCCTGCTCCTGCCGGCCGCCGGGGCGAGCCGCTATCACGGGTCGGACGTCGCGCTCGCGGAGGCGCTCGTCGCGCGCGTCGCCGAGCGCACCGGGCACGAGAGCCAGGTGGGCGTCGCCGACGGCATCCTCGCGGCCGTGCTCGCAGCGCGGGACGCCGCCGTCGTCGCGCCCGGCGGCTCCGCCGCGTTCCTCGCCCCGCGGCCCGCGCGCGACCTCGCGCACGTCGCCGCCCGCCCCGACGCCGCCGTCGCGGTCGACGAGCTCGTCGACCTCCTGGGCCGGCTCGGCGTGCGCACCCTCGGGGCGCTCGCGGCACTGCCGCCCGCGACCGTCGAGGGGCGGTTCGGCGACCTCGGCGCGTGGGCGCACCGGCTCGCGCGCGGCGAGGACCTGCGCCCGCCCGCGCGGCGCCGCGTCGAGCCCGACGTCGCGGTGGGCGCCGACCTCGACCCGCCCGCCGAGCGCGTCGACGTCGCGACCTTCGCCGCGCGGCGGCTCTCCGAGGACCTGCACGACCAGCTCGTCGCGCGCTCGCTCGTCGCCGGGCGCCTGCGCATCACCGCGCGGACCACGGAGGGGGACGACCTCGAGCGCACCTGGCGGCTCGACGGGCCGGGTGCGATGAGCCCCGCGCGCCTCACGGACAAGGTCCGGTGGCAGCTCGAGGGCTGGCTCACCACGACGAGCATCCGCTCCGCGCGCGCGGCCCGGTCCGCGCGCGGTGGCAGGCGTGGTGGCGAGCGAGGCGGCTCGCCCGGCGGCGCCGACGTCGTGCCCGACGTCGCGCCGCTGACCCGCCTGTCCCTCACGGCCGAGGAGGTCGTCCCCGCGGGGGCCGAGCAACCGCGCCTGTGGGGTGCGTCGAGCGGCGAGGACGCGCGCGCCCACCGCGCGCTCGGGCGCGTGCAGGGCATCCTCGGCGGCGACGCCGTCCTGCGCGTCCAGGTCCAGGGCGGGCGCGACGCGACCGACCGCGTGCACCTCGTGCCGTTCGGGGAGGACGTCGCCCGCCCGCGCGACCCGGCCCTGCCGTGGCCCGGCGCGCTGCCGAGCCCCGCGCCGGCGGTCGTGCCCGTCGAGCCGCAGGACGTCGTCGTGCTCGACGCCGCCGGGCGGCCCGTCGTCGTCGACGCCCGGCTCGCGATGAGCGGCGAGCCCGCGACCGTGCGGTGGGTCGCCCCGGCACCCGAGGAGGAGGCGCGCCGCGCGGGGGCCTCCGGACGGGAGGCGCTGCGCCCCGGCACTGGCCCCGGGGCCGGGGCCGGGCGCGCCGTCGTGGACTGGGCCGGGCCGTGGCCGCTCGCCGAGCGCTGGTGGGCACCCGCGTCGCGGCGCCGGGTGCACGTGCAGGTCCTGCTCGACGACGGCCGCGGGCTCCTCCTCGCGAGCACCCGCGGGCGCTGGACCGTGGAGGGCCTCTATGACTGACCGGACGGCAGGGCCGCGGTACGCCGAGCTCCATGCCCACTCCGCGTTCAGCTTCCTCGACGGCGCGTCCCACCCCGAGGAGCTCGCCGCCGAGGGCGCGCGGCTCGGGCTGTCGGCGCTCGCGATCACCGACCACGACGGCCTGTACGGCGTCGTGCGCTTCGCCGAGGCGGCGCGCAAGGTCGGGCTCCCCACGGTCTTCGGCGCCGAGCTGCACCTGCCGGCGCCCACGGCCACGGGCGCGCCCGTGCTCGACCCGCCCACCGGCGTGCCCGACCCGCGCTCGACCCACCTGCTCGTCCTCGCGCGCGGCACGCAGGGCTACCGCAACCTGTCGCGCGCCATCGCCACCGCGCACCTCGCGACCGGGACCAAGGGGGCCGCCGACTACCGCCTCGACCGGCTCGGCGAGGAGGCCGCGGGCCAGTGGCTCGTGCTCACCGGCTGTCGCAAGGGTTCGGTGCGCCGCGCGCTCGTCACG
The DNA here is from genome assembly GCF_055571305.1 of Cellulosimicrobium sp. NPDC030954. Lineage (NCBI taxonomy): Bacteria > Bacillati > Actinomycetota > Actinomycetes > Micrococcales > Promicromonosporaceae > Cellulosimicrobium > Cellulosimicrobium sp. NPDC030954. Next base: position 540,298 of record NZ_JBVIFN010000002.1, read on the forward strand.
TCCGGCCGCGCCGCGGCGCGCCGCGAGCTCGACCGGCTCGTCGCCGTCTTCGGCGCGGACAACGTGGCCGTCGAGATCACCGCGACCGACGACCCGCGCGACGCCGACCTGCACGCGGCGCTCGCCGATCTCGCCGCCGAGGCCCGGCTGCCGCTCGTCGCGACGACCGCCGCCCACTACGCGTCGCCGCGCGACGCCGACCTCGCGGGGGCGCTCGCCGCGGTGCGCGCCCGCTCGTCGCTCGACGACCTCGACGGGTGGCTGCCCGGTGCCCCGACGACGCACCTGCGGACCGCGACGGAGATGCTCGCGCGCCACCACCGGCACCCGCAGGCCGTCGCGACCGCGGCCGCGCTCGGGGACGAGTGCGCGTTCGACCTGCACCTCGTCGCGCCCGACCTCCCGCCGTACCCCGTTCCGGCCGGGCACACCGAGGCGACCTGGCTGCGCGAGCTCGTGCGGCGCGGCGGCGAGGACCGGTACGGCCCGCGCGGGCGGGAGACCGTCGCGGGCTCGTGGGCGCAGATCGACCACGAGCTGGAGGTCATCGAGGACCTGCACTTCCCCGGGTACTTCCTCGTCGTCTACGACCTCGTCGAGTTCTGCCGGGTCAACGGGATCCTCGCCCAGGGCCGCGGGTCGGCCGCGAACTCCGCGGTCTGCTACGCGCTCGGCATCACGGCCGTCGACGCGGTGAAGCACGGGCTGCTGTTCGAGCGCTTCCTCGCGCCCGAGCGCGACGGGCCGCCGGACATCGACATCGACATCGAGTCGGCGCGGCGCGAGGAGGTCATCCAGCACGTCTACGCGACGTTCGGGCGCACGCACGCCGCGCAGGTCGCGAACGTCATCTCCTACCGGCCCAAGTCGGCCGTGCGCGACGCGGCCCGGGCGCTCGGGTACGACGTCGGGCAGGCCGACGCGTGGAGCAAGTCCATCGAGCGCTGGGGGTCGCTGCGCGGCCCCGACCCGTCGTCGCCCGCGGCGGACCGGAAGGCCAAGGAGGTCGCCATCGCGACGAAGACCGCCGAGAAGGACGCCGAGAAGGCTCGCCTGTGGGGGTCGGGCGACGTGGGTTCGGCAGGGAGGGAGGTGGGGTCGTCGCGCACCGGCACCTCCCGCGCCGTAGCCTCTCGCGACGAACGTCCGCACACCGGGCATCGTGGCGACTGGTCGCCCGACCTGAGCGGCCGGGGCGCGCGGCGACCGCGCGTCGTCGACCCGCTCGCCGTGGACGAGGGCGAGGTCCTGCGCGCGGACGACACGCACGACGTCGTGCCCGCGCACCGTCCGCCGTCGGCCGCGCAGGAGGGCGAGATCCCGGACGCCGTGCTCGACCTCGCCGACCGGATGCTGCGCCTCCCGCGGCACCTGGGCATCCACTCGGGCGGGATGGTCATGTGCGACCGCCCCGTCATCGAGGTGTGCCCCGTCGAGTGGGCGCGCATGGAGGGGCGCACCGTCCTGCAGTGGGACAAGGAGGACTGCGCGGACGCGGGGCTCGTGAAGTTCGACCTGCTGGGCCTCGGGATGCTCACGGCGCTGCGCATCGGGTTCGACCTGGTCGAGCGGCACGAGGGCGGCCCGCGCCTCGCGCTGCACACGCTGCCCGAGGACGACCCGGCGGTGTACGACCTGCTGTGCGCGGCCGACACCGTCGGCGTGTTCCAGGTCGAGTCGCGCGCGCAGATGGCGACGTTGCCGCGGCTGCGCCCCCGAAAGTTCTACGACATCGTCATCGAGGTCGCGCTCATCCGCCCCGGGCCCATCCAGGGCGGGTCCGTGCACCCGTACATCAACCGCGCGCGGGGGCGCGAGGAGGTGACGTTCCTGCACCCGCTGCTGGAGAAGTCGCTCGGCAAGACCCTCGGTGTGCCGCTGTTCCAGGAGCAGCTCATGCAGATGGCGATCGACGTCGCGGGCTTCTCGCCCCAGGACTCCGACCAGCTCCGGCGCGCGATGGGGTCCAAGCGGTCGGTCGAGCGCATGGAGGAGCTGCGCGGGCGGCTCATGGACGGGATGCGCAAGAAGGGGGTCACGGACCCGGCCGTGCGCGAGGCGATCTACGACAAGCTCAAGGCGTTCGCCGACTTCGGGTTCCCCGAGTCGCACGCGTACTCGTTCGCGTTCCTCGTCTACGCGAGCTCGTGGCTCAAGGTGCACCACCCCGCCGCGTTCTACGCCGGCCTGCTCGCGGCGCAGCCCATGGGGTTCTACTCGCCGCAGTCTCTCGTGGCGGACGCACGCCGCCACGGCGTCACCGTCCTGCGCCCCGACGTCAACGCGTCCGACGTCGAGGCGACGGTCGAGCGGCTGCCCGCCGACCATGCGGGTGGCGACCATCAGGGCGCTCGGACGGGCAGCAACCACGTGGTCGGCGGAGGGGTGCGGGTCGACACCGCGTTCGGGCCGGAGCCCGATCTCGAGCTCGCGGTGCGGCTCGGGCTCGCGAGCGTGCGGGGGCTCGGCAAGGACGCGGCCGAACGGGTCGTCGCGGCGCGCGGGGCGCCGGGGGAGGGGCGGCCGTTCAGCGACCTGCGCGACCTCGTGCGGCGCGTCGACCTCACGACCGCCCAGCTCGAGGGGCTCGCGACCGCCGGCGCGACGGACGGCCTCGGCGTGACCCGGCGCGAGGCGCTGTGGGCGGCCGGCGCGCTCGCGCAGGAGGGCCCGGGGACGCTGCCCGGCGTGAGCGTCGGGGTCGAGGCCCCGGCGCTGCCCGGCATGACCGACGTCGAGACCGCCGTCGCCGACGTGTGGGCCACGGGCGTGTCCGCCGACTCCTACCCGACGCAGTACGTCCGCGACGGCCTGACGGCGGCGGGCGTGCTCACCGTCGTCGGCGCGGTCGAGGTGTCGCGGCAGATCGAGCAGGTCGACGAGGCCGAGCGCGTCGCGGGCGAAGTGCCGGGGACGCGCCCGCACCCGTCGTCGCGCGTCGCGGTGGGTGGCGTCGTCACGCACCGTCAGCGTCCCGGGACCGCCGGGGGCGTGACGTTCCTGTCGCTCGAGGACGAGACGGGGATCCTCAACGTCGTGTGCTCGCCCGGGCTGTGGCAGCGGTTCCGGAAGGTCGCGCGCGGCTCCGCGGCGCTCGTCGTGCGCGGGCGGCTCGAGCGGGCCGACGGCGCCACGAACCTCGTCGCGGAGCACCTCGCCCCGCTGTCGCTGCAGGTCGCGACGACGTCCCGCGACTTCCGCTGACGCCGAGCCCAGGGCGCGCGGCCCGACACCCCGGGACCGGACGTCGGCGTCGCCGCGGTCCGGAGCGCGGTCCCGTGGTAGGAACGGACCGGACGCAGGCCCGGTCGCCGCGCGCGACGACGGGTCGGCACCCGCGCACCGGCTCACCGACGAGAGGACCCTGCGAATGCCACCCCGTCTGACGCCCCGCACGATGCTCTGGACCGGGCTGGCGCTCGCAGTCGTCGGCGAGCTGTTCCGCAGCGTCCTCCTCCCGCGCGTGATGTTCAGCGTGCCCGTGCCGCTGGGCGTCCTCGAGGCCGCCTTGGTGCTGCTGCACGTCGTGTTCACCGGCGGCATCGTGCTCGCCGCCGGCGCGTTCGTCGTGCGGGCGCTGCAGCCCGACGACACCCCGCGCAAGGAGGCGACCCCGACCCCGTGGGAGGACCGCGACAACCGGCTGACCTGACCGGTGACCTGTCGTCGCGCCACGGATCCCTGGACCCGTGACGCGCCGACAGGTCGTCGGCGCTACGGCGCGACCGGTGCGGTGACGCAGACCTCGAACGTGTCGCGGGCGCGACGCAGCAGGTAGCGGACCTCCTGCGCCTCCTGCTCGTTGGCGTACTCGTCGCGGTAGCTCCAGCGCGCGTGCGCCCACACGAGCGCGTCGCCCACCTCCTCGACGCCGACGAGCTGCGCCACGACGCCCACGAGCCCGCGCTCGCGGAACCCACGGGCGAGCTCGGCCGTCGACTCCCGCACGGCCTCCGGGTCGGCGAGGAGCACCGACCCGGTCGCCCCGACGACGAGCGCGGGGAACGCGTAGCTCTCGCCGATCGTGTCGAGGTCGCCCGTCGAGAGCGCGACCCCGTAGGTCGTGAGGAACGTCCGGACGTCGTCGGCGTCGAAGGACTCGGTGGTGGGTTCCATGCTCCCGTTCTACCGCGTCCGTCCGGCGTCGGCGCGGTCGCGGCGCCCCGGGTGCCGTGCGGTCACCACGCCTCGGCGAGCAGGAGCGCGAAGAGCTCGTCGGCGTCGGTCTCCAGGCCGCGTGCGGCGAACCACGCGGACATCGTGCGGCAGTCGCGCAGCAGCAGCTCGGTGCCGAACGGGTTGGCCACGAGGTCGACCACCTGCGGCAGGTCGATGATGACGAGCCGGTCGCCGTCCGCGAGGACGTTGTACGGGGAGAGGTCGCCGTGCGCGAAGCCGAGGCGGGCCAGCACCGCCATCCCGTCGCGGAGCTGGTCCCACCACGACGCGAGGAGGTCCGGGTCGGGCCGGGTGCGGGCGAGCCGGGGCGCGGCCTCGTGCGCGACGCCGTCCGACGTCCCGACGAACTCCATGAGGATCTCGTTGCCGTCGATCTGGACCGGGTAGGGCACGGGGGCGCCCGCGGACCACAGCTCGCCCAGCGCGGCGAACTCCGCCGCCGCCCACTGCCCGGCCGCGACCTGGCGGCCGTAGCGGGACTTGCGGTCGAGCGCGCGCCGGTCGCGCGTGCGGCGCACGCGGCGGTCCTCGGTGTAGACCGTGTCGCGCCGGAACGCGCGGTGATCGAGGTCCCGGTAGCGCTTGGCGGCGAGCAGCGTGCGCCGGGCGGCGTCGTCGGGGACGGCGCGCTCGACGAGGAAGACGTCCGCCTCCTTGCCGGTCTTGAGCACGCCCAGCTCGGTGTCGACGGCCGCGTCGGCGGTCACGACCCAGTCGGGGCGCGGCTCGGGTCCGCGCTGCCCCTTCTCCACGGCGGACCACGTGGACCAGCGCTGGTCGGCGCCGAGCGCGGCGTCGAGGACGCCCGCGGCGGCACCGGCGTCGTCGAGGTCCGCGGTGTCGTCGCTGCGCCGCAGGCGGCGGGGCGGGGGAGTGCGGGGGTCTCCCGCGAACGTCGGTGGGAGGTACGGGTCGGGGTACAGCAGGTCGTGCTCGGGCACGGGTGGGCTCCTTCGGGCGGGGAGCGCACGGCGCTGCCGTCGCCTCGGGGGCGAGCGGCGGGCGCGGGCCGTCTCGGGGGACGGGCCCTGGACCGTCTAGCGGCGGTCGGTGCTCCCGGGGGTGGTGGACACGCGAGCGTGGGTCGTCCAGCTCATGGCGTTCCTCCTTCCTCCGGTGCCCGACGGCGCGGGCGACGTCCCGTGACCGTCCCACCCGGGCGCGGCCCGGGGCAAGCGAATTACCGCCGGTCGCCGGTCGTCGGTCGTGGCCGGCGACCGGGGCGGCTCACGCGGCGCCGGCCGCCAGCGCCTGGATCGCCGACGCGACGCGCTCGTACGTCCCGTACGTGTCGTAGCCCATCTGGTCGAGCGCGGACCACACGAACCCGACCGTCGCGTAGAGGCCCACCGCCGTCGCGAGGATCCACTCGCGCACCGACCCGGTGTCGCCGAGCAGCGGGAGCGCGAAGCTGCCGCCGGGGCGCCAGACGTCGTCGACCACCAGGGACCTGCGCACCCAGCGTGGGGAGCGGATCTTCACCGGCCACAGCAGCGGTGCGCCGTTGGTCGTGAGCACGTCGCCCAGGATGTGCACGGTGACGCCGATGCCGACCGCGACCGGGAGCCAGTTCCACTCCTCGGGGGAGAAGAGTGCGACGAGCACGGCGACGGTGAGCGACGTGACCCACGGCATGAGCTTGCCGCGCCGCGTGAGCTTGAGCGCCTTGAGCGCGAGCGCGACGAGGAGGACCGCGAGGAGGCCGCCGCCCACGTAGACCGTGCCGAAGCTCTCCGTCTCGACCGTGACCAGACCCACGAGCCACGCGAGCGCGGTGAACACCGCGATGCCGAGGAACGAGTGCGTGCCCTGCCGGTGGCCGCCGGAGATTGTCTCGACCGCGTCGGACACCCACTCGCTCACGGGCGGGAGCGAGTGCGCGAACGTGCCGTTGTGGTGGTCGGCGTCGGGGAGAAGCGCGGCGCCGGCGCACACGACGGCGCCCGTCATGACCCCGACCGACGACACGGGGTGCCACCCGAGCGCGAACGGGGCGGTGGACGTCACCGCCACCCAGGCGGCGGCTCCGGTCGCGGCGTGGTGGGCGCCCATCATGGCGGCGGGTCTCCTGTCGTCGGGCCCGGCCGGGTGGTTCGTCGGCGTCGGGAGGTGTGTCCGGAACGTCCGGAACCCTACCGGGTGCCGCCGACAGCGCCGGAGGGCCGTCCGGGCGCAGGTGCGGCCGGGAAGAAAAGTGTGCCAAGCGGCGACGTATGCCGGAGGAGGTCGCCGGCCCGGCCCGTGACGGCGGGGCCCGCGGAGTATTTCTGAGGAATTCTGGAAATAGGGTTGTGTCGAGCGGAAAAGGCGCGTACGGTCTTCCTCGGTCGACGACATTCCGGTGCGTGGGCCACCCGACATGACCGAGAGGAGCAGTGCCGTGCGCGAACTCGTCCAGCAGGACCGGCGACGTCCCGTGCTGCCCTGCGAGCGACCTCGTGTCGCGCTGCCCGTGGCGTATCTCAGCGTGTCCTCGTCCTTCGCCGGCGACTCCGGCGGTCCTGTCGTCTGACCTCGGCGTCGCACGACAGGCCGTCCCGGGACATCGCCGGGGCGGCTTTTTTCTTGTGCGTGAATGTGCCCGTGACGGGGCGCATTCGTCGTGCTGCCATTTCGCCCATTCTCCGTCGGCGTGCATTTGTCGTGCGTCGTCGGTGAAATGGCGCTGCCTTCGTGGTCCAACGGACACGACGCCGCTCTACGGAAGCGGAGACGGGGGTTCGACTCCCTCCGAGGGCACCTGGACGCCTCGCGTCCCGTCTGCTCGACGTTAAGGAGCACCAGCGCGCGTAGCTCAGCGGACAGAGCGCCGGCTTCCGGAGCCGGGCGGCGGGGGTTCGAGTCCTCCCGCGCGCACCAGCGCCGCCCCGCCGGGGCGGCGTCATGATCGTCAGGACGACCCGAGGAGGTCAGCACCGTGAGCACCGAGGCCCACGCGTTCCCCGTCCCGCTGTCCGGCGCGAAGGCGCCGACCCTCATGTGGGCGCACGAGCACGCCGTCGAGCCCGCCGCCCTGCAGCAGCTGCGCAACATCGCCGCGCTGCCGTGGGTCGAGGGTGTGCGCGTCATGCCCGACGTCCACCTCGGCAAGGGCGCGACCGTCGGCTCGGTCATCGCCATGCGCGACGCGGTGTCGCCCAACGCGGTCGGCGTCGACATCGGCTGCGGCATGATCGGCGTCCGCACGTCGCTCACGGCCGAGGACCTGCCCGACGACCTCGGGCCGGTCCGCGCGCGTATCGAGGCCGCGATCCCCGTCGGGTTCCACGCGCACGACGAGGCGGTCGACCCGCATCGGCTGCGCTCGATCTCCGGGCGCGGCCCGGCGGAGGTCGCGCGCGGCGCGGACGCGTTCTGGTCGCGGTTCTCGGGGCTGCACGGCCGCGTCTCGGACATCGAGGGTCGCGCCCGCCGTCAGCTCGGAACGCTTGGCTCGGGCAATCACTTTGTTGAGTTGTGTGTGGATGAGTCTGGTTCTGTGTGGCTTCAGCTGCACTCAGGGTCGCGCAACATCGGCAAGACGCTCGCGGAGCAGCACGTCGCCGTCGCGAAGCGCCTCGAGCACAACCAGGGCCTCGTCGACCGCGAGCTCGCGGTGTTCCTCGGCGGCACTCCGGAGATGGACGCGTACCTTGCCGACCTGTGGTGGGCGCAGGAGTACGCGGCGCGGTCACGCGCGGTCATGATGACGCTCGTCGTCGACGCCATGCGTACCTCGTTCCCGGGTCGGGAGATCGCGTTCGACGAGGCCGTGAACGTCCACCACAACTACGTGGCGGTCGAGCACGTCGACGAGCAGGAGCTCGTCGTGACCCGCAAGGGCGCGATCCGGGCCGGGAAGGGCGACCTCGGCCTGATCCCCGGGTCGATGGGCACCGGTTCGTACATCGTGCGCGGGCTCGGGAACCCGGACTCCTACTGGTCGGCGTCGCACGGCGCGGGCCGTCGCATGTCCCGGACCCAGGCGAAGAAGACCTTCACGCTGGACGACCTCGCCGCCCAGACGGCCGGCGTGGAGTGCCGCAAGGACGCGGGGGTGCTCGACGAGATCCCGGGCGCGTACAAGGATCTCGACGAGGTCGTCCGCGCGCAGTCCAACCTCGTCGAGGTCGTCGCCCGCCTCACGACGCTCCTCTGCGTCAAGGGCTGACCACAGGAAGCCCCACCGCGCGCCGCGACCAGGTGGTCCCGGCGAGCCGACCAGGTGGTCCTGGCTGGTCCGGCTGTCCGGACGAGCCAGGACCACCTGCTCGGCGGCGACGGGGCGGCCGCCGACCGGGGTCTCGGGTCGTTAGGGGCGGTCGCGGGGGAGGCGGACGGTGAAGGTGGTGCCGGTGGGGCCGGGCTCGTCGGGGGTGGCGGACGACACGGTGATCGTGCCGTGGTGGGCGGTGACGATCGCCTGGGCGATGGCGAGGCCGAGGCCGGTGGAGCCGCCGGTGCGGTTGCGCGCGTCGTCGCCGCGCGTGAAGCGGCGGAAGAGCGTCGGGCGCAGGGCCGCCGGGATGCCGGGGCCGTCGTCGGCGACGGTGAGCACGACGTCGTCGCCGTCGCTCGCGAGCCGCACCTCGACGTGGGTGCCAGGCGGGGTGTGCGTGCGGGCGTTCGCGAGGAGGTTCGCGAGCACCTGGCGCAGGCTCGCCTCGTCGCCCGTGATCTCGAGGTCGACGTCCTCGTCCGGGTCCTGCTCGCCGGAGTCATGCGCCGCGCGGGTGCGATCCAGGTCGTCCGTCGCGTCGTCGACCCCGTCGACCCCGTCGGGCGGGTCGGTCGGGAGGTCGACGTCGAGGTCCTCGCCGGGAAGGTCGAGGGCCCAGTCGTGGTCGGGACCGGCGGCGTGGGCGTCCATGACCGCGTCCACGGCGAGGCCGGCGAGGTCGACGGGCGCGCGGTCGAGCGGGCGGCCGGCGTCGAGCCGCGCGAGGAGCAGGAGGTCCTCGACGAGACCCGTCATGCGCACGGCCTCGGACTCGATGCGGTCGAGCGAGCGCGCGGTGGCGGGCGGGACCTCGTCGGGGGAGCGGCGCACGAGCTCGGCGTACCCCCGGATGGAGGCGAGCGGGGTGCGGAGCTCGTGGCTCGCGTCGGCGACGAACCGCCGCACCTGGGTCTCGGAGTCGTGGCGCGCCTGGAGCGAGGTCTCGACGTTCTCGAGCATGCGGTTCAGCGCGGCACCCACCTGCCCGACCTCGGTGCGCTCGTCGGTGAGGTCGACCGGGACGCGCGGGATCGCGTCGATCTCGCCCTGCGCGAGCTCCAGCTCGGAGACGCGCCCCGCCGCGGCGGCGACGTCGTCGAGCGGCCGGAGCGAGCGCCGCACGAGCCACGTCCCGAGGAGCACGGCGGCGAGCAGGCCCGCGGCGCCGAGCGCGACCTCGATGAGCACGTACTTCTCGACCGTCGCGTCGACGGTGGTGGTGCTCGACGCGACGACGACGGTCTGGCCGTCGTCCGTGGTGCGGTGCACGGCACGGAACGACCCGAGGTCGGGCAGGTCGGCGTCGTGCGGGGCGCCGTCGGCGGGCACGTCCTCGAGCGCGGCGATCTGCGCCTCGTCGAGCACGACGCGCTCGAGCGTGGGCGTCACGTACTCGGCGAGCACGACCTCGCCATCGACGTAGCGGAGCACGGCGCTGCCGGGGCCGGTGCCCGCGGGGAATCGGGACGGGTCGTCGGGCAGGTCGCTGGGGCTGGGGCTGGGGGTGCCACCGGTGTCGTCCGGCGGCTGCCCGGGGCCGTCGCCGGGACGCTCCCCGAAGCCCTGCGCGAGCCGCGAGCTCGCCTGCTCGAGCTCGTGGTCGAGCTGTTCGACGAGCTGGTCGCGCAGCGCGAGCGCGGACGCGGCGGCAAGGCCGACGGTGACGAGGAGCACGACCCCGGCGAGCACGAGGACGAGCCGGCGGCGCAGCGCCGTCGGCCGTCGCGCGGGGACACCGTCGGCGGACCCGTGACGCGCGGGGTCGGGAACGGCGCGCGCCTCAGCCACGGGCGTCGTCCGCGCCGTTCGCGGGCTTGAGCACGTACCCGACCCCGCGCAGCGTGTGGATCATGGGCTCGCGGCCCCTGTCGATCTTGCGGCGCAGGTAGGAGATGTAGAGCTCGACGATGTTCGCCTGGCCGCCGAAGTCGTAGTTCCAGACGCGGTCGAGGATCTGCGCCTTGGACAGCACGCGGCGCGGGTTGCGCATGAGGTAGCGCAGCAGCTCGAACTCGGTGGCCGTGAGTCGGACCTCCGCGCCCGCGCGGCGCACCTCGTGCGCGTCCTCGTCGAGCTCGAGGTCGCCGACGACGAGCACGGAGTCCTCGCGCTGCGCGGTGGCGCCGCCCCGGCGCAGCAGCCCGCGCAGGCGCGCGACGACCTCCTCGAGGCTGAACGGCTTGGTCACGTAGTCGTCGCCGCCCGCGGTGAGCCCGGCGACGCGGTCCTCGACGGCGTCGCGCGCGGTGAGGAAGAGGACGGGGACGTCGGTGTCGCGCTCGCGCAGCCGGCGCAGCACGGTGAGGCCGTCCATGTCGGGGAGCATGACGTCGAGCACGACGACGTCGGGCCCGGTCTCGCGCGCGGTGCGGATCGCGGAGCCCCCGTCGAGCGCGGTGGACACGTCCCAGCCCTCGTAGCGCAGCGCCGAGGTGAGCAGCTCGGCGAGGTTGGGCTCGTCGTCGACCACGAGCACGCGGACGGGCGAGCCGTCCGGGCGCGTGAGGCGCGGCTGGTCGGGACGGCCGACGGGGGCGGGGGATGCGGTCATGGCCCCAGCGTCCCGCGGCGCGCGTGGTCGTGCCTGTGGTGACCCTGTGCGCGCGCTGTGCCTGGCGGTGGTGCTGCGCGCCCCGCGGCGGGACCGGGTGAGATCGGCACGCCACGGTCGTTGAATCCTTGACTTTTGATCGGTCGCCGTCAAAACTCGCGACATCGGCAGCAGCCGACGTCCACGCACGCAGGAGTGCGCGCGCCGCCGGGCCTGGAGAAGTCCCTGGAGCCCGACCGGCGGTCCGCCGGGAACCGGCGCCCGGCCCGCGCTCTCGACGACGAGGGAGAAGCACGCATGGATTTGTTCAGCGGTACGACGGCCAGACGGGCGGTGGCGGCGGCGGTCGCGCTGCCCCTCGCCGGAGGGGCGACGCTCGTTGCCGCGGGGCCGGCGGCCGCCGACGAGGAGGACTACAAGATCCTCGTCGTCGGCAAGACGCTCGGGTTCCGGCACTCGCACATCGACGACACGACGCGCGCGCTGATCGAGCTCGGTGAGGACAACGGTTTCACGGTCGACGTGTGGGACCCGCCGAACGACTCCGCCGGCTGGTGGGGGAACGGCTCGCCGGGCCAGCCCGACCTCACGATGGACTCGACGCCGTTCACGAGCGCCGAGGACCTGTCGCAGTACGCGACCCTGGTCTTCGTCTCGCCCGTCGACAACACCAACTCGCTCGACCCGGCGACGCCGCGCCTGCTCGACGACACCGAGCTCGCGGCGCTCCAGGGCTACATCCACGACGGCGGCGGGTTCGTCGGGCTGCACGCCGCGACCGACACGATGCACACCGTGCCCTGGTACAGCGAGCTGACGGGCGGCGGCGCGCGCTTCGTCTCCCACCCGCAGCAGCAGACGGCGACGATGCGCGTCGAGAGCCCGACGCACCCCTCGACCGCGCACCTGCCGGCCGTCTGGGAGCGGTTCGACGAGTGGTACAACTACTCGGTCAACCCTCGCGCGGAGGTGCACGTGCTCGTCACGCTCGACGAGTCGACCTACTCGCCCGGCAACGGCGCGATGGGCGAGGACCACCCGCTCTCGTGGTGCCAGAACTTCGAGGGCGGCCGGTCCTGGTACGAGGGCGCCGGGCACACCGACGAGTCGTGGACGGACCCGGTCTTCCGCGAGCACGTGCTCAAGGGGGTCGAGTGGACCGCGGGCGTCGTCGAGGGCGGCGGCAACTGCGTGACGTTCCCCGAGGTCGACGGCGTCGTGGCCGGCCTGGACACCTCCGCGGTGGGCGACAGCGTGATCGCGGGCGCGATCAGCTCGCTGCTCGGCAGCGCGCGCTCCGCGGCCGAGGCGGGCGACCCCGCGACCGCGGTCCAGGTGCTCGGCGGCGCGCGGTCGCTCGTCGACCACCTGTCCGCGGCCGCGGGAGACCGGGAACTGCTGGCGTCGAAGATCGACGACCTCGTCGTGTGGCAGACCGGGCTCGTCGACGACGGCCCGGCGATCGACCTCGCGGCCGAGGCCGAGCTGCGGACCATGGGTGGCAAGCAGTACGTCGCCGTGCGCGTGCTCAACGAGGACGACACCGCCGTCGACATCACCCTCGCGACCCCGTACGGCAGCAAGGAGTACGCCGACGTGGCGCCCGGGAAGAACGCCTACCAGGCGTTCGCGACCCGGCTCGTCGAGGCCCCGGCCGGGGAGGTGACCGTGACGGCCACCGTCGAGCGCGACGGCGAGACCGTCACCGAGGAGATCGTGCTCGCCTACGCCGCCACGGCCTGACGCCTCTCTCCGCGCACCCGACGGCGCCCGTCGCACCCTCGTGCGACGGGCGCCGTCGTGCGTCTCGGGCACGGCCGCGGCGTCGACGCCACGACCGGGCCTACCCGGTCACGCGAGCTGCAGCGTCGTGAGGCAGGTCGGGTCGTCGTCGCCCGTGGAGACGACCGTGGTGCCGACCCGGCCCTCGTGCTCGACGCGCAGCTCCGCGTCGACGTCGCGGGGGAGCCAGTAGCCGACGAACCCGTTGGCGCCGAGCGTCGTGTCCTCTTCGACGAGGACGTCGCCGGTCGCGGCGTCGACGACCGTGACGGACACCGGCTCGCCCGCGAGCTCGCCCTGGCACGTCGTGAGCGAGTGGTAGAAGCACTCGTGCGTCCCGTCCACGAAGGGCGCGACGGACAGGTAGAAAGTGTCGTCCGGCAGCGGGACGGTCGTCTCGTACGACGCGTCGGCGAGCACGAGCTCCGACGCGCGGACCGAGGCGACGAGGTCCGTGGGGCGCTCCGCCGTCTCGAGCCCCTCCAGGTGGTCCACGACCTCCTGGCCCGTAAGGCCCGCGAGGTCGTGCCGGTCGAGCAGAGCGTCCAGCGCGCTGGGCTCGGGCGCGCCGGCGGTGCAGCCGGCGAGCGCGAGGGCGAGGGCGGTTCCGGCGGCGGCGGTCGCGAAGGTCGGAAGGGCACGTCGTCTCATGCGCCGATCCTCTCAGAGCGCGGCGCACCGACCAGGGCCGGAGGTCCGGCGAGCACAGCCGCGGCCGGGACCGATCGCCGCAACCATGGCGCGGTCACTCCTCGCGCGCGGGTCGTGCGGCGCGCGTCCGGCCCGTCCAGCGCATGACGCCGTAGAGGACCGCGCCGACGGCGAGCAGGATACCCGCGCGCAGCCACGTCACCGCGTCCTGCTGGGTGAGCAGCAGCACGCAGGACGCGACACTGAGCACCGGCACGACCGTCGTGACGCGGAAGTGCGGCGCGTCGACCGGGTCGCGCCGCAGCACGAGGACCGCGACGTTGGTCGAGGCGAAGACGAGCAGCAGGAGCAGCACGACCGTCTCGGCGAGCCCGGCCACGTCGCCCGTGAAGACGAGCCCCATGGCGACCACCGTCGTCACGACGATCGCGACCCACGGGGTGCGGCGCCGCGGGAGCACGCGGCCGAGGACGGGCGGGAGGAGGCCCTGCTCCGCCATGCCGTAGGCGAGGCGGCTCGACATGATCATGGTCAGCAGCGCGCCGTTGGCCACGGCGATCAGGGCCACGAGCGAGAACACCCAGGCGGGCACGGACCCCTCGGCCTCGACGACCTCGAGCAGCGGGCCCGTGGACCCGGCGAGCGTCTGCGGGTCGACGACCGCGACGGCGGCCACGCCGACCGCCGTCGGGTCGAGCGTCTCGACGCCGTGCCGCTCGGCCATCGCGCGCCGCTCGGGGACGAGGTCGACGCCCACCACGCGTGCGGCGCCGCGGTGCAGGGCGATGCGCGCGGACATCTGGCCGATCGGGCCGAGGCCGAGGACCACGACCGTGCCGCCCGGCGGGACGTCGGCGTACTCGACGGCCTGCCACGCGGTGGGGACCACGTCGGAGAGGTAGAGGTAGCGCTCGTCGGGCGTCCCGTCGTCGGGCACGACCACCGGCCCGTACTGCGCCTGCGGCACGCGCAGGTACTGCGCCTGGCCGCCCGGCACCTGGCCGTAGAGCCGGGTGTACCCGAAGAGGGCGGCGCCCTTGTCCTGGGAGCGCACCTGCGTCGTCTCGCACTGGGTCTGCAGGCCGCGCTCGCACATCCAGCAGCGACCGCACGCGATGTTGAACGGGACCACGACGCGGTCGCCGACCTGCAGGCTCCCGGCCTCCGGGCCGACCTCCTCGACGACGCCCATCGCCTCGTGCCCCAGGACGTCGCCCGCGTCGAGGAGCATCCCGAGCACCCCGTACAGGTGCAGGTCGGAGCCGCAGATCGCGGTCGACGTCACGCGCACGACGGCGTCCGTCGGCTCCTCGATGCGCGGGTCCGGCACGTCCTCGACGCCCACCTTCTCGCGTCCCTGCCAGGTCAGTGCTCGCATGGGTCGTCGTCCTTCCGTGGTCGTCGTGCCGACCGCGGCGGCGTCAGCACGCCCGAGACGCCACCGTGCCCGACGGCGTCGGCGGGACTCTGCACCGACGCCGCCAGTGAAGCACCGGCAGGTCCCGCTCACACCCCGGGCCACCGCGGGCGAGGCGACGTGCGGGTGCGGGCACGACGGGCGATCCTCGTGCTCGTGACGACGGGCGACCGGGTGGCTCCGCACGGGCCGGACGGGGAGGGGCCGACCTGGGCGCGCCGTGCGGTCGCCGCCGCGGCGCGGCGCTGGGTGCGGCACCCCCGCTGGTCGCTCGCGGTCAAGGGGGCCGTCGCGGCCGCGCTCGCCTGGTTCGTCGGCGTGCTCGCGCCCGAGCCGTTCTCCGACTACCCGTACTACGCGCCGCTGGGCGCCGTCGTCGCGACGACGAGCACGCTCGCCCGCTCGGTCCGCGAGTCCGTCCAGGCGATCCTCGCGATCCTCGTCGGCGCAGCCATCGCGCGCGGGGTCGACCTCGTCCTCTCCCCGAGCGCGCTGTCCGTCGCGCTCGTCGTGGGGCTCGCGCTCCTGTGCGCGGGGTGGCGCCGCTTCGGCGAGATGGGCACGTGGGCGGTGACGTCGGCGCTGTTCGTCCTCATCATCGGCAACGCGGCCAAGGTCGAGTTCGTGGGTGCCTACGCCGGTCTCGTCGTCGTCGGCGCCGCGATCGGCGTGGGGATCAACCTCCTCGTCCCCCCGTTGCCGCTCACCCCCACGGAAGAGGCGCTCGACGGGCTGCGCGACACGCTCGCGGACCAGGTCGAGGCGCTCGCGGACGGCCTCGACGGCGACCGGCCGCCGTCCGCGGAGGAGTGGGAGGAACGCCGCCGCGAGGTGGACCCGACGCTCGTCCGTGCGCGCGACGCCGTCTCGCGCACCCGCGAGGCCGCGCGGGCGAACCTCCGCCTGCGCCGGCACCGCGACTGGGCGGCTTCGCAGGTGCGGCGCTCGCAGGAGCTGGAGGTGTCGGCGGACGTCGTGGGGTCGCTCGTCCGGCTCCTCGTCGAGTGGGAGCGCGAGGGGCGCGACGACCTGGCACTCGGGGGCCGGCTGCGACCGCTCGCGGCCCGTGCGCTCGACGCCTACGCCGCCGCGCTGCGCTCCGTCTCCGCCGAGCCCGCCGACCAGGAGGCGCTGCGCACCCTCGCCGCCCGCGCGGAGGACCTGCGCAGGGCGGTCCGGGAGGCGCGGCGCGAGGTCGACGAGGACTACTTCGTCGCCGGCTCGCTCGTCCTCGCGCTCCGGCGCGGCGGGGCGGCGCTCGCGGCCGGGTGACCGCCGGCGGGCGCGGCCCGCGCACGCACGGACCGCCCCGGTCCCGCGGCTGGTCGGACGCAGCCTGGACGGGTCCGGGGCGGTTCGTGCGGTCAGGCCCGGGGGTCAGGACCCCCGGGCCAGGAGGCGGGCGTCACCCGCAGGTGTGCGCCGCGTGCTCGACGACCACCTCGCTCGACACCTCCTCGCCGTCGACCGTGGCCGTGGCGGAGACCGTGACCGAGCCCGCGTCGAGAGCGGTCGCCCGCGACGCGAACGACTGGTACGCGGCCCGGCCGGGCTGGACGTCCGCGACCGTGCGCGACCCGAAGACGGTCGTCAGGGTCACGTCGGCCGCCACGCCGGACGCGTTCGTCGCCGCGACGGCGAGGTACGCCTTGCCGGCGAGGCAGCGCGGCGAGACCGCCACGTCGAGCTCGACGTCGGCCTGCTCCACGGCCGGCGTGACCACGAGGCCGCGCAGGCTGCCGGTGTTGTCGAACGACCCGAAGCCGGCCCGTCCCTCGGTGAACGTCGTGTCGTTCGCCGTGAGCAGCGGGGTGTCGAGGCCGTCGAGGTACACGGCGACGTCGCCGCTGTCCGCGCAGCGCACGACGCGCACGTCGTGCCACTCCTCGTCGGTGACCGCCGGGGGAGCGCCCACCGCGCCGTCCCACTGGTCGTCGATCCGCTCCCGGTCCTTGCCGTCGACCTTGAAGATGCCGTTGTGGGCGTAGATCGTGTTGTCCTGCGACAGGTGGGCGTAGTAGTACTGCGTGTCCGACTGCCAGCCGAACACCACGATCACGTCCCGGTTGTTCACCGACGCCGGGGCGTCGAGCTTCACCTCGGCGTCGAGCGCGAACGAGCCGAGCTCGGGACCTTCGGTGAGGACGGCGTACTCGAACGGGCGGCGGATGCCGTCCGCCGGGTCGGTGCCGGCCTGCGCGAGCACGATCCGGTCGCCCGGGAACTGCCACTTGGACGGCGTGCGCGGCGCCCAGTTCTCACCGGCCATGACGTCCGTGATCGGCTCGCCCGCCGGGGCGCACGACGGCGGCGCCGGGGGCTCGACCGGCTGCGCGCCGAACCGGGCGTACTGCGCCGCGACCTGCTCCGGCGTCGGGACGGTGTCGAGGAACATGAGGTCGTCCATGCGGCCGTGGAACGGGTTGGCCTCGCGCGTGTCCTGCGGGAAGCTGCCGCCGATCTTGATCCCGCGCGGGTCGGTCGGGGAGGTGGCGCCGGCGCCCCAGGGGTTCGAGGCCGTGTACCGGCCCTCGAGCTCCTCGCCGTTCATGTAGAGCTTCATCTCGCCGCCCGCGAAGTCGAACGTCGCCGCGAGGTGGACCCAGCGGTCGCGCTCGAGGATCTGGTCCCACGGGAGGTCGGCCGCGAACGTCCACGAGCCGCCGCCGTCGACCCGACGCCCCAGGGCCACGAGCTTGAGCTCGTCGCCGACGGTGATGACCTCGAGCAGCGCGCGCACCGCGTGGCCGTCGGAGTCCCCGGTCAGCACACCGGCGAGGCCGATCGCGTTGTAGCGGTCGTCGGGGTTCGTCGTGCCCGAGTTGAGGGCGGGGTGCTCGCCGGTCGGCTTGAACCAGCCCATGACCGAGATCTCGTCGGCGTCCGCGAAGGCCCCGAGCGAGTCCACGCCGGCGGGGTCGTAGACGCCGGCCTTCCAGTCGTCGTTCGACGACGCGAGCGGGCTCATCTGCTGCGTCTGCAGCGCCTCGCCCGCGCCCGGGTAGGCCCGGTCGGCCACGCGCATCTCCACCCCGCCGTTGACGAGCTGGATGTTCGTCCCGGACCAGCCCTGGTCCGCCTCCCACGTCGTCGAGCCCGCGACGGGGTGGTCGAAGTCGTAGTGCGCCGCGACGTTCCCGGCGAGCTCGGGGAGCACGACGGGCGAGGACGCCCCGACACGCCGCGCCCCGGTGACCTGCCAGATCTTCCCGTCGGCCTTCGAGATCAGGTACAGCTCGCCGTCGGCGTCGGACCCGAAGCGCAGGTCGACGCGCTGGTCGCCGACGAGCTCCTGGAACGTCGTCTCCGCGCCGTCGGCGAACACGCGCAGGTGCTCGATCTCGGCCAGGTCCTCGAGGGCGCCGTCGTTCCGCACCATCTCGTCCGCCTCGGTGCCCAGCACCCAGCCGCGCACGAGGTCGGTGAAGAGGTAGCGCCCGCGCAGCTCGGGGATGTCGCCGCGGTAGACGAACCCGCCGTTGAGCGCGACGCCCGCGTCGCCGGTCTGGCCGGGGTCGCGGTTGTGGTCGTAGGCGGCCACTGGGTACGTGAAGCCGTTCTCGGCGTCGTTCGCGGGCAGCGGGTAGATCTGCCGGTTGTCGGCGAGGAACGACCCCTCGCGCACGGACCAGCCGAAGTTGTCGCCCGGCTCGACGGCGTACACGGACTCGACCTGCCACTCGCCGATGTGCCCCAGGTACATCGTGTGGTCGCCCTCGGGGTCCCAGCTGATCCGGTGCGGGTCGCGCATGCCGACGGCGTAGATCTCCGGCAGCGCGCCGGCCGTCCCGACGAACGGGTTGTCCGCCGGGATCCCGTACCGGCCGTTGGCGCTGTCGTCGCCCAGCGGGTCGATGCGGAAGATCTTGCCCTGCGGCGTCGCGAGGTCCTGCGGGTTGCCGTTGCCGACGCCGTTGCCGCCGTCGCCCACGAGGACGTAGAGGTTGCCGTAGTCGGCGTCGCCCTCGGCGACCGTGGGGTTGAACGCGATCTGCTGCACCGTGTGCACGCGGCCCGCGAACGGCACGCGCAGGACCTCGCGGCTCGTCCCCGCGAAGACCGGTGCGGACGGGTCGGTCGCCTTCCACTCGGTGACGACGCTGTGGAACTGGGTGTTCCCGTACGCCGGGTAGTCGGGGGTGTCCTCCGTCAGCGCCGTGCCGCCCTCGGTGTGCACCGTGTAGAAGAGCCCGTTCTCGGCGAAGTCGGGGTGGAACTCGGCGGAGCCGAGCCCGGTGCCGAGGCCTGCGCTGTTGTGGAAGTTGTCGAGGAACTGCTGGCGCACGTCGAGGTAGGGCACGTACGCGCCCGTGTCCTTGTCGACGGTGTAGAGGACCGCGTTGTTGTCCGGCACCATGAGGCGGCCCGAGCCGTCCGGGATCTCGTCGAGGTGCGTGATGCGGTTGTGGCGCACGAGGCGCGGGTCCTGCGTCGCCGGGGTCGTCTGCGACGCCGGGAGCTGGGCCAGCTCCGTCACCTCGATCCCGAGCGTCGAGGGCGTCGGGTCGGGCAGCGGGTTGAGCAGCGGCTCGTTCGGCGTCGTGCCGCCCGCGGCGCAGTCGGCCGGGTTGCCCGTCGGGATCGCGAGGTTCTGCCCGGCCGTGTCGACCGCGACGTCGTCGAGCATGAGGCGGCCCGCGCTGCTGGCGCCGTTGATCCAGAAGAACCGGTCGAGCGCCGAGGTGACGCCCTGGCGGAAGCCGAACTGCTGCTCCGTGCCCTCGGGCAGCCGGGTGATCTCCTCGTACGGCCCGCCCTGGCTGTAGACGCTGACCTTGTCCGTCGCGTTGTCTGCGACGATCCACACGCACTGCCACGTGTCCCGCGACCAGACGCCGGCGGGCTTGAAGGCGCCGCCGTCGCGCACGAGCATCACGTCGTTGTTCTGGTTGTTCACGTACGCGCGGCTGTGCGCGTAGTCGGACGGCGCGTCGTTGTCCGTGATGCCGAACGACGTGTCGACGCTGCCCGACCGCATGAAGCGGAAGAACACGGTCCCGGTCGTGCCGTCGGCGATCCCGGGGACCGCGCGGTGGGCGCGCTGGGTACCGCCGACCATCTCGAGGACCTGGTTGTTGCCGTTGAGCGGGTCCGCGACGACCCGGGCCGCGGTCGAGGCGGACCAGCCGTCCTGGCCGTTCAGGGCGGTGCGCTGATAGCCCTCGAAGCTGAGGATCTCGGTGAACTCGTCCTCGGCGACCTCTGCGGCCGCGGGTGGCACGAGGAGGGTCCCTCCCAGGACCGCCGCGAGGGTGACGGCGAGCGCCGTCCTCCCTCGTCGGCTCGAATGCGTAGACGTCATCGTCTGCTCCACTTCGTCGGATGGTGCTGGCACGACGCACTGGTTAGCGCTGTCATGTCTCCGACCCGCCGGCCGTCCGTCGCCGGGTCGGGTTCCTGCACGCCGGCGGGTCCCGCGGCCGCATCGTCGCGGCGGGGTCCGCACGGGTCGCGCGCACGGTCGTGGCGGCCACTGGACCGCCCCGTCCTGCTCTCCTGTCCGGTTCGAGCTGCACGTCCGCGAGCGCGACCCTCGCAGCGTAGGGAAGGCGCTTTCCGAGTGTCAAGGGATACACGCCGGAGCACGGTCGCGCGGCCGCGACCGCATCGTCCGACGGGTCAGCGCCCGAGGATGCGCGCCTTCTGCTCCGCGAGCTCGGCGTCCGTGAGAACGCCCTGGTCGCGCAGCGCCGCGAGCTCGCGGAGCTGCGCGATCTTCGCGTCCATCGCCGAGGTCGCGGGGTCCGGGTCGGTGCCGGTGCCGGTGCCCGGCGTCCGTCCCCGGGCCGGCGTCGCGGGGGCGTCCGGGGGTGCGGCCGACGCGGGCTCGTCGTCGGCCGTGGGCGAGCGCAGGCCCGTCACGACCGCGAGGAGGCCCGCCAGGTCGGTGTCCCGGAGCCGGTAGGAGGTCAGGGACCCCGGGAGCGCCTGGCCGACGTCGCGCAGCATCTCCTGGACCAGCGCGCCCACGGGGCCGCGGACGACGACCTCCACGTCGGCCCGCTGCCCGGGCGCCGCGGTGCGCAGCTCGAGGAGCTCGAGACCGAGCGCGGCGAGGCGCTGGAGCAGCCCGTAGAGCGCGGCCTGGTCGCGCACCGTCGCCTCGAGCAGCGTGCACTCGGCGGTCCGCCGCACGCCGAGCTCGGCCAGGTCGGCGACGGGGAGCACCACGGGACCCAGCACCGTCACCTCGACCATCGTCGTGCCGTCCATGCGCCTCTCCCGGCTCGCCCGTCGCACCAGGATGCGCGCGCGCCGGGCGGCGCGGATCACCCGGTGCGGGTGGCACCCGGGAGGCGCACGGGCGACTACCCCCGGCGGGTGAGTACCGGTGGCGCCCCGCGACCCACAGTGGGAGCATCGCGAACGTTCGCGACCTGAGACGAGGAGTGCCCGATGGACGGCTTCTGGGACTGGTTCTGGCTCATGGTGTGGTGGTTCTTCTTCATCGCCTACCTGGTCGTGCTGTTCCAGATCGTGGCCGACCTGTTCCGCGACAAGGCGCTCAGCGGCTGGTGGAAGGCGCTGTGGGTCGTCGCGCTGATCGTCGTCCCGTACGTGTCGGCGCTGGTCTACGTCATCGCCCGAGGGCGTGGCATGGCCGAGCGGCACGCCGAGGAGGACCGCGCGCGACGGCAGGTGATGGACGACTACGTCCGGGCGACCGCGAGCACCGGCCGCTCGCCGGCGAGCGAGATCGCGGACGCGAAGGCGCTGTACGACGCCGGGACGATCGACGCGGACGAGTTCGCCCGGCTCAAGGCGCGGGCGCTCGCCTGAGGGGCCGGCGATGACCGACGAGACCAAGCCCGCGCCGGGGGCCGGGACGGGGACCGCGACCGACGAGGTGGCGGCGCGGCTCGCCGCCCTGGAGCGGGAGAACGCGGAGCTGCGGCGCCGGCTCGAGGAACGGCCGTCGCCGGGCGGCGACGGGGCGGGCCAGAGCACCGGCACCGAGTCGCCCGCTGCCGCGCGACGTCCCCGGCGCCGACTGCGGGCCGTGGCGTGCGCCGTGCTCATCACCCTGGGCGCGCTCCTCGCGCCCCTGGGCGCGGTCTCGGCGTGGGCGCAGCGCGAGCTGACCGACACCGACCGGTACGTCGCGACGGTCGGTCCGCTCGCCGCGGACCCGGTCGTGCAGTCGGCCGTCGCGGGCCGGCTGACCGAGGTCGTCATGTCCCGCATCGACGTCGGGGCGCTCGTCGACGACCTCGTCGGAGGGCTGGAGGAGCGGGACGTCCCGCCCCGTGCCACCCAGGCGCTCGCCGCGCTCGAGGCGCCGCTCCAGAGCGGCGTCGAGTCGCTCGTCCACGAGACCGCGACGCGCCTCGTGGAGAGCGACGCGTTCGAGGGTGCCTGGCTCCAGGCGAACCGCGTGGCGCACCAACAGCTCGTCTCGGTCATGCGCGGCGAGGACGGCGACATCCTCCAGGTCGACGACGGCAGCCTCAACATCCAGCTCTCCGGCCTGATCGACCTGCTCAAGGAGCGGCTCGTCGACCGCGGCCTGAGCGTGGCCGCCCGCATCCCGTCGGTCGACGCGACGTTCACCATCGCGCAGTCCGCCGAGCTCGTCATGCTCCAGAACCGGTACGCGCAGATCGTCACCCTGACGACGTGGCTGCCGTGGGTCGTGCTCGGGCTGCTCGCCGCCGGGGTCCTCGTCGCGAACCGGCGGTCGCGTGCGCTGGTCGTGGCCGGGCTCGCGCTGACGGGGGCGATGGTCGGCCTCGGGGTCGGGCTCGCGGTCGCGCGCGGCCTGTACCTCGGGGCGCTCTCCGGGCAGGTGCTGCGGCTCGACGCGGCCGAGGTGGTGTTCGACCAGGCGGTGGGGTACCTGCGCCTCACGCTGCGGACCGTGGGGGTGCTCGGCCTCGTCGTCGCGCTCGCCGCGTACCTCGGCGGCCCGAGCGAGTCGGCGCGCAGCCTGCGCGCGGGGCTGGGACGCCTGGGCGCCACGGTGCGCGGCTGGGGCGAGGGGCGCGGGGTCTCGGCGGGTCCCGTGGGCGACTGGCTCGGGCGGCACAAGACGTTCGTGCGCGTCGTCGTCGTCGGCCTCGCCGCGCTCGTCCTCCTGCTCGCCGGCTCGCTCACGCCGGGGCTCGTGGTCGGTGTCGCGCTCGTCGCGGGACTCGTGCTCGTCGTGGTCGAGATCCTCGCCCGACCGCCCGCCGTCACGGGTCCGGCGAGCCCGGCGAGCTCGGCGTGAACGGCGCTCTCGCCCCGCGGTCCGGGGCCCGACCGGCCTGAGAGTCTTCCACCCGACGCTCGCCCTGCGCCTCCCGGGCCCCGGGAATAGCCTGCCCTCATGACCTCGGTCGAGCCACGTGCCGGGCAGGAGGACGTCGCGCGGGCCGCCGACACCTTCGAGACGCTGCGCGCCCGGACCTCGGTCCCGGCGCTCCCCGCCTCGACGGTCCCCCGACCCGCGGTCGAGGCGCTCGTCGGTGCCGCGGTGGCGCGACGGCTGACGCTCGTGTCCGCCGGCCCGGGCTGGGGCAAGACCACCGCCGTCGCACGGTGGGCGCGCGGCGGCAGCGGGCCGCGGGTCGCGTGGCTCACGCTGGAGCCGTTCGACGACAAGCCCGCGGCGTTCTGGGCCGACGTCCTCACCGCGCTCCGCGCCGCGGGCGCGGTCCCCCCGGGGCACCCGCTCGAGACGCTCGTCGTCCCGCCGCGGCTCTCGCCGGCGCTCCTGCGGCGGGTCCTCTCCGCGGTCGAGCAGCTGCCCGAGCCCGTCGTCCTCGTGCTCGACGACTTCCACCACGCGGCGCGCCCCGACGTCGCGGCGACCGTCGACGACCTCCTGCGCTACCCGCTGCCCCTCCACCTCGTCGTGCTCACGCGCGTCGACCCGCTGGTGCGGCTGCAGCGGCTGCGCGCGCAGGGCGAGGTCGCCGAGGTCGGGGCCGCAGACCTCGCGTTCGACGCCGCGTCCGTCGCGACGCTCGCGGCGTCCCACCGGCGACCGCTGTCCCCGGCCGCGGCTGGCCGCGTCCTCGACGAGACGGGCGGCTGGGCGGTCGGCGTCCGCCTGCGGGTCGAGGCCGACGACGCCGCGAGCCGTGCGCGCGCCGACCGCTCGGCGGCGGAGTTCCTCCTGGCCGAGGTCCTCGACCGCCAGGAGCCGACGACCCGGAGCTTCCTCCTCCGCACGAGCGTGACCTCGGCCGTGTGCCCCGACCTCGCGTCCGCCCTCGACCCGGGGGCGCCGGCCGAGCGGCTGCTCCCGGGCCTCGCCGCGACCGACGGCTTCGTCATGACGACGGGCGAGCGCCACACCTGGTACCGCTACCACCCGCTCCTGCGCGAGATGCTCCTGAGCCAGCTCCGGGTCGAGGACCCGGCCCGGCTCCGCGACGCCCACCGTGCGGCGGCCCGCTGGTTCGCGCGGGACGGCGAGGCCGTGCGGGCCCTCGAGCACGCGGCCGCCGCGGAGGACTGGCCCCTCGTGGGCGAGGTCTTCGTCGAGGGCACGGCCGCCCAGCTCGCGGGACCGCACCGCGAGACCGTCGCGGACGTCCTGCGACGCGTGCCCTACGCGACGATCGGGGTCGACGCCCGGCTGCACCTGTGCGCCGGCGCTCTGGCGTACGTCGACGAGCGGTTCGACGCCGCCCGCCGGCACGTCGCGACGGCGCGCGACCTCCTCGACCCCGCCGAGCAGCCCGCCGCGGCCGTGCTCCTGGAGCTGCTCGACGCCTCGATCGCGCGCGCGACGGGCGACGTGCGCGGCGTCGCGACGGCGGCCGGCGCCGCCCTCGCCACCGCGGACGCGGCGCCGTACCCGTTCCCCGCGCTCGACACCTACCGCAGCCTCGCGCAGGCCCACCGCGCGGCCGGGCTCGCCTGGTGCTCGGTGGGCCCTGAGCCGACGACGGCCTCGTTCCCGCTCGTGCCGCCGCCCGGTCGCGACTGGCGGGCGCCCCAGCTCTTCGTCCTCGGGGCGCGGGCCGTGGCGTCGCTCCTCGCGGTCGCGGAGGGACGGCTCGACGAGGGGGAGGCGGCCGCGCGCGCGGTCGTCGCGGAGGCCGAGCCCCGGGGCTGGGACGGGTACGCCCACGCGCGCCCCGCGCACGCGGCCCGGGCGTGGGTGCTGTACCTGCGCGCGTCGGACGACGCCCTCGACCGCGAGCTCGCGCACGCGCTGGCGGCCGACGCCGGGGGCCGCGAGCCGGCGTCCGAGGCGGCGGTCCGGCTCCTCCAGGCCCTGGTGGCGGCGGACCGCGGTCACGTCGGTGCGGCGCGGCACGCGCTGGTCGCGGCCGACCGCGCGCTCGGGCCCGTCGCGACGCCCCCGGTGCTCGCCGACCTGTGGGTCCGGGCGACCGCCGCGGTCCGCCTGCTCGACGACGGCACGCAGCCCGCGCTGCCGGTGCGCGTCCGGCGCGAGGGCCTGGGCACGGCCGCCGTCGTCGCGGTGTGCGGCGCCCGCGAGCTGCTCGCCACGGGGCGGACCGGGGCCGCCCTGCGCGCCGTCGCGGGGCTCGTGGACGCGGGGGAGGGCGAGGTCGACGTGGTCGTCCGGGTCGAGGCGGCGCTCGTCGAGGCGTCGGCGCTGGCCCGGGCCGGCACCCGTCGCGTGGACGTCCCGCTGGCCCACGCCCTGGACCTCGCCGCCGTCGAGCGGGTCGCGCGCCCGTTCCTCACCGTCGTGCGGGAGCTGCGCCCGGCGCTCGCCCGCGCGGTCGCGGCGCGCGGCGACGCGCTCGCCGACCGGCTGCGCGCCCACCTCGACCCGGCGGACCGGGGGCCGGAGCCGGCCCCGCTCGTCGAGCCCCTCACCGAGCGCGAGCTGGCGATCCTCGCCGTGCTCCCGTCGATGGCCAGCAACGTCGAGATCGCCGAGGACTTCTTCGTCTCGGTGAACACCGTCAAGGCGCACCTCAAGTCGGTCTACCGCAAGCTCGGCGTGAGCTCGCGCCGCGACGCGGTCCGCCGCGGCCGCGAGCTCGGCGTCGTGCCCTGAGCCGCCGCCCTCAGACCTGGGCGGGCGAGACCTGGGCGGGGGCGCCGGCGTCGGCGGGCGCGCCACGGTGCCGGTCCACCTGCCGCAGCACGAGCTTGCCGAGCTCGGCCAGGACGAGGAACCCGAGCGCGACCAGCCCGCACACGCCCCACTGCCCCCCGTCGAGGTCGACCGTGCCGAAGATCCGCTGCAGGCCGTCGAGGGTCGTGACGAGGAACGTCAGCCCCAGTGACGCGAGCAGCAGCACGACGAAGCGGCCGTTCGCGAGCGTCTCGAACGAGAGGATGCTCGCCCGCGGGTCGCGCCACTCCAGCGCGGCCACGACGTGCAGGAGCGACATCGCGGTCAGGCCCATCGTCGTCGCGACCGCCAGGTCGGCGTCGGCCTCGCCCCACGCCACGGCGACGAGCGAGCCGACGGCGATGAGGACGCCGCCGACCGCGAGCCGGACCCCGAGCCCGCGCCCGATGACCGGCTCGGTCGGCGGTCGCGGACGCCGGCGCATGAGGCCGGGCGTCGCGGCGTCGAACCCGAGGCCGATCGCCAGCAGCACGTCGATCGCGAAGTTCACCCAGAGGATCTGCAGCGGCGTGAGCGGCGTGCCGCCCGCGACCGTGAAGATCCCGGCGCCCACGAACGTGAGGATGAACCCGACGAGCACGACCATCTGGAAGCGGATGTACTTCATGAGGTTGTCGTAGAGCCCGCGACCACCCTCGACGGCCGCCACGATCGTCGCGAAGTTGTCGTCGGTGAGGATCATCTCCGCGGCGTCCTTGGTCACCTCGGTGCCGGTGATGCCCATCGCGACGCCGATGTCGGCACGGGTGAGCGCGGGGGCGTCGTTGACGCCGTCGCCCGTCATGGCGACCACGTCGCCCGTGCGCTTGAGCACGTCGACGAGGCGCACCTTGTCCTCGGGCGCGACGCGCGCGACCACCCCGATCTCGCCGACCTCCGCCTCGAGCCGGGCGTCGGACATCGCGGCGAACTCGGCACCGGTCAGCGCGCGGCCCTCGATGCCGAGCTGCCCGGCGATCGCCGCCGCGGTGGTGACGTGGTCGCCCGTGATCATCCGCACGCGGATGCCCGCGTCGCGGCACTCCGCGATGGCGTCGCGCGCCTCCCGGCGCGGCGGGTCGACGATCCCGACGAGGGCGACCAGCTCGAGGTCGCGCACCGCGTCGAGGAGCTCGCCCGCGAGCTCGTCGCGGCCCACGGCCCGTCGTGCCACCGCGAGCACGCGCATGCCCTCGCCCGCGAGGGCGTCGTTCTCGGCCGTGACGCGCGCCCGCGCGTCGTCGTCGAGCGGCGCCGTCCCGCCGTCGGCGGCGAGGTACCGGCTCGACCGGGCGAGCAGCACGTCCGGGGCACCCTTGACGAAGCACGTCAGCGCGCCGTCGATCTCGTGGAACGTCGCCATGAACTTGTACGCGGCGTCGAACGGGACCTCGGCGACGCGCGGGTGCTCGGCGCGCGTCTCCTCGACGTCCAGCCCGGCCTTCGCGGCCAGGACCACGACGGCGCCCTCGGTGGGGTCGCCGATGCACTCGCCGTCGCGCACGACGGCGTCGCTCGCGAGCGCCAGCGGCAGCGCGACGGGCTCGAGCGGCACGTCGGTCGAGCCGGCGGCCGCGAGGATGCGGCCGGTCGTGGAGTAGCCCTCGCCGTCGACGGAGAACCGGCGCCCCGCGAGGACGAGGCGGCGCGCCGTCATCTGGTTGAGCGTGAGGGTCCCGGTCTTGTCCGAGCAGATCGCGGAGGTCGACCCGAGCGTCTCGACCGACTTGAGGCGCTTGACGATCGCGCCCTCCTCGGCGAGCCGGCGCGTGCCGAGCGACAGCAGCATCGTCACCACGGCCGGGAGACCCGTCGGGATCGCGGCGATGGCCAGGCTGATCCCGACCACGAACAGGCTGTCGAAGTCCTCGCCGCGCACCAGGCCCAGGACCACGACGACGACGAGGGCGATCGCCGCCATGACCGTGATGATCACGGTGATGCGGTCGAGCTGGCGCGTGAGCGGCGTCCTGTCCTGCTCGACGCCGGAGAGCATCCCGGAGATGCGGCCCACCTCGGTCGTCATGCCCGTCGCCGTGACGACCATCTCGCCGCGCCCGCGCGTCACCTGCGAGTTCATGTACGCCATGTCGGTGCGGTCGCCGAGCGGCGCGTCGTCCGCGACGACCGTCTCGACGCCCTTGGCGACCGGGGTGCTCTCGCCGGTCAGCCCCGCCTCCTCGATCTCCAGCGACGCGGCGACGAGCAGCCGCCCGTCCGCGGGGATCTTGCTCCCGGCCTCGAAGCCGACGACGTCGCCCGGCACCAGCTCCTCCGCGGGCACCTGCTCCTGGCGTCCGTCGCGGCGCACCGTGGCCGTCATGACCAGCATCTGCTGCAGCGCCGCGACACTCTGGGCGGCCTTGCCCTCCTGGTGCAGGCCCATGAGGGCGTTGAGCACGGTGAGGCCGAGGACGACGACGCCCGTCGTGACGTCGCCGAGCGCGATGATGCTCACGACCGCCGCCCCGACGAGGACGAGCTGCATGAGATCGCGGTACTGGCGCCCGAACGCCTGCCACGGCCTCTCCTTGCGCTCCTCCGCGAGCGCGTTGGGCCCGTACCGGGCGCGCCGCTCGGCGACCTGCGCCGTCGTCAGCCCGACCGCCGGGTCGACGTCCAGTGCCGCGCACACGGCCTGCGTCGTCGCGGTGTGCCACGGGCCCGTGGCGGCAGGGACCTGCTGTCGGGGGATCTGCGCAGCCGTCATCGTGGGCTCCTCTCCGGCGCTCGTCACCACCGTCGCAGCCCCGCGCGCCGCGGACCTCACCCGCCGGGGGTGAGCGGCGAGCTCTCAGCGGCCGGAGCCGACCAGCCCGCTCTCGTACGCGACGATCACGGCCTGGACGCGGTCCCGGACGCCGAGCTTGGCGAGGAGGTTGCCCATGTGCGTCTTGACCGTCGTCGACGACAGCACGAGGCGCTCGGCGATCTCGGCGTTGGACAGGCCGTCGGCCACGCACCGGAGCACGTCGAGCTCACGGGGCGTGAGGGACCGGAGGCGCGGGTCGAGGCCGTCGTCGCCCGCCGACCGGTCGCCTGCCGACGGGTCGCCGGTCGGCAGGTGCGGGGCGAAGAGGTCGAGCATGCGGCGCAGCACCCGGGGCGCGACGACCGAGCTCCCCGCCGCGACGGTGCGGATCGCCTCGACGAGGTCGTGCGGGCGGGCGTTCTTCAGCAGGAACCCGCTCGCGCCCGCGCGCAGCGCGGCGAACGCGTACTCGTCGACGTCGAACGTCGTCAGCACGAGCACGCGCGTCCCGGGGTGCCCCGCGACGACGCGCCGCGTCGCCTCGATGCCGTCCATGCCGGGCATCCGGACGTCCATGACGACGACGTCCGGGGCGAGCGCCGCGACCTGGTCGAGCGCCACCCGGCCGTCGGACGCCTCGCCGACCACCTCGAGGTCGGGCTCCGACTCGATCACGAGCCGGAAGCCCATCCGCAGGAGCGCCTGGTCGTCCACGAGCAGCACGGTCGTCACGGGAGCCCTCCGTCGTCCTCGTCGTACGGCCGGTCGTTCGGCCGGTCCTGCGGCCCGTCCCACGGCACGTCCCGCGGCCCGGGCCACGGGAGGACGACGCGCACGACCCACCCGCCCTCCGGGCGCGGGCCGGCCTCGACGCTGCCGCCGAGCAGCACCGCGCGCTCGCGCATGCCGACGATGCCGCGACCGGTACCGCCGCCTGCGCCCGGCCGGGTGCCGCCGGCGTCACGGACCTCGACCTCGACGACGTCCGCGGCACGACGGACCGCGACCTCGGCCGTCGGCGTGCCGGGCGCGTGCCGCAGGACGTTCGTCAGCGCCTCCTGCACGACCCGCACGACCGCGAGCCGGAGCGACGTGTCGTCCGGGAGCGGGACCTCGAGGCCGGTCGCCGTCACGGGCACGCCCGCGGCGCGGAAGCGCGCGACGACGGCCGCGAGGTCCGTCCCGGTCGGCCCGGGCCGACCGTCCGGCGCCACGGGCTCCTCGTCGCCGGGGTCGAGCGCGCCGAGCACGCGCTGCATGTCGGTCAACGCCTCGCGTCCCGTCCGGGAGAGCTCCCGCAGGGCCTCGCGCGAGCGGTCGGGTGCACGGTCGAGCGCGGCGCCCGCGCCGTCGGACAGCGCGACCATCACCGAGACGCTGTGGGCGACGACGTCGTGCATCTCGCGGGCGATGCGGGCGCGCTCGGCCGCACGGGCCAGCGCGGCGCTCTGGTCGCGGTCCCGGGCCATGGCCCGGTAGCGCTCCGTGAGGTCCTCCGCGTGGAGCCGGCGGGCACGCGCGCCGGAGCCCGTGGCCATGCCGAGGAGCAGGAGCGCGAGGAGCAGCGAGACGGACGCGGACCGGCGGCCGGGGGAGAAGGGCGGCTCGGCGAGGTCCCGCACGGGGTCGCCGTCCGGCGACACGACCGGGTCGCTCCAGAGCAGGATCTCGGCGAGGCCGATGTCCTGCCACCACCACGTCGCCACCGTGACGACGGCGAGCACCGCCGCGCACGTCAGCCACGCCGTGCGCGGGGGGCGCGAGGCCGCCACGGCGTGCACCGCGCACGCGAGGCACACCCCGAGCACCCCCAGCACGCCCGCGGACGCGAGCGAGGCGACGGCCAGCACCGTGAGCGCGGCCGCGACGACGAGCGGTCGCGCGCGGCGGGCGAGGAGGAGCACCGCCCCGAGGACGGCCCCGACGAGCCAGGCCGTGACGACCACCTGGGCGACGGGCTCGTCGGGCCGGAAGTAGCCGATGCCGGTGGACCCCTCGACCGTCGCGAGCCCGAGGACCGCGGTGACGAGCCCGAGCACCACGATGCCCGTGACGAGCGCGGCGTCCGCGGCGCGGGGGTGCTCCTCGACCAGCCGGCCGAGCGGCCCGCGCCGCTGGACGTCGGTCTCGGTGAGCGCGCCACCGTCGGTCGTCCCGCGCGCGGGCGTGGCGGGGGACGGCAGGGGCATGGGCCCACTCTCCCATCCGTGCCGGTCCACGTCAGGTGACGTCATGGCGCCGGAGGCGGTACCCGGCCGCGACGAGGAGCACGACGGCCCACGCGGCGAGCACGAGGCCGGCCGCCCACGGACCGACGTGCGGGCCCAGCGTCGTCGCGTCGAGGGCGGCGAGCCGCTCGTCGCCCTGGAGGAGCCGCGCCCCGGCGCCCGGGAGGAGGGCACGTGCCGTGTCGGCGACCCGGCCGGGGTTCGTGGCGAGGAGGTGGTCGAGCACGACGACCAGGACCACCCCGGCGACGAGCGCGGCGTCGGGCCGGCGCAGCAGTGCCCCGAGCCCCAGCCCGACGAGCGCGACCCCGGTCTGGTAGAGCACGAACCCCCCGAGGAGGCGCACCGTCTCCGGGTCCGCGACGTCCAGCACCAGCCCGGTCGCCGCGCGCTGCCCGGCGGTCGCCCCGAGCGCCGCGCCGAGCGCGACCGCGGCCGTGAGGGCCGCGACCGCCGTCGTGACGAGCACCTGGGCCACGAGCACCGGGACCCGCCGGGGCACCGCGACGAAGGTGACGCGCGCCGTGCCCGTGCGGAACTCGCCCGCGCCCGTCGTCGCGCCCAGCACGAGGAACCCGAGCTGGGCGAGCACGTACCCGGCGACGGCCACGGGCGCGCCGGACGCGCCGTCGTCGGGCCGGGCGAACAGGCCGAGCACCCAGGCGCTCGCGGCCGACGCCGCGACCGTCGCGAGGGCGAGCCAGCCCGTCGCGCGCAGGCTCGTGAGCTTGTCCCACTCGGCCGCGAGGACTCGGCGGAGGGTCACCGGCGAACGGTCGGCGGGCCGGGTGGCGGGCCGGGTGGCGGGGGTCTGCGTCGTCGCGGCCACGTCACACCACGTCCCGCGCGCGGAGGCGGACGCCCGCCAGGGCCAGGGGGACGGCGACCCACGCCGCCAGGACGAGTCCACCGCCCCACGCGCCGAGGTCGGGTGCTCCCTCGACGGCGCCCTCGGCCGTCAGCAGGGACCCCGCGCCGGCGGGGAGGAACGTCACCGCGGTGTTGACGGCGGCCTGGGCGGGCGGGACGCCCGCGGACGCGGCGAGCGGGTCGCCCGCCAGGTCCGCCGCGAGCACGAGCGCGACGGGCAGGACGAGGACGACGAGGACGGCGACCGTCAGGGCGGGCACGGGCCGCCGGAGCAGCGCGCCGAGCGCGAGGCCGAGCAGGGCCATCGCGACGAGCAGGAGCACCATGCCGCCGAGCACCCGGGGTGTGCCGTCGCTCGCGAGATCGAGGGCGATGCCGCGGGCCCGGGCCGAGGGAAGCAGCGCGAGCACGGCGGCGCCGACGGCGAGCACGGCGGTGAGCAGCGCGAACGCGGCGGTGACGACGGTCTGCGCGGCGAGCACGGGCCAGCGCCTCGGGACGGCGACGAACGTCGTGCGGAACGTCCCCGTGCTGTGCTCGCCCGTCCCGACGAGGACGCCCAGGACGAGCGGGGGCACCTGGGCGAGGAGCAGCCCGGACGTGAGGGAGCCCAGCGGGTCGAACCCCGGGTCCACGGACGATGCCTGGGCAGAGAGGGAGGTCAGCGTGGCCGAGACCGCGACCGTGAGCGCGGCCGCCCACCAGGACGAGCGCAGGCTCGTGAGCTTGGTCCACTCGGAGCCGACGACGCGCGCGAACGTCGGGCCTCGGGGCGTCGATCGCGCAGGGTCCGGGGGAGTGCGCACCGGGGCGGGGGTCGTGGCGGTCATCGGGCGCCTCCCGCCGCAGCGCGGCCGGTCTCCCGGGCGGCGCGCCCCTGGTACTCGACGGCGCCTGCCGTGAGCCGCAGGTACGCGTCCTCGAGCGAGCCCGCGTCCGCGGCGAGCTCCTGCACCGGTGCGTCGGCAAGGAGGCGGCCCCGGCCGATGACGACGACCCGGTCGGCGCAGAGCGCGAGCTCGTGCATGAGGTGCGAGGAGAGGAGCACGGTCCGTCCCTCGGCCGCGAGGCCGCGGACGAGCCGGCGCACCCACAGGACGCCGTCGGGGTCCAGGCCGTTGACGGGCTCGTCGAGGATGAGCGTCCCGGGGTCGCCGAGCAGCGCCCCCGCGATGCCGAGGCGCTGCCCCATCCCGAGCGAGAAGGTCCCGGCGCGCCGTCCGGCGACGCTCTCGAGCCCGGTCATCCCGATGACCTCGTCCACGCGGGCGCGGCCGATCCCGTGGGTCCGCGCGAGGGCCCGCAGGTGCCGGAACGCCGTGCGCCCCGGGTGCACGGACCGCGCGTCGAGCATGCACCCGACGGCGTGGAGCGGCGCCGGGAGGTCGGCGTACCGGCGGCCGTCGACGGTCGCCGTGCCCGACGTGGGCCGCTCGAGCCCGACCACCACACGCATCGTCGTCGACTTCCCCGCCCCGTTCGGGCCGAGGAAGCCCGTCACGGTGCCCGGACGCGCCGTGAACGTCAGCGCGTCCACCGCCGTCGTCGGCCCGTAGCGCTTGGTGAGCCCCTCCACCTGGATCATGCGTCCTCCCGTCGTCACCGGCGCCCGGTCCTCGGGCACCGCCGTCGTCGACGCTACGGACGGGCGCGGGGCCGTCGGCTCCCGCCGTCGGCCGAGATCGCCGGGGGAGCGACCTCCTCCTCGGGGAGGAGGAGGTCGTGCCGGGGTGGGAGGCGGTCGCCGGGACGCTCTAGACTGGCCGCATGCTTCCGGCGTGAGAGCGCCGGCGGGATCCGAATGAGACAGCGGATCGAGAAGCCCCGCCGCTCCACACGGCGGGGCTTCTCGCTGCTGAGATGAACCTGAACGGGATACCGGGCACGGGCGTGCCGGTGCGACGGCACTCTGGCCTGCCGCTACTTGCCGACCGAGACGGTCTCCTGCGCCATGCGGTCCCGGAATGCCTCGTGCCGCCGCCTCTCGCTCTCGGTCCGGGAGCCGACGACGACGAACACCAGCAGCAGGACGGAGCCGCCGCCCCCGACGAGGAGGGCACCGAGGAGGTCCAGCATCGGGACGCCGCCGTCCGGTGCGCCCGGCTGACCGGTCACCGAGACGCCCCACATGCCGGTGTAGTGCATCCCCGCGACCGCGACCCCCATGACGAGAGCCGACACGGTCATGGACAGCCCGCCCCGCGCTGGCACGCAGAGCCAGAGCGCCGCCGTCGCGGCGGCGACCGCGACGAGCACCGCCAGGGCGACGGAGATCGCGCTGTAGTGCATCGTGCCGTGCATGCGCATCGCCGCCATGCCCATGTAGTGCATCCCGGCGACGCCGAGCCCGGCCACGGCGCCTCCCACGACCAGCAGCAGGGGCCGGTAGCCGAACATCATGACCAGGTGCAGGCCAGCTGCCACGACCACCACGGCGACCAGCGCCGAGACGACCGTGAGCGGCACGTCGTAGTGGATCGGCATGCCGGTGACCGTGAACCCGAGCATCGCCACGAAGTGCATCACCCAGATGCCCGTGCCCCCGATGGCCGCGGCCCCCAGCCACAGCCACGCCGAGCGCACGGGCCACGGCGCGTCGACACGGGACCGGGACACCGCGGCCAGGCCGCAGGCGGACCCGGAGACCGCGGCCGCGTAGGAGATGAGCGGGGTCACGGCACCGTAGGTGAAGTGATGGACGTCAAGCATTGCATGCCGCCTCAAAAGCATCAGAAAGGACAGACCGTCGTGAAGCGGGACGTCCGACCCCGCATCTCGGGGCACGCGAACGGCGCCTCGCGACGAGGAGATCCGCGGGCCGGGCGCGCCGTCGCCAGCCCCGGCGGCGTCGAGGGGGAGCGCCTGGACGGGTCGACGAGCGAGCGCGCGCCGGCCGACGACTCGCGCGCCCCGACGTGGTGGTCGCTCGGGTCGTCCGACGACCACGGCGTCGACGTCGCGTCCTGGACCGACACGGGCGGCTGAGGCGAGGCCTGCCGGACCCGAGGGGGCGGGATACGCAGAAGGCCGGGTCAGGAAGATTCTCCTGACCCGGCCTCCGTGGCACGAGGTGTGCCATGCGGTGTCCGGAGGGGGACTTGAACCCCCACGCCCGATAAAGGGCACTAGCACCTCAAGCTAGCGCGTCTGCCATTCCGCCACCCGGACGAGTGGACCTTCCCGGCGTTTCCGCCGTTCCGGTGCGGGGAAAAACATAGCACGGTTCGGGCGTGGTCCTCACATCGCGGTCGCCGGTCGGCACCGGGCCGACGTGGGACGACGGCTCGACCGCAGCACCCGGCGCGGGGGGACGACCTGGGGCAGACTGGGCGGATGGTGGCCACGACCGGGCGGAGGCACGTGTGACGGACGAGCAGCGACCGGCGGCAGCGGCGCCGACCGCGCGGCCGGGCTCCGGCTCGGATCGCGCGGCGGCGTCGGTGAAGCACCTCGCGGGGGCGTCGAGCGCGGCGCGCAAGGTGGCGGGGGCGCGGCGCAACCCGTCGGTGGTCGGGTACGACGAGTCGGTGCCCGCGTGGCTGCGCACGACGGCGGGCTGGTCGTGGCGCCTGCTCATGATCGTCGCGGCCGTCGCGCTCATCTTCTTCGCCACCGCGCAGGTGCAGCTGGTGTTCGTGGCCGTCTTCCTGGCGCTCGTCATCACGTCGGTCCTGCGGCCGGTCACGGACTTCTACGCGAGGATCATGCCGCGGGGTCTGGCCACGGGGCTCGCGATCCTGTCCGCGCTGCTGTTCATCGCGGGTCTGCTGACGTACGTCATCACGTCGGTCGCGGGCCAG
Organism: Cellulosimicrobium sp. NPDC030954; assembly: GCF_055571305.1. Taxonomy (NCBI): domain Bacteria; kingdom Bacillati; phylum Actinomycetota; class Actinomycetes; order Micrococcales; family Promicromonosporaceae; genus Cellulosimicrobium; species Cellulosimicrobium sp. NPDC030954. Next base: position 575,755 of record NZ_JBVIFN010000002.1, read on the forward strand.
TGGCAGAGCCTCGCGGACCAGTTCAGCAACGGCATCGACCAGATCCTGGAGTTCCTCGAGAACGGCCCGTTGCCGGTGACGATCACCGCGGACGACGTCAACGGCTGGATCGAGAACGGCCGGCAGTGGCTCACCGAGCACGGTGGGGACATCGCGAGCCAGGCGGCCGCGAGCGCCGGGTCGGTCTTCGAGGCGTTCGCCGCGATCGCCCTCGCGATCTTCTGCACGGTCTTCTTCCTCGCCAAGGGCAAGGACATGTGGACCTGGTTCCTCAACCAGCTCCCGTCGCGCTCGCGCGACAGCTGGAAGGTCGCGGGCGGCGCGGGCTGGTACACGTTCTCCGGCTACGCCCGGGGGACCGTGATCATCGCCCTCGTCGACGGCATCCTCGCGGGCATCTTCCTGGGGTTCCTGGGCGTGCCGCTCGCCGCGCCGCTCGCGGTGCTCGTCTTCATCGGGGCGTTCATCCCGATCATCGGCGCGCCCCTCGCCATGATCATCGCGGCCATCGTCGCGCTCGCCGCCAAGGGCATCGTCATCGCGCTCGTCGTGACGATCGGCATCGCGCTCATCGGGCAGTTCGAGGGCCACATCCTGCAGCCGCTCGTCATGGGCAAGCAGGTCTCGCTGCACCCGGTCGTCGTCGCGATCGCGGTGACGGCGGGGACGCTACTCGCGGGGATCCTCGGTGCGGTCGTGTCCGTGCCGCTCGTCGCCGTCGCCTGGTCGGTGTTCTCGCACCTGCGGCACAAGGACCCGCCCATGGAGGAGGACCTGCCGACGGCGAAGGAGATCGCGCTCGGCGACGCCGTGCCCGGATCGTCGGACCGCACGGTGGAGGACGGCGCCGGCTGACACAGCACGACGACCCGCCGGGTCGGGCGGCGCGCGCCTCACCGGGGGACGGCCGAGACCTCCGCGGCGAGGCGGACCGCGACGTGCACGGTGTCCCCGACGCCCTTGCCGGTCGCGGTGCGCACCGACCGGAGGACGGCGAGCAGGTGCGGGCCGCCGTAGGCGACGAGCGAGGCGTGGTAGCGCACGTCGTCCACCTCCGCGACCACGGGGACCCGGCCGCGCGTGCCGAACAGGTCGACGGCGTCGTACGGGAGCGCGACGAACGCTCCCGAGCGCGTCCCGGCGCCGATCACGACGGCGTCGAACTCCACCGGGCCCGGGTCCGTCCACGTGGGCATGCCGTCGACCGTAGCGGACGGCGTGGCGCGGGGGAACGGCCCGGGAGGGCGATCCTCGTGGGGGGCGACGGCGTGCTCAGGGGGTGGCGTGCCGGCGCCGCGCGAGCGTGACCGCGACGGCGGCGACGGCGAGGACCGCCGGGGCGACGAGCGAGGCGCCGGCGAGGACGAGCAGGGCGCCGGTGAGGACGGTCGCGACGGCGGCGAGCCACCGGCCGACGGTGCGGCGGGGGAGCAGCCGCAGGGCGGCGAGCATCCCGAGCGCGTACACCGCCACCATGCAGCTCGTGTGCACGCGGACGAAGGGCTCGAGGTCGAGGCCGGTGGCGACGAGCACGGCGAGGTAGCCCGCGCTGAGAGCGAGGGTGACGGCGAGCGCGCGCCGCGGGACGCCCGCGCGGCCGGAGAGCGCGGCGAGCGGGCGCGGCAGGTCGCCGTCGCGCGCGAGCGCCTGGCCCAGGTTCGCGAAGGCCGCGAGGTAGGCGGTGAGCACGCCGGACGTGACGATCGCCGCCACGACGCCGACGACCACGGGCCCCGCGGCCGGCGCGCCGGTGCGCGCGAGGTCGAGCAGCGCGACGGTTCCGGAGCCGGCCCCGGTGCCGAGCACGCCGACCGTGGCGACCTGCAGGGCGAGGTAGGCGACGCCGACCACGACCAGCGCGATCCCGGTCGCGGCGGGGATGGTGCGGCGCGGGTCGCGGAAGTCGGCCGAGACGTTCGTGCCCACCTCCCAGCCCGCGAACGCCCACACGAACAGGCTCACCGCGGAGCCGACGCCGGACCACCCCTCGCTGAGGAACGGCGTGAACCGCTCGGCGCTCGCCGCGGGCGCCGCCACGGCGACGACCGTGACGACGGCGGCGAGCAGCAGGGACGTGAGCCCGAGCTGGACGGCGCCCGCCACGCGGACGCCGAGCCCCACGGCGACGGCCGGCACGACGACGAGCGCGACGGCCACGACCGGTACGGTCGCTCGGTCCGCCCCCACGACCGCGACGACGTACTCCGCGCCGAGCACCGCCACGACGGGCACGCCGACGCACACCCCGAGGTAGAACCAGTAGCCCGTGGCGCGGGCCGCCGTCGGGCCGAGCGCGACGCGCACCGCGCTCGCGACGCCGCCCCGGTCCGGGTGGCGGGCGGCGAGCGCCGCGAAGGTGCCCGCGAGCGGCACGCTGGCGACGAGCACCAGGGCGACGGCGAGGACGGACGCGGGGCCGGCGACGCGCGTGGCGAGCCCCGGCAGCGCGAGCACGCCCGTCCCGAGCACGCTCGCCACGTACAGCGCGCTGCCGCGCGCGAGCCCCAGCGTGCCCGACGGCGCGTGCCCGGACTGGGAGGCGTCGCTCGCCGCCGCGGGGTCGGGGTCGGGGGCGGCGCGCGGCGCCGCGAGAGGTGCCGTCGTGTCCACGCGCCCACCCTGGCGGCGGGCCGCTCGCGGGACGAGCGGCAGGAAGGACACTCTCCGACAAGATCCCGCCACCCTGCGCGCGACGGGGTGGTGCGACCACACTGGACCATGAGGATCGGCATACCCACCGAGGTCAAGAACCACGAGGACCGCGTCGCGCTCACCCCCGCCGGCGCCCACCACCTCGTGCGGGCCGGGCACGACGTGCTCGTCCAGTCCGGGGCCGGCGTCGGCTCCCACCTGTCCGACGCGGAGTTCGCGGACGCGGGCGCGCGGGTCGTGCCGACCGCGGACGAGCTCTGGGCCGAGGCCGATCTCGTCTGCAAGGTCAAGGAGCCGGTCGCGAGCGAGTACCCGCTCCTGCGCGACGACCTCCTGCTCTTCGCCTACCTCCACCTCGCGGCGGACGGCGACTGCACGCGCGCCCTGCTCGACGCGGGCACGACGTCCGTCGCGTACGAGACGGCGCAGGCCCCCGACGGCACGCTCCCGCTGCTGGCGCCCATGAGCGAGGTCGCCGGGCGCATGGCCACCCAGGTCGGCGCCTGGCTCCTGCAGCGGCCCGCGGGAGGTCGCGGCGTCCTGCTCGGCGGCGTGCCGGGCACGCGGCCCGGGCGGGTCGTCGTGCTCGGGGGCGGGACCGCGGGGCGCAACGCCGCCGAGGTCGCGGTGGGCATGCGCGCCGAGGTGACCGTGGTCGACCTGTCGCTGCCCGTGCTGCGCGCCGTCGACCAGGAGTTCTCCGGGCACGTGCGCACCGTCGTGTCGAGCGCGTACGCGATCGAGCGCGAGGTGCTGGAGGCCGACCTCGTCGTCGGGGCCGTGCTCGTCGCGGGGGCGCGCGCCCCGCGCCTCGTCACCGACGACCTCGTCGCGCGCATGCGCCCCGGCGCCGTGCTCGTCGACGTCGCCGTCGACCAGGGCGGCTGCTTCGAGGGGTCGCGGCCCACCACGCACGACGACCCGACGTTCGCGGTGCACGGCACGACGTTCTACTGCGTCGCGAACATGCCCGGCGCGGTCCCCGTGACGAGCACGCTCGCCCTCACGAGCGCGACGCTGCCCTACCTCGCGGCGCTCGCGGACGGCGGGGTCGAGGCGGTGCGGGACGTCCCGATCCTCCGGTCGGGGGCGTCCACCCACCGCGGCGCGCTCCTCAACGAGGCGGTCGCCGCCGCGCACGGCCTGCCGTGGACGCCCGCGGAGGACGCCCTGCGCGCCTGACGCCGCCCGCGGGGCGCCGGAGCGGCGTCGCGGGCGACGGCCGTCGGCAATCCGGGTGACGTCGCGCGGCGGGACGTGCCAGGCTCGGGCGGTGCACCCCTTCGCCCTCGACGACGGCCACGTCCACCTGTCCACCCCGACCCTCGACGACGTCGACGCGATCACGGCCGCGTGCCAGGACCCCGAGGTCGCCGCCTGGACGGTCGTCCCGTCCCCGTACGCGCGCGAGGACGCGGCGCAGTTCGTGTCGGAGTACGTGGGACCGGGCTGGGAGCGCGGCGACGTCCTCACCTGGGGCGTGCGCGAGAGCGTGGGGCGTTCGGGCATCCCCGGCCCCGACGGCGTGGGTCCCCTCCTCGGGATGATCGGGTTGAGCCTCGACGACGCGCCCGAGGGCCGGCGGTCGGCCGAGATCGGCTACTGGACGGCTCCCGAGGCGCGGGGCCGCGGCCTCATGACCGCGGCGGGCCGGCTCGTCGTCGACTGGGCGTTCGACCCGGAGGGCGGGGGGCTCGCGCGGCTCTTCTGGCAGGCGTACGTCGGCAACTGGCCGTCGCGGCGCACCGCCTGGCGGCTCGGCTTCCGGGTCGAGGGCACGGTGCGCGGGTTCGCGCTCCAGCGCGGCGAGCGTCGCGACGCGTGGCTCGGCACGCTCCTGCCCGACGACGCGCGCGAGCCGGCCGAGCCCTGGCCGGCGGACGCGCCGTCGTCGGGTCGCAGGGCCTGACGCGCGGAGCGCCCGGCTGGCCACCGGGAGCTCCGCGAATCCGTTTCCGTCGCGCCCGTCCGTGGGGTGAGGATGGGCACCATGACCTCCGAGCCCACGACGCGCACCGACGCGCCCGCGCCCACCTCCGCGCCCGCTGTCACCTCCGGCCTGATCGACCTCGATCCCGCCAACCCGTTCGCCGCGCCCTCCGCGCTGCCGTACGAGCTGCCCGACTACGACGCGATCCGCGAGGAGCACTACCTGCCCGCGCTGCGTGCGGCGACCGCGGCCCAGCGCGCGGCGATCGAGGCCGTCGCGACCGACGACGCGCCCCCGACCGCCGTCACCGTCCTCGAGGCGCTGGAGCGGTCGGGCCGCGACCTCGCGCGCGTGCTCAACGCGTTCTACAACCAGCTCTCGGCCGACGCGACGCCGGGACTGGAGCAGATCGAGGAGGAGTTCGCGCCCGAGCTCGCCGCGCACCACGACGCGATCTACATGGACGCGCGCCTCTACGGGCGTGCCCGCGCCCTGCAGGACGCCGTCGACGCCGGCGAGCAGATCCTCGACCCGGACGCCGCGTGGCTGCTGCACACGCTGCTCGTCCGGTTCCGCCGCTCCGGCGTCGAGCTCGACGCGGAGCAGCAGGCGCGCCTGCGCGAGCTCAACGGCCGCCTCACCACGCTGGAGGCCGCGTTCGGCCGCAAGCTGCTCGCGGGGGCCAACGCGGCGAGCGTGCTCGTCACGGACCGCGCCGAGCTCGACGGCCTCGCCGAGGACGCGGTCGCGGGCGCGGCGGCTGCCGCCGCCGCGCGCGGCCGCGAGGGGGCGTGGCTGCTGGAGATGCAGCTCCCCACCCAGCAGGGCGTCCTCGCGTCGCTCGCGCGCCACGACGTCCGCGAGCGCGTCCAGCAGGCGTCGGAGTCGCGCGGCGCGACGGGTGACGACCACGACACGCGCGAGATCGTGCTGGAGACCGTGCGCCTGCGCGCCGAGCGCGCGCGCCTGCTCGGCTACGAGCACCACGCCGCGTACGTCGCCGAGGACGCGACCGCGAAGACGACCGAGGCCGTGAACGCGATGCTCGACCGGCTCGCTCCCGCCGCCGTCGCGAACGCGCGCCGCGAGGCGGCCGACCTCGAGACGGCGCTGCGGGCCGACGAGCCGGGCGCGACGCTGCGCGCGTCCGACTGGTCGTTCTACGCCGAGCGCGTGCGCAAGGACCGCTACGCGCTCGACGACGCCCTGCTGCGCCCGTACCTCGAGCTCGAGCGCGTCGTGCACGACGGCGTGTTCCTGGCCGCGAACCGCCTGTTCGGCGTCTCCTTCGCCGAGCGGCACGACCTCGTCGGCTACCACCCGGACGTGCGCGTCTTCGAGGTCTTCGACAGCGAGACGCCGGGGGAGCCGGGTCAGGGGCTCGGCCTGTTCCTCGCCGACTGGTACACGCGCGAGTCCAAGCGCGGCGGTGCCTGGATGAACAACCTCGTCGACCAGAACCACCTGCTCGGCCAGAAGCCGGTCGTCGTGAACAACCTCAACATCGTCAAGCCGCCGGCCGGACAGCCCACGCTGCTCGTGTGGGACGAGGTCATCACGCTCTTCCACGAGTTCGGGCACGCGCTGCACGGGTTGTTCTCCGACGTGCGCTACCCGTCGCAGTCCGGCACGGAGGTGCCGCGGGACTTCGTCGAGTACCCGTCGCAGGTCAACGAGATGTGGGCGTGGGAGCCGTCGGTCCTGCGCTCCTACGCGGTGCACCACGTGACGGGCGAGCCGATGCCCGCCGAGTGGGTGGACACGATGCGCGCCTCGCGGCAGTTCAACGAGGGATTCGGGACGACCGAGTACCTCGCGGCGGCGCTGCTCGACCAGGCGTGGCACCAGGTCGGGCCCGACGCCGTGCCGGCGTCCGAGGCCGACGTCGTGCCGTTCGAGGCCGCGGCGCTGGAGGCGGCCGGCGTGGCGTTCGCGCCCGTCCCGCCGCGCTACCGGACCACGTACTACAACCACGTGTTCGGCGGCGGGTACGCGGCCGGGTACTACTCCTACATCTGGTCCGAGGTGCTCGACGCGGACACGGTCGAGTGGTACCGCGAGAACGGCGGCCTTACGCGTGAGAACGGCGAGCGCTTCCGCCGCGTCCTGCTCGCGCGCGGCGGCTCGCAGGACCCGCTGCAGTCGTTCCGCGAGCTGCGCGGCCGCGACGCCGACATCGCGCCGCTCCTCGCGCGCCGCGGCCTCGATGCCTGACCCGAGGACCCGTCCCGCCGAGGGAGAGCCCCGGTACCGCGAGGTAGGTGCCTGGTAGCGCGAGGTAGGGGCGTGGTCATGACCGCGCCTCTACCTCGGCGGCGTGCCGGGGCGGACCAGGCCGGTCTCGTACGCGACGACGACGAGGCCGGCCCGGTCCCGCACGCCCAGCTTGGCGAGGACGCGGCCCACGTGGGTGCGGGCCGTCGCCGGGCTCATGAACAGCGCCGCGCCGATCTCGTCGTTGGTCAGCCCGCGCCCGACGTGCGCGAGCACCTCGCGCTCGCGGTCCGTGAGCTGCTCCGCGACGGCGGCGGCGAGCGCGTCGTCCCGCCGCCCGGCGTCGACCGCCTGCGCGACGACGCGCGCCGTCACCGCGGGGGAGAGCAGCGCGTCGCCCGCGGCGGCGGTGCGCACCGCGGCGCGCAGCTCGTCCGGGCTCGCGTCCTTGAGCAGGAAGCCCGACGCCCCGGCACGCAGCGCCGCGAAGAGGTTCGCGTCGTCGTCGAACGTCGTGAGCACGACGACGCGGGGACCGTCCGGGCGGTGGCCGGTCGTCCCGTCGCCCGCGATCGGCGTCTCGGTGCCGCTGGCGCCCGCGACGATCTGCCGCGTCGCCTCGACCCCGTCGAGGACGGGCATCTGCAGGTCCATGAGCACGACGTCGGGCCTCGCCCGGCGCGCGAGCGCCACGCCATCGCGACCGTCGGCGGCCTCGCCGACGACCTCGACGTCGTCCGCACGCTCGAGCAGCGCGCGGATGCCCGTTCGCACGAGGGGCTGGTCGTCGACCAGCACGACGCGGATCACGCGGGGCCTCCGCCCGCGGCCTCGCTCCCCGGTGCCCCGGCCGGCGCCGGTGCGGGGCCGGCCGCGCCGACCGGGACCAGGGCGCGCAGGCGGAAGCCGCCGCCGTCGGGCGCGTCGGTCGTGACGGTGCCGCCCAGCACGGCGACCCGCTCGCGCAGCCCGCGCAGGCCGAACCCCTCCCGGTCCGGGGTGCCGCCCGGTGCGCCGCGACCGTCGTCGCGCACCTCGACCGCGAGCACGTCGCCGGGCGTCCCGGTCGCGGGCTCCAGCGTCACGCGCACGACGGCGGCGCGCGCCCTGGCGTGCCGCAGCACGTTGGTCAGCCCCTCCTGCACGACGCGGAACACCGCCGCGCCCGCCGCGCTGCCGTCCGCCGTGCCCGCGGGCAGGTCGACGTCCAGCGTGACCTCGAGGCCTGCCGCCCGCGCCGTGCGGGCGAGCTCGCCGAGCCGGTCGAGGCGGGCCTGCTCCGCGACGCCCGCCGGCCCGTACGGACCCCGCAGCGAGCGCACGGTCGCGCGCAGGTCCGTCAGCGCGGCCGTCGCCGACGTGCGTACGAGGTCGAGCTCGGCGCGCGCCGACGCGAGCGCGTCCTCCCGCCCGGCGCCGTCGGCGCGTCCCACGTCGTCGAGCGCTTCGCGCGCGACGCCCGCGTGCAGGGACACGACGGCGAGGCGGTGCCCGACGACGTCGTGCAGGTCGCGGGCGACGGCCTCGCGATCGCGCGCGAGGCGGTCGGCCGCCTCGAGCTCGCGGGTCTGCTGCAGCAGCGCGTCCGCGTGCCGCCGCTGCTCGTCGCGCTGCCGACGGGCGAACGCGCCGTGACCGAGCGCGATCGCGGCGGCCATGAGCGCGACGGTGGTCGCGAGCTCGTACCCGACGACGAACCGGACGTCGTCGCCCTCGGCGAGCCGGAAGTACGTCGAGGCGACGACGAGCGCCGCCGCGACACCGACGGCCCACCCGAGCCGGCCCGCGACGGCCGCCGAGTACAGCGCGACCGAGACGGGCAGCGCGAGCCCGATCGCGGGCAGGTCGAGCGTGTAGTACGCACAGATCACGAGCGCGGTCGCGACGAGGACCCCGACGGGGAAGCGGCGCCGGCCGAGGACGAGCAGCCCCAGCACCAGGGCGATCGGGTACGCGACCCACGGGTCGGCACGCGTGCCGCCGACGTCGGCCGCGATGGCGAACGCGACGACGTCGAACACCGCGAACCCCAGCAGGGCGTCGATGAGCCACGGCGGCGGCGACGGGCGCGCCGCCCGGGTCGCGGGCGGCGACCCGGCGGGCCGCTCGTGCGGGAGGTCGGGGGACGTCACGACCATCGAGTCTAGGAAGACGCACTCCGACGCGCGTCCGTCGCAGGGCGGGTCCGCATCAGGGTCGACTACGTCGAGACGCGTAGGCGCGGGGCGCGGGACGGCGCATCGCGCCGCGCGCCGGGGCGGACGCGGCGAGGCGATGCCGATCTCTAGCGTCGACGGCATGAACCCGACCCCCGGCCCCGCACCGGACCGCCCGACCCCGCCCGCCTCGTCCGTCCCACCGGGCGGCCCGGTCCCGCCCGGTCCCGCCGTCCCTCCCGGACGGTCGGAGGCGCCGGCTCCTGCGGCCCGACCCACGCTCGGCGAGACCGTCCGCTCGCTGAGCTGGCCCCTCGTCCTCGGGCTCGGTGCGCTCGCGCTCGTCCGACCGCTCCTGAGCGTCACAGGCCTCGACGACGCGATCGGCCGACCCGCCGCGCCCCTGCTCACGACCCTCTTGCTCACGGTCGTGTGGATCATCGCGATCGTCGTCGCCCGCCCTGCGCACCCGTTCGCGACCGGCGTGGCCGTCGGGCTCGCCTACGGCGTGCTCGCGCTGGTGCTCAGCGCGGTGCTGTCGCCGATCCTCACCGGGGAGCTGCAGGGACCCGTCGCGCACCCCATCGCGATCGTCCCGATGCTGCTCACCAACGCGGTCTGGGGGGCGCTCGCAGGAGCCGTGGCGCTCGGGCTCCTCGCGGCCCGACGCCGCTGAGGCCGGCTGCCGGCCCCGCCCCGACCCCTTCCGGACCCCGACCGACCCGCACCTCTCCGACGTCTCCCGACCCGCACCGCCCGACCCGGCACCACCCCGAGCCGTGCCCCCGTGCGCTCGGGGTCGGTTCCGGGCCCGCGCACGCTTCCGAGCGGACGCGCCCGGCACCGCCCGGTCCCTAGCGTCGACAGCGTCGCCCGCACCGCCGTGCCGCCGTCGACCCGCACCCGCCGACCGCCGTCGTCCACCCTGGAGAAGACCCGATGACGACCACGACCACCACCCCGCCGCCCGCCGTCCCGCCGCACCCCGGGGCGCCTGCCGGATCGCCCGGACGGCCCCCGCGACGGCGGCGCAGCCCGCTCGCGCGCGTCCTCGTCGTGCTCGGGCTCGTCGTGGTCCTGTTCGTCGGGGCGGTCGTCGCGGTCGTGGGCGTCGCGTGGGCGCGTGCCGCGACCAGCACGGCGGGAGCCGTGGAGTTCACGCGACCGCTCGCCGTCCCGCCGCTCGCGGAGTCCCGGGTCGAGGACGGCGTGCGCGTCTTCGAGCTCGAGGCGCGCGCGGGCGTCGCGGACCTCGGCGCCGCCGCGCCCACCCCGACGATCGGCCTGAACGGCGACTACCTCGGCCCCACCCTGCGGGCCGCGCGCGGCGAGCGCGTGCGCGTCGACGTGACGAACGCGCTCGACGAGACCACGACGCTCCACTGGCACGGCATGCACCTGCCGCCCGCGATGGACGGCGGCCCGCACCAGGTGGTCGAGCCCGGAGAGACGTGGTCGCCCACGTGGACGATCGACCAGCCCGCCGCGACCCTCTGGTACCACCCGCACCTGCACGGGCGGACCGCGAGCCAGGTGTACCGGGGGCTCGCCGGGATGTTCCTCCTCGACGACCCGGCCGCCGCCGACGGCCCTGCTGCCGACCTGCCGCACGAGTACGGTGTCGACGACGTCCCCGTCATCCTCCAGGACAAGAGCTTCCACGCCGACGGGCGGCTCGACGACGCCGCCTCGTTCCTCTCACCGGTCGGCACGCTCGGCGACACCGTGCTCGTCAACGGCACCCCCGGGCCCTACCTCGACGTCACGACCGAGCGCGTCCGCCTGCGCCTGCTCAACGGCTCCGACTCCCGCGTCTATGACGTCGGCCTCGCCGACGGCGGCGCGGTCCAGCTCGTCGGGACCGACGGCGGGCTGCTCCCCGCCCCGCGCACGGTCGAGCGCGTGCGTCTCTCCCCGGGCGACCGGGCGGAGGTCGTCGTGACCATGGCCCCGGGGCAGCGCGCCGTCCTGCGCAGCTTCCCGCCCGAGCTCGGCGTCAACCCGCTCTTCGAGCGGTTCTCGGGCGGCGACGACACCTTCGACCTCCTCGAGCTGCGCGCCGCCGGCACGCTCGCGCCGAGCCCGGCCGTGCCCGACGCCCTCGGCACCGACCCGGCCGACATGCTCGACGAGGCCGACGCGGTCCGGACCCGCACGTTCCGGCTCTCCGGCCGGTCCATCAACGGCCGCTCGATGGACATGTCCCGCGTCGACGAGGTCGTGACCGTGGGGGAGACCGAGGTCTGGGAGGTCACCGGGCTCGACGACACCCCGCACAACTTCCACGTCCACGACGTCCAGTTCCGCGTCCTCGACGTCGGCGGCGAACCACCCACGCCTGACCTGAGCGGCTGGCAGGACACCGTCTACGTCCAGCCCGGCCGCGTCACGCGCCTGCTCGTCCGGTTCGAGGCGTCCGAGGGGACGACCGACCCGAGCACCCCGTACATGTTCCACTGCCACCTCCTCACGCACGAGGACCAGGGCATGATGGGCCAGCTCGTCGTCGTCGCCCCGGGCGAGCAGGCGCCGTCCCGCATCGACGTGCCCGACGGCGTCACCCACCCCGACCACGACGCGGACGCGCTCCCGGGCGACGGCACCGGCCCTCGCCGCCTCGCCCCGGACCCGCACGGAGGCCACTGACCCCGCCCGGGCCGAGCATGCGGTCGCGACCCGGTCCGGGCGCCGGACGATCTACCACCGCATGCTCGGCAGGCGACCGCGACGGGTAGCGTGTGGTCATGACCGCTCCGCACCCGGAATCCCCGGCCAGCACCCGCACCCCGGCGACCGTCGACGCCCCTTCCGGCACGGTGCCGCGAGCCGAGGACGAGGTCGTGCGGATCTGCCGGGAGCTGCTGCGCATCGACACGTCCAACTTCGGCGACGGGACGGGCCCGGGGGAGCGGCGCGCGGCCGAGTATGTCATGGGGCTGCTGCACGAGGTCGGGCTCGAGCCGGAGCTGTTCGAGTCGGAGCCCGGACGGGCGAGCGTCGTCGTGCGCCTCGAGGGCGCGGACCCGACCCGGCCGGCGCTCGTGCTGCACGGCCACCTCGACGTGGTGCCGGCACAGGCGGCGGACTGGTCGGTCGACCCGTTCGCGGGCGAGGAGATCGACGGCCTGCTGTGGGGCCGCGGCGCCGTCGACATGAAGGACATGGACGCGATGATCCTCGCGGTCGTGCGGCAGATGGCGCGCGAGGGACGCAAGCCCGCGCGCGATATCGTCGTCGCGTTCTTCGCCGACGAGGAGGCGGGCGGCGAGTACGGGGCGCGCTACGCCGTCGACCACCGGCCCGAGCTGTTCGAGGGCGCGACGGAGGCGATCAGCGAGGTCGGCGGCTTCTCGGTCGAGGTCGGGGGCCGGCGCGCGTACCTGCTGCAGACGGCGGAGAAGGGCATCGCGTGGCTGCGCCTCGTCGCGGAGGGCCGGGCGGGTCACGGGTCCCAGGTGAACGAGGACAACGCGGTGACGCGGCTCGCGGAGGCGGTCGCGCGCATCGGGGCCCACCACTGGCCCAACACGCTCACCCCGACGGTCGACAAGCTGCTGCGCGGCGTCGCGGACCTCACCGGGCTCCGGTACGACCCGGAGGACCCGTCGTCGGTCGCGGCCCTCGTCGCCGCGCTCGGCCCGGCGTCGCGGTTCGTCGGGGCGACCGTGCGCCACACGTCCAACCCGACGCAGCTCACGGCCGGGTACAAGGCGAACGTCATCCCGGGCCGGGCGGAGGCGGCGATCGACGCGCGCCTGCTGCCCGGGCACGAGGACGAGGGGTTCGAGACGCTGCGCGCGCTCGCGGGCGACCACGTGCGGGTCGAGGAGATCCACCGTGACATCGCGCTCGAGGTGCCGTTCGAGGGCGACCTCGTCGACGCGATGGTCGACTCGCTCCTCGCCGAGGACCCGGAGGCGACCGTCCTGCCGTACACGCTCTCGGGCGGCACGGACAACAAGTCGCTCGCGCGCCTGGGCATCACGGGCTACGGCTTCGCGCCGCTGCGCCTCCCGGCGGACCTCGACTTCTCCGGCATGTTCCACGGGGTCGACGAGCGCGTGCCCGTGGACTCGCTGCGGTTCGGCGTGCGCGTGCTGGACCGCCTGCTGCGCACCTGCTGAGGCCGAGCCGCGCGCGCTGTCAGGAGTCGCCGAGCAGCGCCCGGACCGACGAGCGCAGCTGTGCGCGGTAGCCGCCGCCGAAGAGCACGGCGTGCACCGCGACCGGGTAGACCTGGTGCAGCGCGACCCGGTGGCGCCACCCGCGCGCGAGCGGGTGGACGGCGTCGTACCCGGCCACGATCTCGTCGAGGAACGGCGCGCCGAACAGCGCGAGCATCGCCAGGTCGGCCTCGCGGTGCCCGCCGTGCGCGGCGGGGTCGATCAGGACGGCCTCGACGCCGTCCGCGACTCCTTCCGGGCCGGGGTCGTGCGGGGACCACAGCACGTTGCCCGACCACAGGTCGCCGTGCACGCGCGCGGGCGAGTCGTCGAGCGCGGGCCGCGCGAGGTCCGCGAGGCGTTCTCCCAGCCGTTCGAGGAGGCGCGCGTCGTCGGCGTCGAGCGCTCCGCGGTCACGGCCCTGGCGCGCGACCGGGAGCAGCCGCGCCTCGGCGTAGAAGGTCGGCCAGTCGGGCCAGGAGCCGGTCGGCATCGGCAGCGGGTCGTCGAGGGGGCCGAAGAACGCGTCGCCCGACCAGCCGGGCGGCGCCGCGCCCCAGGACGGTGCCCCGGCGTCGTGCACGACGGCGAGCGCCCGGCCGAACGCGTGCGCCGCCCCGGGCGTCGGCGCGGCGGGCAGCACGCGTTCGAGGTCGAGGCGTGTCGGGCTCACGTCGAGGACCCGGGCGACGCGGGGCCCGCCCGCGACAGCGAGCCAGGAGAGCCCCGCGGCCTCGCAGTCGAAGAACCCCGGGGGCGCGTCCGCGCGCGACGTGGTGAAGACGCCCGGTGGGGCGCCCTCGGCGCCGTCCCCGCGGCCGGGACCGCTCACGGGGCCGGGCTCACAGGGTCGAGCTGACGCGGATGATCTTGCGACGCAGCCAGACGCGGCGCTCGCCCCCGACGTACAGCCGCGTCCGGGCGAGCTCCCAGCGCCCGTACTCGGCCTCGTCCGTGAGCAGCCTGCTCGCGTCCGACCGGCTCGTGGAGCGGTCGATCGTCAGGACGCGGTACTCGTACTGCCCGCCGTTCGCGGCCCATCCGGACCGCCGGCGTGACGTCGGCCTCTCCTCCACGCGCCACCGTCCTCTCTCGCCTGTCTCGGTCGTCGGCCGGGCGGGAGAACCTGCCCGACTAACGAGTGCCATTGTGCCCCTCTCGGCGCTACCGTCAGGGTATGACCGCTGACCCGCGTGCCGCGCTCGACCGGTTCATCGCCGCGCTCGAGGCCCACTACAACGCCGTCGCCGCACGCCGCGGGGAGGACGACCCCGCCGTCGACGACGCCTACTACGTGCTCGCGGACGCCTTCGAGGTCTACGACGAGGCCCTCGGCCAGGTCCACGGGGAGGCGACGCCGTTCTACCTCGCGGAGGAGGACGACGAGGACGAGGACGAGGACGACGACGAGGAGGACGAGGACGCGCTCGACGACCTCGACGACACCCTCGACGACGACGTCCTGACCGGCGAGCTGGAGACCGACGGCGCGCGCTGACGCGCCGTCGTCACCACCGCTCGGGGTAGCCGACCTCCAGGTCGCTCACGTCGTCGAGCGCCGCGCGGACGGCGTCGGGGAGCTCGAGGTCGGTCGCGGCGAGCGACGTGCGCAGCTGGGCCGGAGTCCGGGCGCCGACGATCGCGCTCGCCACCGTGGGGCGACCCAGGAGCCACGACAGCGCGACGTCGAGCGGGGCGCGGCCGAGACCGTCGGCCGCGGTGACGACGGCCTCGACGATCCCCGAGGAGGACTGGTCCAGGTAGGGCTCGACGAACCCGGACAGGTGCGGGGACGCGCCGCGCGAGTCCGCGGGGAGCGAGCGGCGGTACTTGCCCGTGAGCACGCCCCGGCCCAGCGGCGACCAGGCGAGCAGGCCGAGCCCGAGCGCCTCGGCGGCCGGCACGACCTCCCGTTCCGCGCCGCGCTGGAGCAGCGAGTACTCGAGCTCGACCGCGGCGAGGCCCACGTCGTCCGCACCGCCGAGCAGCGTCGCGGCGCGCGCCGTCGCCCACGCGGGGTGGTTGGACAGCCCGACGTACCGTGCCCGGCCGGACGTCACGGCGTGGCGCAGCGCGGAGAGCGTCTCGGTGAACGGCGTGCGCGGGTCGGGCGCGTGCACGAGGAACAGGTCGACGTGGTCGGTGCCCAGGCGCGACAGCGAGTCGTCCAGCGAGTCGAGGAGCGCCCCGCGGGACGCGTCGACGACCGGTCCCTGCGCCGTGCGGCGCACGCCCGCCTTGGTGCACAGGAGCACGTCGCGCCGGTCGACCTTCGTCCCCAGGATCGACCCGAGCAGGGACTCGGCGTCCCCGTCGGCGTACGAGGCGGCGGTGTCGACGAGGGTCCCGCCCGCGTCGACGAAGTCGCGCAGCTGCTCGGCGGCGTCGAGCTCGTCCGTGTCCCGAGCCCACGTCATGGTGCCGAGGCCGAGCTCGGACACGCGCAGGCCGGTGCTGCCGAGGTGGCGGTGTTCCATGGGAGCCGAGGGTACCGGCGGACCCCGCCGCGCGACCGCCGGGGCGCGCGACGGACGCCACGAGCGGCGAGGTTCACCCGTCCCTCCGGGCCCGCCGACCAGGTCCGCGGGACGGTGTTCACGCGCTCGTCGCCCGGCGTTCATCCGGGGGCGCCGACCCGCCGACGAGGTGCCGGAGGGGCCTGCCGGAGCGGGTATCGTGGCCGCTCGTGAACGCGTGGGAAGCCGTCCTCCTCGGCCTCGTCCAGGGCCTGACCGAGTTCCTCCCGATCTCCTCGAGCGCGCACCTGCGCATCGTGGGCGAGCTCATCGGCTCGCAGGACCCGGGGGCCGCCTTCACGGCGATCACCCAGATCGGGACCGAGACGGCGGTCCTCCTGTACTTCCGGCGCGACATCGCGCGGATCTGCGCGGCGTGGTGGCGCTCGGTGCGCGGCGACCACGGGACGGACTGGAAGGCGCGCCTCGGCCAGCACGACCACGACGCCGCGATGGCCTGGTACATCGCCCTGGGCTCCGTCCCGATCGTCGTGCTCGGCCTGCTCTTCCAGGACGCGATCGAGAACACGTTCCGCAACCTCTACCTCACCGCGCTCATGCTCGCCGTCTTCGCGCTCCTGCTCGGCTGGGCGGACCGGATCGGCGCCAAGCGGCGCACGCTGCGCGAGCTCTCGCCCGGCCAGGCCGTCGCGTTCGGCTTCGCGCAGGCGCTCGCGCTCGTCCCGGGCGTCTCCCGGTCCGGCGGCACGATCACGGCGGGCCTCCTCATGGGCTTCACCCGCGAGGCCGCGGCGCGCTACTCGTTCCTCCTCGCGATCCCCGCGGTCATGGGCTCGGGGTTCTACCAGCTCTTCAAGTCCGCGGACGAGCCGGCCCCCGGCGCGCCCGGCGCGGGCGCGACCCTCATCGCCACGCTCGTCGCGTTCGTCGTCGGCTACTTCGTCATCATCGCGTTCCTCAAGATCGTCTCGACCTTCAGCTACACGCCGTTCGTGGTCTACCGCCTGGTGCTCGCCGCGCTCGTCGTGCTGCTCCTGCTCACCGGCGTGCTCGAGCCCGGCGGGACCGCCGCGTCCACCCCGTGACCCGCGGTCAGAGCCAGCCGACCCGCTTGAACACGCGGTAGAGCACGAGGCAGCCGACCGCCATGAGCGCGAGCGCGAACGGGTAGCCGAACGCCCAGTGCAGCTCGGGCATGTTCCGGAAGTTCATGCCGTAGACCCCCGCGACGATCGTGGGGTAGACGAGCATCGCGGCCCAGGCCGAGATCTTGCGCATGTCCTCGTTCTGGCGCACCGACACCTGGGACATGTGGACCTGCAGCATGTCCGAGAGCAGGTCGTCGTGCGCGTCGAGGTGGCGGTCGATCCGCTCGACGGTCGTCACCACGCGCTCGAGCATGCGCCGGTTCACCGCGAGGTGGTCCGGGACGTCGGGGTCGAGCAGCTCCGGCAGCTCCGCCGAGACGGGCATGAGCGCACGCCGCGCCTCGGTGATCTCGCGCTTGAGGTCGTAGATGCGCTCGACCGGGTCCTCGCGCTGCTGGTCGAACACGACCCGCTCCGTGTCCGCGACCGCGTCGCCCAGGCCGAGCTCGACCTGCGACGCCCCGCCCACGATCGCCAGGACGGCGGCGGACACGATCCGCTGGACGGGTGTGCCCCGCGGGTCGCCCGGTGCGGCGAGCTTGTCGAGCATGGTCGCGTGCACGTCGGCGTCCCCCTCCTCGGCGGTGACGACGGCCCCCGGTCCGAGCAGCGCGGCGAACTGGCCGGTGCGCACCTGGCGGTCCGCCTCCGTGAACCACGCCGTCGGTGTGACGAGCAGGAGCCAGTCGGGCGCGAGGCGGCGCACGTGCGCCAGCGGGTGGTGCGCGTGCCGGGACAGCTCGTGGCGCGTCGGGCCGGGGCCTGTCGAGACCCGGGCCGCCGCGTCGAGCACGGAGTCGAGGTCGGCGACCCGCGCCCACGTGGCCGGTCCCCGCGCGGCCCGGCGGGCGCCGTCCTCGGGGTCGCGAGCCGCGTCGTGCTCGGTGCGCGCGTCCCCGAGCGCGCCGGGGTCGGCCTCGCGCATCCCGGCCGCGCCCGGGTCCACGGTCCACGCCGCCAGGACCTGCACGCCGTCGAGCAGCGGACCGCTCGCGCTCGACCCGTCCCGCGGGGGGTCGACGCGGGGTTCGGTGGGCTTCGTCACGTCCGCATTGTCCCGCGCCCGGCACGGACCTGCCCGGGCGCGCGGGGGATCGCCGTCGGTGCGGCCGACGTGCGTCGTCCGTGCCCCGTGCGCGCGGCGCCCGCCTTCCGGACGACGGTCCGGCGCCGACGTCCCGGCGGCTAAGGTTGACGCGTGCACAGCTGGCCCGCCCCGCAGATCCCCGAGCTCCCCGGACGAGGCCTCCCGGTCCGGGTGCACGACTCGACGACCCGCGAGCTCGTCGTCGCGGCCTCGGGCGAGGACGCCACCCTCTACGTGTGCGGCATCACGCCGTACGACGCGACCCACATCGGCCACGCGGCCACCTACATCGCGTTCGACCTGCTCGTGCGCGCGTGGACGGACGCCGGCCAGCGCGTGCGGTACGCGTCGAACGTCACCGACGTCGACGACCCGCTGCTCGAGCGCGCCGCCGCGACGGGCGTCGACTGGCGCGCGCTCGCCGTCGACCAGACGGCGCTCTTCGCCGAGGACATGACGGCGCTCGGCGTCGTCCCGCCGGACGTCTACGAGGGCGCGGTCGAGACGATCCCTGCCGTCGTCGAGGCGGTCACCGAGCTCCTCGACGCCGGGCTCGCCTACCGCGTGCCGGTCGAGCCCGGCGCGGGCGGGACCGACCCGGGGCTCGGCGACGTCTACGCCGACCTGTCGGCCGACCCCGCGTTCGGGTCGGTCTCGCGCCTCGCGCGCGACGTCATGCAGCACCTCTTCGCCGAGCGCGGGGGCGACCCCGACCGCGAGGGCAAGAAGGACGCGCTCGACCCGCTCCTGTGGCGCCGCGAGCGTCCGGGCGAGCCCGCGTGGGACGGCGGCGCGCTCGGCACCGGTCGACCGGGCTGGCACGTGGAGTGCGCCGTCATCTCGCGCGACGGGCTCGGCCTGCCGTTCGACGTGCAGGGCGGGGGAGCGGACCTGCTCTTCCCCCACCACGAGATGTCGTCCTCGCACGACCGCATGCTCTCGGGCGGCGGCGCGCCCCGCGCCCACGTCCACGCCGGCCTCGTCGCCTACGACGGCGAGAAGATGAGCAAGTCGCGCGGCAACCTCGTGCTCGTCTCGAAGCTGCGGGCCACGGGCGTCGACCCCATGGCGATCCGCCTCGCGCTGCTCGCGCACCACTACCGCGGCGAGTGGGAGTGGACTGACGACGACCTGCCCGCCGGCGTGCGCCGCCTGGAGACCTGGCGCGACGCCGTCTCCGGCAACGGTGGTCCCGACGCCACCGCGACCCTCGCCGCCGTGCGCGCCGCGCTCGCCGACGACCTCGACGCGCCCGCGGCGCTCGCGGCCGTCGACGCGTGGGCGGCGGAGTCGCTGCGTCCCGGGCGCGACACGTCCGCGGACGTCGAGGGCGCGCCCGGCGTGGTCGCCCGCGCGGTCAACGCGCTCCTGGGTGTGCGGCTGTAGGTCCGGGTCGTGACGCCCGGGTGCCGGTGGCGGACGCGCGGGCGCGAGCTCGTCGGGTCCGCGCGCCTGCGCCCGAGCGGGGGGCGGGTCGTGGTCCTCGTGCTGGGCCTCGGGCTCGCTGTGGCCTCGGTGCTGGTGCTGCGCGGCGCGACCGCCGTCGCGGCGGTCGACGGCTGGACGGCGCGGCAGGACCCCTGCCTGTCCTCCCGGGGCTGCGCGCCCGTCGTCGTCGAGGCGGTCGTCGGGGCCGTGCTGGCGCTCGGGGCGCTCGCGCTGCTGCTCGGCTCCGTCGGCCTCGTGCTCCGGCAGCCGGTCCTCGTCCTGACGGCGGACGGCGTCCGCGCGCGCCAGGCCCGCGTCGACCACGTGCGGACCGTGCCGTGGGAGGACCTGACGGGCGTCGACCCGGCCGGCCGGCGACGGCTCGTCCTCCAGGTCCTGGGCGATCCTCCGGCGGAGGTGACGGTCCGGAGCGCCCGGCCGGCGTCCGACGCCGCCGTGCTGCGCGGCTTCCTCGGCGACCCGGGCGCACGCGTCGCGATCGGCACGACCCCGGCGGAGCGTGCGGCCAGCGCCTGGGCCGCGGGCGGGTCGTCGCCGCGGGACCTCGAGGGGACCTAGGGCGTGTCCGGTGAATCGCGGAGCCAGAGGATGATCGCGGCGATGGTGAGTTCGGAGCGGTAGTAGGCGGCGCGTTTGGTGAAGCGGGTG